>JALOCI010000030.1 GCA_023227835.1 Bacteroidales bacterium
GCATGGTTGGCAATTATCTGTGTAAGCATCAATGAATATAGGTTTTCCGCTGCTTTTTGAAACTTTGAGAGCCTCCTCAAAGCTAATATTCTGAAAGACGATGCTTCTGCTGTTGCTCCATTTATTGTTAGCTTTGGAGAGTGCAGAGTTTGCTTTTTCAAGAAAAAGGCCGGGATTATTATATACACGGGACGGGTGGATAATTTCCAGCAAATCACCGTTAGGCATCATAAAGGCATAAGCGGGATACATATTCATCTGAAGGAGCGGTGCAAAAGATTTACCGGCTTCAGAACCCATATCCATTCTGACTGAAATGAGATTTTTTGAGCAGAATTCGGCAACCTCTACATTGGCTGCAAGTTGTTTTTCAGAGTTGAGTTTTTCCGGTCCCATCATCCTCTGGCTTGTAACATCCACTAATATTATCTTTTTGTCTTTGGATGCTATTTGTTTAGCCTGCTCAAAGTCAAGATTGGAAAAATTCTGGGCTGCAGCCATAATCGGCAACAGCAAAGCAAGTGTGGTTAACTTAAGTCTCATAAAATAATTTGTTTCTAACGATATCCTTTGTTTTGAACAATGGCACCATAGGATATATTGATGTCATAGTTTGGTATTGGTAATATTTTTCTGTCATTGTTAACAGACGGATCTTTCAAAGGTCTTCCGGTCCTTATAAGATCCCATCTTGTATGACCTTCGAAAGCCAGTTCTTTCATTCTCTCTAACAAAATCTCGTCTATAAGAGCCTGTGGGGTGGCAAAGCTGGATGCTGTATATGCAACCGGTTTGGTCGAGAAAGGTCGTCTTCTTATATCATTCAACTGAGTGATTGAGGCATCATTTATGCCGTTAATTCTGGCAAGTGCCTCCGCTTTTGTGAGTTTTGCTTCAGAAACACGCAAGTATATAACGTTGTTGAATCCATTGCCGTTGTTATACTTGTATGAGGTAAGGTCTGTAGGATTTGATGTAGTGCTGCCATACCATAGCAAAGAGGCTGCTGTCTCAGGATCTATATACCCTCGTCTGTCTCCGCTTGCATATATTCCGGCAAAATCAAGGCCAACATAAAAAGAACTCTTGTTATAAAAAAGTGAGCCTAGACCGTTGGAGTAGTTATTTGCACTTGAATAGCAAGGAGAAAGCAATATTGCTTCGGTACTGAAATTTGTGCTGTTTGTCTCTGTTCCGGTTTCGTTGAGAGGAAACATATATGAGGTGTGATTCGTATATGAGGTTGAGAATGTGTAACCATTTGTGTTGGTTATCACAGAATCTGCATAGTCTGCCGCCAATTGCAACTCACTTTGGTTATTTGTATAAGTTCCTTTGTAGAGATAAACCCTGGATAGCAGAGCAAATGCTGCAGTTCTGGAAGCCCGTGTCCTTGCAGTGAGATTTGTAACATTTGCATCCGGCAGGAATTTCAGGGCATCATTAAGATCCGAGATAATCTGATTGTATGTTTCGCCTACTGTAATCCTGGTTTGTATATCCTCTGGGTTATAGCCGTCATATGGAGTGAGGCGCAATATAACTCCAAGACCGCTCATGTCACCTGTAAGGGCTCCGTCTCCGAAAGCCTGTAAAAGCAACATATATTCATAAGCCCGTATAAATTTTGCTTCAGCAATATGCCTTTGCATTGCAATAGTGCTGTAATGACCATATTTATTAATATTGGTAATTACGTTATTTGCATAGTCTATTGCATTGTATGTTGTACCCCACATGCTCTGAATATAGCCTTCATGGTCTGAACTGTTGTACTGAGATGTAACCATGTTGACAAATCCCGAATTCTCTCTCAGAGATAGAGTAGGAGTTCCTATCTCTCCGAATAATATGAAGTATCCTGTATTTGCATAATTATTCACGCCTGTCGGAGCACCGGAGATACTGGCATTAAGTCTTGTATATGCCCCAAGAAGAGCAGCTTCTGCGGTGTTGGAGTCTCTGTATGTTATCTCATCAACCATAACGTTTTCAGGAGCTAGGTCTAGGTTGCAAGATTGAATAAAAACCGCAAGGATTATCACTAATATGGTTTTAATTAAATTTTTCATAATCATTACTTTTGTCGTTTAGAAACCTAGTTTAATACCGAATTGGAATGCTCTTGTCTGAGGCATTGTAAGATTGTCATAACCGGAAGAGGTCGCTGATGAGCCGAACGCACTAACCTCAGGGTCAATACCGGAATATTTTGTAAAGGTTAACAGGTTAGTTGCTATAGCATAAATTCTTACTTGTTTAAAAATCTTTGATTTCTGAAGGAGTACTTCCGGAAGAGAATAAGCAACTTCAAGTGTCTTAAGTCTCATGTATGAGTTGTCTTCAAGGAATCTGGTGGTTGTACTCGAGGCTGTATAGTCATAACTTCCTGTGATTGATGAGTTTTTCAACTTCGGAACACCTGTGTTGTGTCCATATATTTGCCATAATTTTAGTATGTCCTTGTCAAGATTATTGGCATCTCTAGTGGAGTAAGTCATCAATTGAGCTTTTGTATTATTAATCATCTGTCCTCCGTATGAGAAAGTAAAGAGGAAGTTTAATTCTATCCCTTTGTATATTAATGAGTTAGATAGGCCTCCGTAAAAATCAGGCGTTGCATCTCCCATTATAAACTTATTGTGGACAGAGTTTTTATTGTCAGCTGCCGGGGCTGTTTCACTAACAGTTCCATCTTTATATATCCAAAGAGGATTACCATTTTCCGGATTAACACCATTCCATTTATATAGATAGAACTGGGCTGCAGGGTAGCCTACAGCGTAGTATTTGAAGGAGCTGTTTAGTTCATCAATCTGGTTCCCCTCAAAGTTGAGTTTTAATATCTTATTGGTATTTCTTGAGAAAGTCAGAGTTGTAAGCCATTGGAAATCCTTTCCGGATACATTATATGAGGTAAGTCTCAGTTCAACTCCTGAGTTTGACATATCCCCGATGTTCTGGTCCTGTTTTGTGTATCCTGTATATGCAGGTACATTTGAGGAGAACAGCATATCTGTGGTTTTTTTGTAATAGTAATCCAAAGTCATGTCAATCCTGCGGTCCAGGAAAGTTGCATCCAGTCCGACATCGTAAGTCACTGTCTTTTCCCATCCAAGATTGGTATTTCCGGGCTGAGACATGTTCAGATATGAATACCCACCGTAATTTGCTCCGGTGATCAGGCTATATTCCGCTTGAGCTCCATAATAGTCGGAGTTTGCATCTTTGCTTGACCAACCGACAGATCCTCTGAGTTTGAGATCATCAATCCATTTTAAATTGTCTTTTATGAATTTCTCTTCACTGAGTCTCCATCCGAGAGATACCGAAGGTGTGTTTATGTATCTGTTATCCCTGTTGTATTTTGAAGAGCCGTCTATACGATATGTCAATCCGGTCATATATTTTCTCATAAACTGATAGTTAAGCCTGGCAAAACCGGAAAGAAGGGCTGATTTTATCTCTCCGCCGCCGGAAACACTTTTGGTCTGAGCTGAACCGACTCCTACAAGGTACTGACTGAAGAAATTCCTTCCTGAAATTGAGTTTGCGTAGATTTTTGAAGTCTCATAGCTCTGACCTACAATGCCTTGTATAAAGTGCTTGCCAAACTCCTTGTTTATGTTGAGAGTGTTGTTTACAACAAACTTGGAGCTCATTGAGACAGTCTCCTGAGCCTGATTCTTGCTCACAACTTCACTCAGAGGGACATCGGATTTCCTTACAGATGTCTTTGTGTTGTACATGTCTGTACCAATATCTGATCTCAGTGTCATCCACCTGGTAGGTTTCAGTTCAATGAAAATATTTCCTGTCACTCTGTTGTCGAGAGAGTTCATCTTATTTTCATATGCTGTAGCGACAGGGTTGTATGCCTCTGCGTATCCATAAGGATTTGTACCCTGCCCGTAGAAGTAGTCTCCGTCATCTTTATAAACAGGAAGGTTAGGAGCCTTCTTTGCTGCAAGTGCATATATTGTCTGAGCCTGTAGTGCGTTGTTATCCACTTGAGAGAGTGAAACGTTGGTTCCGATTGTGGTAATCTTGTTAAGTTTGGAATCAAGGTTTACCCTGACAGAGAACCTTTGCAGATCATTGTTAATTATATAAGACTGATTGCTGCTTAGCGAGGCACTTACAAAATAATTGGTCTTCTCTGTTCCTCCCGATACGGAAGCAGAAGTGTTTGTACTTATTGCTGTCCTCGTAACGGCATCAATCCAGTCTGTATTATACTGTGAAGAGAATGGGGTATTAGGATAGTACATAGAATATATAAGATTGTACTCATCGCCGTTGAGTAAATTAAGTTTCCCCATAGGATTTTCTATAGCTGTACTGAAACTTACATCAATTTTGGTTCTGTCCCTTAGCCCCTTTTTTGTAGTTATAAGTATTACTCCTGCAGAACCTCTTGAACCATATATTGCTGTAGCAAATGCATCCTTCAGAATTTCAATTGATTCTATATCATCCGGATTGAGTGATGTGAGAGGATTTTTTTCAAACGAATAATTCAAGGCTGGATTATTTGTAATTGTGCTTGAAACGTTGGTCCCTCCCATTGCTATTGCCGGAATTGATCCTCCCGAAGTTGAGGTGAGGTTGTTCTCCCTGCTTGTGCCATAAATAGGAACACCATCAATGACATACAAAGGGTTATTATCACCCATTATTGTGCTTATTCCTCTTATGGTTAGCACGTTGGCGGCTCCTAACGCGCCGGAAGATGTAGACATATATACTCCTGCTGCCTGTCCGGCAAGCATTTTGTCTATTGATAGGGCGTTTGTAACTTCAGCCGGCCTTACCGTTGTCACGGAACCTGTAATATCTCTTCTTTCCTGAGTTGAATAACCCGTAAATACTAACTCCATAAGAGCCATCTTATCCTCTTCAAGAATTATTTCCACATAATCTGGTTTATTTACAAGCTTTTCTACAGGTTTGTAGCCGATAAAGCTGAACTTTAATATTCCTCCCTTTTGAACCTGGATTGTAAAACATCCATCTATATTTGTTTCTGTCCCGACATTAGTACCCTTGACTTGAACGTGAGTCCCAGGGATAGCTTTACCTTCAGCATCCTTCACAGTCCCGCTTATTGTCATCTTTACCTGTCCATGCAACACAACAGATGTCGCAATCAGGCAGAATAATGCTATTATCTTTTTCATGTTTCTTCAATTTGATTTGGTGATAAGTTATTTTAAACGTTTTGTCCAAACATCATATCTCATATTCATAGCAATTCCGCTGATAGAATAATTTCCTGCAGAATTGGCATAGCCACCTATGATCCAGATGAGATCACCGGTTCCGTTTAAAACATTAGCATATATTCTTGATGAAAATGCTGCCGGAAGTTGTTGCTCTGATGGCAAAGTAATCCAGTTCCTGCCATCAGTTGAGGATAGCACAGAGGTAATCCCTATCCTGTTGCTTCCAACTATTTTTTCTCCGCCTATCATATACAGTTTTCCATTGTACGCAACCACTTTATGACCGAATCTCTTCAGGTCCTCTCCCGATGAGATCTCCGTAACCCAAGTTGCTCCGTTATCGGAAGATGAATATATTTCTCCTTTAACATTACTTTCAGATAAGAAGCTTGTGTATCCGCCGGAAATCCATAGTTTTCCATTATATGAATACATTGCATCCTCATTCCTGTTGGTAACTATGCTCGGATTTGGAATTATACTTGTCCAATTTGTCCCGTCAACAGAACGGTATATATTTATCTGGCTATATGGTTGCCACATTCCGAAACCATACATTTTTCCTCTTCTGACAAATAGCATCCCGTTGTGTGTTACCACTTGTGGGAATGGACGTCCGAGAGGATTACCTATTTGTCCGGCTGTACAGTCTGACCAGTCCTTACCATTTGTAGTGGACATCATTCTCCAGACACTTGTTGATGAAGCATCCGGAAGTGTGCCATTAATATCTTTCCCGAATAATCTAACGCCACCTATTGCATATAGCTTCCCGTTCAATACTGCCAGTTCTGTTCCGAACCCTCCGATTACTGCAGGGCTTGTCTCAACTTTTGTCCATAATCCACCATCTTCAGACGAGTATAACTCATAGAAAGCAGTACCAGTTGAAGATGTGCCGTTAGGATAGTATGAGCCCAGTATATATAATTTATTGTTAAACCATGCCGCACTATAGGAACTGAATGTTGGTAAACCGGTCATTCTCATATCAGTATTAATCTTTGCACCAGATATCTGGCTGTGATCACTTTTTTCAATATATGCATTCACGGAATATTCTCGTTCGGAATTATTATATTTAGTATTTATTTTTAGGGGTTTGCTCAAATCAACTTCACTCTCGCCACATATGATCTCCTCACCGTTAACAAAGACTTTTGCCCCGATTGTAGTTGTAAACAGAGGTTTGATTCGGGACATAGTTAGCGCCGGGGTACCGTAAAGAATACTATCCTGGTTGTTCTGGATAGATTTTTCTACTTGATTGACAGAGCAGTCAAACACTCTGCCGTCCGGAAGTTGGAACCTACATGTGAGTATGCCGGAAACATCCTCATAAGGGATTTGATTTTTCTGGCATGATCCCACGCTAATCAACATTGCAGTCGATACGAGTCCGACGAGCAATCTTTTATGGATTCGGGGCTTTTTCATAATTATTTGTTTTGGTTTGTGATTGTTTTTCTATTCAAATTTGCGAAAAGAGAAAATAAAAAGCCCTTTTAATAAACTAAAAAATGTCTACAAAAGGTCAGTGTTTAATAGAAAAATATCTACAATATATTTTTATATGTGCCTTTTTATTAGATGTATATAAGAAATATAATATCTACAATCAGAATGATTTTAAATATGATGTAAGATTAGTGTCACTATCGATATTAAGGTGCTGTCTCATACGATAGCGAGCCATATTTACACTTTTCGGTGAACAATCCATAAGTGTTGAAATCTGTTTTGTAGAGAGTCCGGCTCTGAGTAAAAGTGCTACATTCTTATCATTCTTGGTCAGGTCAGGATGTGCTGATGTAAGTCTGTCAATGAAATCCTTATTTATTTTTCCAATACGGCTCATAACAGATTCCACATCATCATTTTTTGTCTGCAAATGCCTTATATACAGATTTATCCTTCTTAATTCAGGATAAACATCTTTAGCATCCATTTTCTGAGCCTTGCTTAAAGATTCCTGTATGTTGCAAAGAATGTCATTCCTGCTGTTTATATAAGTTGCCAGATTAAGAAGTTCTGCCTGAGTGTATTTTACATCCCTTTCAGCAGAGGCTTGCTTGAGTTCAAGGTTTTGCATGCGTCTCCGGTTGCTGATGAAAAAGTATATATATAGGAAAACGAGTATCGTAATGATAAATGCTGAAAACAAAATTACAAGGGTGAGATTTAATCGTTTTATATCGTTCTCTTTCTTTTGCAGGTTTATCTCATACTCTTTTCTTGAAAGTATGCGATTAGAGATCATCTCTTCTATGTCGCTGATATTCTGTCCGTCAGTAATTACTTTCTGTGCCTGTTGTCTTTTTTTCGTCTCTTCGTATGCTAATCTGTAATCCCCCTCCCTTGCATATATAATTGACCGAAGGTCATAATTATTAAAAAGAATCTCTTGTGCACTTAAACTCATCCCGATTGTTAGTGCGGAATCCAAATATGTGTGGCCAATTTTGTATTTACCAAGGATAATATATTGATAAGCAAGATTGTTGTAATTCTCAGCAAGAGATAATTTTCTTCCTTCTTTTTGGTTAATCGCAATTGCCTCGTTCAAATAACCTATTTTGAGCTTTGTCTCACCATCTCCTATAGCCAGGTTGTTAAGAGCCGTAGCTGTAATGTGTGAATCATCTTCAATTGCCCGTCCGAAAGCTAATGCTCTAAGGAAATATTTGTCAGCCTTTTCCTGTGAGTGAAATTTCTGATAGAAAAGACCAAGATTATTGTAATGAAAAGCCAAAAGATATATATCGCCAAGCTTTCTAAACAGGGAGTCGCATGTATTAAGACTGTTTACTGATTTTGTATGACATCCTGTTTTTATCTGTAGCATCGCATAATATGCAATTGCTATTGCTTTTGTGCGAATCTCTTCTTTTGGGCAATTTGAAAGAGCTTCGTGAATAGTATATAATGCCTGTGCCGACTGCCCGTTTTCTAAATGTTTTATAGTTAGTGAGATGAGCCTTTTTGTTATAGACAGACTGTCTTTTGGCGTTTTAACTGTTGACACACTTGCAGGTAGTATTTTGTGTGGTAAGACTATCCTTCCAGTAGAATCTTTTTTGGGAATCTTAATTGCATTAATCTCTCTGTCACTTCTTGGCTGAGCATATAAACAACTAACTGCCGGTAAGTTTGCCAGAAGTGCTAAACAACAGAAACATACAAATATGTTGACTATTTTTTTCAATCAGGAATTTTCACTGATTGTAAATATATGAAAAAATGGTGAATTCTATTTGTCGTTACTTTTTAGGAAGTCCTCCGTAATTTTAATATACTCCTTCGGATTTTCAAGATGATGAGAATGAGAACAGTCTTTCATTATATGAATTTTTGAGCCAGGAATCTTCGACTGGAAATATCTGACACTCTCCGGAGTAGCTTCGTCAAATTCTCCGCAAGTTAAGAGGACTGGTACTTTTATTTTGTGCAATTCCCCTGTAAGATCTGCATCTTTTAATGTGCCTGTAGCACAGAATTCGCTGGGCCCCCACATATAAAGATATATGTTGACAGCCATTTTGCTGTTGGTGCGATTCATAGGCTCTGGCAGAGGATTTATACGACACAGATGTTTTTTATAGTATTCTTGAATTGCATTCTGATACTCTTGTGAAGAATAGTCCTCGGCTTGTTCACAATGTTTTATCGTATTCTGAATATTTTCAGGGAGAAGAGTGACTAATCTGTTTTGATCAGCAATCCATCTTGGTGAGCTGAGAAGTGGTCCTGATAAAGTCAAACTGAGTATTCCCTCAGGGTTTTCTCTAATAATATACTCAGTTGCAAGCATAGCTCCCCACGATTGCCCGAGAAGATGAATCTTCTCAAGTTTTAATTCTCTTCTTATAATCACTATCTCTTCAACAAATCTTTCAATTTTCCATAAGAGAGTGTCCGTCGGCAGGTCCGAATTCCCGCAGCCAAGCTGATCGTAGAAAATAACAGGCCTTTTATCTGCAAGAGCTTCAAGAGTCTCTAGATAGTCATGAGGTGCACCAGGTCCACCGTGAACAACGAGAAGAGGTGTCCCCCTCTTATCTGCACCAACAATTTTATACCAAATTTTACCTCCCGTTACCTCTATATAGCCTTCGGTGATTTGTCCCCTAACGTTTTTTGTGTTTGAGTTACATGATGATGTCAGGATTGTTGAAATCATAATAAAAAATATAAATTTTTTCATATCGGGAAACTCTTTTTTCCTGTATACAAAAATAAAAAGCTTTTATTTACTTTCAATTTCTAGGTAAAAGTTTATTTATGTTAAAATTGAGTGGTTTGTTCAATAATTCTGTTTAATTTTAGTCACTTTTTTATTACCCACATTATGTTCAACATTTCAACTTCAAGCACTGAGTCTCTGGTAACTCTTGTTCCTGAGGGCCGTCTGGACACAATCAACAGCATAAGTCTCGAATCAGTACTTTGTCCTATTCTAGATAATCAGGATTACATCATTATTAATTTTTCAAAATGCACATATTTGGCAAGTAGCGGTATTCGTCTTTTGATTATGGCTACGAAAAGTCTTTCCTCAAAAGGAGGGGGACTTTTTTTGTCGAATCTATCGCCAGAGGTGTACATGGTTCTTGAGATGGCTGGTTTGATTTCTGTTTTGCAAATAGCTAAAAGTGAAGAAATCGCGAGGAAGAGGATATCATTGATAAGAGAGGAGAAAATTAAAAGCCATGAATTGCAATTCGGAGGAGCAACTTATCTCGTGGAGTGCCTTGCTGATTCAGCTCTTCGTTCATTCATGTGGTATGATCCTGACATAGTAGGATATGATGAGTTGGTAATAGCTTCGGGAGTTGGCTCCCCGGCAGAATCCACAGATGACTCGTCTGATGACAGGGGCATATTTGTATTAATTGGAAATTGCTGCGGTTTTATCCCGTTCAATACAACAATTCCTCCAGATTTCAGAGTTATGAGTGAGCCTTCTAAAGGTGCTTTGTATATAGACAGGGCTTTTTCATTAAAGGGAGAGGCGACTTACAGAGTGAGGCTGATATCTCCTGAAAATGTGGCGATGACAAATATAAAAGAGGCTTTGATGCATATCGCAGAGAAATCTGCTTCAGACAGCCTCAGAGCTGTTGCGATTGCTGACTTCAATATGGCAACACCCTCTTTGACCATTATATTCAAAACAGAGAATGCCGCGAATGGAATATTTCCGACCACAATCTATGGTGCCAGATTTTCATTGTTGAATATTTTAAAACCGGAGAATGAGGGCTCCTTCATATCTTTCGCATCACGGAATCTGACTATTGATAATATAATATCAGTTACGACTACCGATGTCGCTCCTGTGCTCAATAACCCGTTAATGTGGATATTCTGCTCTGAAGGATGGATTGCGCCCGATAGTGAGAGGATAAAGGTGGAATGTTCTGATGGGCTTGAAATGCAGCCCTATAAAAGATATCTTTCAAGAAAACTATATAATGATTCAGCCAGAATAGTAGTTAAAATGTTGCATGGGGGCTATTCTGCCGAAACTTTTCAGGTAGACTCTTATGACCGAGAGGGTCGTAAAATGAGGCCTACAGTATTGAAAATTGCAGGCAGGGATATTATTTCCAGAGAAGCAGAGCGATGTACTAACTATGCCCTTCCGTACATTATGAACAATAGTGCAATGGTATTGGGCACAGTGAACTTTTGTGACAAGGGTGCTTTAAGGTATAACTTTGTCGGTATAGGGGGTGAAGGGAGTAAATTAGAGTGGTTGACACACTATTTCAATACAATGCCAGTTGAACAGCTTGAAACTTTGTTTGATAAAATTTTCCTGAAAATCCTGAATCCTTGGTATGGACAACCTGTTATAAAAGAGATTAAGCAATACAAAGATCATGATCCAAGACTTACATTCTTTCCAAATCTGTGTGATGTAGCTGAAAGGGAGCTGGATATTTCTGTTGACGATAAATATATTGTTATTGACGGGATTGATCGTGAGCAAATAAATCCATACTGGTTCTTGAAGTATGAATATAAGAGGAGGGAAGAGAGAACTATTGATTACAATGTCTCTGTTTGCCACGGAGATCTTAATATGCAGAATATCCTGCTAGACAGGGATATGAACGTGTATCTAATTGACTTTTCAGAAACAAGGCCTAGAGCCGTTATCTCCGATTTTGCCAGATTGGAGGTTATATTCATGATTGAGAGCGCTCTGCTGGATACACCCAGGAATATAAAGAAAACCATTGATCTCGTTTATGACTTCTATAATCAGGAGGTAATAGACAAAAAACGTTCGTTTATATGGAAGGGAGAGATCCCGGAAATAGTCAGACGCAATATTAGCCTCGCATACAAAATGAGAGAGTATGCAATACAGTCTCTTCCGGAAGACAGGTCTATCGTTCAATATTACATTGCAATGCTTGAATGGACACTGCCGATAGTCTGCTATGGCAGTGTCAGCCTTAATCATAAAAAACTTTCGGCTTTTATTGCTGGCAAGCTTTGCGAAAAGTTACTTGAACTTGATTAGGTACGGTATCAGGAGAGAGAAAAATCAACGCCATAAATTGCATGTAGCTCAGTAGTATTAAAAACAGGGATTTTTACATCATTTTGACTTATAAGGAGGGGTATCTCGGTACAACCAAGGATGACCCCCTCTGCTCCGTCGTCTGCCATCTGGTTAATTATTCTTATGTATTGTTTTCTTGAGGATTCCTTTACCACTCCAAAACAAAGCTCTTCAAAAATAATCTTATGTACCGTTTCTCGATCACTTTGTTCCGGGATTATAACATTTATGCCAAATTTGTCAAGTAATGCTTCCCTGTAGAAACCCTCCTCCATGGTGAAACGTGTGCCCAGCAATCCTACCTTTTTCATCTCTCTTTTCCCTATCTCATTTGCAGTTGCATCTACTATATGAATAAGCGGTAGGCCTGCTGTTTCCTCAACATTACCCGCAATCTTGTGAAGAGTGTTAGTGCAGATTAAGATGAAATCTGCGCCCCCTCTCCGCAGACTTATGGCGGCGTTAGAAATTATATGCTGAATAACATCCCATCTCCCGGAACGTTGTAACTCTTCAATCTCTGCAAAATCCACAGAGTATATTAAACATTTTGCGGAGTGATACCCGCCTAATCTATTATTTATCTCTTGATTGATTATCCGATAATATTCGAGTGTCGATTCCCAGCTTACACCACCAATCATTCCAATTGTCTTCATATTTTTTTTATAAAGATATTGAAAAGGTCCAATAAAAAAGGTATCAGGTTAAAATCTGATACCTTTGGCGGAAATCTAAAATAGTTATTTGCTTTTCTTGCTGGATTGTTCATGAAAGAACTCATATCTCACAGAATCAATCTCTCTGTACAATTTGTCGAGCTTCTTCAAGTACTCATTATACCTTATTTTGGATGAATCATTAATAAAGTAATCGTCAAAAAACGAGAAGTGAGGTGAAGGGAAAAACGAGTCGAAACGTTTTTCAAACTCTTTATAGAATGAATCTGTCATTAATGAATCCACACCTGTTAAAACATAAGTATATGTAGAATCATACCTTATCAGATTGCCGTTCTTGTCATACTCTTTGTTAACCTTGATGTTTGCTTTTGGTTGCGCCGATGAAGCCGGTTGACCACTCCTTGCGGTCTGGCCAAAAACACCGGCTGTGAAAATCATAAGACACAAAAGTAATAGAACTGACTTATTCATAACAATAATGCTTTTATTGAATTTCAATTTGTCTCATTGGTTTTGGCTTAGCCTCCTCTTTCTTAGGAATAGAGACTTTAAGCACACCATTCTCGTACTTCGCTGATATCTTATCCCCTTCAGCAGTATCAGGCAGAGTGAAAGACCTGCAGAAAGACTGATAACTGAACTCTCTCCTGGTATACCTCTGACCCTCTTTGGTCTCGTTCTCCAGTTTCTTCTCAGATGATATTGTCAGGATGTTGTTGTTAAGCTCGATCTTAAAATCGCCCTTTTCAAGGCTTGGTGCAGCCATCTCCACTTCAAAACCATTCTCATCTTCCAGAATATTTACGGAAGGTAATGTTGTGTTTGTGAGTGAGAAATTCCTGTTCGACCAGTCAAACAAATCGTTGTCAAAAAAGCGGTCGAACAAACTTGGATACTGATTTGAAAATTTAACTAGTGACATAATTTTTATCCTCCATGCTTTTAGTTAGACATTATTTACACAAGAATAATTTCAAAATCAGTGCCAGATGGTTGTTTTCGGAATGTAAATATCAAATATTCAGATATATACGATCTGTATGGGGCGTCAAAAAACAGAGTGCCAAAATGACACTCTGTTAGTTTCTTTGTCAGTAAACGGCTGTAATACCTTGATAGTTATTGGTTATTACTTTTGGTGTCTTTCAGTATAACATCATGTGCGCCACCTTCAATAATACTTGTGGATGAAACAAGAGTTATCTTGGCGATCCTTTTTAATTCTTCAATGCTCAATGCTCCGCAGCTGCACATTGTTGACTTTATTTTGCCGAGAGTTATGTCAAGATTGTCTCGTAACTTTCCGGCATAAGGTACATAACTGTCGACGCCTTCTTCAAATTTGAGAGAATCCACTCCCCCCATGTCATAACGCTGCCAGTTCCTTGCCCTGTTTGACCCTTCTCCCCAGTACTCCTTAACATATGTCCCGCCTACCATAAGTTTTTTGGTAGGGCTTTCGTCAAAGCGTGCAAAATATCTTCCCATCATAATAAAATCCGCACCCATGGCAAGGGCAAGTACCATATGATAATCCTGTACTATGCCACCATCCGAGCAAATTGGGATATATTGTCCTTTATTTTCGAAATACTCATCTCTTGCCTTGGCTACCTCGATTAATGCCGTAGCTTGTCCGCGGCCTATACCCTTCTGTTCTCTTGTTATGCAAATTGAACCTCCGCCGATACCAACCTTGACAAAATCCGCACCGGCATCTGCCAGATAACAGAAGCCTTCCTTGTCAACCACATTGCCGGCTCCTATCTTTACCCTGTCTCCATAGTTCTCTTTCACAAATTTTATAGTTTCCATCTGCCATTCTGAAAAGCCGTCAGACGAATCTATGCAGAGGATATCTACACCGGCTTCAACCAACATGGGAATTCGTTCCATATAGTCCCTGGTGTTAATACCTGCTCCGACAAGAAGGCGTTTATGAGTGTCAAGAAGCTCGTGAGGGTTATTCTTATGGTTTTCGTAATCTTTCCGGAATACAAAGTATTTAAGATGTTGTTGTTTGTCGATTATAGGCAGGGCGTTTATCTTGTTGTCCCAGATAATATCGTTTGCCTCATCAAGTGTAATCCCGTATTTACCGGTGATAAGTTTTGAAAACGGAGTCATGAACTCCTTTATTTTCTTTTCAGGGCTGTCAACTCCGGGTCTGTAGTCTCGGCTTGTTACCAACCCTAGAAGCACTCCGTTTGATGAACCGTCATCAGTAATGCCAATCGTCGAAAAACCGTTGGCTTGCTTTAGATCTATCACATCTTGAAGAGTGTGCTCAGGTGTGAGGTTTGCATCACTTACAACAAATCCCGCCTTGTATTTTTTTACCCTGCGGACCATATCCGCCTGGTCTTTAATGGACTGGGAGCCGAATATAAATGACAGACCTCCGTTTCTGGCAAGAGCAATTGCCATTTTGTCATCAGAAACAGATTGCATGATGGCTGAAACAAAAGGGATATTAAGACTTAAATCTGATTTACTCCCTTTGTTGAACTTTGTCAAAGGAGTCTTAAGGCTTATCTTATCCGGTGTACAACTTTTGGTCGTCAACCCGGGAATTAGCAGGTACTCGTTGAAAGTCCTGGAGATATCATTTGCGATCTGTGCCATAGTAACCTTTTTTTAAAATTTGGCAAAAGTAAGGAAATTCGATTAATAATCATCCTTATTCTTATAAAGATAATACGAAAATTCAAATTATTTAACAAAAGAACCCAAAATCTAACATCTCATTTTGTACCTTTGCAGCCGATAAATCTTGACAATATGGAGACAAAAGGAGCACCGACGGCGTTGGGTTCGGAGAGAATATGGAAATTGCTCCTGCAGTATGCAATTCCTTCGGTCATAGCTATGACCGCATCATCTCTCTACAATATTATTGACAGTATTTTTATAGGTCAGGGGGTAGGTCCGCTTGCCATATCCGGGCTGGCCATAACATTTCCCCTGATGAATCTAAGTGCGGCTTTCGGCTCCCTTGTCGGGGCCGGAGCAGCAACACTGATGTCATTGAGATTAGGCCAGAAGGACTATTCGTCTGCCAATGCAATATTGGGTAATGTCTTCACAATGAATGTTATAATTGGTTTGACATACTCGGTTTTTGTCCTTTCTTTCCTGGATCCGATTCTTTACTTCTTTGGGGCGAGTTCAGAAACAATATCATATGCAAGGGAGTATATGTTTGTAATATCAATTGGTAATGTGGTAACACATATGTATTTCGGACTTAACGCCTTGTTGCGTGCTTCCGGATATCCTGCCAAATCCATGTATACCACAATATTGTCTGTGATTATTAATATTATCCTGGCTCCGATATTTATCTATGCAGCCGGCTGGGGTATCATGGGTGCAGCACTTGCTACCGTTATTGCTCAGACCTCCATGCTGATATGGCAGTTAAGAATATTTAGCAATACCAAGAATTTTATCCATTTCAAAAAAGGGATGTTCAGGTTGAGAAAAAAGATTGTAAAGGACGCGTTGTCAATCGGACTTGCACCTTTTCTCATGAATGCAGCATCTTGCGTTATTGTTATTATAATAAATCAGGGTCTTATAAGATATGGCGGGGATCTTCAGGTTGGTGCGTATGGTATTATAAACAGAGTAGCCGCTTTATTTGTCATGGTTGTGATGGGGCTGAATATGGGAATGCAGCCGATTGCCGGTTATAATTACGGGGCAAGGCAAATGGAAAGGGTAAATAGTGTGCTTAAACAGACTATTATGCTTGCGACTTCGGTAATGTTTGCCGGTTTTATAATCGGAGAGTTTTTCCCAAGAGCTGTAGCCTCTGTTTTTACAAGGGACCAGGAGCTGATAGAGCTTGTAATTCCGGGAATGAGGATTGTTTTTATCTTCTTCCCGATTATAGGTTTTCAGATGGTTGCCTCTAACTTTTTTCAAAGTATAGGTATCCCAGGTAAGGCAATATTCATGTCTTTATCAAGGCAGGTGCTGTTCTTATTGCCATCTTTATTGATTTTGCCGCATTTCTTCGGAGTGAACGGAGTCTGGTACAGTCTTCCGGTGGCAGATTCAATGGCAAGCATAATAACCGCTTACCTGCTAATTAAACAATACAGGGTAAATAAAAAAGTTATCTAATATGGAAAAAAATCATATAATATGCATAGGCCGCCAACTTGGGAGCGGAGGCCATGAGATAGGGGAGAGGCTTGCCGCAAGGCTTGGTTACTCATTTTTTGATAAGGAACTAATTAAACTCGCATCAATTGAGAGCGGGTTGTGCAGTGATATTTTCGAGAAGGTTGATGAAAAAATCAATACAACTATGTTTGACGGGATTTTCAACATGTCGGACAATTGTCTCAGTAATGAGGCACTTTTTAAGATTCAGAGTGATGTGATAAGGAAACTGGCACAAAACGGACCTTCAGTCTTTGTGGGGAGATGTGCAGACTATATTCTTAAGGATTATCCCGGGGTTGTTACTGTTTTTATCACTGCCGGGTTTGAGGACAGGGTCAAAAGGGTTATGAAACACAATGATCTTTCAAATAATGAGGCAATTTCATTAATCGAGAAAACAGATAAAAAAAGAGCAGCGTATTATAATTTCTATAGCAATAAAATCTGGGGAAGGGCTGAATCCTATGACCTTTGTATAAATTCTTCAGCATTGGGAATAGATGAGACTATGAACTTTATATTTGGTTTTGTTACTGAAAAATGCAGGTGATTACATTTATTTCAGTCTCTTTTTATATTTTATAAGTTTCTCTAAATCCCCAAGATGATCGGAATTGTTTATTTCAAGTACAATAGGGTGTAATTTTCCAAATGTCTTTGATGTCTCAATCTGATTTTTATATGAGTTGTCTATGTCAAGTTCAAGTATTGCCGGACAGTCCCTGTCTCTGAAAAAGAAACTGGTTTTGAAAAAACCATCCCATACTGATAGCCAGAAAACAGTCTTGCTTTTATAAGCAACTTTGCAGAGCCAGGCTTTCCCGTCATTATAATATCGCCATTGCGGCTGAAGGTCGTATTCGTTCTCGGTGTACCGGCTTGTAAGTTCAGTATATGCTCCGAAGCTGCGTCCAAGTACCTCTTGTAACAGTTTTTCTGTAGGCGTAACTTCAGGGTCACGCAACATTTGTCCCTCCATGTTATATAGTATTAGAATCCGAATCTATTTTGTTTAAACAAATTTAGATTTTTTAAATAGTTCGTCAAGCTTTTCTTTTATGGATGAAGGATTTGTAACAGGCATTCCTTTTTCATTGACTTCATACTCGAGTAACTCTGCCTTTTTCATCTTTTCCAATGTCGGGAGCTTTGTCCTGTTTGTCGTTTCTATGTGTTTCCCGTTTTTATCGACAATGATGAGTTTTGGTAAAAAGACCCCCTTTCTGCCGATAAAACGATCCATGATACTTACTCCGTCCCTGAATTCCTCTATTGTAGCCCTGCCTAATGCCTCGTATCTGTGCAGCTCTTTGTCGTCCCAGGTATATACGGTAGCATAACTTTCTGAAATCTTTTCATCGATTCTGGATTCAGAATTAAGTGTGTCATGTCCGGAAGGCATGAGTAAGACTTTGCCGCCGCCACCTTCTACATTCGCCGCATATCTTGGCACGGTTACACCGGACATCCATCCCTGCAGGTTTTTCATATATATTTTCCCTATCTGAATAGGTGTGATAAAATGGACGATTCCTTTTTCTTTGTGGCATTGGAGTAGATAATACGGGTGAACTCCTATCCAGAACATTCTTCTGAATGTTTCTGCAAGAGTTTTATAGTAATCGTTAACATGATTAAGTAAAACAGTCTGATTTCTTATCATAAAACCATGTTTGCGAATTTTGTCGACAGCTTGGGCTAATTCTTGTGTAATTTCATGATAATGATTTATATGTGTCATGAAATAGACATATTTTGCAACACCTTTATTATATTTGTTTGCTGAAACCTCAATAAGGGAGAGCAGTTCATCCGTTATTGCCATTGGAAGTACAACCGGGACTCTTGTTGCTATGCGTATTACTCTAAGATGAGGAATCCTGCTTAACTCCTCCAGTATGTATCTCAGTCTTGTATGGCTTATCATAAGGGCATCCCCGCCTGTTACAAGCACTTCGTTTATATTTTTATTATAATTTATATAGAACAGGCCCTTATCTATCTCCTCTTTATTGACCTCCACCGTCCCGTCAAGAGATTTCGCTCTTTGGCAATGTACACAATATGAGGCGCAACTGGTATTTTCCGCGACAAAAAGAGCAACCCTGTTTGGGTAACGCTGGTATACAGCCCCATAAGACCTTGTTCCCTCGGACATTGCCCCTTCTAATCCTGTATTGGGAAAAAGTAAATTTGCAGGTGTTGGTATGCTTTGCCAGAAAATTGGATCTAAACGTTGTTCAGGTTTTTCTCCTTTTGGCATTGAGGGGTGAAATGGATCCTCTTGCATCAGGGATGCGTAATAAGGAGTAATTCTTAAAGGCTCCTTCCCCTCATTTTTCAATGAAGTTATAACTCTTTCTATTTCTGATTTCTGATAAGCATTTAACTTGATTACCCTCGATAACTCATCTATACTTCTTATAGAATTCTTAAGTTGCCATACTGGATTATTCCAATCATTTTCGTTCACATCTTTCCATAACTCAATTGTTTTGTAATTTCTTGGTTTATAGAAGATTTTGTCATTAATTTCCATGATATGTAAGTATTTGTTGTATAAATGGGTCAATATTTTCTTACTTTCAATAATAGTGCCGTAAAATATCTATCAATCATTGAAATAACCATTTTATTTTATTATATTTGCGTTGAGTGTGATATCATGCTCATGTGACATTAGCACCGTTTTTCATTAAATTTTATAATTATGAAAAAGCTATTGTTCTCTATATTTATTCTGCTCCTGACTTTATTTTCCGTGAATAATCTCTCTGCTCAGCAGAGAGACACACTTCAGGCAGAAGATATCCTGAAGATGTCAATTACAGACCTGATGAATGCCAAAGTCATCACAGCATCCAAGATGAGCCAGTCAATAAGGGATGTTGCTGCAAATGTCCGCATAATTACAGCCGAACAAATAAGAACCCGGGGCTATTTTACACTTGAGGAGGCGCTTTCTGACCTGCCCGGATTTCAGTTTCGTAACATACTTGGATATAATAGCTATGTCTTTATGAGAGGGGCTCCAAGTCAAAATAATTTAATTCTTCTCTTAGTAGATGGTATTCAGATCAATGAGATTAATTCAGGAGGATTTTATGCCGGCGGGCAATTTATTCTCTCAGATGTAGAGACTATTGAAGTGGTATATGGGCCTGCTTCGGCAATGTATGGCACAAATGCCGTTTCCGGTATTATAAATATTATTACGAAAAAGGTTCAGAAGGCGGATAAGGGACACATTTCCCTTCTCGGGGGAACTTTTAACACAGCAATGACTGATTTCAGTGTACGGGATTACTCCGTCGAAAAAAAGATGGGATTTTCAGTCTCTGGTATGTACAAAACAACAGAAAAGGCTGACCTTCGGGGAAAGGCTGGGGACAATAACTGGTCGTCACTCATGGAGAACTTTGAAAAAGATCTCTCGTTTTCAGCAAAATTCCAGTATAAAAGGTTAACGGCCGGAGTAGTATATCAGGATAAGCGTGCATCAAGATCAACATCATACAATACATTCATGACGGATTTGCTGGACAGGAACACTTCCTGGAACATCTCCCTGTTGAACAGCTATATTAAATACAAACAGGAATATGGAAGCAAATTCACTCTGAATGCAAGCGGTTACTTTAGAGATGCTACTATACGACCAAGCACGGTGGGAGATATTCGTAAGGCCACTCTGGACTATCCCGGAAGCCAGGTCCGTTATTATAGACCGAATAGTCTTGTTGGGGCGGAAGTACATCTGGATTACAAGCCTTTTGACCGGATGATTATTTCCGGAGGTTTAATCGGTGAGGCAGAAAAAGTGGCTGAGAAATTCTCATTAAGTTATAGTAACTCTCAATATACGGAAGCAAAAACTCCAACCAGACCCAAGATGCTTTCAAATGAGCTTTTTAGCTTCTATCTTCAGGCAAATGTCAATATTTCAAATAATTTATCATTGATTGCAGGTTTGAGAAAAGATTTTTCGAGTTATTACGGAGAGGTTCTGACACCAAGGACTGCTTTGGTGTTCAACACTGAGAAGCTATCTGCAAAGTTGATGTATAACAGGGCATTCAGGGCTCCAAAACCGTGGGACTATACTTATGGTTTGGGTAACAGTGATTTAAAACCGGAGAAGATGGAGTCAGTAGAGTTATCAATGACATATAAGCTATCTAATAATTTTTCAGCAGGTTTGTCTGTTTACAGGAATTTTATAAATGAAAAGCTTACTAAAGAGATAATAGGAACTAATGAGAGATGGATTAATGAGGATGAACTCCTGACAAAAGGAGTTGAATTATATGGTAATTATGTATTTGGAAAACTATTTTTTACAGGAAACTATACATACAATGGCTCAACAGACCAAAATGGGGTGCAGACTCCTGAAATATCTCCGCATGTGGCAAATTTAGGAATGACATATAACTATGATCATCATATCAGGATCAATTTAAGGGCAAACTATACAGGAAAGCGTTTAAACCACCATATAATTCCTAATACCGGAAATAGAGATATAAAAGCGGCTACCGTGTTTAACGGATGTATCTCATATCTCAACTTTCATGGCTTTGATATACAATTTAAAGTTGAAAATATTTTTAATAAAGAGTACTATCACTCGTCAAATCTTCCGGTAAGCCGGTTCAGACAACCGCAAAGAGGCTTAAAGCTGAGTCTTACTTACCATTTTGATAAGGTGGCAGACAAGATCTTAAAATAATATATTGTGCAAATTAACAGGTATATAAAATTATTCTGTCTTGGAATTTTGTTTTTGTCAAGAGTTGTGCTCCCCTCAAAAATGATGGGACAGGCATCGGAACATCTTATTAAAGCCGGTTTTATTGAAAAATTCACCCACTTTGTAGAATGGCCTGTGTCCACCCGAGGTGAAGACAGAACGATGAAAATATCCATTATTGGCAAAAGCAGGATTGAACCAGCTATAAGGGATATATTCGGAAAAACAAACAATCCGAATGTTTCGATTGTAAACATATCAGCTGTTCAGGAGATAGGAGACAGTAAAATTGTTTTTGTTTCGAACACTCTGAATCAGGAGCTTTTGAAAGAGGTTGTGAAATACGCAGCGGGTAAGCCGGTTATGACCATCAGTGATAGCAAGGGATATTGTGAAAAAGGTATTCTTCTTAATATGGTTATTGTAGATAATTATGTCAGATATGAGATTAACAAGAAAGTGCTGGATCTCTCTGGTTTGAAAATGAGTAGTCTGCTTCTTAACTCAGCTATAATAATTGAAAAATGATAAAAAGGCTTATATTAAATCTCTCTATAAGGAGTAAGCTGATAGCAGTAATCCTTATTGTTGCCCTAAGTGCAGTACTTGTTGCCTTTTTGATATTGGCAAGCAGGGAATTCAACCGAACAAGGGAAATGATGATCTCAAGCCTTGATATCAATACTAGGCTTGTTGGGGATTATTGCATAGTTCCTCTCTATTTTGGAGACAAGAAACAAGCGGTCGAGATTTTGAGCAGACTCGGAATACTGGAATCTGTAGAGGCCGGTTATATTTTTGATAAAGAGGGGGCTTTATTTGCATCATATAAAGATACATCCTTAAATGTTAAAATTGCGGCATCAGATTCTACGGGAGCAAGCTATTACAAGAAAGGGTCCTTTCATATAACAGAACCTATATTTTTTAAAGGAGAGAGACTGGGATTTATTTATGTGAGGGCTAATTCAGATAATCTCAAAGATTTGTTGATGAGGCTTATACTTACTCTGTGTGTGCTTCTGGTAATTGTTGTGCTGCTTTCATATTTGCTGGCCTCAAGGCTACAAAGACATATTTCCGGACCAATCCTTAAGCTTGCAAAAACCACTTCGGAAATTTCTGAAAAACAGGATTTTAGTGTACATATAGAGCATGAAGGGGATGATGAGGTTGGTCAATTGTGTGATCAGTATAACAATCTTTTCAGACAGCTATTAACGAAACAAGAGGAAAGGGTAAAGGCTGAAATCCAGCTGAAGGAGAGTGAACGCTCTTTTCGTTATTTATTTGAACAAAACCCGGCAATAATGTTTATATATGAACTTTCTTCTATGAGGTTTTTGAGCGTAAATGATAGAATGATAGAATATTATGGTTATTCAAAAAGTGAGATTTTAGATATGAGAGTAACCGATATTTTTGTGAGAGAAGAGAGAGCCAAAATTGATGAACTTGTTCATCAATTGATGGGGTTGTCAAGTTGCGGGGAGTACCATAATATACGTAAGGACGGTTCTATAATAACTATCAGTTTGGTATCGCATGGAGTGACTTATGATGAAAAAATAGCTCGGATATGTGTTGTGACAGACATTACGGAGTTAAAAGAGGTTGAGATAAAGATCCGGAGCATGAACGAGAATCTTGAAAAGAGAGTCGCTGAAAGAACGGCTTTACTGGAAACCGCCAACAAAGAGCTGGAATCATTCTCATATTCTGTATCTCATGACCTGAGAGCACCATTGAGACATATTTCCGGGTATCTGGATCTCCTTATGAAAAGAAATCACGACCAGCTTGACGAAAGAGGCCGTCATTATATTGAAGCAATACTCGACTCGTCTGTTCATATGGGTAACCTGATTGATGATTTGTTGAGTTTCTCCAGAACCGGCCGTATGGAGGTTAATCCTGACTTACTGGATATGAATAAGCTTGTAAGAGATGCAATACAGCTTTTGGAACAAGAGACTAAGAATCGTCAAATAGAGTGGAAAATAGATCCTCTTCATCAAGTCAAAGGTGATTATAATATGTTGCGTCAGGTATGGGTGAACCTTATAGGAAATGCGGTCAAATACACTAGGAAAAAAGAGAATGCAACTATAGAGATATCTTCTCAGTCCAATGACGTTGAATTTGTATTCTTCGTAAAAGATAACGGAGCCGGTTTTGATATGAGATATGCGCAGAAACTGTTCGGAGTTTTTCAACGGTTACATTCCAGTGAGGAATTTGAAGGGACTGGTATCGGATTAGCTAATGTCAGACAGGTAATCAAAAAGCATGGAGGCAGGACATGGGCTGAGGGAGAAATTGATAATGGGGCAATATTTTATTTTACAATACCAAAATAGAAAGTTATGCTTGAATTGAAAAAGATTTTATTGGCTGAAGACAATCCAAAGGATGTTGAACTGACTATTGAAGCTTTATCTGACAGCAATCTGGCAAACCGGGTTGTTGTTGTCCGAGACGGAGTTGAGACTCTTGAATACCTCCGGTGTGAAGGTCAGTATTCCGGGAGGGAACCAGGCTTACCATCTGTTCTGTTGCTGGATATTAAGATGCCTCGCAAAGATGGTATAGAAGTTCTTAAAGAGATCAGGAGTGATCCAAACCTAAAATTGTTACCGGTTGTTATGTTGACATCATCCAGAGAGGATAAGGATTTACTGAACAGCTATTATTGTGGGGTAAATGCCTATGTTGTCAAACCGGTTAATTTCGGCGGTTTTATTGATGCCATAAAACAACTTGGAATATTCTGGGGGTTGATAAACGAACTACCGCCACGTATGGGCCAGATTAAACAGGAGTAATCCGTATAAAATGAAAGAAACATTATTTGCATTGCTTCTTGAAGATGCGCCGCGAGATGCTGAGCTGCTGAGAGAATTCCTGATTGATGAGGGATATGATGTCAGATTGGATATTGTTGAATGTGAAAGAGATTATGTTGAAAGGATAACTAACGGCAAATATAATATTATATATGCTGACTTTACATTGCCTGGATTCACCGGTCAGGAGGCTCTTAATTATTCTTTGAAAATTTGTCCTGACACACCATTTATCTGCATATCCGGAACTATTGGTGAAGACAGGGCCGTGGAGCTGGTAAAGCTGGGGGCAACAGATTATGTGCTAAAAAACAGGATGGAGAGACTCTCCTTTGTCACAAGACGAGCTTTGGATGCGTCGCGCCATCTTGAGAAATTCAGAAAATCTGAAATAGAGGCGAAAACAAACAGAAATTTGCTACAAGCGGTTATTAACAACGCACTGGATCCGATATATATCAAGGATACTGATGGTAAATATCTGCTTTTCAATACGGCTGCTGAGAGACTAACAGGCAAAAAGAAAGCAGATATTATCGGAAAGAACGATTTTGCAGTTTTAAACAGTAAAGATGCCCAAAAAATAACAGAGGACGACAGAAGGGTGTTCGACGGGAATTCTCCTATATCATACGAAGAGAGTCTGCTTTTTGATGATGGGAAGGTTCACTTCTTTCATACGATTAAGTACCCGATTTATGATGAACAAGGCAATCTTACAGGATTGTCCGGAATATCAAGAGATATCACTGAGAAGAAATTCATTGAGGAGGAGTTGGTAAGGGCAAAAGAAAAAGCAGAAGAGGGAGATCGCCTCAAAAGTGCCTTTCTGCAGAATATTTCACACGAGATAAGGACACCGATGAATGCTATAATTGGTTTTTCTCGACTGCTTAAAGATCCGGATACAGACAGAGAAAAGAGTGTCGCTTATGCTGAAATAATATCAAACAGCAGTGAACAACTGCTTTCAATAATAACTGATATAATAAGTATATCAACCATAGAAGCGGGTCAGGAGAGAGTTGTTATAAAACCTTGTGACATAGGTGATATTTTTGAAGCGTTGAATACAAAACTCTCATTGTTGGCAAAGAAAAAGGGGTTGACTTTTAATTCAGAAATCTCTTTACCTGTTGATGGTCGGAAAATATTGAGTGACAATAATAAGATTACCCGGATACTTGTTAATATTATTGGTAACGCCATAAAATTTACAAAAAAGGGTCATGTGAAATATGGTTGTCAACTGCAAGGTGCTATGCTAGAGTTCTATGTTGAGGATACCGGCGTCGGGATTTCTGAGGAGAAATTTGAAGATATTTTCAAAAGATTCAGACAGGCAAATACAGATATTGCCGGAAATTATGGCGGGTCAGGTCTTGGACTTACTATTGCAAAAGCATACGTCTCATTACTGGGTGGAAAAATCTGGCTAAAATCGGTAATGGAAAAGGGAACAACCTTCTTTTTTACAATTCCTTACGAACAATCTCCGGTATCTGTTGAATCTCAAGCTGTGAAAATCAGCAATGCGAAACTTATGACGGTTTCTAATGTCAGCATTTTGATTGCTGAGGATGAAGAGTCAAATTATCTTCTTTTAAAGGAGTTTCTTAAAGATTATGACATTAATCTTATATGGGCAAGAAACGGAGAGGAGGCAATCAATATATGTAGAGACAGAAAAGAAATATTTCTTGTTATCATGGATATTAAAATGCCGGTCATTGACGGGCTTAGAGCAACGAGAGATATTAAACGTCTCAGACCGGAGCTCCCGGTGATTGCTTATACCGCATATAGCAGCGATGCGGATGTGAAAAAGGCCATGTCATGCGGTTGCTGCGGGTTTATGAGTAAACCTATATCAAAAGACCAGCTCTGCAAGATTGTTATGGAGCATTTGCGGGGCTGATCTTTTTATTTAAGAGTTATTATCTTCAGACTGTTATCTTCTGTATGTTGATCCGGAAGAGCTTGATTGTCGTGTTTTATCTTTCTTTTCAGTATTGTTCCCGCCGGAGTTGTTTTTATTCTCACTCTTCTTTTCGGATTCATCTCTTTTTTTATTGACAGTGTTGTCTCTGGGAGACTCTTTCCTTGGTTGAGTATTCTGATACTGATTACGTTTGTTGTTTAATGTCTCTGTATTCTTGGTGCTCCTCTCCCTCGAGCCGTTTGGTCCGTTTATTTCTCTGTTGGATTTATCCGGATTCTGTGCAGGATTTTCCCTTCTAATCTGTGACCCTGGTCTGGCGCTGTTGTTCCCACTTCTGGGCGGATTCCTTCTTACCGGATCTGTCTGGTTTCCCTGGTTATTTCCCGTCCCTGGTTTGTAAACATTTCTCTTGTCATCAGTATTTCCGTTATTCGGGATTCTTGAAGTATTTGGCTCTCTTCTGTATGTTGAACCCGAAACCCTTCTCTGTTCATTCCCTTTTTTATTATATATATTGTTATGAGCTCTGTCGTCCCGGGGATTGTTTTTATAATCATTCTTTTGACTCCTTGGCCTTTCTGGAGATAACTCTCTTCTGTCACCAGGACTATATCCGGTATAATGGTCATGCCGATATCCGACAGGCCCCCAATATCCATGGTTGTGTTTGTGAAAATGATTGTCG
Organism: Bacteroidales bacterium; assembly: GCA_023227835.1. Taxonomy (GTDB): domain Bacteria; phylum Bacteroidota; class Bacteroidia; order Bacteroidales; family UBA932; genus Bact-08. Next base: position 26,888 of record JALOCI010000030.1, read on the forward strand.
AATCTTATCCAGTTTATGCCTCCAAAAGCTGTTCCGTAAGAAAATCCCCAACCGGTGAAAGGATTGTAATGAACATTAAATCCATATGTAAGGGGTCTTGGAAAATACTGAGACCTGTACCATGGCCTGTATCTGTACCCTGTGCCGTAGTATACACATCCTCTGTATGTATAATTGTGAGTATAACCTGGATAATAACCGATTCTTACTACATACGGGGTATAGTCATATATAAAAACATACTTTACATTGTACAGAGGGCTGTCCGGAGGGATTGACATGAACTCGGCAGGAATATTTACAGAGACCTCCCAAGGCCCGTATGGATTGTTACTTTCGAACCATACGGCATCATCACAGCAGTAGTAGGTGCCGTTATAGTAAATTACAGCCTTGTCCGTGTTGACAGCATACTTTAGCTTTGTGCCCCGTATATAATCAAATACCGGATTCCCGTCATAATATATGTCAAGTTGGACTCTTCCACGCCTTATTTCTGCTGTTTGCGGGATTTTAGTCTCCAGGACAGCCTCCATTGCCTCTCTTGTGCCGGCAATACTGGAAAGAACATTATTAACTGGCGAGTCTTCCGGAATTAAGCGGAAATCATCAGGCAGGGCGTCAGGTGGAACAAAAGTCCAGTTGTCTGACATAAGGTTTCTTGATCGGTACCATCTTCCTGATACCAGTACATAGTAGAGCTGAGAGTTTATATCCATCAGTATATCATCATCACTGTTTGTAACATAAAGAAGAGATGTATTCCTGACAGGAGAGAATCTAGGGGCACCGTTAGAGGATAAAAGCTCTGCAGGATGGGTGCGGATTATAATACCCGATGGGGCACTGCTCTGGTTAATTGGCTCATTATCGGAAGACCCCATTTTCTCTGCTTTTATAACCTTTGTCGGGACATTACTTGTAAGTCTCCATCCTTCAAATATTGAACGTGATGAATACCAATAATTGCCTCCGTTAAGATAAAAGAGATCGGTGTCTGGATCCATAACTATGAAAAATGGAGTGTTCACAACATATTTCAGATTTGTACCATCTACTTTCTTAAGAATGGGATCTCCGTCAATTAATACAAGAGCGGTGGGTTTTGTAACAAATATTATCTCAGGAGCTTCGTTGTAAAGCTGTTCGGATTCGGAGAGCTGGTTCTTTTCAAGCCCTGCTGTGAGCTCATCCATTGACATCACCAAATCCCATTTCGGAAACTCTCTCTCTATAATTGAGTTCATTCTCGAGATTTCGTTGTTATCCAGCCCGGGGAATTTGTTGGCCACTATATCTATATCAAGAAGCCTTACATGACTTTCGTCGCGGTCGGCAGCTGTATTGCAAACATACCAGATTGCTCCGTATACCTCATCTTTGCTCCCAGGTGTCTCAATTATTACGGCAGAGCTGCATTCCATCCTGTCTCTGTCCAACAACTCAATCTCAGGTTGAAAAATTGTAATCTTGCCACTTGAAGTTATAATTTCTATGGGCCAGTTTCTGGCTTGAGCAGCATTTGTCGTTGAAAAAAATAGAATAATTGACAAAGCAAATATCATCGTTGATTTGATAGTCAAAGGTTTCATGATAATGTTGTTTTATTGACTATTCCTGTTCAAAATTCGGGCCATAAACCACCTATAGTTTCTTGTGTCAGAACGGCCTATTTGACCCGGTATACTAGCTTCATGGTTATGGATGCCGTTTTCTCCCGTGAAGATGTGTTGAAGGTTCCTCCCCATGAGTACTCTTCGGTGGAATTCTGTCCTGTTATCTGGATTATTCCCATTTGGGCGGTAACAAGTTTCCCGATAGAACTGCCTGATTTTTCAGCAATCTTCTCTGCTCTCTGCCTTGCATCCTCAGTGGCTTCTGAAACAAGTTCCAGTTTCAAATCCGCAAGTTTCGTGTAATAGTATCTTGGAGGCTTTGAATTAAACTGTACACCATCATTTATAAGCTCTGTAATGTTTCTTGAAAGCTCTTCAATTTTCTCAATATCCCTTGATGTTATCTGGATTGATTGAGTCAGCTTGTATCCTGTGAAATCTTCACCCAAATATTCTCCTGAAGGAGAGTATTTTCTTTTAACCTGTTCGTTAATCTCAATAGCACTGAATACGATATCTTTCTTCTCGATTCCGTTTTTTTTCAGATACTCTCCAATCAGTTCCTTGTCCTTATTCAATTCAAATGATGCGCTCTTGAGGTCAGATCTTACCTTGGAGAAAAATCCCTCCCAGACGATTAAATCAGATGTGAAATTTTTTTCACTCAATCCTGTAACGGAAATTTGTCTTTCAGCCTGACTTCTTTTTACATAAGCATTTCCAAGAATAATTGCGGCAATTACTATAGCGGCAGATATAAGAATATATTTGTAAATGTTTTTCATAAATGATTGTTTTAATATTGTTTCTTTCTCAAAAGACCGGTAGCATCGGCAGCAATCATTGCTGCAACAACGCGTTCAGGTTGAATATCACAGGCCTCATGGTGAATGCTCTCCTCAGGCCGGCATGTCGCAATCGCAACTTTCATTAGATCATCATAACAGACATCATTCATATTAATCTCTCTGAAAGTGGTCGGAAGTCCTATATTTTCACAAAACTGATAAACGGTTTCTGTCTCAAACGGGTCATTGTCTGTAAGGTGCAAAGATGCCAAAAGCCCGAACGCGACCTTTTCGCCATGATATAAACCGTGAGTCTGTTCCAGGGCTGTCAATCCATTGTGTATGGCATGCGCGGCACCCAGCCCGGAACTTTCAAAACCGATTCCGCTCAGTAATATGTTTGCCTCAACAACATGGTTGAAAGCAGGTGTTATGATGTGGTTGTCATTAGCCGTTTTTGCAGACATCCCATATTTAAGCAGAGTTTCATAACACAATTTTGCAATACTTAAACCTGTGAGTGTGCTATATCCTCCGCAGGCATTTTCTGAATTTGTCCGTTCACAGGATCTTGCCTCAAACCATGTTGCTAATGCGTCTCCCATGCCTGATACCAGAAAACGTGAGGGAGCGGCTGATATTATTTTTGTGTCGACAAGTACTACCTGAGGATTCAATTTCTGATAATATACATAATCGAAAACCCCATTTTGAGAGTAGACTACAGCACAACCACTGCAAGGGGCATCCGTCGATGCTATCGTTGGAGCTACTATTACAGGTATTCCCGTCTTATCGGCAGCAATTTTTGCGGTATCAATCGTTTTCCCGCCTCCCATTCCGATGATTACATCCAGTTTCTCACTTCGGATAACAGCGCAGACTCTCTCAACCTCCTTTTCCGAACACTCACCGGAAAATTCGCTGATTATGAGTGATTCTTTCCACTCACTGAATGTAGTATACTGAGGAAGTATGTTTTTTATAACCGTCGGAGATGCTAAAATTAGCCCTTTATTACCCAGTAATTTAATTAGTTCAGGTAAACGGGCCACTGCACCTTCTGCCTGAATGTATTTTCCCGGAAAAACTGCTTTAAATGGTTTCATAATCATTGTTTTATATTTACACAATCAAATACCTGACTGAGTGAGTCTATGTTTTCTGACAGCAAGAATAATCTGTCTCCCTTTTCCAGTTTTGTAGCTCCTGTAGGTATAAAGTATTTGCCATCTCTCTCTATTGTTGATATTACAATTGTTGTTGGCCATCCGAGTTGAACAATTTTTTTGCCGGCAGCAGGACATCCCTCTTTAACCGTTACTTCCGTAAGTACAGATTTAAGGCTCTCTGTAAATTCGATTTCACTTTTATTTCTTGGTTTAAGATTTGCCGGAAGCGTCAGGTGAAGCCATCCGGCAACTTTTGCGAGGGAGGTACCTTGTATGACAACCGATGTCAGGGAAACAAAGAAAACTATGTTGAAAATAGTTCCGGCCTTGTCTGCACCTGCAAGGAGCGGATATGTTGCAAAAACAATTGGTACGGCTCCTCTGAGCCCTCCCCATGACAAGAACAGTTTCACGCGTGAATTTATCTTAAACGGGGCAAGAGATATGAAAATACTGAGCGGTCTTGCAACAAGTATGAGAAAGCCAGCAATCAGCATGCCTATTCCCATGACTTGTATCAGCTGGCTTGGAAGAACAAGCAGCCCGAGTGTGAGAAACAGAATTATCTGCATCAGCCAGGCAAAGCTGTCAAATGATTTGAGTATCTTTTTCTTGTGAATAACATCGTGATTACCAATGTATATGGCACAAATGTAAACTGCCAGAAACCCATTGCCCATAAGGAAGTCTGTGAGTGAGAAACTGAAAAACATGATTGCAATTACCAAAGCTATGTACAGGCCCTCATAGTCAAACCTTATTCTGTTAATTACCATTGTTCCAACCATACCTATGACCAGACCAAATGCACCTCCAAGAATAAGATCTTTTGAGAATAATGTTACTATCTCAGCAACGCTTGAGTTCTGGTGCATTACTAATCCTGTGCAGATAAGCGTCATCACATAAGCCATCGGGTCATTGCTCCCGCTTTCCAGCTCCAGTATTGATCTTATGTTCCCTTTTAAGGCAAGATTCCTGGATCTTAATATTGAGAACACAGATGCGGAGTCTGTTGATGAGACAATAGATCCGAGAAGAAGTGCCTCAATATATGTAAAATCTGTTATCAGCCATACAAAGAGAGCTATAGAAAAGGCTGTTATCAATACTCCTGCCGTAGATAGAAGCACACCTTGCCACAAGACCGGTCTGACATGGTTCCAATCCGTGTCGAGACCTCCTGAAAATAATATGCAGCACAAAGCAACCACTCCAATAAACTGAGTCGTCTTCGGATTGCTGAAAAGTATGCCTCCGATACCTTCTGATCCGGCAAGCATACCCACTGAAATAAAAAGGATTATCACAGGAACGCCTAATCTGCTGGATGTTTTCCCGGCGAAAAGAGATATAAAAAGTAAAATTGATCCTACCAGAAGGATGTTATGATACGTGAGATCCATTCAGTATTATAATAAATCACTTAAAGATAATTATAATTACAAATTTTGTAATAAATAACTATCTTGTAAATTCTAAAAAACTAATTAATATGAGACCTGTAACAGAAAACACAGACAGAATTCCTGCAGTAGCAGGACTGTTTTATCCCGCAGAGACTGCAAAGTTGCAGGAAGAGATGGAGCGTTTGTTTAAATCGGCAATACCATACAAAGGAGAACATGTAAGGGCCATAATTGTGCCGCATGCCGGATATCAGTTCTCAGGTGGGGTGGCGGCATCTTCATACAATCAGATAAATGGAGATACTCGTTATAAAAGAGTTTTTATAATTGCCTCTTCCCATCATCATAAATTCAGGGGAGCATCAGTTTGGTGTGACGGAGATTATATTATGCCTTATGGTAAGGAAAAGGTAGACAAGGCTTTTGGCAAGATGCTGGCCGGGAATTTTCCTGATGTTTTCTCGTCAGATCAGAGAGTCCACATAGAAGAGCATGCTATTGAGACCCAACTTCCATTTTTACATCATGTTATGAAGTGCAGATATTCGATTGTGCCGATTATTATAGGAACTGACGATCCATATATCTGCCGGGAGATTGCCAAAGTGCTTACTCCCTATTTCTCACCGGAGAATCTCTTTATTGTAAGTTCAGACTTCTCTCATTACCCTGAATATTCTGCTGCTGTGGAAAATGACCGTAAAACTATGGAGGCTATTATTTCTGGTAATCCGGAAAGATTATTGAGGAGATTACGTAAAAATGATGAGGAGGGAATTCCTAATCTTTTAACAAGTTTGTGTGGGTGGACATCGGTCTTAATACTACTTGAGATTATAAAAAATGATGAATCTGTCAGATACTATCCTGTAGAATACAAAAACTCAGGAGATGAGCCTTTGTCTGGAGATCATGAGCGGGTTGTTGGTTATTGGGGTATAAAAATAGTACAGGAAAGTGTTGACAGAGTAGAGTTTGAACTTTCAGAGGCAGATAAACAAACTCTTTTAAGCATTGCAAAAAAATCTATCGAAGCCGCTGTAAATCACAAAAAGCCTTTTTTTAATGAAACAAGGGATTTATCTAAAAATCTGCTCTCTCTTTGTGGTCTGTTTGTTACTATTTACAAAAATAAAGAGCTGAGAGGTTGCCTTGGCCGTATGAATGGTGATATGCCTTTGTGGAGACTGGTACAAGAGATGGCATCTATAGTCCCGGTTCATGATTACAGGTTTGATCCGCTCACTTCGGATGAGTTGGGTGAAATTGAGATTGAGATTTCAGTCCTTTCCCCTTTGCGAAGAGTTCATGATATATCTGAAATCAGACTTGGGGTTCATGGTATATATATAGTAAAGGCTGGATCATCGGGGGTCTTCCTGCCACAAGTGGCCGCAGAAACAGGATGGAGTGTTGAAGAGTTCCTCGGACATTGCTCACGTGATAAAGCCGGAATAGGATGGGAAGGATGGCGGGAAGCCGAGATTTATGTTTTTACAGCGACTGTGTTCAAGTAATGCTATCTCCAGATCCCGGGAATACTCTCCTTACATACAGGGCATAGACCTTGATGTCCCATCATGTCTTTTACAATATATCCGTCACGACGTATCAATTCAGTTCCGCAAACCGGGCACAGTGTATTCCCGGAGTCAACAGTATTCATATTACCAAGATAAACATATTTCAATCCACATCTAAGAGCCATGTTTTTAGCTTCATACATAGTCTTTTCTGGTGTTGGGCTTAGCTCTGCAAGCTTGTAGTTCGGGAAGAACCGGCTGAAATGAAGTGGCGTGTTGGAAAACCCATTGTCAAACAACCATTCGCACATTCTTTTTATTGTTTGAATGTCATCAGACCAACCTGGAATTATGAGGTTGGTTATCTCAAGCCATATACCCTTATCTCTTAACACTCCAAGGCTTTTGAGAACAGGTTTCATTGACCCTCCGGTAAGCCTCTTGCAAAGATTGTCGTCAAAACACTTTAAATCAACATTGGCTGCGTCGAGCCAGCTGCAAAGCTCCAACAACGGTTCTCTTTCTATAAAGCCGTTTGATACCATCACAGTGTGAATGCCTGCACCTCTGGCAATGCGGAAAGTATCCAGCATATATTCAAAAAAAACAGACGGCTCGCTATATGTGAATGCTATACTTTTACTTTTAACTCGGGTAGCTTCTTCTATAACTTCCTCCGGCATAAGTGAATATCTGTCCTCTATATCGGGAGCATTTTGAGAAATTTTCCAATTCTGACAATTGAGGCATCTCAGATTACACCCCTCAATGGCAAGTGAAAGGATGTCTGTCCCAGGAAGAAAATGATAGAGAGGTTTCTTTTCCATAGGGTCTACCGATATTGAACATGGATTGGCGTATGCTATTGAAATAAGCTCTCCGTCCATGTTTACCCTCACTCTGCATATCCCGCTTTGGCCGTCTTCCAGCTGGCACCTGTGAGGACACAGCAGACATCCTACTTTGCCTGCAGCTTTAGTTTGTTGATATTTTGCAGTAATTTCCATCTTCGGCAGTAAATTTAATATCTTTTTTGTGCTTTTTATCATTTTCGGGTACATTTGCGGCTTAATCCAAAATCTAAAACAAGAATTCAATGAGTGGCTTTTTTGGAAGTATAT
>JALOCI010000116.1 GCA_023227835.1 Bacteroidales bacterium
CACGATGTCCAGGATGTCCAGGTGCGCGGGTCCGGTGGCCCCCGTCGCGCCCGTCGCGCCCGTCGCGCCCGTCGCGCCCGTGGCACCCGTGGGGCCGGTCGGGCCCGTCGCGCCCGTCGCGCCCGTCGCGCCCGTGGCACCCGTCGCGCCGGTCTGCCCGGTGGCGCCCGTCGCGCCCGTCGCGCCCGTGGCACCCGTCGCGCCCGTCGGGCCGGTCGGGCCCGTCGCGCCGGTGGCACCCGTCGGGCCGGTGGCCCCCGTCGCGCCCGTGGCGCCCGTCGCGCCCGTGGGGCCGGGGGCCGTCGGGCCGGTGGCGCCGGTGGCGCCGGTGGCGCCCGTCGCGCCGGTCGGGCCGGTGGGCCCCGTCGCGCCCGGGATCACGCCGGCCAGGATGTTGCAGTCCTCCTGCAACTCGATCACGAGGTCGGCCAGCTCCCGATCGGAGTCGGGGTCCTCGGTGATATTGCGGCCGCCGCTGAAGTGGTCGGTCGGGATTACGACAATCGGATCGCCCGGAAATGCCATTAGAACCTCCTCGGGGCGTTGCGACCACCCCGCAGGGTGATCAGTCGCCGCCAGTTTTGCAGAGTTTTTTCAAGGACCGGACCGCCGCATCGAACTGCGCGGCCTCGCTGTTGGCGTACTCGATCCGCAGCAGTTCCCAGCGGCCCTCTGGGGCCTCGGCGCTCGGCGGATCCGAAAACGTGAAACGATACTCCAGCGGACCGCGGCCGCCCGACCGGTGCTCCTGCGCCCGGAGAACCCGGAGCCCACGGAGCAGGCAGTAGGCGGCGAACGCCAGATCCCCGGTGTCCCGCGGGCGAGCTGTCGCCCGTCCCGCGGCAGTTGCCTCGGTCATTGCCTGTACCTCGGTGTTGGCGCCCCGTGGGCTGCACTTGGTCCCCTCCTACTTCCCTTTGCCCCTGCGCCCGCTGTTCCCCTGGGGGGCCTGCGCGGCTGCCTGGGCCTTGTCGTCGGCCGGCGTGTCCTCGCCCTCGGTGGCGTCGGGATCGCCGTCCTCGTGGTCGGTGGGGGCCTTGCCCTCGGTGTCCGCCTCGGCCTCGGCGGCCTCGGTCTCGGAGGCTTTCTTGCGCAGCACCTGCCCCAGTGACGGCTTGGCCGCGCCCTTGGGCTTGTCGGCGTCGGTCACCGGCGGGGCCGGCGCCTTCTGCACGTAGGCGTGCACCGCCGGCAGCCCGGAGCGGGCGCGATCTTCCATCTCCCGCTGGACCATGGACTTCAGGGCCTCCATGTCCTTGACGGTGACGATCTGGAACTGGGGGATCTCGGACAGCTCGGCCAACTCGGCCGCGTTATCCACCACGTGCAGCGTGGCCGGCATGTTCGGCGTGCCGGCGGTGTACCTGGAACAGGTAGCGGCGCTCACGTAGGTGGACAACTCGAACCCCTTGCGGGTGTCGGCCGGCCTCAGTCTCACGGCGTTGATCATGGTTCGCTCCTTTACCTTGTGGGACCGCACCGAGGAGCGGCGAACCGCCCCCCGGTGCCTCCCGGTTGTTCGCTCTAGGACGTGAGGACCACCAGCTTCATGGTGGTGCCCTTCATGTCCACGTGGTCGGCGACCTCCACCCCGGTGGTGCGCACGAACATCTTGAGCTTGTCGTTCGCCTTGTCGTACAGCGGGACCCAGATCCCGCAGCCGCCGTCGATCACGGCGTTGATCGTGACCTTCTCGTAGCCGCGGACGTTCTTGTCGTCCGCCGCCGCCGCCGCGTCCTTGATCGCCGTCTTCAGCAGGGTGCTGAAGGTGGGCGTGCCGCCGGCGTGGTAGTCGCTGTCGCCGGGGGCCGAGATCTCGAAATCGATCCCGCCGTCCAGGCGCCGCTCGTTCTCGATCGTGATCGTTCCGAACGCCATGGTTTCATCTCCTCGTGTCGCCCCTCGTGGGGGCGGTTCTTCTCGTCTCACCCGGACGCCAGCACCATGCCGGCGCCGCTCGCCTCGTGTGGCTTACGAGGTCTTCACGTTGGTGATCCGCACCACCGCGTCGCGCTCCTGCCACTTGAACCCGGCGCGCAGGGTCACGACCATGACCCACTCGCCGGTCGTGATGTCCCGGTCGGTCTCGACGCGGACGCGGCGCCAGACGCCCCACACGGCGTTCTTGGGGTCGCAGAGCAGCACGTTCGTGCAGTTGAACCCGCCGCCGAGGTTGTCCGGGAACATGGGGATCGGGAGGATCGGCCGGTTGCCGTAGCGGACCGGCGCGTCCTGCACGATCATCGTGTCGCCCAGGACCGTGGCCCGGTCGGCCAGGTAGTCCCGGTAGTCGTTCTCGGCGCGCTCGCTGGTCAGGAACCGCTGCGCCGCCCGGTTGCGGTTGTACTGGCTGGGCATGCTGTTGATCGCGTTCTTGAGGTGCGTCTTGGACAGCGCGACCGTGCCGGCGTTCACGTCGTGCGCGCTGCCGGTCTTGATCATGCCGTCGAACTGCGCGAGGAACGGATCCGTGCTCGCGGTGTCGCCGTTGATGCACAGCTCGTCCATGTCGAGCGCCACCTGCTCGCTCATCATGCCCATGACCGTGGTCTTGAAGTTGCCGCCCTCGATCTGGTCCTCCAGGACCTCGTCGTTCAGGCGGATCTCGCCCTTCATGAGCCTGGTCTCCAGCGTGGTGTGCGCGGTCACCGGCTTGGCGCGGTCGCCCGGCGGCACCGCGTGGCCGGACGTGCCCGGGCGCAGCACGCGCCCGTTGAGCCCCACCTTGTCGATGATCTTGGTGTGGCTGCGCAGCGGCTGCACCGTGATCATGGGGAGGATCACCGCGGCCTTGATCAGGTTGACCACGAACGCGGTGGCCTGCTCCTCCTGGAGGTAGCCGCCGTCGGCGATCAGGTCGGCGACCTGCATGTCGGCCTTGGACATGAGCGATCGATTGGCTTCCATCGTGTTGATCTCCTCGTTGTGTGCGGGCCTTCTGGCCCGCCCTGTTCACTGTTTCGCCACGGCCGCGGCGAGGTCACCCCCGCCACGCCATGCTCGGGACGCGGCCTCCGTCGGCCCCGTCTGGTTCTTGTTCACGTTCGGGCGCTCGCCCGTGGGCAGCGAGGACGAAAGCCCCACGCCCTTGGCGAGGCGGGCGACCTCGGCCCGCTGTGCGTCCAGCTGGAGGCGCAGTTCGTCGGCCTGGGCCGTTGCGCTCGCCAGCTCGGCGGCGGCCTTGGCCACCACCTGCTGCCCCGTCGCCTCGATCGCGGGGGCCTTGGTCACGGCAGGGGCTGGGGCTGGCGCCGCAGCGGCCACGGGCTGGGGGGTGGCGAGCGCCGCGGACAGCTTGGCGTCCACGAGCATGGCCTCCGCTTTCGCCCCCATGTCGGCGAGCCAGCCGGACAGATCGG
>JALOCI010000097.1 GCA_023227835.1 Bacteroidales bacterium
CCGTGGTCAGGTCGTCGGCCTCGTAACTGGAGACCGCCCGCTTGTACTGCTCCAGGACGATCGCCACCTCGGGCTGGGTCGGGTCGTCGGCGAGGATGCACGACTCGGCCGGCACGCCCCGGGCCAGGGCCTTCAGGTCGAACCCGACACAGAAGCCGTCGTGCTTGACCGCCCGATCGGTCAGGGCGCGCTGGGCGCCCTTGGTGATCGTCCGGCGCTCCAGCTCGTGCACGATCTTGCCGCTCGTGGCGCCGTTGTCCAGGCGGACGGCCTCCACGCGGCGCTCGTCCACCGTGCCCGGCTGCCCGATCTTGATCGTGGAGCGGACCGCGCGCAGGTAGGCGCCGCGCGGATCGATCCGAACCCAGCCGAGGTCCTGGTCGATCCCGTGGGCGTCGGCCTGGGCGTGGCACATGTCGATCGCGGCCGCGGTGCTGTTCCAGAACACGAGCACGCCGAGGAGCGGGTGGTCCTCCTGCTGCTGGGCGTTCGCTTTCTTCAGGGCGTCCATGGTCTGGCGTTGGGTGTCGTTCATGTTGGGCTCCTTTTCATGGGGCGCTCGCGGCGCCCCGGTTGTTACCTACTCGGGGATCGACACGGACACCGCGGACCCGTCGTTGCGGTAGACCGTGTGGCGCACGGGCGCCGACTTTCCGAACTCGTGCAGGGCCTCGGACAGGGCGAGGGCGAACAGGGCGTCGCTGGCGAGCGGCACGCGGTTCAGGACGGCGCGGCGCGCCTCCTCGTACTTGGCGCCCGCGATCATGGCCTTCAGCTCGGACCGGATGATCACCACGGCCACCTCGGTGCGGCGCTCGCCCAGGAGGTCGCGGGCCTTGCCGACCGGCGAGCGCGGATCCGCGGTCAGCATGCCGTTGCAGAAGGCGCTCATGAAGCGGTCCGCCAAGGTCTCGATCGTCTGGTTCATGGTCATCTCGGTCTCCTTGTCGTGGGCCGCCTCGCGGCCTGTTTCGTTCTTACAGTTACAGCATGCGCCCGACCCGGACAGGTGTCAAGGTTTTTTTTCAGCGTTCGGTCGTTTTTTTCTGGGGCTCGTGGGACCGGCTCGTGGCGGTCACTCGGCGGCGGGCGGGGCGGCGCCGGCGGCCGCGTCCACGCCCTCGGCCTTGCGGTCGTAGTAGCGCACGCGGGCGCGCCACTCGGCGACCTTGCGCTCGGCCGTGGCCAGGGCGCGCTGCCACTCCACGAGCTTGGCGCGGGCGTTCTGCTCGCGTGCCTGGGCCTGCTTGGTGCGGGCGGCTCGGGCCTTGCCCAGTGCAGCGCGGCGGGCCGGCTTGGCGCGCTCCTGGGCCAGCCGCTTGCGGGCCACGTCCCACAGGTCGGAGGCGGCGTGCATCTCGCTGTGCAGGGCGTCCAGTGTTGGGCACGGATCGCGCGGCCACTTGGCGCAGCCGGCGCACACGTCGGGGTGGTTCACATGGGCCTCCACGAGCTTGCCGATCCGCTGGCGCTCGGCGTGCGCGGCGTTGACCTCGGCGAGGATCGCGCGCACCTCGGCGGACTCCTCCTCGGGGGCCAGCGCGGCCGGCGGATCGACGAACCCCCAGGACACGGTCAGGTAGAACGCCTGGGCGTCGAACGCGGCCTCCGCAATGGACCGCGCGACCTCGGCGCCATGCTCCACGCTCTTGCGCTTGCCGGTCGGTGTTCGCTTGGCGCTCGGGCCCCACTCGCCGCGGCGGAACTGCTCCAGGTGCCACAGCTCGTGGGCGGCGATGCTCACCACGTCGCGGGCGCGCTGCACAGCCGGCAGCGGCCTGGAGGTGAACCGCAGCGCCACGACGTAGCCGTAGGCCGTGCCGCTCCAGTTCCTGGAGGGCCGGCAGTAGTTGGCGCTCACTGTCCAGCGCGCGGAGTGCGCAGGCTTGATCCCCAGCTCGCGCAGCACCCAGGTGATCGCAGCGCGCAGCTGGCCGAGGGTCAGACCCTTGTGGAAATTCTCGATCTTGATCTTCTCCACGAGATCTCCTTTTCTAGGGGCGCAGCGCGCCCCGGCTACAGCACGCCCAGCGTGGCCAGCACGGCGATCACGTCGCCGGCGTTCGAACCCTCGGGCAGCATGACCCGAACCACCGCGCGCACGCCGATCCTGCCGTCGTCCTCGATTATCAGATCGGCCTCCTGGTCGTCCCTGCCGTCCACGTGGATCTCGTCCAGGTGCTGCCGCACCGACGGGTGGCGGCGTTTCGGGAAGCGCCCGTTCACGGCCGGGGCCAGGTTGGCGTTCAGAATGGTGGCCACGTGCACGGTGTTGATCTCGGTGTTCGTCATGGGGTCCTCCTCGTGGGGCGCCTCGCGCCCCGGTTGCTACTCGTTCACGCGGCGCTCGTAGTCGGCCGCGATCTTCTCGATCTCCTGCTCGGCGCACAGCCGGACCAGCGACTCCCGCTTGCGCAGCGTGGTGGACACGTCGCCCCCGCGGAGCCGACCGTCCCGGACGGTGCCGACCGTGAACTCCAGCCACGCGGCGTCGAGCGCCTGCTCGACCACCGGGTGCAGGTAGCGATCGTCCTCCTGGAGCCAGGACGACGGGTCGCGCAGCAGCTCGGCGCGGTCGCCCAGATCGGCGATCGCCACCGCGTCGGCGAACGCGCGCAGCATGCTGGGGGTCATCCACGCTGCCGGGTCGGCGATCGCGTCGGTGTAGTCGGTGCCCTCGATCTCGTACCAGGCCTCGGGCTCCAGTTCCTCGCGGATCTCGTCCTGGATCCTGGTGAGGGGGCGCACGCCCGAACCGCGGCCCACGAGCGCCTTCAGGCGGCAGCTGTCGGCGAACAGCTCCACCGCGGGAGCGGCGGCGCGGATCGCGTCCACGATCGCGTCCCAGCTCGCGGCGCTCGGCCCGAGGCCCAGCAGGTGCAGGCGGGCGATCGGGCGGGCGGCGAGGAGGGCCACGATCGCGGCGGTCGGCGTGGTGCCCTTTTTCATCGGGACCGCGCGCACGTAGTCGGTGCAGCCCAGGACCTCGGACACGGCCGCGTCGAAGTCGGCGAGGGACCGCGCACCGCCCTGGAGCGGGACCAGCACGTTGGCGCCGAGGGCGCGCACCGCGTCCACCGCGCCGCGGAACTGGGCGAGGCGGGCGAGGGTCGCGTCCTGGTTCCCGATCTGGTCCGGGGCAACGGCGAACAGCTGCGCGCCGAGGGCCCGCGCGAGCCGCACGTACAGGGCGAGGCGGCGATCCCACTCGGCGTCGCTGATCGGGCGCACGATCTGGGGGCCGGCCGCCGTGAACTCCACCTCGTTGAAGGCGCCGCTGTCCAGGAACACCCGCGTCGTGGTGCCGGCCAGCTGCTCCAGCGCGACGATCGCCGACTCGGTGAGATCCGGCGCCGTGACGCCGAGATCCTGCCCACCGAGGGCGAGGCCGGCGATCTCGCCAGCGTGATTCGAACCGCTCCAGAAACTGACCACCCGCGTGCTGTTTTTCGTTTCCATGCTTTCAATCTATCACCGGGCCGGACAGGTGTCAAGGTTCTTTTTCATGTGCCGGTCGTTTTTTTCCTGATCTCATTACCCCGATCTGCGCGCCGCACACCCCGATCTTTCTTGCTTGCCGCTGTCGTTTTTCCTTGACCGCTATCCGGTGCGGCCTTATGCTGTCTCCCAGGAGGCAACACCATGAACACCGAGAACAGCACCCGCACCCAGTACGCCCTGAACATGGAGCGCGCCGCGTTCCTCGCGTCCTCGGATTCCTACCGCGCGATGCAGGCGGCCAAGGTCGCTGCGGCCGTCGCCCTGGGGCAGCTGCGCCACCACCAGGCGGCGCTCGCCGAGATCGACGGCTCGCCGGTCTGGGCCGATCCGGCAGTCTCCTGCCGCTGCCGCCTCCTCGTGTCGCTGTGGCTGTCCAAGTACGGCCGGGCGTTCGACCTCGCCGAGGTCCTGGAGCAGCAGGCCCGTGGCGAGCACACCAGCGCCACGGTGCGCGCCGCGGCGTAGGACCGCTACAGGTCGCCGGGGGTGGACTGCGGGCGCGCCGGCAGCGCCATGGGGTCGCTGGTAGATGGCTCCTGATCGGCAGGTGCCGACGCTGGCGCCCTGGCCTGTCCGGTCATCTCGCCGGCCTTGGCCTGTAGGTCGGTCAGGTCCACCTTCAGCAGCATGGACAACGCCCAGCCGCCGGCGGCCACCGCCACGCCGAGGATCACGCCGATCCAGATCACGACCCTGGGGATCTTGAACGATGCGCCGCCGGGCAAGAACGACGTGCGCCGAGTGCCACGCGCCGGCGTTTCGAAACCGTCGTCGGACTCGGGCTCGCGGGCGTTCTCCCGTCGGTGATCTCGGTCGCGCTCCCGCTTCAGCCGAACCTCGGTGCGGGTAATGTCACCGATCGCGCAGGCCTCTTTGTGGGCGGCGACTTTCGCCGTGGTGAGGTGGTCGATCATCTTGGGCACGGCCTCGGCCTTTTTCTTCAGCTCGCCGATTTCGCGCCCCTGGGTCTTGTCCGCCTCCTCCCGCGCCCCGAGGTTGCGGAACAGATCGTCCATGCGTCGGTTGACCGTCGCGAACCCCTCGTCCATGCGCCTGAATCCCTGGTCGATCTTGTCAACGAGCGGCCCGTGCGCGCCGCAGGTCGGCGAGGCATTGGCCTGGGCGGTTGCTTCTGTCATGGTGTTGCCTTTCATCCCCCTCCCCTGTTCCCCTACCTCATGCCGGCCCGCGGGACGCGCCGCACGAACATGGACCCGGCGCCGATTGCGCCCGGCTTGCCGCAGCGGATCGCCCACACCGAATCACCGTCGAAACACAAGCGCCCCATGTCCGCGGCCAGCATGGTGCTGGTCTCGCTCGGGCCCTCCAGGTAGCACACGAGCTGCCGCTCCTCGGCGTCCACGGGATCGGCGCCGTCCGGGTGCGCGGACGTCGTGGGGATCTTGAACAGGGCCATCGTGTTCATTCCGCCGGCGCCGTCCAGATCGAGCAGCACCTCCAGCCACAGATTGATCCCGTCGAAGGCGAGGTTGCCGACGCCGGCGCCGTTGGCGCCCATGCAGTTCGCCGGGAGGTTCTGCTCCGAAAGCGTGTCGTTGACCACGTCGTAGGTGTGCAGCCGCGTGATCGTGTGCGGCGCGGCGTGGGTCAGGTTGTTGGACACCCAGACGAGATCCCCGTCGAACAGGGCATCGCGCGGGTAGGCCGCGCCGATTCCGCCGAGGTTGGCCGGCATGCTGGCGAACCCGGATCCCACGTCGGGATCCGCGATCG
>JALOCI010000033.1 GCA_023227835.1 Bacteroidales bacterium
GAAGGCACTCTTATGAGGAGGCTGAACCTCTTCACCAATCATAACTCTGGTTGCAAGATCTATGAAATTTATTTTCAATACTTTAGACACAAAAGGAAAACTTCTTGAAGCTCTCAGATTGCACTCAATGACTTTAATATCATTTTCCTTGGCAAGAAACTGGATATTAAAAGGCCCTGAAATTTGAAGCTCTTCTGCTATTTTCTTCGCAATTTTCTTAATCCTTCTGAATGTCTCAACATAAAGTTTCTGCGGAGGGAACTGTATTGTGGCATCTCCTGAATGTACCCCGGCAAACTCAATGTGTTCGGAAATTGCATACGCAATCATATTTCCTTTATCTGCAACAGCATCACATTCGATCTCCTTGGCATTCTGTATAAACTCAGAGACTACGACAGGGTGTTTTTTTGAAACATTTGCAGCTAGTTGAAGGAATTGCTCAAGTTCGTTGTTATTTGAACACACATTCATTGCAGCACCTGAAAGCACATAGGAAGGCCTTACCAAAACAGGGTAACCTACCTCATTTACAAACTCCTTTACATCAGCCATTGTTGACAACTCTTTCCACCTTGGCTGGTCAATCTGAAGCCGGTCTAGCATAGACGAGAACTTATGCCGGTCTTCGGCATTATCTATACTCTTGGCAGTCGTTCCTAAAAGATTGACACCAGATTTATCAAGTTTCAAGGCTAAATTGTTTGGTATCTGGCCGCCAACAGATACAATCAATCCGTTAGGACGTTCCAGTTCATATATATCCATTACCCTCTCGTATGTGAGCTCATCGAAATAGAGCCGGTCACACATATCATAATCAGTAGAAACAGTCTCAGGATTATAATTAATCATAACACCTCTCCATCCCCGATTACGTATCGACTGCAAGGCATTTACACTACACCAGTCAAATTCGACAGAGCTTCCTATTCTGTACGCTCCGGACCCTAAAACTATAATTGACTTATGGTCACCTAAGTAATTTACATCATTATGAGTTCCGTTATAAGTAAGGTAGAGGTAATTTGTCTGGGCAGGGTATTCAGCTGCAAGTGTATCTATCTGCTTTACAACAGGTGTAATTCCATGCCCTTTTCTATATTGCCTAACCATGAAGGATGACTCATCAACATCTATCTTATCTTTGAAGATGAGCCTACCTATCTGAAAATCTGAAAAACCCTGTCTTTTTGCAAGTTTCAAAAGATTTAGAGAAATGTCTTCCAATTTATCAACCTCTCCAATTTGCAATGAAGTTTGAAAAATATTGAACAACTTGTCGAGGAACCATTTATCAATCTTTGTGTATTCATGTATCTGATCTACCGAGTATCCTTCTTGAAAAGCCTTGGATATTACAAATATCCGATTGTCAGTAGGTTCTCTTAATGAGCGCTCAATATTTTCAACATTGATCTCTCTGTTAGCAACAAAACCATGCGCTCCCTGTCCTATCATTCTCAGCCCCTTTTGGATAGCCTCCTCAAAGCTGCGACCAATCGCCATAACCTCTCCGACACTCTTCATACTGGATCCTATTTCTCTTGAAACTCCCTGGAATTTAGATAAATCCCACCTTGGAATTTTACAAACTATATAGTCCAGTGCCGGTTCAAAAAATGCAGGAGTTGTCTTTGTAACAGAATTCTTCAAATCAAAGAGCCCATAACCAAGGCCCAGTTTAGCTGCTACAAATGCTAATGGATAACCTGTTGCTTTAGAAGCTAATGCAGAGGACCTACTCAATCTTGCATTTACTTCAATAACTCTATAGTCCTCTGATTTAGGATCAAAAGCATATTGAACATTACATTCACCTACGATACCGATATGTCTAACAATCCTTATAGCGAGTTCTCTCAAGAGATGATACTCACTATTAGTCAGAGTCTGAGACGGTGCAACAACTATACTCTCTCCGGTGTGGATACCAAGAGGATCAAAATTCTCCATATTACATACAGTAATACAATTGTCGTATTTATCCCTTACAACCTCATACTCAATCTCTTTCCAACCCTTAAGAGACTTTTCAACAAGTACCTGTGGAGAATATGAGAATGCCTTCTTGGCAAGCACTTTTAATTCATCTTCATTGTCACAAAAACCACTTCCAAGTCCGCCTAATGCATAGGCAGCCCTAAGAATCACAGGGTATCCGAGATTATTTGCAGCAGCAATGGCATCCTCCAGGTTCTCGACAGCATGGCTTTTAATTGTCTTCACCGATATCTGATCCAGTTTTTTAACGAATAACTCTCTATCTTCAGTATCCATGATGGCCTGAACAGGTGTTCCCAGAACACGTATACCATACTTATCAAAGATACCGTTTCTATGCAGTTCAACGCCACAATTGAGAGCTGTCTGTCCGCCAAAGGCAAGCAGAATACCATCAGGTTTCTCCTTTTTGATAACCTCCTCAACAAAAAACGGGGTTACCGGAAGAAAATATATTTTGTCTGCAACACCTTCAGAAGTCTGTACAGTTGCAATGTTCGGGTTTATGAGAATAGTCTCTATGCCCTCTTCCTTCAACGCCTTAAGTGCCTGGGAACCGGAATAATCAAATTCCCCGGCTTCACCAATCTTTAGAGCTCCAGATCCAAGAAGAAGTACTTTATTCAGATTTTTATCCATTTTTAAAGCAGTTTAATAAAGTCATCAAAAAGAAATTCAGTATCGGTAGGTCCGCTTGAGGCCTCAGGATGGAACTGACAAGAGAAAAAAGGTTTTGACTTATGTCGGATACCTTCGTTGGTATTATCATTCATATTTATGAACAATGGTTCCCAGTCTGCTCCTAAAGTGTTGTTATCTACAGCAAAACCGTGATTCTGAGATGTTATAAAACATCTGTCACTATTTGCCATTCTTACAGGTTGATTATGACTTCTGTGCCCATATTTCATCTTATATGTTTTGGCTCCTCCGGCTTTTGCCATTAGCTGATTACCCATGCATATACCGAATATTGGCTTATCCATCTCAAAAGCTTTTGATATATTTTCTACAGCTGTTGTACAAAAATCCGGATTGCCAGGCCCGTTCGAAATAAACAGTCCGTCATATTCAATTGTATGGAAATCATAATTCCACGGAACACGGATAATTTCAACACCTCGTTTGACAAGGCACCTTATAATGTTATGCTTGACGCCACAGTCGACAAGTACAACTTTCTTATTCCCGGATCCATAATGTATAATATCCTTACAACTAACGACATCAACCTGATTTATCAGGTTCGGATCAGAAAAGCCTTCAAGCTTTTTCCCTTCAGGTATAATTTTCCCGAGGAGTGATCCCTCTTCTCTGAGCACTTTTGTCAATTCACGCGTATCTACACCGTAAATGCCGGGGATATTATGCTCTTTAAGCCATTTATCAAGGCTTTTTGCTGCATTCCAGTGGCTGAAATTAAAGGAATAATCTGATATTATCAATCCTCGGACATGGATCCTCTCTGATTCAAAAAGTGTGGAAAGGTTTTCAACTATTGTGTCTTCAGGTACTCCGTAGTTACCTACAAGAGGATATGTGACACATAGAATCTGCCCGGAATAGGACGGATCAGTTAAACTCTCTGGATAACCCACCATGGCGGTAGAAAAAACGACCTCACCATCAATGGCTTGGTCGTTTCCAAATGAGTAACCTTTAAATTCCACCCCAGATTCGAGGAGCAATGTTGCCGGTTTGTTGTCGCTCATTACTATTTCTGATTAAAATTATTAAAATCGGGCAAAGGTAATGAAAAAATAGAGTTATGGAAAACAGTACTACATACTCCGGGCAAAAATTGTCCAAAGTTCAGCCTTTAGTTCTGTCCATCTTCTCATTGCTGATGCTGCAAAATTATTTGTGTAATCTGTAAGAAGTTGTTTAGCTTCCTCTTTTTTTCCTTCCTTAATAAGTTGAACAGCTAACGCCTCAATATGAGAAGCATCTCTGAAATGCATATTCTCAAACATAATGACTTGTGGTTCAATTATTTTTCTGGTTTTATCCCAATTGATAGTAGCAATTCTGTTTGTTTCCCTGAAAGTCCAGATTGCCGCATCCTCTCTGTATCTGCTCTGTCCACATATCGCATAACTTTTAGGTAAATAATTAATACCTGCATAAATCGGGATTTTAGGGCTTTGAGCAGGATTATCAAAAGAAAAATAAGCAACTCCGCCTACCTCATCCGGCAACCACTCTCTAAGTTGAATTACATGTGAATAAGAGCACTGAATTACGGCGATTGTCCTGTTACGCTCTGTTACTCCTGGTTTTAGAGAATTCAGAAGTGCTCTCATATCATTTGTCATAAAAGTTGATACCGGCCTAACTGTATCCTTGTATTCACCCCTGACAGCATCTCTTCTGGTCACAACCACCGAGAGATTTGCTACCTGATCAAACCTTGTCCCGTCGTATGTTTGACGATACAAGGCAAGAACATCTCTGACATCAACTTTTTTATCAGGCTTTACAGAAAAAGGAAGTTCTTCAGCTTCGTACTTAAGGTTAAGAGATGGTGCCAGAGCATTGAAGACGAAGAATTCTC
The DNA here is from genome assembly GCA_023227835.1 of Bacteroidales bacterium. Taxonomy (GTDB): domain Bacteria; phylum Bacteroidota; class Bacteroidia; order Bacteroidales; family UBA932; genus Bact-08. The sequence continues at coordinate 4,559 of JALOCI010000033.1, forward strand.
TTACTGAAAACGGTTTCTTACCATTATTTATTTTCCAGAAGACGAACTCCTCTTTTCCATCCCACAACCCCAATTTCTTAACTCTCTCCTTTATATCATAACTATAGAGAAAGTTCTTCGAATCGTTGAAATCCACCTTTCCTATTCTTGGAATGTTGGCAGAAATACCTATATGATCATCAGGTATCCGCTGTGCTACCCAAATAGCGGATGGTTTTCCCGGTCCAGAACCGAAAATCTCCATTTGCCATACCTCTTTCTTATCAGCAATAGTAATACATTCTCCCCAATCTGCATAACCGTACTGTTCAGCCAGTTTTCCAACCAATTTTATGGCATCGACGGCATTGTCACACCTCTGAAGTGCGATTCTTTCCAGCTCTTCTATCAGAAAAAGCCCGTTCTCGTTCAGCAAGAGCTCACGGCCTTCAATTGTAGTTTCACCTATAGCAAGCTGCTTTTCATTTAAGCAAGGATATGCCGTGTTAAGATATGAGTAAGTTGAACTAATAGCCGGGATTCTCCCTTTTTCAATCACTTTTCTCATATCCCACGGTTCTTCATTATGCAGCAGACCCCAATAAACAGGCTCCGTTTCTCCTGCCTTATATGTTTTGGAAGGTGTCATTTCAACCCATGTTCTGTAATTAGCATCGCATGTGTGTGCAGTCATTACGGAACCATCTGTACTTGCTCCCTTTGCAACCATGATAGATGTACAGCTCTCTTTATACAGGTTTGTTTGAGCGTATGAGGCAAAAACCGTCATAGAGAGGAGGAATGTGAAAAGTGTTTTTTTCATTTTAGTTTATTCTGATTTGATTATTATTATCATACTCCGTTCACAAAAATAGAAAAAATCACCCTATCTTTACTTTCATGAAAAGATTAATATTAACATACGTTTTTTTGATTATTCTCATTCCTGTATTTGGAAAAGAGACCTCTTTCTATTTAATTAACCTAAAGGGGGAGGTAGGACCAGGTCTGTTCAGAATAGTGAATAAAGGCATTAAAGAGGCAGAAAAACAAAAAGCTGACTATATTATCTTCGATATTAACACATATGGAGGAGCAGTTGATGCAGCTGACAGTATAAGGACATCCATACTCAAAACCCCAGTTACAACAGTTGCCTTTATCAATCACCAGGCGGTCTCTGCCGGAGCATTGATTTCAATAGCTTGTGACAGTATTTATATGAGTAAGGGAAGTACCTTCGGTGCTTCAACGGTAGTTAACCAGACCGGAGAAGTCATGCCTGACAAATACCAGGCTTTTATGAGAGCCATGATGCGTGCAACAGCCCAGGTTAACGGAAGAGATCCTTCAATAGCAGAATCAATGGTGACAGACAGTATAAAAGTATTGAGTCTTACTCCTGAAGAGGCAATTAACATCGGTTATTGTGAAGGTAAAGCGGAAAGTGTAGACGATGTTGAAAAAATAATTGCCCGTGGCTCAGCATACATAACACTGGAACAAGAGGTATCATTACTTGATAAAATAATATCCTTTCTGATTACTCCGTATTTGCAAGGCATATTCCTAATGTTTATTATAGGAGGCATATATTTTGAAATGCAGAGCCCCGGACTTGGATTGCCGTCGGTAGTAGCAATTCTGGGAGCATTACTTTACTTTTTACCACTATATATAGAGGGTCTTGCTGAAAATTGGGAGATAATTATTTTTGCTATTGGCATAATCTTGATTATCATGGAGATTTTTGTCATTCCGGGGTTCGGTGTTGCCGGTATAACAGGATTGATACTCTCTATAACAGGATTAGTATTTGCAATGATAGACAATGATTTACTATATTATCACGGCAAATTCAATTTGATTCCTGTTATAAAACCATTGGCAATAGTTCTCCTTAGCTCTTTCTTGTCCTTGTTGGCGTCAATCTTTCTTGCCAGCCGTTTTTCGAAAGGCAACAGCTTTATAAGATTAGCATTAAATACTAAGCTAAGTGACAAAGATGGATTTGTTGGAGTAAAAACCGCTGAAAGATTAGTAGGAGAGGAGGGTGTAGTTAAAAGCAGAATGTATCCTTCCGGCAAAGTAGAGGTGAAAGGAATCTGGCATGAAGCAACCATGGAAAACGGAACTGCATTACCCGGGGACAAGGTCAAAATAATCAGATCCGAGGGAGGAAGACTTTATTGCGAGCATCTTTCTCAATAAGTTCCAAAAGCATATCTATAGCCTGTTCTTCAGGAACAGACCTGTATACAGGCTCTTTTCCCCTGTAAATCGTAACCTTGTTCTTGCCTTCTCCAACATATCCGTAGTCTGCATCGGACATCTCTCCCGGACCGTTTACTATGCAGCCCATGACAGCAATATTATAACCAACAAGGTGAGAGGTTCTTCTCTTCACCTCATTAAATACTTTTTCTAAATTAAAAAGCGTCCTTCCACACCCGGGGCAAGCAATATACTCTGGGGACGAGAACCTGCGGCGTGATGCCTGCAAGAGATTGTCTCTAAATCTGCTTATATCTTCAGAAGTGAAATCTTCTGTACAATTTAATTTAAAGCTTACATCATCAATGAGATTGTCAAGAAGCGGTGGCCCTAATTCGCAGGATGCCGTCAGTATGAATTCTTCCCAATTCTGACAATTAAAAGAGGAATTGCATAAACGAACCCCGTCCTCTCGGCTGGTTATATCAGAATCCCGAAACACACCATTTTTCCCGTTGTAAAAATAATCCGCTAAAAACAGAGCAACCGGAATTTCATTTGCCGGGTCCTCCGTGAGAGAAACCCTTATAGTATCACCGATGCCGTCTGATAGAAGTGCCGATATTCCCACAGCCGATTTCACCCTGCCGGCCTCTCCGTTTCCTGCCTCTGTAACACCAAGATGCAAAGGATAAATCTCTCCGACTCCTTTCATTTCCCTGTATAACATCCTGTATGCGTCAACCATTACTCTGGTATTACTTGATTTGAGAGAAATAACAAGTTGGTCGAAATTGTTTTCCCGGGACATTTGTATCCATTCCAGAGCCGCATTAACCATACCCAATGGGGTATCACCATATTTCTCAACTATACGCTCCCCGAGAGAGCCGTGATTTATCCCTATTCTTAAAGCTGTTCCCTCCTTCTTACATATATCTGTCAATTCAGAAAACTTTCTGCAAGCAAGATCAGCATCTTTAGCAAAGTTGCCCGGATTAATCCTGACTTTATCAGCTACTTTTGCAGCAGCAATAGCTACATCTGAAGAGAAGTGAACATCTGCAACAAGAGGAACAAATATTCCATTATCTCTGAGTTTTGATTTGATTACCTTAAGGGCTTCAACCTCTTTTATCCCCTGTGTTGTCAGTCGTATAATTTCTGCACCTTTCTCGTAAAGTCTGACACATTGCCTGAAAGAAGATTCAATATCCTGAGTGGCAGTATTGCACATAGTCTGTACTATAGGCCGATGATTTCCTCCAATAGTCACATTACCAACCTTAACCTCTATTCTTCTCATTTATTCAGATGTATATATAGGGCAGCACTAAACAGAAGTTGCCTCGGATAAGCATATTCCAGTTCAGTTGTACTTGTTCTCTTCGCATTATAGAGAGAAGACAAAGAGTATTGATAATTACCTTCTATATGTAACTCCAATGGTTTAAAAACAATTGCCACACCCCCTCCGGTAATGAAGCCGTAATCAATCTTATAGTCCGTATCTTCAAATCCGCCGGTCTTTTCACTTCTGTATCCGGCAAAACACCCTAGATTCAATAAAAGTCTAAGATGCCAGAAATCCACATGAAACTGGGACACAAGAGGAACCTCCCATACTTTCAAGCGTGTCTCAGCACCATCTATGGAATAGCCCTGTTCCTGAGATGACAAGCCTAATTGAAACCCAAAGTATGGCATGGTTTTCCACAAATCATGATAATATGTATAAACCAGTGAATAGTTACTAATTGTCTTGATATCCTTTACTTGTAATACCTTTGGGGTAAAATCGGCACCGCTGATATTATATGCGGCTTTAAATCCGACCATGTGTTCTCTCATTTGAGCCGAAACAACATGTGACATAAACAAAAAAGCCAGTAACGCTATTATAAATCTCCTAATCACTTGAATATCTCCTTTAAGTTAACACTCTGTTCCAGTTCCATGCCCTCTTTTAATTCTATAAGGCTTTTTCCACCTGGTAATGTAATTAGTCTTACTTTCTCCGGTTGCCGTCTTTCTATAAGATTACCCGTATCCAAAATACCATTTCCGTTCAAGTCCTGAGTAATACGAACATTATAAATACCAGGCTGAATGTAGGGAAATACAAGTACTGTATCCTTTAGAATCTTATATGTCCTGAACACCTTATCCCTTGTCTGGTTGGTCAGTTCAACCACATGGGATCCGTTGGTGCCCTTTATATTCAGCGTTAGCTGTGCTAGTTTGTCCGTGTTGGGTAACATTACAGGGAGGCTGATTGAGTCATTTGTGTACTTATATACGTCGGTAAAAGTCTTTTCAGGAATTGACAAAGTGTATGTATAACCCGGAAGAACTTTATTTTTGAATCGGACATAATACCACAAATTTTCAACACTGTCCTTTACGAATGTATATTCTTCCTCGCCTTTAATGCCTTTCGGGCTTAGAGACTTTATTTTAATCGAATCGGCTTTAATATTCATAGGTAGCGCCGGAAATATCAACTTGTATCCAATCTGTTCAATCATAGATGGCTCTGCCTCCACTTTCAATTCAAGAAGATCTTTGCGTTTCTCCTTTTCATTAGCAGATTGCTTATTCTTTCCTGATGAGAGTTTAACATCCTGAGATGTTCTTTTTTTTGTGACGGATATCAGTTTAATAGATTCTTTTTCGAGCACAAGCTTGTTCAGGGTATCAGTCTTATAATACTTTATATCGAAATGCAAAGTATCCGGCAAGATCATAAGAGTGTCCTTTATCCAAAGTACCAGACTGTCTCTGGTAATGTTAAACTGAGAAAGTACCTTCGATGAATCTATCCCTTTGAACCCCATGGAGTCAATTCTTACTCCCGGAGCACCGAAAGTTATATAGGCCATTTTTCTCTGAGGTCTTTTGCTGTCTTTTATAAATTGGGTCCCAGATACCTCCTTAAACATATATAATACATTCTCATACGGCCTTGACATAGCTTTCAGGGTGTCTTTTACTTGAATATACTCTGTCTCTTTCATCCCCTTTGTTAAAGGCAAGATAGGAGTCTGGAGTGAGTCGAGAAATCCGACAAGCTCTGTCCCGGGATCATAGAGATTGTTATTATTATCATCCTTGAATGCGATGACCCTGTATGGGGAGTTTTTCAGATAACGGGCAACATAATATCCCCACTTATCGCTTTTTGCCATTACTGAAGGGTATGTCTTGCCTATGGAGGAATCCGGTAAATTTTTGTAATATCCGATAACTACATTTTCTATAGGAAGCAGCGTCTTGTAGTTCATCACCGTACCGGCCTGAACCATAGTATCAATAGTCGCCCCGGTTGAAAAAGGATATACATAAGGATAAAACGGATTATTTTCGTTGTTATCAGATATTGAATTACTGAAGTTTATAGAGTAAGTGGCAGCAGAGTCCAACTCCTGAGGAAAGGTAACAACAACGCTCTTTCCCTTTATTCTTGTCTCCAGCATTTTTTTCTGCGGAGGTGAAAGATAAATATATTTTATCGCATCTTTTATAACCACATATTCATTAAACCGAAGTTCAACCTTTCCTCCTTTTCTTGGAAAATTTGTTTTATTTGAATCGGGAATAACCTTAAGAAGCACAGGAGCCAGAGTATCTTTCGGCCCTCCGGAAGGAGGTGCAGATGTATTGGCACATGAGTGGGACGCAGCTATTAGCGCTATCAATAAGATAAATATGAGTATCTTATTTGTTTTCATTAATCGTATTATCTTTTATTTCACTTCTGATTACACTCTCAATACCTTTTACCAGAGAGATTTCCTTAATAAGTTTGTCAAGATCTTCTTTATTATGTACGTCAAGATCTATACATCCTTCAAAAATATTATCATGAGTATCTATACTAACCTTCCTTATATTGATATTCATTACCTTGGCAATAATCTGAGTTAATTCATTAAGAATTCCCTTTCTGTCAAGCCCCTTCATAGTAACTCTGGCCAAAAAGGAGAGATTTGAATGCAGGGCCCATTTTACCTTTACTATTCTGTCTGCAACACTAGCTGCAAGCGATATCGCCTTTGGGCAACTTTTCTTGTGGACAATAACCTTGCCATTCTCATCCTGAAAACCAATAACCGGATCACCCGGAATAGCCCCGCAACATGAGGCTATTACATAAGTAAGCGTTTTATCCATAGGATTTTCCTCCAAAAGAAAATCTTCTTTAGAGTTTTTTTTCACCTTTTTAAAAGGACCTTTGGATTCATATTTATCAAGTTTATCTTTAAGATCGGACAAATCAATTGAAGAGGCACCTATACGGGATACCAGCTCTTCCTTATCCTTTTGATTATATATATCCAGTAATTTTTTATAAATACCGGGATCTGACGCGATATTGAGCTCTTTTAACTTTGCAGTAAGTTTTGCCTGACCATCTCTCATTAAAGCCTTAACCTCTGCATTAAGAACATCCATAATATGGAATTTCGCCTTTGGTGTCTTTATAAAATCAAGCCATTCTCTATGCGGCTTCTGAGATTCCGCAGTAATAACCTCCAGCTGATCTCCGTTTCGTAAAACATAAGACAGAGGAACAAGCTTATAATTTACCTTTGCTGCTATGGCCTTATTTCCTACTTCGCTGTGAATAGCATACGCAAAATCGAGTGCGGTTGCACCTTTCGGAAGAGCAATTGACTCACCCTTGGGAGTAAAGGCAAAAATCTCGGTAGCAAATAACTCTTTATGAAAATTATCAAGAAATGTAAGCGCATTTACATCCGGATTTTCAAGTACTTCCCTGACTCTGTTAAGCCAGTTTTCCAGTTCATTCTCTGTTAGATTGGCTCCCTTATACGCCCAATGGGCTGCTATACCTCTCTCTGCCACATCATCCATTCTCTTTGTCCGTATCTGAACCTCTATCCAGTTTCCCAGTTTTCCTAAAACAGTACAGTGTAAAGCTTCATATCCGTTTACTTTTGGAGTACTCACCCAGTCTCTGATTCTATCCGTCTTGGAAAGATATGTCTCTGTAATAAGAGAATAAATATGCCAGCACTGTACTCTCTCAGGTTGATTATCCTTAGGTTCAAATACTATTCTTACAGCAAAGAGGTCATATACCTGATCAAACGGTATGTTTTTCTCCACCATCTTTCGCCATATAGAGTAGGGAGTTTTTGTCCGTTTAGAAATAGTAAACTCTATATTATCCTGCCTAAGGCTTTCAGCAATCGGCTCTATAAACTGATCAATAGCACATCCTCTCTCTGCCACGGTTTTTGATATCTGCGCCTGAATCTCTTCATACTCGTTCGGCATTGACTGCATGAGCCAGATGTTCTCCATTTCGGATTTTATACTATAAAGACCCAGTCTGTGTGCCAAAGGAATAAAAATGTACATCGTCTCACTGAGAATCTTGTCTTTTTTAAGTTGAGGCATTGACTCTATAGTCCTCATATTATGAAGCCTGTCAGCAAGTTTTATTAAAATAACCCTGACATCATCATTCAAAGTAAGCAATATGCGTTTAAAGTTTTCAGCTTGGCCAGTAGTTGTACTGTCAAAAGCACTCTTGATTTTTGTCAAACCATCCACCAATGATGCTATTTTTGCACCAAAAAGCCTTTCAATATCCTCAATATTGTATTCCGTGTCTTCTACAACATCATGTATAAGTGCACTTACAATCGATTTATACCCGAGGCCTATCTCTTGTACTACAATTTTAGCCACACATATAGGGTGGATAATATATGGCTCACCGGAACGCCTCCGAACGCCATTATGGGCAGAACGAGCAAAATCAAAAGCTTTTAGGACAATTTCATATTCTGCCTGGTCGGCACATCTTTTAAGACTAGCTAACCTTAATTCTTCAAATTCCCGCTCTATAAGAGCATTGTCTTCCGGAGTAAATATATCCATTTAATATAAAAGATCTCTTTTACCTCTTTTTATTTGTTCAATCTTTCCTGAAATTTCTTCTCGTCTTGCAGAATCTTTTATTTTAGCCAGTTCATTGTCAATCAACCTGTAACCGGCTTGTTTTGTCTCCTCGGATGAATAATCTTCAAGATATTCAGTAAGTGTCAGCATTGCATTAGGAGTGCAGAAATTACCGATAAAACCAGGTATTGCATATTCCATGAAGTGTTCTCCTGTTCTTCCCACCCTGTAACATGATGTACAGAAACTTGGAATAAACTCTCTGTTAAGCAACCAACGAATAACAGCATCAAGCTCTCTTTGGTCACCAACTTCAAACTGCTCCCTGTCAAGCTCCTGAGTACGCTCTCGCTTCTCCTGATAACCGCCGATTTCGAGTCTTGTACCCGCATCTATCTGAGAAACCCCGAATTCAATAACTTCATCTCTGATTTCAGCACTCTCCCTGGCAGTCATGATTAAACCGGTATAAGGAACAGACAATCTAAGAGTTGCTACAAGATGTTTGAATTGATTATCGGTAACTTCATAAGGAAGATCAAGATCCAGCCCATAAGCCGGTTTTATACGAGGAAAACTAATCGTATGAGGACCTACACCGTATGTCTTCTGTAAATGTATTGCATGACTTATCAAGCCGAGAACATCATACCTCCAGTCATAGAGCCCGAACAAAGCACCAATACCCATATCATCAATTCCACCTTCAAAAGCCCTGTCCATGGCATTCAAACGCCACATATAATCACCTTTGACAGTATTTGCCGGATGATACTTTGAATAAGTTTCCCTATGATAAGTCTCCTGAAAAACCTGGAAAGTCCCGATTCCGGACTCTTTAACCGTTCTGAATCCTTCCACACTCAATGGGGCGGCATTAATGTTTACCCTTCGTATCTCTCCGTTTCCGACCTTGACATTGTAACAAGTTTTTACAGTACTTGCTATGAATTCAGGTGTATACTTAGGATGTTCACCATATACCAGTATAAGTCTCTTGTGTCCCTCTCTCTCCAGTGAAGCCACCTCTGCAACCAATTCCTGATCAGTAAGAGTTTTTCTTACAGCATCTGTGAGTGAGCTTCTAAAACCACAATAGGTGCAATTATTTATACAATTGTTACCTATATACAGCGGAGCAAAGAGAACAATCCTGTTACCGTATATTGATCGTTTCAAATCACGAGCAGTCTGGTAAAGTTCTTCCAGTCCGTCAGGGGATTCTATTGCCAGGAGCGCAGCTGTCTCTTCCAATGTAAGGGCTTGTTTAGCCTTACTTTTATCAAATATATCCCTGAGACGGGCTTTGTCCTCTTTTGTGTTCTTGATTAATGAATGCAGCAGCGAATCGTCAATAAAGTCAACTGCATTTTCAGATAATATCCTGTTCATGATCTATTGTATAATTGTCAACATTCTGGAACGCATGTGAGAGTTCCGCCCCAAAGAGTATAAGAGTCCAACTGATGTTCATCCAAACCAGAAAAAGAGGAATGGCAGCAAAAACACCATACACTGCATTAAGTCCCGAAACCAGCAATTGCGTTTCAACATAAAACACCTGAACAACTATAAAAGCAAACGCAAGTATCAATGCCGAATTGAATGCCGCAGCAAATTTAACTTTAGTATTTGGTATTAAAAAATACATCATAGTAAATACGATAACCACCACTCCGTAAAGTATAATCCATGTAAACACGGATGTGATAGGAATAATCCAGTCAATCTCCAAACCGATTGATTTTAACGAGTCTGAATATATAAGACCTAATGACATAAAAACCAGCACTACAAATGGGGAGACTAAAAGTAAAATAGGGTAGTAGGTCAGTCTTTTATGTATGGGCCGACCTCCGGAGACCTTCCATATATCATTAAAAGCCTTTTCTATATTTAACATCAGAAAAATAACAGTTGATATCAGCATCAAAAATGTTATCATTCCGAATATACCGTTTTCAAGAGAGGTAACGATATTGCCGGCAAATTTCAGCAGATAATTTATAATCAACTCATTTCCCTCAAAATACTTATAAATGAGATGCTCCATCTCACTTCCATAACCAAATCCGTTTGTAACAGCAAACACTACGGCGACAAATGGCACCACGGACATTGTAGAAAAGTATGTAAGGCTTTGTGCCTGGAGATTAACTTTATCAGAAGTAAAGCCTCTGACTGTCATAATAAAAACCTTCAGATACCGGATCATCCGGGCCCTCATGATACTTAGCTCGGATAAATCCAGATGCCAGATGTCAACCATGATGAACTTGAGCACCCTTTGATAAGTGTGTTTGACAGGTATTTTCTTCAAGATATTTGATCCATGAATTTTGCGGGATTGATAATATACCTCATATGGGTACCCCTTCCTATCTCTCCCATTTCATCGAAGGCAACGACAGAAAATGTAAGTTTTTTATTGTCAATTTCAATTAATTCGGCTTCAGCATATACTTTTGCTCCCAGCGGAGTTGCCCTTGTATGCTTAATATTCACTTCAATCCCGACAGTATCCTGATTTGAAGGTAATGAAAACTTAGCCAATAAATGTGCTGATTTTTCCATCAGTGCTATCATAGCGGGTGTAGCAAAGACCTTGAGCAATCCTGATCCATAATACTCAGCTGTGTCTGTTTCTGTGACAAGCTTTTCAATTATCAATTTTTTGCCTGTTTCCATAATCTATATCAATTTATTAGCAACTGCAAGAAAGCCGTCCATTTTATCCTCATCCGGGATTCCAATAACTTCTACTGGTTTTTCAGCTAATTGCCACGACATTTTTGAAGAGAAAGATTCCAGCATCTTAAGTCCGCCTCCGCTCCAGCTATAAGAACCAAAAAGAGAATATCTCTTGCTTTTGGGAGCAGCAACCTCCAACTCATGGCACAATTGAGCCATCATCGGATGCATACCTGCATTGTAAGCGCAAGATCCCAGTATTACTGAACTATATTTCCAGATATCTCTCAGTATATAAGACACATGAGTCTTTGACACATCATGAATTATGATATTCCTTTCACCCTTTTCTGCAAGGAGTCGTGCAATATAGTCTGCCATTTTTTCCGTATTACCGTACATAGAAGCAAATGCAATTACAACTCCAGAATCAGACTCATATTTACTCCATTTATCGTACAGAGATATTACCTTCATAGGGTCTTTACGCCAAACAGGACCGTGCGATGGACACACAAACCTGACTGGAACCTTTGCAAGTTTTGAAATAGCCTTCTGTACCATATTGCTGTATTTACCAACAATATTTGAATAATATCTGAGCATCTCCCCTTCATATCGGGCTTCAAAGTCGACCTCATCATCAAAAATTCCACCGTCCAAAGTTCCGAAAGCCCCGAAAGCATCACAAGAGAATAATATCTGGTCTGTTATATCGTATGTCATCATTGTTTCAGGCCAATGTACCCAGGGGGTCATTACAAACTTCAGTTTGTGATAGCCAAGATCGAGCTCTTCACCATCGCTTACCTCCATAAATTGCTCAGGTTTTAGCTTGTAGTAAGCTTCAAGTATCTTGAATGTTTTACTGTTTCCTACTATAATCATCGAAGGAAAAACCCTAAGTAACAGGCCTATCATACTGGAATGGTCAGGTTCCATGTGATTTACAACGAGGTAGTCAAGCGGTTTTCCTTCCAGAATCAGCTCAATCTCATCTACATAATCCTCTTTGGAACCAAATTCGAGTGTATCAATTAAAACAGATTTGTCGTCTGAAATCAGATATGAGTTATATGCAACACCTTGAGGTAACGGCCAGTTATTCTCAAAAAGGGATTTTCTTCTGTCATTAACACCTATATAATGTACTTTATTACTTACAATTATCTTTTTCATCAAAACAAAAACTTTTCTTAAAGAGGTATCCTAAATAAGATTTAAATATAATCAAAATTCCTGTGTTTCCAAAACGCAAGTCATCCGATTATAGCCATCAACTCAGCTTCCGAAATAATCTGGACTCCCAACTGTTTAGCTTTTTGAAGCTTGGAAGGACCCGGGTTTTCTCCTGTTAAAAGATATGATGTAGTTGATGTCACAGAACTGACTGATTTCCCAGAGTGAGCTTCTATTACAGACTTCATCTCATCCCTTGAAATTGAAAACACACCAGATATAACAATATTAAGCCCTGCAAGTTTATTTGACTTAGAATTACCTGAACTTTTTTCTTCAAAATTGATACCCAGGCGTTTCAGATCGCTTATGAGAGAGACATTAGAAGGCTCCCTAAAATAAGCGGTTATTGAATCCGCCATTTTTTCGCCTATATCCTCAACCTGAAGAAGTTCTTCCCTGGAAGCAGAGATAATGCCATCAATACTGCCGAAATGCCTTGACAGACTTTTTGCCGTAGTCTCCCCGACAAATCTTATCCCAAGAGCAAACAGCACTTTTGAAAACGGAGCATTTTTTGACTTTTCCACACTTTGCAGAAACCTGTCTGCTGCCCTCTCTTTCCATCCCTGAAGAGACAAAAGTTGTTCTTCGGTTATTTTATACAAATCCGACAAAAAAGAGATGTATCCTTTTTCAAACATTTGGTTTATTGTTGCTTCTCCGGCAAGAATATCCATGGCTTTCCTGCTGCAAAAGTGCAAGAATTTAGCCTTAATCTGTGTCGGACACCCAAACTGATTAGGGCAATAATATTTCGCTTCACTTTCTTCTCTCACAAGCGGAGTTCCGCAATCGGGGCAGTTTTGCGGGAAAACCACAGGAAAAACAATACTATCTCTTCTCGAAAGATCAACTGCGGTAATCTTAGGAATTATCTCTCCGCCTTTCTCGACGAAGACCATATCATTAATGTGAAGATCCAGTGATTTTATCTGATCCAGATTATGAAGAGTTGCCCTTTTGACAGTTGTGCCAGACAACAGGACCGGTTCCAGATTGGCAACAGGAGTTACTGCTCCGGTTCTACCAACCTGAAAATCGACAGAAACAACCCTTGATAATGCCTGCTCTGGCTTAAATTTATACGCCGTAGCCCAACGCGGCGATTTTGACGTGTTGCCCAAAATCTTCTGATCAAGAAGATTATCAACTTTAATTACTACGCCGTCTGTTGGATAAGGCAGGCTGGTTCTTTCCACGTCCCAAAAATCAAGAAAGGCACTTACCTGTTCAATGCTATTGCAAAGGGTTACATACGGCGATGTCGGGAGCCCCCACGCTCTTGCAGACTCAAGTAATTGGCAATGACTAGTATAATTCATCTCTTGATCATATAAAACATGATAGAAAATAGCCTTTAGCCCGCGTTTGCCAATTTCCTCACTATCAATGAGTTTTAAGGAACCGGAAGCAGCATTCCTTGGATTTGCAAATAGCTCCTCCTCATTTTCTTCTCTTTTAAGATTCAGTTCATCGAATGACTTCCATGGCATGAATATTTCACCTCTTACCTCAAACTCATCAGGGAAACCGGAACCACTCAACACTCTTGGTATAGCATTAATTTTAAGAACATTCCGAGTAACATCATCTCCAACAGATCCGTCACCCCGTGTAACAGCACGTATAAGCTTACCTTGAATATATGTCAGACAGATGGCTGTACCATCAATTTTCAATTCACAAGCATAATTTACATTATTTACCTGTAAGATTTTCCTCACTCTTTCATCAAAAACTGAAAGCTCTGCCTTATCATACGTATTGCTTATAGATAACATAGGATACCTGTGAGCCGCCTGAACAAACTGACTGCCGGTGTTCTGATTATGCACATCACTTCCAACAACGACACTCGGGGAAACTTCAGAGGAAAATTGAGGGTAACGTTTCTCTAAAGTTATAAGTTCGTTCATCATTATATCATAATCAAAGTCTGAGATTAAAGGCTTATTATCAATATAATACCTACGATTATGCTCCTCCAGTTCTTTCCGGAGTTTTAAAATTCTTTCAAATGCTAATGATTCTGTTTTTTTCATAAAATATGTTACAAATTTAGATATTTTTTAATTATTGCTACCTTTGCGGCATCAATAAAATATAAGATGAAAGAGACGATAATTATTTTAACAGGAGGGGGACCGGCCCCTGGCATGAATACAGTAGTTGGCAGTATTGCTAAGACATTTATAGCCAAGGGTTATAGAGTTCTGGGGATTAATGGCGGATACAAGGGAATTTTTTCAAAAAATCCGGATGTCGTTGAATTGGATTTTATTTTGGCTGATTCCATTTTCAACAGAGGGGGCTCTTATTTGGTTATGAGCAGATATAAACCAACAGCAGAGGATTTCGAAAAAAATTTCAATCTGGAACTATTCACCAAGAACAACATTAAGCTTCTGATAACTATTGGTGGTGATGATACTGCATCAACAGCAAACAGGGTTGCAAAATTCCTACATGAGCACAATCACAAGATTTCAAACATACACGTTCCAAAAACCATCGACAACGATTTGCCGCTTCCTCTTCAGAGACCTACTTTTGGTTATGAATCTGCAAAAGCAGAGGGAGCACGTTTAGCAACAACCATATATGAGGACGCAAGGACCAGCAACAACTGGTTCATTATATGCGCTATGGGAAGATCCGCAGGTCACCTTGCCTTCGGTATTGCATCTGCAGCACACTACCCGATGACTGTGATCCCTGAGATGTTTAACAAGACTCCTATAACTCTGGACAAGATTATTAAATTATCGATTTCTGCCATAGTAAAGAGAGAGATTCTGGGTATCAAATATGGCACAGTTATGATTTCCGAGGGAGTCTTTCATGAGCTTAGCAATGAAGAGCTTACTAACTCCGGAATAATATTTTCTTACGATGACCACGGACACCCCGAACTTGGCAAGATATCAAAGGCACACATTTTTTGCGAGCTTGTTGAGAAAAGGCTGAAGGAGCTGAAAATAGGAATTAAGGTTCGTCCTGTTGAGCTTGGGTATGAGCTTAGATGTCAGTCCCCTGTAGCGTATGACCTAGTATATTGCACAGAACTTGGAATTGGTGTTTATCAGCTATTTACAGAGGGTAATACAGGATGTATGGTTTACATAGACCATCTTGGAAAGGTCAAGCCGCTATATCTATCTGAAATTCAAGACCCTACCACAGGCAAGATTCCACCGAGAGGCGTTAGCATAGATTCTGACCGAGTTCAGGCTGTGATTAAAAACATTTTCCATTTCATAACAGAAAGTGATTACGCTGCTGCTTCAAAATATCTTGATAATCCGGAAGAATACGATTTCAATAAAATTTTGAACTGGTAAATATTAAATGAGTGCAAAGCTCATAATATACCAGGTTTTACCTAGATTATTTGGGAACACCAACGCAAGTTGTGTTCCCAATTCTTCTATATATGTAAACGGTTGTGGCAAACTATCAGATTTTACCTGTGATGAGCTGAGCTCAATAAAAGATTTGGGTTGTACACATATCTGGTTTACAGGAGTTATAGAGCACTCAACCAAAACAGATTATACAAAATACGGTATATTAAAAGATAGTAATCAAATAGTTAAAGGGGAGGCTGGATCCCCATATGCGATTAAGGATTATTATGATATTGATCCAGATTTAGCTGACAACGTACCATCAAGACTACTGGAATTCAAAGATTTAATCAAGAGGGTGCACGGTTCCGGATTGAGTGTGATTATTGATTTTGTACCAAATCATGTGGCAAGACAATATCATTCAGATTCGTGCCCTGCTAACGTCTTTGATTTAGGGGTTTCTGACAACCCTGAGTACCCGTTTCACCCAATGAACAATTATTATTATTTACCTAATCAAAACTTTATATCACCAGTTAAAAACACCACAAATTCAGATACTTATTTTGAATATCCGGCAAGAGCATCAGGAAATGACTGCTTTAAGCCAAATCCAACAATTCACGATTGGTTTGAAACGGTGAAACTTAATTATGGAGTTGATTATATGAATGATATGAGCTGTTATTTCAACCCTGTTCCGGATACATGGAATAAAATGGGGGATATAATAGAATACTGGCTTGGGCTGGGAGTAGACGGGTTCAGGTGTGACATGGCAGAAATGGTACCGGTGCAATTCTGGAAATGGGTTATAGATAAAACGAAAAAAAAGTATCGTAATTCAATTTTCATAGGAGAGGTTTATAATAAGGAAAAATACTCAGAATACATCAACAATGGGGGCTTTGACTATCTTTATGATAAGGTTGGCTTATACGACACGCTGAAATCGGTAACAACAGGCAAGGCAGCTGCATACGAAATAACAAATCGATGGCAGGAGTTGGGACCAATTCAATCCAGGATGTTAAATTTCATTGAAAATCATGATGAAGTAAGAGTTGCTTCTGCCTTCTATGCAGGAGACCCGTTTAAGGCTATTCCTGCTTTGACAGTTTCTCTGATGTTAAACACAGCTCCTTTTATGATATATTTTGCTCAGGAGCTGGGGGAAAGAGGCATGGACAACGAGGGGTTCAGTGGAATTGACGGCAAAACTTCCATATATGACTATTGGGCTCTGGAATCTATTATTTCCTGGAGATCACGGGAAGATAACAGTATCAGACCAATCTACAGAAAATTACTAAATATAGCGACAAACGAGAGAGCCATATCTGTCGGAAAGAGTTATGATCTGCAATACGCAAATAAAAAATCGGATTGTTATGATCCTGATAAACATTATGCATTTATAAGATCACACGGAAAAGATATGATTCTAATCATTGTAAATTTCTCACATAATGATGCACTTTTGGGAATCAACATTCCTTTACATGCTTTCAACTTTATGGAATCAGAAAGAAAATATGCAGTATCGGGGTCGGATATGCTTGAAGACATAAACATAGATCAACAGATTTACCCTGACAAACAATTCACTGTTTCCGTAAAAAGTCATTGGGTGAGAATACTTAAATTTTCACTTCAATAATATCATCCCAACAAGTTGTAAATCTTTTTGATAAGTGATTAGAGTTTGCTTTTATTTTTGACACTCCCTGTGTTGCCGTAACCAAAGTATTATTACCATATCGTATATTTACATCATCTATTGTATTCATAAGTGCAGAGTGCTTCTGACAATCATACCCGCAAAACAGATCTGCAGGAGTTGACTCTTTTCTTGATATATCAAGCAGTATTACCCCAGCCTTTTTATATGAATACTCCTGTCTGAATATCTTCATCAAGCCTGTAATTGCACTCTTTACAATTACAAGTGTACTATCAGTCGGGGAATCCAATGGAACAATCACACTTCGGTAATAATCTGAAGAAATCTCTTTATATGGGTTTGTCAGAATAAAAACATGCATTGAACTGCATACAGAGTGCTGCTTTCTTAACGCGGCAGCACAAGTTGTTGCAAATGTGGCTACAGCCTGAGAAAGTTCATCAATACTCGTCAGCTCCCTGGAAAAACTCCTGCTTGTGCAAATCTGTTTTTTATCACCGACACTCTCCTCAAAATCAATACTTGGCTCACCACGAAGCTCTTTCCATGTTTTAAGTCCGACAATACTCATTTTTCTTTTTACCCATTCTGGAGATGCCATGGAGAATTCATATGCGGTGTTGATTTTATTATTATTAAGCATCTTGGAATACTCTCTCCCTATGCCCCAAACTTCTGATACTGGATAACTCTTTAATACTTTTTTGATATCCTGTTCTTTTTCCATAAAGCATGCCCCTTTCAGCCCGGGGAACTGCTTTGCAAGTTTACTTGCAATTTTTGCAAGGGTTTTTGTATGAGATATTCCGACACTTATCGGTATTCCGGTGTTTTTTCCAACTTTACGGACAAGGTTCACTCCAAACTCTTTTAATGATTCGTTACTTATGCCGTTTAGGTATAAGAACGCCTCATCAATCGAGTATATTTCAATCGAAGGGACTGAATTTCTCAACGTATCCATAACTCGTTGGGACATGTCACCGTAAAGAACATAATTAGAAGAGTAAATCGCCACACCGTTATCTCTTATAAGATCGAGAATCTTGAATACCGGTTGCCCCATCTTAATACCAAGCTTTACAGCCTCTTTTGAACGGGAAATAACACATCCGTCATTGTTACTGAGCACTAACACGGGTTTATTCAGTAATGACGGGTTAAAGACCCTTTCACAACTCACAAAAAAAGAGTTACAGTCAGCGAGACCTATCATTTAGAAAATAGATGACATTTAAAACAATCGACGCAAAGATAATAGAAAGAATGTTTGCTAAAATGTCATAATAATCAAAATCTCTTGCCGGATTCACAGATTGCAAGAACTCTGTTGCTATGGCAAATATAAGACCGGTCACAGGCACCAAACAACAGACGAACAAATTCTTGTATCTGGAAAATCTCTTATTAAAAGCAAGCCAGAGCAGGAACGGATAAGGGAGAAAAACTATAAAGTGAACAACCTTGTCTATTGCAATTCCCAAGATATAATCAGGTGCATTAATCTCTTCAGTATGTATAGTAAAAACCATAATAGAGAGAATTCCAATTACATAAATAAAGAAAAGACTCTTTGTAATAGAACCGAGAGTATTTACCCTTTTCATCTTTTCTTTATTATATATCTTACTACTCCCCATACAAGGAACTCATTATCATTGTCAACTCTTATGGATTTAAATTTAGGGTTGGAAGGAACTAGCAGAATGAACCCATCCCTGAATCTTACCCTTTTCAGCGTGAATTCTCCATCCAGGTAGCAAACGGCAATAGCTCCGTCATAAGGGGAAACAGACTTGTCAATCACGAGAATATCGCCATCTTCGACTCCGTCATCTATCATGCTTTCTCCGCTTACCTTAGCAAAGAAAGTTGAAGATGGATTCTTTACGAGTAATTTATTCAGATCTAATTTATTCTCCATAATGTTTTCAGCAGGAGAGGGGAATCCTGCATGAACCGGAGACTCTGATACAGAAATAAACAAGGGCTCATTTATATCAGGAGAGAAAATTTCAATATTTCTGTTGTTCATGACATAAAGTTACGGAATGTATATCACATTTGAATTGGATGATTTTTCACGTCCGTTAACAGCTATAACAAAATAGTTTTTACCGCTGACTCCCTGATATGTCAGGCTTGTTCCTGTCTGTTTACAATTGGCGTTCCATTTCTTGGTTTTTCCGCTCCTTTCCAATTCATAAACTGCATAAGAGGTCGCATTATTTACAGTTGACCATGTTAAAGCCTTTATATTTAAAGAGACCACCGGTGCAGACGGAACCGGAGTAGAGTTATCCGAGCCCATCTTAGGAACCAGACTTTTATACGGGTATACTGTACCACGAATATATGAGCTAAGTGCGGAGTTGAATATATGTGCAACCCGGAACCAGCAGTTTCCATTCACACTGGAAGATGATCTTCCCAGATTAACTTCATTCAGAAACTCATTTAATGTATATGCCGGATAAGTCGGATCTCCGTATTTATAGGCTGCAAGTCCTGGGATAATCGGAACAGTGTTTGAATTTGCATTCCAATAATTAAGAACAGTAGAAAAATCTGCCGTTGCATGGCCTATCTGCCAGTATATCTGAGGAGCAAGATAGTCGACCCACCTTTGTTGCAACCATGATTGAGCGTCGGCATATACAGTCATTGAATTCTCCTGTTTTCCCTGAGGAGAGATTCCGTAGAGAACTTTCGGGTTAAGTGTTCTGACAGTATTGCCAATATCCTGAACCATTTCGTCTACATTTGCCTCTCTCCACGCATCGACTGTCTGAGAGCCTCCGTATGTATTATATGTTGCCTGATCGTCAAATCCGAAAGGATTGGTTGAGGACTTGGCGCCTGATGGATAGAAGTAATCATCAAAGTGAATACCATCCACATTGTATTTCTGTATTATCTCTGTCACTACCGCCCTGAGGTGTGATTTTACCGCAGGAAGTCCGGGGTTCAGATATCTGTTTCCATTATATAGTATGGCCCATTCAGGATGAAGTACAGCAGGATGATTTGCGGCTAAGGTAATTGAAGTTGAGCCTATTCTGTATGGGTTAAGCCAGGCATGAACCTCCATACCTCTTTTATGAGCCTCTTCAATTGCAACAGCGAGAGGATCAAATCCGGGATCTGCGCCCTGGGTTCCTGTCAGGTAATATGACCATGGAACCAGATTTGATTGATAAAATGCATCCGATGTCGGTCTTACATGGAAAAGTATAACGTTAAAATTAAGATTTTTCAACTGCTCTATGATAGATATAAGTGCAGCGGTCTGAGATGCTGCCGAAGCTCCTTTTACAGGCCAGTCATAGTTTCCTACTGTTGTCAGCCATGCTGCTCTGAACTCATGTTTAAGAACGATATTGTCCGTTGTTGCATTGTATTCCAGAGGGAGTTCCTCCTCTTCAGGTTCCGGTTTAGGATTGTCATCCTTTGAGCAGGAAACTGCTAATAAAGATATTAATGATAAAAAAAGAAATATTTTCCCAAAGTCCAGTAATCGGTTATTGTTCATTCTGCAATAATTTTTATTTAATCAATTTGTTAATAACAGCATAAAGTTCGTCTTTATCTATAGGTTTGGAAAGATAGGCATTACAACCGGCAGCAATGGTCTTTTCCTTATCCCCGAAAATCGAATATGCAGTCTGAGCAATAATAGTCGTTTCAGGCATAAAACCTTTAATAATTCTGGTTGCATCAATTCCGTTCATTTCAGGCATGCTAAGATCCATCATTATCAAAGATATCTCAGGATGTAGCTTACAGGTCTCAACTGCCTGTACACCATTCTCAACAATAATAGAATCGAAGCCGATTCTTTTCAGAAGAGTACTAAGCAGATATGCACTGTAATTATCATCATCTGCTATAAGGGCTGTTTTTCCAGTATATTTCATAACAGATATTAAAATATTAAATTATCGTCTAAGTTAGAGTTTTTTTTGAAATCCCGTCCTGTATCAATCAGTTTCGCAGAAAGTTCAAATTTACCAGGTTGATAAAAAAGGTTTATATCCGCTCTATCCAGCCACTTTTTCTCTTGATCAGGCTTAAGAATAACCGGCATTCTCTGTTTTGGACTGTGTATTTCACCCAATAAATTGTTTGCGTAAGTAGTTAAAAGGGTAAATGTGCCATTTGGAGAGTAAATTCCTGCAAAAGTAAACAAAGAGTCATCCTGAAGCGAAATCAAATATTTACACTTTTTAATTTTTCCTCTTCCCGTTTCACTTTTCACTTCGCCATTTTCACTATCCACCCCCCACTCATAAAAGCCATCGGAAATTATAAGACATCTGTTTTGTATATAATTTCTGTATGATCGTACTGAGTCTAAAGTCTCAATCCTCCCGTTCAATGTAAATTTTCTGATTGAGATATCAGACTCATAATCAGGAATCAGCCCCCAATTAAATCCGAAAATTCTATCCCTCGCCTTGTCCGTAATAACCGGAACCCTGGGGAAGGTAAAAGCGTTGAATTCTCCTTTGACAAAGGAATCATTCTCATTGACCTTAACTTTAAACCTCTTAGCAAGGGTCAATGCATCTTTTGACTGTTTGAAGTAGAAGCACATATAAGCCCATTGTATTTATCATACATTTTTTTTGCTATCAGAAAGCTGTCACCTTCCGGCTTTGCATTATAATTACCAAAACATTCTCTCCACCATTTCACCTCAAAATCCGCCACTATATCTGCATATACCTTATATTCAAAATTACCGCCTGATGCTATCGCTTTTTCCGCTTCATTAAAGAATTTTTCCCACCTAACGCGATAATAACCGCTTACTAAACCGGCCCAGGTGCGATTTGCATAATCGTTAAGGACCTGATTTTTATCTCCCCATGTTGTAAGAAGGTTTCTGGCATTCATCTCATAATAGGCGCTTTCATTACCGTCAATACCCAAAGACCTTGCATCGGATATCCATTTTCCAAGAAGGAACGATGATTGTGTTCTTAGCAACTCATCAATATCACTCATTAAATCAATCATTGCAGTCCTCAATCCCAGCATCTCTTTGTATTTTTTTGCATTAAGAGCATTTTTATACAACATCCAAAGATCATTGAAATAGTTTCCAAGAACCTGACGTCCTACATTAACAATATCATACCTGTAAGACCATCTGTCCTTAGCAGCACAATCCATCATCTCGCCCCAAGCTTTCAGGAGAGTTTTATTATTGTATGGAATATCTATCTTGGCATATCTTTCTTGTTTGTTTACATTCGGTCTGGAATTTATCATAGAACAATGCCCGGTTTTGGAAGTTCCGGTATAAATTGAATCATACAATAAACTCCAACCGGCGGTATTATTATCGTCAGTCGTTCCGGCCCTTCTTTGTGCCCACTTTTTAATCCATTCATGGTCGGTCATACCCAGATTCCATGCCTTGTCAAATACATACTCATACATCAGGGGATTGCAGTCAAAACCCTCAAGGGTGGAGCCGATACCCCAGAAATTGTCACCACCATTCTTCATTACATTATCAATCTTTTCCCCAACATCTTTAATATTACCTGCAAGCATTGTATTACCTCCGAAATTACCCAGATAACACCAGATATAGGGCTGTCCGAAAAACTTATCGGTAAGCTTCCAGACCTCCTGCCTTTCGCAGAAATAATCAAGCAACACCATTTTATCCTGGGGGACAGCTCGTACAAATGCCTCTATCCTCGGGTTTGTCCAATCCTTGCGCTGATAATAGTACAACCAGCTCATCTGCAACCACACAGCCTTAGGATCAACTTGTTCCAGTGTCTTGAAAATCGTTTTTGAGACTCTTTCCAGATAGTCCGGTTCCCAACTAGGAGGAACAATCTCATTGAAAGGATCAATACCATAAATGTGGTCTGTACCATAAAGTTTGGTCTGTTCGTCAAGATACTCTTTCTGTATCATTTTGAACAATGTATCGGTAGGATCAAGGAAGCTGCTTCTGTATAGAGTGTCAAATCCGCCCCATTGGCTCATCTTATTGATTCTGGCATGAGGATACACTCTCTTTAGCTCATAAGGGACATGGCCTGAAAATGCAGGAAGGACAGGCTTCATACCCAACTCTCTCTCTCTTGAAACGATCTGTTTCTGAAGACTTTCCTGACAATCAAGCCACGAGTGGGGCAGGGGACCCTGCCAATAATCAATATTCAGCATTCTGTGCCATGGCAGATGTGCCGGTCCTGTAAAATATGCTCTTATCTCATTGTCCTCTAAGCCCAGTTTTTTCCATACCCTATACCATATCGACTCCTGTCCGGTAATGGCAAGAGGCATATTGACACCATTGAGTGCCATCCAGTCTATGAAGCGTTCCCAATCCCTCCATTGCCACCAAGGCATTGTATATCCGAATGTGCAGTAGTTAAGAAAAAACCTGTTTTTACACAACGATTTCACAACAATTTTTTTGGGGACAACCGGCAATACTTCCGGAAGTTGTATGGGGTCGTCGGCATACCATGATATTGAGGTCAGGCAATAGAATCTGAGGTAATGATTGAGCCCCACTGCGATGCTGTTAGAGTTGTTACCTCTTATAACAATCTTGTTTTTTATTGATTCAATTTCAAAGGAATCAGCACCTTGGCCAGAGGGAATAATTTCAACAACAAATTGTCCGGATTTCTCTCCAAGGATTCTTTCTAACAATCCTCTGGAAGCCTTATCATCAGAGGCCGCTCGGCATTTAAACGCTGATAGCATTATAATTGCTGAGATAACTAACGACTGTTTGAGTTTTAGCATAGTTATTTTTTATTCATAAAGATAGGTATATTCTAGATATAGATATAACATAACACAAGCGAAGAATGATAATTTATTAATTTTGTAATTCAAAAGATTAGATTGATGAATCGAGCTAAATTCATAATTCTTTACACATTATCCCTACTTCTTCTCGTTGGAAATTTTTCAGCAGAGGCTAAAGTTTCCAACATACAGGACTCCTTGTACAAAACCCTCACTATAAGCAATCAAGGATTAGAACGGGAATATAAGCTGTATATCCCAAAAGGGTTAAAAAGAGGTGCACCTTTGCTTTTTGTACTGCATGGATATGGCAGAAACTTCAACCTGGATAACATAGGTTTCAATGAGGCTGCAAAGCGTTACGGTTTTGCTGTCTGCTACCCTCAGGGTTCGAAGGATGGAAAAGGTAAACATTGCTGGAATGTAGGGTACCCGTTTCAGGCAGATATGAAGGTGGACGATGTGGAGTTTCTATGTTCTTTGGCCGGAGAACTCCAGAGAGAATATGGATTCAGCAGGAGAAAAACTTTCTGCACAGGAATGTCTAACGGAGGTGAGATGTGTTATCTGCTGGCATATTGCGGTCAAAAAGTATTTAAGGCTGTTGCGCCAATAGCCGGGCTTACTATGGATTGGATGCCCGAAAAGTACCCAAATCCAAGGCCTATACCGCTATTCGAAATACATGGAACGGAAGACAGAGTTTCAGAGTGGACAGGAGATCTGGATAATAAGGGAGGCTGGGGTGCATATATTGCCGTCCCTGACGCTATATCATTCTGGGTAAAGAGAAACGGATGCGAAGATCTATCTACCACTACACTTCCCATAAAAAAACAGGGTTCAAATACGGTTATCTCACACAAATACTCCAATAAGAGAGGTAAAAACAGCGTATGGCTATATGAGATAGTAGGGGGAGCTCATAGCTGGGGAGAAAATGATTTAGATATATGTGAAGAGATTTCGAAGTTCTTTTCACTTTCCGATACAAAATTTTGAGAAGATGTTCCCTAGTATCTCTTCTGTGCTTACCTCTCCGATAATTTCGCCAATATGGAACAGGGCTTCACGGATATCCTGGGTAAGCAAATCAGTCGGCAATGAGTCATCCATGCCTTGGAGTACTCTCTCAAGTGCCTGTCCGGCTAACTTTAAAGCCTCATAATGGCGCACATTTGTTACTAAAGTAGCACTTGATGTAAAATCCCTATTTTCCTGACTTTCTAATAGTATTGATTTAAAGATATCCAATCCATATTTTGTTTTCGCAGAGAAAGGTATGGTCCGATCGATTTTCAAATTCTCATCATGTGCCAATTTGTCAACGGAATTTATCTTTTCCGATACCTTTTGTTTTGTAAAAAGATCACATTTGTTCAGAAGTACTACTATAAATTGTCCCTCTTTGACCCTGCTGGAGAGCTCTTTAATACCTGTATTATAAGTCTCCTCCCTTTCTGCATCCAACATGAGGACAACTATAGAAGCACTTTGAATCTTCTCGTAGGTTCTTTCAATCCCGGCAATCTCAATCAGCTCTTTTGTTCTCCTTATACCTGCTGTGTCTATAAATCTGAAGGCCTGACCCGAAATATTGACCACATCCTCTATGAAATCCCGTGTAGTACCGTGAATGTCTGATACAATGGCCCTTTCCTCACCAAGGATAGCATTAAGAAGGGTGCTTTTACCTGTATTTGTTGCACCCACAATTACCACAGGTACACCATTTTTAATAACATTACCTAATTTAAAGGATTCGATAAGGACATTTATCTGACTGATTGATTTATTTAAAAGTGCATACAATTGAGATCTGTCGGCAAATTCCACATCTTCATCACTAAAATCAAGTTCAAGCTCCATCAAGGATACTAGATCTAAAAGGGAGCTCCTCATTTTTCTTAACTCATCCGAGAATCCGCCACGCATCTGTTGCAATGCAACTCGGTGTGCAGACTTGGTTTCAGAGGCTATAAGGTCTGCAATGGCCTCTGTCTGTGCAAGATCCATCTTGCCGTTAAAAAATGCTCTTTGAGAGAATTCTCCAGGTTTTGCCA
>JALOCI010000002.1 GCA_023227835.1 Bacteroidales bacterium
CATAGAATCTGTTTATATTATCGATCAGCAATTGATTATTTTTTTTATAACTGTAGACACCTACAAGACACTCCTCTGTCCCTCCACCAAAGACTGCCTGTATTTCTCGTTGTGTCTTTCTTAGCTTTATGATGAATTCATCCCCAGTCTGAATGTTCTCATACTTCCATGTTCCAACATACCAGTCAAGAGAAACACTTTGTGCAGGCAGAGCAGTCAGTGTGAAAATTAGTAATATTGTTATTAGTAATATCTTTTTCATATCTGTATTATTTGTTCTATTTGAGACAATCAATGAATATTAATGAGTTATTTTCCTGTATGGCATAAGACCAATTTGATCCGGTGCCGTCTCCTTCTGAATAGGCAATTTTTAAGCCTTGTTTTGAAAAGAAAGTAATTGCCTTATTAATAACTTCCCGGCTTCCTAATGCACCATCTGACGGATTTCCAAGAATATACATTTCAAAATTATAATGAAAATTCTTCAGTGATTTTTCATCATTAGAAAATTCTAATACAAGTTGTTCAAATTTAGTAAAATCTTCAATTTCTACACTCATTGTACCACTCGAGGTTTGCATTCACTTTGGCGCAGTTTGAGGTATGTGTCTCAATTGCAAGCATATGCAAATCGCCTTGTTTTTGAAAATCATAAAAACATATTCTCAGAACACCTTAAAATCAAGCATATACCACAAACTGCGCCAAAGTGTCAGCCGGAGGGAGCTCGCGGCTGAGGATGGACTTCCCTGATTAGGCATATCTCTAGTATAAAAAAGCGACTTATGAGGCCACTTAAGAAAAACCAGCATCTTTGAACTGTACCTCACAAGATTGGCAACAACTACTCAACCTTTGTAAGTACTACATCAGTGGGGATGGAAAAATAAGAACGTTAATTATGGAAGTATAATTGTAAATTCTATTCTATATATTATATTAGTATTCAAATTATAGAAAACAGACATATAACCATATCCATTTAAATAATTTTCAAATGGCTTCCAATCTATAATTCCGTAATTATTCTGAGAATCTATTGTATTCTTAACTATAATACCACCCATTTGGGTTATTGTATTTTTGTTTTGTCCAACCCTCAATATCCCATTAAAGGAGAAGGTGGAATCTTTTAATGTAATAAAGCATAATTCGCCTTCCACCGTAGTAAAGGTATTATTCCCATATTTATATTTAACAACATTTAAAAATACATCGTCTGGTTCATTTACGATTGAATCTGGAGTACCAAGTTGATCTAATATCTGAGTTCTAGTATAAGCAGTCCCCATTTCAAGCTGGTTAACAGAAACCACTAATTGTTGGGAGAATGATTTTATTGGGAATAAGGCAATAAAAAGAATAAAAAACACTGTTTTTGTTGTTTTCATAAAAACCGATCTGTACCCTTTTTTCTGCATCTTAGTTACTTTTCTCTTCATTCTAATTTATAATCTTCAATAGGAATGTTCTAACCCCAAAAAGTGCTTTATTTAAAAGTACTGTTTTTAATAGGTATAAAAAATCCATGATAACAACCTACATCACTATGATTCAGCTTGTTGTAAATCTTGCCATTGACCTTTAGCTCATCTTGTAATTCTGAAAACATTTTCATAAACCTTTCGTCAACAAAGGCACTTATTAACTCTTTTGAATTCAAATTCTTTCCTCGACTAGATTTTGTAAATGTCAATTGTTTTAATTTTAAATTATTGTCGAAAACGACAGATACTGTAAACATCATGCGCTGATTGTCAGTATATTGATAATATTCGGCGGAGTAATACTTTTTAACCAATTTGAGTATAACCTTAATATTAAATTGGTCTTCGGCCATAAAATAATCGTACATAATACCTGTATATACTAATTTATATTCAGGATAAGTATTATCCGAACTGGCCTTTAATGAGATGGTATTGTTACCTGTGATAACCTTATATCCAAGAGTGTCTAATTCTTTGACTTGTGAATATGTATTGGATATACAAAGAATTGAAATAATAGAAATAAGTATTTTTTTCATTATCAATGTTTATGCTAACAATTATCTTATAGGAATCATTAGAGTATGATATTTCCCTTTATCAGAAGAATTAATCATTCTATATAAAGGTTCTGTCGCTTTCATCTGGTTTTGTAATTCCTTGAACAAGTCCGAAAAGCGTTTGTCAACAAAAGTCTTAATAAACGTTGTTCTCCTATTTATATCATTTTTATCCAATCTTGAGATTAATGTTATTTCCCTTAATATTAAATCGTTGTCATACATAACAATAATACAAAAATGAGGATTTCGACTATTAATTGCCCTTGATTCAGAAAATTCTATTGAGTAAAAATTCTTGAAAGTTGAATTCAAGATATCTAAATTCCTATTATCATCATTTTGAAAATAGTGATAAAGGACTCCTGTAAATACTAGTGAATAATCTCCCTTTTTATTCAATGAACTTACACTCATGATAGCCGAGTTATCTGTAAATTTTATATGGTAGCCTAGCGTGTCAACTTCGCTCTGTTGTGAATAGAGAGGACTAAATAACAAGATTAGTAATTGCAATAATATTATCTTTTTCATAATATGATGGGTATTATAGTGCTAATACAATCTAAAGTTTTTGATGTTTCTAAAATTGAATCAAAAAGCAATGGGTAAAAATCATACTTAAAAGTCTTGTTTAAATAAGCTGGTGTATTTTTATAAATATTTTCGTAAAACCTATATCCATCCCAATCTATCTCTATACCTTTTTGATCTGGATCTTGAACTTCTGAGAACCAAAATGAAATTCCAGCATATTCATTAGATGGTGAAAGTTGTAAATATGAAAGGTCCGTATGGCAACACATGCACCCCAATATGTTTGTACCTTCAAAGCATAATTCTTTAATGAATTTAGCTTCAAATTCAATGTTTGTTGCTTCTCCTAACATCTGGTCATAGGTATACATTGATTCCTGAAGAGCATGTATCAATTCTTCTATTAAGTTATCAAAACTAACATTATTTAGGCTACTGAATACAATTTTTCCACCTCTCCTGTACTCTGCAGGAGCATTGTTCCCAGTAATACCCATCGAAAAATCAATTGTAAAATTATTCAAAAATAATCTATTTAGAATTTCCTGTCCAATACAACGACTCGCAGCTTCATCAATAGCTGTAATTAGCAATTGTTCTATTTCTTTAGATGCAGTTCTAATTATAGGCCTTTTTGGCATAAAAACTGCTTTAATCTGAGTATTTGAAGATAATTGAAACACATATGAAGAGGATGTAGATTTGAAATTGCCATCCTTATACCAGCCCACAAAATCGTACCCTCCATTACTTAAAGCCGTTAAGAAAATCGTTTTCCCTTTTTCATATGCTCCAGGATCAATCCCCGTAACACTTCCGCCTCCGTCAACGCTAATGCTGACGGAGAATGTAGTAGTATCAGCAGGAGGGTTGTTTTCACTACTGTCTCCTCCGGCATCTCCCGAATAGTGGCTATGTATTCGGAGGCTGGTCGGGTGACATGCAATCATCAATGGCTTCGTTATCAATAGTAGTAAATAACAATATTAATCTAAATGCTAGTTTTAAAGGAGTAAGCAATTACTTTACATTTGATTCGGCTTCAGACATTCCTGAAATAAAAAATGCTTTATTATCTCTTTTAAATGATTGCGCAACAAGGTGTCTTTTGGAAAATAATTTTAATATATATGGTAAAATTCCAATTGTGAAAACCACCGGTTATAATCTATTTGCTTTTGGAACTGAAACCCACTCAATTAAATGGAATGTTGATGGTTTTGATAATACAAATTTATTCCTTATTCATGAGCTATTTCACGCATATCAGCATGGCGTAGGATATACGGAAGATGCCAGTCGCGATATTAATACAGAGATAGAGGCATTTATGGCAGAATATAAATATGCAGTGAAGTATGGACTCTTTGAGTGTTTACCTGGTACTGCTGATAAGTGGGAAAAATCATTTGGAGCTTATCTTATTAGTCCAACCAGTGAGAATTATGATAAAATGATTAATCATATAAGAAACCTACAAGAAGGCGCTTATCAGGAAAGTGAATTTCCTGATGATGTAGACAAAAGAAATATAAACAATATTTCCACTATCTTTAACTGTTATTAATATCAATTATGAAAAAGAGAATAGTATTAATTGCTTTAACATTAACAGCAATGTCCTGTTTCAATCTCCATGGACAAGAATCAAAAAAATTTGATTATAAAATAAAGGGAGATAAATGTGAATATAATGTAACGAATTCAAAAATTGATTCTTCTATTGACATTTCCAATGTGAACAACACATATGGAACAGATAGAAATCTTATAATACAGGATTATGGTAAAACATATAAAATAGACGAATATGTTTCAATCTATAAAATTATTAAATCTTCTATTGACCCAAGGGTATTCAGCACACTTTTAAACGAAGAAAAAATCCCTTACAGAAATATTGATGTTAATAAATATGACAAACAAACTAGAGAAAAATTAAAAAATGCCAATCATTTCACTGTTGCTATCATTTTCGCACCTGTTACAGGAAAGATATTTGAAGTAGAATTCAATATTAATGGAGATATTCTAAAAAAACTTAGTCCGGACTGTTTTTGTGAAATTGAGAAAAAAATAAAAGAGAGTGGGATTACACACAAGGCAATAATTGAAAAAAGCTGGCAAACCTATATAATTCAGCACTATGAATATTATTTCTTTGATCTGGACTCATTTGTTCTAAAAGGTGAAAAAGCTATATTATCCAATATTGAATGATTATAGCTTAAATGAATGAGAAAACCCCCGAAAGCAAAGTGAAACTTTCGGGGGTTTTATATTTTCGGGGTTATCTGTTTTTACAGTGTCCACATTAAATTATTCGCGGAATTTTGCGAACTCGATATCTTTCTGTGAGCGGGCTTTCAATGCCTCGTCCTTCTCATGAACAGCCTTAAGCTCTTTTGCAACCTCTGTCATGTTCCCTTTACGGGCAGCAACGATTGCACGAAGATAAGACGAACGCGCACATCTGCATTTAACAACACTTGAAGCTTTGTCAAGCTGGTTAGTAAGAATGTATGCAAGGCCCTCGTTAGGATCACCTGTTCCGGCAAGCTTAGATACTGCATCATTATATCTGCCTTCAAGTATGTCTATAACTGCAAGGTTTTGCTTTGCTTCAGGAAGCTTTGATTTTGCAAGCATAGACTTTGCTGCCTCTATATCACCCTCTCTCAGTGCAATTACACCAGAGTTATTGTAGTAATAATCGGTAGTCTTGTTAACAACCTTTGAAAGAGCGATGGCTGCCTCTGTCTGCTTTCCGTTCTCAAGATACAATGCTGCGAGATTGTTGTAAGCACGGTCGCATTTGAACTTGTCACCTGCTTTTGTCAGAAGTTTGATCTTTGTATTTACATCATCAACAAGGGTTGCAGTGTAAAGGAGAGCTTCAGCATCCATAATGTCTATATTGCTCTTTGATAACTCTACAAGTTCCTGGTCAGTATAGTTTGTATAGTCAACATTAGCTACAAACCTTGCTCTGCGGAGCTCCGGAAGAACCTTGTCCGCAAGAGTCCTGAATACTTTTGACATATTCTTGATCTCTCTCTCCCTTACATCAGGGTCGCTATACATAGATAGTACACGTAGGATTAGCTCCTTGTCCTGCATAGTGGATTGTGAAACAAGTTCCTGGAATCCTTCCCAGTCTTCTGCAATTGCAGTTACATTAACAGGTGCGTCAACAGGTGCTTTCTTGGTGATTTTATCAAATGCAGCTTTTGCTGTAGCACTACGATTGTCAGAGAGTTTTGAGTTTAGTTTTTCTGAGCCGTCGGGAGAAGCGTAGGCAAGGATGTCAGTCCCTGTAACAGCCCTTCTATCATCTTTCTTAACAGATGCAAGGAATGCCTCAAACTCTTTTATCTCGGATTTAGTCAGCTCTTTTGGACGAACAACCGAGCTGTTTATCTTATAAAGAATTTGTGTCTCTTTTTTCTCACGGATAACCTTCTGATACTCGTCTGCAGCATAGGCAGGGATGCCTGATTTATCAACAAGCATATATGTGGTGTTTGCTCCATCTGCAAGCTTGTATGCTACAGGGAAGTCAATTTTCTTATCCTTGTTCCATACAGCTACTCTCAGTTCCAGGTGAGAAACCTCCATTCCAGGTTTGTATGCAAATTTTACACTGTGGTTAGATTTAGCACCGGCAAGAGGTATGACTTTAAAGTTGTCGGTAATTTTCTCCCCCTGAAGCTTGAATGCCGGAGCAGCGATCTCTCCGCCTTCATACACAAGAACAGGAATAACCTCCATTACAGCTTTTGGATGAAAATATCCCTCAGGGAAGTTCATCGAATAGTTGGCAGTAATTTCGCCGGCAACTACTTCAAGTACCTTTGGAGTTGTCTCGACACTTACCAATTGAGATTCTTTGACCATTTTCGAAGGATTGCTGCACGATACAAGAGCAAGCCCGCTTATGGCTAAAGTTAGAAGTGAAATAAAGCTTTTTTTCATTATTGATTTATTTTATGTAAGATTTACTTTATAATTTAGACAATACGCAAAATTAGAAAAATTTAGACACCTGACTTAATAATATTTCTAGAAACGAGTATTTCCAAGTCTTCCGGAGTGTCGATGGAGTAGGATTGATACTCTGTAATGGCGACTTTAATCTTGTATCCCGATTCCAGCCATCTGAGCTGTTCCAGTTGCTCTGCGATTTCTAGAGGAGTTTGTTCAAGAGCCGTAACCTCCTTGAGGGTCTCTCTAGTAAAAGCATAAAGCCCTATGTGCTTGTAATATGTCTTTCCGTCGTTCCATAATGAGGTATCCACTCCTCGTTTATATGGTATTGCGCTCCTGCTGAAGTATAGTGCATTCATGTCTGCTGAAAGAACGACCTTGGGGGTGTTGGGGCTGAATATGTCTTCCTCAATCGAGAATTTCTTCACTAATGTTGCAATTTTTGTGTCCTCTTCTTTAAAACAACCGATAAGTTCAGAAAGTTGACCGGGTTCTATAAAAGGTTCGTCTCCCTGGACATTCACGATAATGTCAAACTTTATTCCGTCTCGTTTTTCAACTATGTTTAATGCCTCGAAACAACGATCTGTACCGCTCCGGTGAGAGCCTGAGGTCATGACGGCATCTCCGCCGAAACTCTTTACTTCGTCAATGATTCTTTGGTCGTCTGTTGCTACACAAACATGGTCAAAAACAGACGCGCTCCTTTCATACACTCTGTTTATCATGCTTTTACCCTCTATTTGGACAAGTGGTTTACCGGGGAAACGGGTGGAACCGTACCTTGAGGGAATTATAGCCAGTATTTTCATAGTGAAAATGGATTTTTTAATTTCTCAAAGGTACAAATTTTATCTATTTTTGCAGATTATGGATATACACGCAATAAAACTAAGGTTTGACATCATAGGAGACAACCACGCCCTTAACCGGGCTATAGACATTGCTGTTCAGGTGGCAAGTACAGACCTCTCAGTGTTGATTACCGGTGAAAGCGGTGTGGGAAAGGAGGTTTTCCCTCAGATTATTCATACAAACAGCCCAAGAAAGCATAACCAATACTTTGCAGTCAATTGCGGTGCCATTCCTGAAGGCACAATTGATTCCGAGTTGTTTGGACATGAAAAAGGGTCGTTTACCGGTGCTTATGAAACCAGAAAGGGTTATTTTGAAGTTGCAGACGGAGGTACTCTTTTCCTTGATGAAGTTGCAGAACTGCCGCTCTCTACACAGGTAAGGCTTCTGAGAGTTCTTCAGTCGGGAGAATTTATTAAAGTAGGTTCTTCCAAGGTGCAGAAAACTGATGTCCGTGTCATAGCTGCCACAAATGTCAATGTTTTAAGAGCCATAGAAATGGGGAAATTCAGGGAAGACCTGTATTATAGGTTAAACACCGTTCCAATCTATGTCCCGCCATTACGAGAGAGAAAGGAGGATATACACCAGCTTTTCAAGAAGTTTGCTCTTGACTTTGCCGATAAGTACAAAATGCCGACCATCAGACTTAACCATGATGCGGTCAGAATCCTTGAAAATTACAGATGGCCGGGAAACATAAGGCAGCTGAAAAGTATTGCTGAGCAAATATCAATAATTGAGCATAACCGTGAGATATCACCTGAGGTGCTTAAAAAGTATATACCAGAGGACGGAGTGAGCCATCTTCCTGTCAGAACAGAGGGACACGGGGCCGATTATCTGACAGACAGGGATATTATCTTCAAAGTGCTTTATCAACTGAGGCAGGAAATTGAAGAATTGAAATCCGGAATCGTAAAGAACCAGGTCCCTGTGAACGGAGTGATTGCAAAAAGGGATGATGTCGGGGAGGTTATAGAGGACAGGAATGTTGTTGACTACGACGAAGAGGCCGAGATTAGCAGCGGCAGGGAATCTCAGGATTTCTCAATTCACAGCATGAACGCCGATCTGATCAGAAAATCCCTAGAGAAGCATAACGGTAAACGTAAAGCCGCCGCCGCCGAATTGGGTATATCAGAGAGGACACTATACAGGAAAATAAAAGAGTTAAACCTCGATATATGAGAAAATTAGTAATACTATTGGCTTTTATCCCACTCATGTGTGGCTGCGGTATATACAGCTTCTCCGGAACATCAATAGCCCCGGATGTGCAGTCAATCACTGTCATGACAATCCAGAACAGGGCAATGAGGGTTAATCCGGCTTTGAGCAACCTGCTTACGGAAGAGCTCAAGGAGAAGTATCGCAGGCTTACAAAATTGAGACTTGATCCCGACAATGGAGACCTTATTGTAGAGGGAGACATTCTTTCGTATGAGACAACTGCGCTTGCCGTTACATCTCAGGAGATTGCCTCGCAGAACAGACTGACTGTTACTGTAAAGATAAAATTTACTAATATTAAACACCCTGAGGAAAACTTCGAGAAGTCCTTTGTTGCGTTTAAGGATTTCTCTTCAACAACAAGCCTCGATTCAGTGGAGTCATCATTGGTAGACTTGATCGTCGAAACAATTGTCGATGAAATATTTAACGCAACCGTGGCAAACTGGTAAAATTTCAAAATTATGAGCAATACAGACATATCAGTTTTGGAGCAGACGCTGGAGAGATTTCCGTGGTTTGCACTGGGTCATTATGAATTGTTCAGAAAAGCTTGTGAACTTGGAGAGGAGCACAAGAGAGACTGTCTGAGCAGGACAGCAGCTCATGTATATTCAAGAGAGGTGCTCTACAATCTTGCACGAGAGGAGAAAAAAGTGCTGAAGGACGATGTCGGAGAGGATGTTTCAATAGGAGAAGAGATTGCTTTTGAAATAGAGGATGAACCCTTGGATATTCAAACTGTACCGAAAATAGTGATGGCTGGAGGCGACTATTTTTCAAGAGCAGAATTGGATAAGGCAGAACTTGATCTTGGACAGCCTTTGGATAAGTTTATCTCTGAAAAACCGTCGCTGCTTAAGGGCAATATAAATTCTCAGAAGGATTCTGAATTTGTTACAGAGCCGCTTTTGGAAGAGAATTTCGATGATTCGGGTTTCTATACCGAGACGCTTGCAAAAATCTATAGTGAGCAAGGCTTTTACAAAAGAGCACTAGAGGTTTATGCTAAACTTATTTTGTTATATCCAGAAAAAAATAGTTACTTTGCGACCCTTGTACAAGAATTAAAAAGCAAACATAATTTATATTAATATGTATACAACCATTTCCATCTTAATTGTAATCGCCAGCATCTTATTGACAATTATAGTGTTAATACAGAATTCAAAAGGTGGCGGATTGGCAGCGAACTTTGCTTCAGGCAATCAAACTTTTGGAGTTCGTCAAACAGCAGATTTCTTGGAAAAGGCAACATGGACCTTGGCCATAACTATAATTGTACTTTGTGTACTTGCTACAGCCTTTGTTTCTACCGGTGGTAAAGAGGGAAGTTCCGTACAGCAGAAAATTGAGAATACTGCACCAGTTCAGGGACAACCACAGTTCCCATCTTCTACTCCTTCTTCTGCTCCATCTACAGAAAAAGCTCCGACAGAGACCCCGGCTACACCTCAGAAGTAAAAATTTTAATAAGCAATATATTAGCTCGTTACGCAAGTAGCGAGCTTTTTTTGTGAAAATTTTTACTACTATGTGATGCATGGTAATAAAAATTATATATATATTTGCACAACCAAAAACTATAAAACTCTAAAATACTATAAAAATGAAAAAAGTGGTTAATGTTGGTATAGGCGGAAGAAGTTTTGTTATTGACGAAGATGCTTACCAAAGGTTGGACAAATACCTTGAAAGATTCCGCGAAAAAACCAGAATGGGGATTCAGACAAAAGATGTTATGGAGGATCTTGAGCAAAGAATAGCCGAACTCTTTTCCGAATCACTAAGATCAGAGCAGGAGGTCGTGAATCTTGCGCTGGTGAATAAGGTCGTTTCTCAGTTGGGGATGCCTGATGGCGGACCTGTCGAAGACGATTTCGGTACACTTGGGTCTGAACCTGTAAATCCTGTCGTAACAAAAAGGTTATACAGGGATCCGGATTCGAGAGTATTCGGAGGTGTATGCGGGGGGGTTGCATACTATCTGAATGTAGACGTCGTGCTTATGAGAGTGCTGTTTTTTATCGCCATAATGATGGGCGGTATCGGCTTCTGGGGTTATATTATTTTCTGGATAGTGACTCCTGTGGCTAATACAGCTTCCCAGAAGTGTGAAATGAGAGGTTTGCCGGTTACTGCCGAAAACCTGAGGAAATATTCAATCTATAAATGATTTTGCCATGAACGATATTAATACTGACAATCTAAAGTCGCAGATGCGTAAGGGTGTCCTTGAGTATTGCATACTCAGCATACTAAATAATAATGATGCTTATGCCTCTGAGTTGATAGGTCAACTTAAGGATGCAAGCATGATAGTTGTGGAGGGAACGTTATATCCTCTTCTTACCAGGCAGAAAAACCAGGGACTCTTGAGTTACCGCTGGGAGGAATCTACCCAGGGACCACCAAGAAAGTACTACTCAATTACAGATAAGGGCAAGGAATTGCTAGCAGAGATGGACAGTGCGTGGGATGATCTGATTCAGACAATAGCATTATTAAGAAAAAAACAATAAGTTAATCATGAAAAAAGTAGTAAAAGTAAGTGTAGGTAATCTTGCTTTCACCATCGATGAAGATGGTTATGAACTTTTAAAATCGTACCTGGGAGAACTGAAGGCTCATTATAAGTCAAAACAGAACGGTAATGAGATTATCGAAGGTATTGAGGAGAGAATTGCTGAGCTTTTTGTTGAGAAATCGGGAATGAACAGTGTGGTCTCAATCGAGGTTGTGAAGGATGTGGTAAACATATTGGGCCGTCCTGAGGTGATTGATGATGAGGATAACCAGTACTATGAAGATTCAAGGGATCAATCCTACAGGGTTACACAGAAGAGATTCTTCCGTGATCCAAACAATAAGGTGATTGCCGGTCTGTGCTCCGGTTTTGCGGCATATATCAATGTTGATCCGCTACTGATAAGAGTTCTTGTTGTTATATTCTCATTCGGCTTCTCATTACTCGGTACTCATATCGGAGGACCTTCATTCATGGTTCTGGCATACATTATACTCTGGATTATTATTCCTGAAGCGAAAACAGTCGAGCAGAAGTGTGCCATGAGGGGAGAAAAGCTGGATCTCTCTGATATACAAAGGAGAGTTGAGTATGGCGCTATTCAATCCGGAGAGAGTGGCAGAAGATCTTCTGCTAATGGAGGTTCGGTGGTTAATGAGATTTTCAGGGTCTTCTCAAAGATTGTTGCCGTTTTCCTGATAATAATTGCCCTTTCTGGTATTGTATCACTTACCTTTCTATTTTTAGGAATAGAAATATTCAATGGAATTGTGCCGGTTGACTTCCTGAACTTTATCCAGCTGGGTATGAACAATGCTTTTTGGTTAAAGCTCTCCTTACTGCTCGTTCTATTCCTTCCTTTGGCAGGAATGTTTGTGGCCGGCTTGCAGATTCTTTTCGGTTCAAGGACAAGGCGTTTTAAACCGGGTCTTATAATCTTTATACTGTGGATCGTGTCTGTCTTCTCTTTTGCCACTTTTGCATCAATTGCCTCTAAGCCGTATTGGAGCCAGGCTACTGAGGAGAGATCTCTCCCGCTGGGTAATGAGATAGATACGCTATACATAAAACTGGAGACAGATAAGACAATGCCGGCAGAGAATGTTTTCATAGATGCAGACAGGTCTGATTTCGGATTATTCTGGATAGATCAGAAGAGTAAGGACCTTGTCATATTTCCCGGAATTGACATTGTAAGACAAAGTGAGGCATCTGAGAGAGAGGTTTTCTGTGAGATACACACAATGGCTCAAACATACGGAGAGGCATTGATGAAAGGGCGTAATATGCCGCAATTCATAACTGTCAGTGATTCACTTTTAACAATCAAAGGTGAGGCATATAACAATAACAGGAAGTGGGACGGAACGGTTAAAGAGATTAAACTCTATATTCCCGACAGCGTAAAGGTTATTATCACATCCCCGATTGACTTTGATTTCTCTCACAGTTACAGGAGCAATTACAAATGGGACATGTTCTATTGGAATGGCCGACCCTTCCGCAGCCACCACAGATCGTGGAGCTGGGAAGATGACGGGACATATAAGAGGTGGGAGTGGAGAGAGAACTGATGTAGTTATTTAATTACTCCAAGTTCCTTCCCAACCTTTTTAAAGGCTGCAATACACTTGTCAAGGTGTTCCGGCTCGTGTCCGGCAGAAATCTGCACACGGATACGGGCCTGATCCTTAGGTACCACAGGAAAATAGAAACCTGTGACGTATATACCCTCCTCAAGCATTCTTGAGGCAAATTGTTGAGAGAGTTTTGCATCATACAGCATAACTGCGCAGATTGCAGATTGAGTAGGCTTTATGTCAAAACCGACTGCTTTCATCTTCTCTACGAAGTAATCTGTATTACTGTGCAGCTTATCTTGCAGCTCATTGGTCTTTGACATCATGTCGAACATCGCTATACCAGCCGCAGCGACCATTGGCGGAACAGAGTTCGAGAACAGATATGGTCTTGAGCGTTGGCGTAACAATGCTATAATCTCTTTTTTCCCTGTTGTAAAACCGCCAATCGCACCACCAAATGATTTTCCGAGTGTTCCGGTTATTATCTCCACCTTTCCCCTGAGATTATATAGTTCTGTAGTTCCCCGTCCCGTTTTACCGACAACACCTGCCGAGTGAGACTCGTCCACCATTACCATTGCGTTGTATTTTTCAGCTAACCGGTATATCTTATCGAGAGGTGCCACATTTCCATCCATTGAGAAAACACCGTCGGTGACAATTAGGCGGAATCTCTGTGCCTGAGAGACCTTGAGACACTCTTCGAGCTCTTCCATATTTGCATTTGCGTAACGATATCTCTGAGCCTTGCACAACCTTACACCATCAATTATTGATGCATGGTTCAGAGAGTCGGAGATTATTGCATCTTCTTCTGTGAGAAGTGGTTCAAAAACGCCACCGTTTGCATCAAAACAAGCTGCATAGAGAATGGAGTCCTCTGTTCCGAAGAACTCTGCGATTTTCTTTTCAAGTTCTATATGAAGGTCTTGAGTTCCGCATATAAAGCGTACACTTGACATCCCGAACCCTCTTTTGTCAAGTGCTTCCTTAGCTGCATCTATAAGAATTCTATTATTTGAAAGCCCAAGATAATTATTGGCGCAAAAATTGATAACCTCCTGACCTGTGCTGACTTTTATTTTAGCTTGTTGAGAAGTTGTAATGACGCGTTCTCTTTTATAAAGACCTGCAGATTCTATATTCTGGAGTTCTTGTGACAAATGCTTCTGAAAGTTGCTGTACATGTTGAAATTTGTTATTTGTTACCGTTTATTTATACAAAGTTATAAGGAAATCTTCTATGTTGTAAGAAAATTTAAAAACTATTTTTGTTTTTTAAGTTTTCATATATACATTTGCACCCTGGTTTCAAATTAATTAGATATGACTATCAAAGAAAGAATTGTGGAAAATTCAATTGATCTTTTCATGAAAAGGGGTTGCAAGTCTGTAACTATGGACGAGATTGCTTCTGAGAATGGAATATCAAAGAGAACTTTGTATGAAAATTTTGAAGATAAGAATTCTCTGTTAAAGGAGTGTCTCTGTACAGCTTATGAAAGGACTAAAAATGCTACAGAACAGGTTTTTAACAGTTCGGAAAACGTTTATGATCTGATTTTTAAAATTCATGAATGCAAGACAAATCAGAGGTACAATTTTAAAATGTCATTTGTAGCTGAGCTCAA
The DNA here is from genome assembly GCA_023227835.1 of Bacteroidales bacterium. Classification (GTDB taxonomy): domain Bacteria; phylum Bacteroidota; class Bacteroidia; order Bacteroidales; family UBA932; genus Bact-08. Next base: position 14,407 of record JALOCI010000002.1, read on the forward strand.
GAAGTTTTATCCTGATGTATACGAAAGCATGAGGTTGAAATTTTCTAATTATCACAATGAAAGTACACAGACATTCATTGCCAGGGGGCAAAAAGAGGGCCTCATTTTGGAAAGTGTTAATAAAGAAATTATTATAAAAGCGATTATAACGATGACCGATATGATGATGAACGGAGATGTGTTTTCCGGTTTGAATGCAACAAGGAGACAAATTTTTCAGGAGACAATATTGTTATATATAAGAGGAATATCTACAACACGAGGAATAGAGTTATTGGATAACTATTTAAATAAAAGTAAAGATGAGAAGTAGGAATTTGAAAAGAATCGGAACAGCAGCAGTTATCTCTGTGTTGCTGTTTTTTGGAGAGGCGGCCGTCGCTCAGACGGCAGGTGGAAGCCCCGACACACTGAAAATTACAGTGGAGCAGGCATTGGAAATAGCTCTCAGTGAGAACCCCAACATTAAAATTGCGGATGCTGAGCTGGAGAGAGTCGATTATCTGAAGAAGGAGAGCTGGTATGCACTTTTACCGGGCCTGAGTTCGGATATGCAATACACAAACAACATATACAAGCAAATATTCTTTTCCGACTTCTTCCCTGGAGGAAAGATGGAGGTAGGCTCAACCCATAGTTTTGCCATTACCACTACTGCTTCCGTTCCGCTTTTTGCAATGGGACTGTATAAAAACATTGAGCTTTCAGGATTGGAGATAAAAGCAGCTCTCGAGTCCGCAAGGACAACGAAACTTGACCTGATACAACAGGTGAAAAACAGCTTTTATGGCATTGTTATGATGAAAGAGTCTCTCAATGTGTTGGAACAGAGTTATAAAAATGCAATGGAGAGTGCTCAGAACATTAAAAATATGTACGAGCAGGGACTTGCAAGCGAGTATGATAAGATTCGTTCAGAAGTGGCCGCCAGGAATATCATGCCTTCCCTTACTCAGGCCAGGAATGGACTGGAATTATCCAAAATGCAACTTAAAATACTGCTTTCGTTGAAAATGGATATGCCGGTAGATGTTGTAGGGGATTTTTCGGATCTTGAGAATGAAATCAATATATTCAATAGCAGCCTCCCGTACAATTTTGAGATGAACAGCAGCCTCAGGGCAATGGATATACAGCTTGAGAAGATGAATAAGACATTCGAGCTTGTACGCAGTCAAAGGCTTCCTGTTTTGGCCGGATTTGGAAATTATGTATTGCAGATGCAGAGCAATGATTTTACATTCAAGGGTATCTGGCCTAACTCTCTCATGGTTGGTCTCACACTCCAGGTCCCGATTTTCAATAAATTCTCCACTTCGCTTAAGGAGAAGCAGACAAAAATCGGAATCAGACAGATAGAGCTGCAAAGAGGCCTGCTGGAAAGATCTCTGTCATTGACAGCTCAAAATGCAGTCAACGAAATGCAAAGGACAAAAATTCAGCTTCAGTCGGACAAAGAAGCAGTTGAACAGGCAATTAAAGGTTATGACATTGCCAAAGTAAGGTACAAGACAGGTGTGGGGACTGTACTTGAACTAAATGATTCAGAAGTTTCCCTCACAACTTCAAAACTTAACCTTAACCAGACTCTCTATGATTTTCTAAAAGCCAAGAATGAATTTGAGAAGGTTCAGGGAATTGAAAAAAGTAAATAAATTGGGATTAGCATATGAAAAAAGGATTTATTCTATTGGCTACGAGCCTATTTTTGTCAGCTGCATGTTCATCTGACAAACAGAAAAATGCCGCAGGAGATAACGCGGGAGCAAATGTGGTTGAAGTAAAGGTCGCTGATGTGAAAAAGCAGCCGGTTCCTCAACAGGTAGATTTTACAGGAAATATTGAACCTTACGTAAAGAATAATATTTCCAGTGCAGCTTCTCAACGAGTTGAAAAAATTATGGTTGAGATTGGCTCAAGGGTCAGGAAAGGGCAACTGTTGGTACAGATGGAGAGTCTTAACTACTCTCAGGCTAAGGTTCAGCTCGAAAATCTTAAATTAGACCTCGCTCGCATCGAGGAGCTTTATAAAGCAGGTGGAGTTGCCCAGCAACAATACGACCAGATAAAGACACAAGTAAATGTTGCAGAGCAGAGTATCAGAAATCTCGATAAAAATACAAAACTGTTGTCTCCGATTGACGGTGTTGTGACACAGAGAAACTATGACAACGGGGATATGGTTGCAGGTCTTCCGATTCTTGTAGTTATGCAGATTCAGCCTGTTAAGATATTGATTAACATTTCTGAAGAGTATTTTCCTCAGGTTAAGGTGGGTACCCCTGTTCAAATCACACTGGATGTATATGACGGAAAAACCTATTCCGGTAAAGTTAGTCTGGTATATCCTACAATAGACCCGGCAACACGAACTTTCCAGGCGCAGGTAAGCATATCGAACCCTAAATCTGAAATCCGTCCGGGAATGTTTGCCAGAGCAAAGGTTAATTTCGGGACAAAAGACAGATTTGTAGTTCCTGACAAGGCTGTTGTCAAACAGTCAGGCACAAATGACAAGTATGTTTATGTGCTTGACGGGGATGTGGTTAAATATACAAAGGTGGAAGTCGGAAAACGTGTCGGCTCTATCTATGAGATAAAAAGCGGCCTTGAGCTTGGGCAAAAGGTTGTGGTTGCCGGATTATCAAGATTGGTGGATCAGGCAAAGGTGAAAGTTGTAGAAACAGGTCTTGACCTTACAAAAAACGAATAATCTATGAAACTATATGAAAGTGCAGTAAAAAAACCGGTTACAACAGCCCTTATATTTGTGGCTATTGGCGTACTCGGTCTTTTTTCCTATTCAAAGCTTTCTGTAGACTTGTATCCGGAGATAGAGCTGAACATGGCTACTATCATGACAACATACTCCGGGGCAAGTGCTGCAGATATTGAGACCAACATAACGAAAGGTCTTGAGACATCACTGAGTACAGTCACCGATCTTAAGGAGATAACCTCAGTCTCTAAGGATAATGTATCACTCATAACAATGGAGTTTGAGTATGGTACCAATATGGATGAAGCTGTAAATGATATCCGCTCTGTTCTGGATATGAACGCAAACTATCTCCCCGAAGGATCGGAGAAACCGGTTGTGTTTAAGTTCAGCACAGAGATGATGCCTATATTCTTCATGTCTGCCAGGACAGAGAAGAACGCGCAGGGACTCTATAAAATCCTTGAAGAGAAGGTTGCAAATCCGATAAACAGGATAGACGGCGTCGCTTCGGCGTTCATAAGCGGAGCTCCTGAAAGGGAGATTCAGGTTAGGACCGATCCTAACAAGATGGAAGCTTACGGGATAGCAGACGAACAGATTGCAAACCTTATCGCAATGGAGAACAGAAATGTTCCGGGCGGTAATATTGATGTTGGCTCTGATACATATTCAGTAAGGGTTGACGGAGAGTTTGAGGAGAGTGACCAGATTGCCAACCTTATAATCGGAAGTTTCCAGGGAAAGAATATTTTTGTAAAGGATGTTGCCCAGGTCAAAGATACACTTAAAGAGAGGGTGACAGAGGTCTCTACCAATGGTGAGCGTGGTGCTATGGTTGTGGTTCAGAAGCAATCCGGCGGAAATGTGGTGGAAATAGCTGCGAGGATTAAGGAGAAACTTCCGGAGATAGAGGCATCTCTTCCACCGGATGTTAAACTTGAGATAATTCTTGATACATCTGAGTTTATCGAGAAGAGTATCGGCTCCCTTTCCGAGACAGTGCTTCTGGCCGGTTTATTTGTAATGCTGGTAGTGTTGGTATTCCTTGGAAGGTGGAGGGCAACCTTTATAATTATTCTGACAATTCCTGTATCTCTTGTGGCTGCTTTCATCTATCTGATGGTCTCCGGAAACACGCTGAATATTATATCTCTCAGTTCGCTGTCAATAGCTATCGGTATGGTCGTGGATGATGCCATAGTGGTGTTGGAGAATATAACGACGCACATTGAGAGGGGAAGTAAGCCTAAGGATGCGGCCATATATGCCACCAACGAGGTTGCCGTTGCAATCATAGCATCAACTCTTACCATCATAGCCGTATTCTTCCCGTTAACCATGGTCACAGGTTTGGCCGGTATCATGTTTAAGCAGTTGGGGTGGATTGTAACAATCATTATAACAGTCTCTATGGTAGTGGCACTCAGCCTTACACCTATGCTTTGCTCTAAAATGCTCAAACAAGACCCGGGGCGCAGTAAGTGGTTTGATAGGCTATACGGACCAATAGAAAAATCCCTTGACAGTCTTGATAACATATATGAAAGATTCTTGAAATGGGCAGTAAAACATCGTTTTACTGTAATTGGCAGTGCATTGGCCATGTTTATCGGCAGCCTTTTCCTTCTCGGTATTGTCGGAACTGACTTTTTCCCTGAGACAGATAATGCCCAGATCGGTGTTACTGTGGAACTTCCTGTTGGGACAAGAGTAGAGCAGACAAGAGAGCTGGACAAATATCTATATGGTATTTGGAAGGAGAAGTATCCCGAAATTGAGATTCTGGAATCTTCTCTCGGTCCGTCCGACGGATCAAATATCTTCAGCGCGATGAGTGCTTCCGGGACAAATCTTATCTCATACACTCTAAATCTTTCTGATGCTACTGACAGAAAGAGGAGCATATTTGAGATTTCTGACGAAATGAGGAAGGATCTTGCCGCATTACCTGAAATATATCGTTCTACAGTAACTCCCGGAGGAGGCGGAATGTCGATGGGTATGGGCTCGTCAACATTTGACGTGAATGTATTAGGCTATAATATGGCAGATGCGGATATGGTTGCAGGTCAGATAAAGGAGTTGATGGAGAATACAGCGGGTTTGAGGGATATAAAACTAAGCCGGGATGATTATACTCCTCAGCTTAAGGTAATATTCAACAGGGAAAAACTTGCAATGAACGGTCTTACAATGACCGGAGCCGCTACAGTTGTGAGGAACAGGATAAATGGCTTTACCTCATCTTATTTCAGGGAGCAGGGAGAAGAGTATGACATAACTGTCATAAACTCTCCGAAGTACAGAACTCAGATTGACGATATAAGAAACATAATTATATATAACAATCAGGGAAAGGGTGTTAAACTTTCTGAAATTGCGGATGTAAAAGAGGGTTTTGCCCCGCCAGCAATTGAACACATTGACCGAGAACGTGTGATTAAGGTTTCCGGATCTATATACAACAGGCCTCTGGGAGATGTTGCCAAGGAGGTTCAGGCTAAATTGAAAAACATCAACTATCCTCCTCAGATTACAGCAGAGATTTCAGGCTCTGTAAAAGATCAACAGGAGTCATTTACTGATATGTTTACCCTTCTCCTGCTGGTTGTGATGCTTGTGTACATCGTGATGGCAGCTCAATTTGAATCATTCAGGGATCCATTTATAATAATGTTCTCATTGCCATTTGCGTTTACAGGAGTATTTGTCGCTCTCTGGATGACAGGGACATCTCTCAGCCTGATTGCACTTATTGGTGCTGTTATGCTTGTAGGTATTGTTGTTAAGAATGGTATCGTACTGATTGACTATATTAACCTCAATAAGGAGAGGGGCGCTTCAATAAGGCGGTCCGTTATTTCAGGCGGTAAATCCCGCTTAAGGCCGGTGCTTATGACAACATTGACAACAATACTAGGTATGGTTCCTATGGCAATGGGTATCGGAGAGGGTTCTGAAATCTGGCAGCCTATGGGTATATCTATTATAGGAGGTCTTACATTATCAACAGTGTTGACACTAATTGTAATACCATGTATTTATACATCTTTCCATGCCGGTGATATGAAGAGGAAAAGAAGAAGACTTGCAAAACAATTGGTTAAAATCAGATAAGATATATGAAAGCAGTTATGATTGTGTACAATCAGGCACACAATGCCGAAGTACTGGATATCCTGGATAAATGTGATATCAGAGGTTTTACGAAATGGGAAGATGTCCAGGGAAGAGGCAGCGAGAGAGGAGAGCCGCACTACTCCTCTCATGCCTGGCCTTCAAAGAATATGGCAACATTGACTTTTGTAAATGAGGGAATTCTGGCGGAATTATTGGCAAAGCTTAAAGCACTTGATGAGAGGGCAGAAAAGCAGGGATTAAGAACCTTTGTCTGGGAGGCGGAGCAGGCCTGGTAACGATTTCTTTGGATAAGTTCATACATTGTGCTAAATTAGCACTCGGATACTTAAATATAAACAATTATGGCAATTGCAGTAAATGATTCAAATTTCAATCAGATAGTAATAAGTTCTGATAAACCCGTATTAGTTGATTTCTGGGCTACGTGGTGTGGACCATGCCGTATGGTGGCACCAATAGTTGATGAACTGGCAACCGAATATGAGGGCAAAGCTGTTATTACTAAATGTGATGTTGATTCTAGTTCCGAGGTTCCTTTGAAATATGGAATACGTAATATCCCGACTATCCTTTTCTTTAAAAACGGTGAATTGAAGGATAAGATTGTGGGTGCAACCACAAAATCGGCGATAGTCGCAAAGATTAACGCATTAATGTAAAAAAACTAACCATTATGAAAAAGTTATTTGTACTGTTCCTTGGCGTGCTTATATTCAGCACTTCATCCTATTCGCAGACCAGATTCGGGATAAAAGGAGGGCTTAACTTTACAAACATGTCTAATATATCTTCCAATGTAAATCAGACATGGGAAAATCAAACAGGATACCAATTGGGTCTGGCGCTTCAATTCAAGGTTCCTATTATAGGCCTTGCAATACAACCGGAACTAATGTACTCTACCGTTAAGTCTGCAGTAAGCAACAACAATAGTGAACTCAACCTGGATTACATTACTTTGCCTGTAAACTTTCAATTGGGTGCAGATATGTTGTTTTTCAGGCCGTTTATTGTGGCCAGCCCGTTTGTGTCATATCTGATTAAGAACAGTACCAGACTTGAGGATCAGCCTTTGGATGATATTAACAGGTTTGACTATGGAATAGGTTTGGGCGTTGGTCTCGACTTATGGAAACTACAGATCATGGGTAAATATAACTGGGGTCTGGGTAAGCTGGAAAAAGCCGGAGATGAATGGGATCAGTCTCAAACATATAAAAACGCAACTCTTCAGGGATTCCAACTTTCAGTAGCCTTCCTGTTTTAAGAATCAGAGATGTCCAGACGAATTTGTGTTTACTGCTCTTCCAGTGATATTCTGGAAGATAGATATAAAGAGGTCGCCTACAGTTTTGCTGAGGCGGCCTCTTCGCATAACTGCACACTTGTGTGCGGGGGTAGCAGAAAGGGGTTGATGGGGGTTATGATTGACACTTTTATAAGTAGTGGTGGTACCGTTGAAGGTGTAATGCCCGAGTTTATGAAAGAACTTGAATTTTATCATCCGGACCTGAGCAGCATAACATTTGTCCAAACAATGAGTGAGAGGAAAAAACTTATGAGACAGGATACCGATGCGGTTGTTGCTCTTCCTGGAGGCCTCGGTACTCTTGAGGAGTTTCTTGAAACATATACACTCAAAAGGCTTGGTCTATATTCAGGAGATGTTATACTTCTCAATGTATATGGCTTTTTTAAACCGCTTCTTGAGTTGTTTGAACATTTTGTAGACAACAAGGTTTTAAATACAAACTGGAAATCAGGATTAAAGATAGTGGACAGTGTAGAAGAGTTGATAGAGGTTATCGATAAATGCAAACCAGAGATTCTATCCCCAAGACACTATGCACCGGAATAAATAATTAGCAATGGATATTAACAAGATCAACAGCGATATCAGGGAGGATTTTCAGAGGTACAGATCTCTTATGGAAACCACTCTCGTTAGCGGTAGTTCCCTGTTGAACACAATTAACTCATATTTACTTCAGACAAGCGGAAAACAGCTGAGACCTCTTCTGGCAATACTTTCTGCCAGAGCTTGCGGAGGGTTGAATGAGAGGACAATTTCATGTGCTGCAGTTGCAGAGATGATACATACTGCGACTCTCCTGCACGATGACGTGGCAGACCAGTCAGATAAGAGAAGAGGTGTAAGAACAGTACAGGCTGAATACAATCCGGCTGCATCAATCTTGACGGGAGACTACTGGCTTGCCAAGTCGATGTCTATACTTGTCAGTCTTAATGATGCAAGAATTATGGGCTTTTATACAAAAACAGTTGAAGATCTGTCGGAAGGCGAACTTTTTCAAATGCAGAAGGCAAGTTCTCTTGATACAACAGAGGAGGATTATTATAGTATCATATACAGCAAGACTGCAAGTCTGTTTGTCGGTACTGTTAAAAGTGCCGTCTTTACTGTGTGTAGAGATGAAAATGTCTTGTCTGCGATGGAGGAGTATGCCGGACAATTAGGCATAGCTTTTCAGATAAGAGATGATATTTTTGACTATATGCCGGGTCTTGATACAGGTAAGCCTGCCGGAGGAGATGTGGTTGAAAGAAAACTCACCCTGCCGCTTATTGCTGCACTGAATGCGGCCACAGAAAATGAGCGAGACAAGATGATTTCAATGCTGAAAAATAATGATGCAGAAGAATCATTGTTAATGGAGGAGGCTGTCCGTTTGGTTGAAAAATATTCAGGAATAGCAATTGCCCAAAAAGCTCTTGCTGAACGTTGCAAAAGAGCCGTGGAGGCCCTGTCGTTTATGGTTGAATCAGAATATAAAAGGGATTTGATCTTACTTACAAGATATGTAGGAGAGAGGTCTCGTTAAAATAATTTTCCGGCAATCTCTTCTAATTCAGAGTAGAACTCCTCACCGAAAGCAAATATCAGGGGGGCTTTTAAGAATTTATAAACAGGTATGCCCTCTTTTTTTCCTAAGACAAAAGCGTCCAGACATATATGCCATTCATGCAGGTTAAGGGCGGTCATCCCATTTGATAATTTTGTGACTCTTATAGGATATAGCCAGCATGAGATAGGTTTTCTGAGAGAGCAATCTCCGGCATTAAAGGCCATCTCTATCCCGCAGAAACAGTTGTCATGCTTGTCAAACTGAGTGTAAACACACTCTTCGCCCTCTATCAGCGGAGTTACGGTATCTCCGTCAGAATCAATTATAAAGGGACCCGACTCCTTAATGGAGCGGATCCCTTCTGGTCTTAAATGTTTCGAAATTGCAGACATCTCACCGGCTATCAACTTGCACTCGTTCTCATCCAGGGGAGCCCCGCTGTCACCTATTATGCAACATGCCCCGTGACACTTCTGATAATCGCAGCAAAACTTTTCTGTTATTATTGCTGATGATACAAGGATGTTTCCAATTGCAATTACCGGGTAATCTGTCATACTATTTCTTGGTGCCGTTCATAATAATCTCCATCTGGTTGCCCTGTGTAAGGGTGCTCTTTATGAAGCTGTTCACCTTTTCAGGTGTCATGTTTTTAAGTGCAGGCTCATAAGTTGTGTGCATATCCTTGCCCAACAGATAGCGGTTTGTCAGTACCGACAACCAGTAGTTATTTTCCCTAAGATTTTGGGTGTAACTCTTCTGCATATACTCTACAACTTTTGAGAAATCGGTCTTATCAATACCGTTTGACATTACATTGTCTATCTCTTTCTGTGCTCTTGCAAGCAGTCTGTCCTTTATAGCCACGTCAGTATCAAATGCATACAGGAACAAGAAGTAATCTTCAGGATAGTAGTTAACAGACATATTTACACCAACTCCGTATGTTCCGCCTTCATCCTCACGTATAGACCTGGTAAACACCTGGTCAAATATCTGTTTTGTGATATCAGCCATAATCCTGTTTTCAACATTAAATGCTGTTTTGCCGGAATAGATCTTGTAAACAGATGACTTAGGTGTCTGCATCTCTTTTTCGAAATGTTTTACTATATTACCTTTAGCAGGTATGTTCTTGAGGTTTTTCCAGTCCTCTTTCTTTGACTTGTTTGCTGGTAAAGATCCGATGTATGTCTCAACAAGCGGTTTTGCGGTTGCAAGATCAATATTTCCAACGAAAACAAATGTGAAGTCCGCAGCATTAGAGAAACGTTCCTTTACAATCTGTAGAGCCTTTGTGTAATCCAACTTGTCAACATCCTGTAAAGTGAGTCTGTTTGTGTAAGGATTGTTGCTGAATAGTGTAGTTGTTATTGTATCCTGTAAAGCCATCATAGGCTCAGCCTCCATATTCTGCAACTGGGCTTTGGTTCTTGTTAAAAATGAATTGTATGCCTCGTCATCTCTTCTGATATCGGTAAAGGTGAGATAAAGGAGCTGCATGAATGTTTCCAGGTCTTTAGGGGAAGCGGAACCGCCTATTTTCTCAACGTTTGTTCCAACATTAGGATTAATGCTGACATTTTTCCCGGCCAGTCTCTTTTTGAGATCCACCGCGCTGAACTTGCCGAGGCCACCAAGGTTGGCAACGTCGTTAAGTATCTTTGTATTCAATACATTTTCCGGAGCTGTAAGCGAGTATCCGCCACGGCTTGCGGCTGTGAAGATGATCTGATCCTCTTTGAAATCAGTTTTCTTTAACACAACGGTTGCTCCGTTTGACAAAGTCCATACAACGGCTCCGGTAATTGGCTCGGTTGTCTCCTTAACCACCTTGCCGGCTTTTGGTGCAACAGGAACAAGAGGTTCATTGGAAACAGTCTCCTTGTATGCCTCGACAGAGTCTTTAAGTGCACTCTCATATAGGGCAAGCATCTCCTCTTTTGTAGGAACCTTCAAACCCTCTTTCTGAGGCATCATTGTGAACATTACAACATTTTCACGGGTCGGAAGAGATTTTGCGTATGTGTTAACCTGATCCAGTGTTATAGCCGGTGCTATCTGCTGCATCATGGTGTATTCCATCTCAATGCCAGGCATGGCTTCTCCGGAAAGGAAATGATTTACTATATTATTAACATAGAAATCGTTTTTCTGAGTTTCACGTTCCTTGTAAATCTTCTCCAGTCTGCTGGTGTAGTTGGCACGTGCTCTCTCATATTCAGATGCTGTAAATCCGAATTGCCTTACTCTCTCAGCCTCATTTATTATTGTTCTTACAGCTCTGTCAAGTTGCCCTTCCCTTGCCACAACATTTAGCATAAAAGCATCCTTGGTCTGGGCTATGAAAAAGTCGCCATAATCGGCACCTGCACCTGCAAAAGGTGGGTCAGCCTTCTGAGAAAGCTCGGAAAGACGGGAGTTCATCATAGAAACAACCATATTGTTCATGTAGTCTATCGCCAGTTGTGCAATGGTTGGCCGAAGCTCCTTAGGAACAACATCGTGTTTGTACATAAGGTAAAACTCAGTAGATGTCGATTCCGGATCGCTTGCAATTGATATAATAGGGTCGGTGTTGTTCTCTACTGCAAACTGAGTCCTTTCGGCAGGGTCACTTTTCTTTGGAACGGAGCTGAATAGAGATTTAATCTGATTCTCAACGGCAACAGGATCTATATCTCCGACAACAACTATGCCCTGAAGATCAGGTCTATACCATTTGTGATAGTAGTCTCTGAGATCTTTGTACGAAAAATTGTTTATAACATCAAGAAGGCCAATTGGAAGCCTTACTCCATATCTGTTACCAGGATATATTTCAGGAAGTATTTTCTCATACATTCGGAGTGTTGCGCTGCTTCTTGTCCTTAACTCTTCCCTTATAACTCCGCGTTCATTGTCAATATCCTCATCCTTGAGTGATATGGCACAAGACCAGTCATAAAGAATAAGAAGACAAGAGTCTATAATCCCCTGTCTTTTAACGGGTACATTGGAGATGTTATAGACAGTCTGATCGATTGAGGTATATGCGTTCAGATTCTCACCGAACTTAACACCTATTTTTTCGAGGTATGAGATTATCCCATTTCCGGGGAAATTCTTGGAGCCGTTAAAACACATGTGTTCCAGGAAGTGAGCAAGGCCTCTTTGACTCTCCTCTTCTAGAATGGAACCAACTTTTTGGACAATGTAGAATTCCGCCTGACCTTTAGGTTCAGAATTCTTGACCACGAAATAGGTAAGGCCATTGTCAAGCTTACCTGTTCTAACCTTTGGATCTAAAGGCAGGGTCTGCGGTGTCTGTGCAGATGCAAGCAATGTCATTGCCAGGACTACCGCCAGGGTGAAAATTTTTTTCATTTTTGTTAATTGGTTTTTTTAATCTAGTCTAGTCAAGGCAAATATAGGGATAATTTTGCATCCTATTTGCCTTTTTATTATTTTTGCAAATACCGGATACTTTCAAATTAATACTTTTACAAATTTAAAATAGATCAAAATGAAAAAAATCAGGACATTTTTCGCAGTTTGTGTGTTCTCTATCCTCTCTTTTGCTACAATGTACGGGCAAGATATGGCTGCTGCAATGGAAACATACAACGCCGGAGCTACCGCACTAAATGCAAGTAATTATACATTGGCAATCGAGTCATTTAACAAGGCGATCAAGATGTTCGAGTCTTTGGGAGAGCTGGATGAACAAGGTACTTCTACATTGAAAGCATGCAAAGAGGTGTTACCTCAAATTTATTTGAGATATGGCAAAGAGTTGGCTGCAAAGAAGGAATATGGCGGAGCAATCGATCAACTTGGCAAAGCTGTAGAGATATCAAAAAAATACATTAATCCCGAAGTTAGTAAAGAGGCCGGGGAACTGATTCCTCAACTTGTCATGGCTGAGGCAAACGACAATATGAATATGGGACTTTTTAACGAGGCTATAGCCGGTTACAACAAGGCTCTTACATATAATCCCAATGACTCGGATGCTTATCTGAGAATTGGTATGGCGCAGACAAAATTAAACAATGAGGATGCTGCGGTGGCAGCTCTTACAAAAGCAATAGAGCTCGGCGAGAAAGAAAATGCGTCAAAACTCCTGTCCACTATGTATTTGAAGAAAGCGGCTGCTGCATTCCAAGCGAAGAACAATGCAGAGGCGTTTTCTATGGCCAAGAAATCGATTGAGTACTTTGAAACAGTGCAGGGCAATCAGATACTTGGACTTACTGCAATGCAACTAAAAAAGTACGATGATGCAATACCGGCACTTGAGGCATACCTTGCACAGAGTGAAAATATAAAAAATAAGACATCGTATCTGTTTAACCTTGCTGCCGCTTATGAGGCAAAAGGCAATAATGCAAAAGCCTGCGGTTATTATAAACAAGTGGTTTCTGATCCAAAATACAAAGCTGCGGTTGAATATAAAATGAACAACGTGCTTAAGTGCAAATAAAAAAATTAGAGCTTCTTGCTCCTGCTAAAAATAGGGACATCGGCATTGCAGCGGTAAACTGTGGTGCCGATGCTCTCTATATTGCCGGCCCGTCTTTCGGTGCCAGAGAGTCTGCCTCAAACCCGATTGAGGATATTGAAGCTTTATGTACGTATGCTCACAAATATGGTGTCCGGGTTTATCTGACTCTAAATACAATCTTGTATGACAGAGAGATAGAGAGAGCAGTCAGAATGGCTCATGAAGCATATAACGCAGGTTGTGACGCTCTTATTATTCAGGATCTCGGTTTGCTGAATACAGACCTTCCTCCTGTTCCTCTGTTTGCATCAACGCAAACAAATAACAGAACAGCAGAGCAGGTATCAATGATGGAATCACTGGGATTTAACCGTGTGATATTGGCCAGGGAACTTTCCCTTGAGCAAATAAAGGATATAAGGGCAAAAACCGGCATAGAGCTAGAGACATTTATACACGGGGCTCTTTGTGTCTCTTACAGTGGTCAGTGCTATCTTAGCAGCCATATTACCGGCAGAAGTGCCAACAGAGGAGAATGCGCTCAACCATGTCGTTCCAATTATAACCTTCTCGACGGGAACGGAAGGACTCTTGTAAAGAATAAACCTCTGCTATCACTTAAAGATCTAAATCTGAGCAGCCATATTAATGATTTAGTGGAGGCAGGGGTAACATCTTTCAAAATTGAAGGGAGATTGAAGAATGTTTCCTATATAAAAAATATAGTCAGATATTACAGGGAGACAATTGACGATATAATAGAAAACCGGATACGCGACAAAGAAGGGGCTCAATTCATACACTCTTCGTACGGAAAGTTATACGGAGGATTTACTCCCAGACCGGACCTTACATTCAACAGAGGATATACAGAACTATATATTGACGGCAAGAGAGAGATGTGGCAGAGTGGGGAAAGTGCAAAAAACAAGGGAGAATACATTGGAAAGGTAAGGAATTTTAAAGAGCGGAGGGGTGGAAACTTCACATTTGAATATGCCTCTAAAGTTTTATTGGAAAATGGAGACGGACTGTGCTTTGTGACTCCCTCGGGGGAGGTTGTGGGAACAAGGGCAAATGTTGTCTCAGGCAATGTTGTGACAACAAATGGAACAGAGGGAGTACCTGTCGGTTCTGAAATATACAGAAATTTCAATAACAGTTTTGAAAGGGAGTTGGAGAGCAATATGCCTGACAGACTTCTGAAAGTCCTGGTTGATTTCATATATCAGGACGATGTGTGCCGGTTGCAGTGTGTGTGTGAAGACGGAGAAGAGTGCAGCGTTTTAATCGGGAGTGATTTCGGAATCGCTGATAAGCAGGAGCGTGCAAGGGAAAGTATTAAGATGCAGCTCGGAAAAGCATCAGATATATACTCTTTTGAAGTAAGGGATATAAAAGCAGAGTTGCTGCCTTTTTTCCCGATATCAGTTTTAAATAATGGAAGGAGAGCTCTTGCAGATGAGCTGAACAGACGAAGGGCGGAAAGAAATGCAAAAGAGAGAATTGAAACGGGTACCACAGCAGCCTTGTTGCGAAAAAAGGCAGATTACAGGGGCTTATTGCCTGTTGAACCGGATTATAGATATAATATATCCAACTCTTATTCAGAAGAGTTATACAAATCTCTAGGAGCAGGGAGTATTGAGATGGCTTATGAGATATCAAGACCGCCATCTGTAGAGTTAATGAGGTGTAAATACTGTATACGCCACGAACTTGGTATTTGTCTAAAAGAGGAATCCGGGAAAAAAGTTGGGACTACCCTCTATTTAGAAAACAACGGGAAAAAGTACAGACTTTTGTTCGATTGTAAAAATTGTGAAATGGTTATCTTTGGCTAAAATAAAGTAATGAGATTTTCTGATATAACAGGACATGACAAGTTGAAGCAGCAGCTTATCAAACTTTCAAACGAAGGAAGGGTGAGCCATGCAGTCCTTTTCTGCGAGGAGCCCGGTTATGGGGCTTTAGCGCTGGCACTTGCCTTTGCCCAATATAACTCATGCCCTCACAAAAACGGAGAGGATTCTTGCGGCACATGTCCTACATGCAATAAATTCCAGAAGATGATTCATCCGGATCTTCATTTTGCTGTTCCTGTTAGTGCCACAAAGAAGATTACCGCAGACAAGAAGCCGGTAACAGACATGTTTATTGACGAGTGGAGAAAGGCAATTTCGGCAAACCCTGAAATTTCCGAACAAGAGTGGTATGATGCTATCGGAATCGAAAATAAACAAGGAATTATCGGTGTCAATGAAGCAGGACAGATATTGAAAAAGCTCAATTTCCGGGCTTTTGAGGGGGGAGATAAGTACATGATAATATGGCTGCCAGAGAGGATGAATCAGGAGGCGGCAAACAAGCTTTTAAAACTTATTGAAGAACCGCCTGCCGGGACTTATATTTTTATGGTAACACAGGCTCCTGAGAGGATAATAACGACTATTCTGTCCCGATGTCAGATTGTAAGAGTTATGCCTATTGAGCAGAATGTTCTTGCAAAACATCTGGAAGAAGCATCAGGACTCTCTTCTGAGGATGCTCTCCTTTGGTCAAGGATATCAAGCGGCAGCCTGAGTAAAGCCAGGGAGATGATCAGTTCGGACATCGAAGCAGGAGAGGATCATGAGATACTGATAAAGTTGCTTGATGCCTGCTCTTCGAAGGATATGACGAGAGTTATACAGGTATGGGAAAGAGTTGCTGGATTTAACAGAGAGAAGCAGAAGGATTTTTGCTACTATGCTTTGGAATTTCTGAGAGAGTTGTACATCACAAGCCTTGGACTGCCGGAAATTGCAAACATTCCTCTACACAGACGCGAAGTTGTGTTAACATGGGTAAAAAAAATAAAACCTTCGTTTTACCAGAAAAGCTATGATGTTTTAAACAATGCACTGAAAGACATTGAAAGAAATGTTAATTCCAAGTATATTTTTGCTGATGTGAGTAACCGCTTTTTTCTATCTTTGTAGTTATTATTATGAAAGATCAAGAAATTATAAATGATTGTTCGAGGGGTTGCAAGACCTTGAAGGATCAGGACGAAGAGATCAAAGTCCGTTACAGCAAAGGATGCTGTAAGCTGAGTGTATTTGATTGGCTTCAAGGAATCACAGATGAACAGGCTAAGGATTTGTATGAGGTACGTTTCAAGAATACCAGAAAATCATTCTATAAAAACACTTCAGGACAACAGATAGAGGTTGGAGATATTGTTACCGTAGAGGCAACAAACGGTCACGATGTTGGGATAATTACACTGTCCGGGCCAGTTATACTTGCACAGCTCAGACGTAATAATATTGATTCCGAAAAATTCGAATTCAAGAAGATATATCGTAAAGCAAAAGGCCTTGACATAGAGAGGTGGCAAGAAGCTATATCCAGAGAGCACAAGACAATGATCCGCTCCAGACAGATTGCAGCATCTTTGGGTTTGAGCATGAAGATAGGCGATGTTGAATTTCAGGGAGACGGTACAAAGGCTATATTCTATTATATCGCGGATGAGAGGGTAGATTTCAGACAACTTATTCGTTTATTCGCTGAAGAGTTCAAGATCAGGATAGAGATGAGACAGATAGGCGCAAGACAAGAGGCGGGGCTTATCGGCGGTATCGGCGTATGCGGTCAGGAACTTTGCTGTGCGAGGTTTATGTCGGATTTCCAGTCCATAACCACACAAGCAGCCAGATGCCAGGACTTGTCACTTAATCCTCAGAAACTTGCGGGTCAGTGCAGTAAGCTTAAATGTTGCATAAATTATGAGGCTGCAGTTTACATTGATGCCCATTCAACAATGCCGGTTGTCAAAGCACCTCTTGATACTGACGAAGGGCCGGCTTTCCTTGTAAAGACAGATGTCCTGAAAGGGATTATGTGGTTCTCGTATGAGCAGAATAGTATGGCCGGAATGTTTCCGATTACTTTTGAATGTGTCAGGGAGATTCTTAAACAAAACCGCAGAGGTGTAAAGGTTCCCGACCTCAGACCGGACAAAGATGCCGGTCCTGAATTTAAAAGTGCTGTCGGTGAGGGGAGCATATCGAGGTTTGATGAGGAGAAAAGAGGAAATCGCAATAACCACAAAAAGAAAAAGAAGCAATCTCCCAAAAAAGGCAATGAGAATTAAGGTCAAAGTGCTACTGTTGACGCTGGTCTCGGTTATTCTGTGCTCTTGTTCAAACGGTAAACCAGAACCGGATGTACAATGGTTTCGTCTTATCAACAGAAATGCCGGAAAAACTTATAATATCGACTTTACCTTAAGGGTATCCAGAGCATATAAAGGTAAAGAGCTGCCCCTGCGGCTGGAGATACTTTCTCCCACGGGAAAAAGATATTCAGACACGTTAAGAATACCTGTTAAGGACAATACACACAATCACTCTGTGAACATAATATCCAGCGGAATCTGGAATGATATAATCTGGCACTACAGGAAAGATGCCTCTTTTCCTGAAACCGGGAAATGGTTGTTTACCGTATATTATATTGATCCCGAAAAGAAAAAGGGGATGGTTGAGGCATTAGAAATGAGGATACAATAAAGATGGGAAAAGACAAGCTAAAAAGATTTGCCGAGAATGACACTTTCGGTAACCTGTATCAACCCGATTTCGATGAGGTTTTCAGGAAAGAATACAGATTGAAAGGTAAGTGGAAAGAGGAGGTATTTAAAAATCAGAATCCGATTGTGCTTGAGCTTGGCTGCGGAAGAGGGGAGTATACGGTTGAGATGGCGAGGAGAAATCCTAATATCAACTATATGGGCATAGATATTAAAGGGGCAAGGTTGTGGAGAGGCGCAAAGAGTGCCATTGAAGAGAAGCTGGACAATGTGGCATTTGTTCGTTGCAGGATTGAGTTTATAGAGAATCTGTTTGAAAGAGATGAAATCTCCTCAATCTGGATAACATTTGCAGACCCTCAGATAAACAGGGAAAATAAAAGGTTGACAGGTCCCGTGTTTCTTGAGAGATATAAAAAATTCCTTGAGCCCGGAGGAATAATTAATCTGAAAACTGACAGCAGTTTTTTGCATGAATACACTCTAGAACTCGCAAAAGAGTGTAACTATGAGATTATTGAGGCAAATAATGACATTTACGGCACCGGCAGAGCAGAAGGGCTTCTCACAATAAGAACACATTATGAAGAGCATTTTCTGTCGCAGGGTTTCCCGATAACCTACATGGCTTTCAGGATTACTCCGAAACCTCTCTAGTTGCGTATTCTATTGATCTTGCAAGTCTGAACACATCCTTTCTCATACCTTCAAGGATAATTGGATTGTCGCTGAAATCAACGATAATTGTGTCCTCATACATCCGGAATAATCTTGTGACGGGGGATTTGTGCCTGAAGGTTATAGTGGTGGCTTCCTGGGCAACAATGATATAGTTGCTGTTTTCAAACACCTTAAGCACTTTCTCTCTCTCCTCGGCAAAAGGATGGTTGAGGTATGCACGTTTTTTAATGAAACTTACAAGCGGATATGCAAAAGACATTACAATGAAAAATACCAGCAGTTGTATACCGGTGCCTGCTCTGAAAAGGCTTTCGTAATTAAACTCTTTCTGTCCGGAAGTCAATGCAAATATGGTAATAATCAGAAAAAAAACTACTGCCATATATACCAGGTATTTAGCCACTCTTATCAAGTACTTTTTGAAATCAAAGCTACTTTTCATAACTGTTTAGATTTAAGAAACGACAACATTATCAACGCAAAGCTAAATAAAAATCTTAAATTTGTTAGTTATTAAGAATAAATAAAGTCAGAGACATGGAAAACGAAAAAAAATTAAAAAATCTGGTTATTGTTCTAGCAGTAATTGCAGTTTTGCTTGCTGCATTTCTTGTCTATATATGGATAGACAGGAACAAAATGGTAGGAGACCTTACTATTGAAAAGGACCAATTGACTGAACAGACAGAACAGCTTAAGGAGGAGTATGCAACGCTGACTACTAATAATGACAGCCTTAACGTACAACTATCCAGAGAGCGTGAAAAGGTTGACCAACTGATAGACAGGGTAAAGAAGACAGAGGCTACAAACAGGTATAAAATCCGCCAATATGAAAAAGAACTCGGTACACTCAGAAGCATAATGAGAAGCTATATTGTGCAGATTGACTCATTGAATACCCTGAATACTCATTTGAGGAAAGAGACTGCTGCTGCAAAGGATGAGGTGAAGCAGACAAAGCAGAAGTATGAGGAGTTACAAACAACGACAGATGAATATGCGCGTCAGGTGCAGAAAGGATCTGTTCTGAAGGGAAGAGGCATAAATATGATTGCCATCACTGCGGCAAACAAAGAGACAGACAGAAGCAGCAGGGCTGTTAAACTGAAAACTTGTCTCAATCTTGTTGAGAATACGATTGCTGCTAGAGGGCCAAGGAAAGTGTACATCAGAGTTAAAGGGCCAGACGGAATCCTGATGACTGGAGCAAGTCAGCAGATATTCAACATCGCCGGAGAGCAAATGATATATTCGGCAGTCCGAGAGGTCGATTATCAGGGTTCAGAGCTGGAGGTTTGTATCTACTTTGCAAATAATGCCCCTTATGTGAAAGGTGTCTACAATGTGGACGTATACACAGAAGAGGGTAAACTGGGGTCGGCAGATCTTTTGCTGAGATAGCTTGGCCGGAATATACATACACGTTCCGTTCTGTTCAAGGTTCTGTAATTACTGCGATTTTTACTCAGTAAAGCAGACCGGACGAATAGGTGCATACGTAGAATCTCTCCTTTGTGAAATAGAACAAAGGAGAGATTTCTTTAATAATTGTAATGCCAAACCGACTACACTTTATATAGGAGGCGGTACACCCTCTTTGCTCTCCAATGAGCAGATATCAAGAATTACCGAGAAGGTCTGTAGCTGTTTTAACATTCATTCACCGCAGCAGTTTCGGGAATTTACCGTCGAAGTGAATCCTGACGATGTTACGAGTGATTATTTATCGGCTCTGCATCTGACAGGTGTCAACAGGTTGAGTATGGGTATTCAGTCATTTGACGATGATGACTTGCGTTGGATGAACAGACGCCATGACTCGGCAATGGCAAAGGAGGCTTATTCTACTGCACGCCATTGCGGATTTGATAATATCAGTCTTGATTTGATTTTTGGATACAACTTATTGTCTGAAGATAAGTGGATAAGAAATGTAGAGACAATGATCTCTTTAAAGCCGGAACACATATCTTCATACCAGCTGGGTATAGAGAAGAATACAAAACTCGGGGCTCAATTTGCAAGTGGAGAATATATTCCGTTACCTGAAGACCGTAGTTACTTGCAATACTCAATCCTTCAGAGAATGTTGGCAGGTGCAGGTTATATCCAGTATGAGATATCAAATTTTGCATTGCCCGGCTTTGAGGCAATACATAACAGCTCTTATTGGGATTACTCTCCTTATTTGGGATTGGGCCCTTCCGCCCACTCTTTTGATGGTAATAAAAGAAGCTGGAATTGCTCGAATATAGGTAAGTACATATCTGCTCTTCAATGTGGGGATAGTTGTTCTGAAAGTGAGCTGCTGACCTTAAATGATAAATTTAACGAGAGGGTAATGCTCTCTCTTAGAAAGGCGGAAGGATTGGATATCAAAGCTATAAAAGAGATGTTTCCCGCTGACGATTATAATCTGTTTGTAAGACAACTCAAGTTCTCGTTGGAGAAAGGTCTTGTAATTGAGGATGGGAACAAAATAAAAATCCCGTCTGATAAACTTTTCATTTCAGACGGGATAATAAGGGATCTATTTATATAATCAGCAAATACCGTTTGCCCTGCAATATGCTGTAACCGCTATTACGGCAAATCCCAGGAATATGAAAGAGGCATATACGTATGCAACAGCTTTCCATCTGTTTAGCCATTTTGAGTTATTCATACCTACTGTCTGGAAGGCGCTCCAGAAACCATGTGTGAGATGGAACCAAAGAGCTCCGAACCATACGAGGTAAAGTACAACGATTGCTATATTTCCAAATGTAAGTTCCATAAGTGCATTTACATTTTCTGCCTCACCTCCTGTAAGTTCTGGAAGCTGCATCTTTGCCCAGAAGTGTGTCAGGTGGAATGCAAGGAATCCTAAAACTATAATACCGAGAACAAGCATGTTTTTTGAAGCCCAGGAATCTGCCTTGCCTTTGTGTGTTACTGCATATCTCTCTGTTCCGCGTGCCTTTAGATTTGTCAGTGTAAGGTAGAAAGCATATATAATGTGTATTATGAAACCGGCTGCAAGGACAGGTACCATAGCAACGACTACCGGAGAACCCATAATCATTATTATTGTGTCGAAAGACTCAGGACCAAGGATGTAAGCTGAGTTTGCAAAAAGATGGACCAATAAGAATAGAATAAGAAAAAGCCCGGTGATGCTCATTATGAGTTTCTTTCCGATTGAGGATGTAAATATGTTTCCCATGTTACTATGATTTAATTTTTCGCTCTTTTAAAGTGCGTGCAAAGATAAGGCCTTGCTTGGTAATTTCATAATATTTAGCTACTTTTGTTAAGTTCAGTTAGTGTAATTAATGTATTTAACACTTAATAATTAATGAAATACAAACGAGTCTTGTTGAAATTGAGCGGCGAGAGCATAGGCGGCAAACAAGGAACAGGGATAGATGAATTGATACTCGCCCAATATGCAAAAGATATACACGAAATAGTCTCTTCAGGCGTTGAAGTAGCGATTGTAATCGGCGGGGGTAATATATTCAGAGGCCTTTCCGGAGTCGGAAAGGGCTTTGACCGTGTTAAGGGTGACCAGATGGGCATGCTTGCAACGATTATAAACAGTATCGCATTGTCAATGGCAATTAAATCCGAGGGAACACCTGCCGAGGTTTTTACATCTACTCCTGCAGAGCCTTACGGAGTATATTATAACAGAGACAAAGCCCTTACAATGATGAGAAGTGGCGGAGTTGCCATTATCGCAGGCGGTACCGGAAATCCTTTTTTTACAACAGATTCTGCTTCAGCACTCAGAGCTGCCGAAATCGGTGCCGATGCCTTGCTGAAAGGTACAAGGGTAGACGGAGTCTATACGGCAGACCCTGAAAAGGATCCCAATGCTGTAAAGTACAATACACTTACCTTTGATGAGGCATTGGAAAAAAACCTGCGTATTATGGATCTCACAGCCTTCACACTTTGCAAGGAGAATAAGATACCAATTGTTGTATTTGATGTAAATTCAAAGGGAAATCTTCTCAAAGTCGTCAAAGGGGATAATATTGGCACAATTGTTTCAGACAAATAAACGAATTCTAATCATAATAAAATGGATATCAGTAAACAAAAAGAGGTTATTACAGCAGCCAAGGACAAAATGAGCAAGGCTATTTTTCACCTGGAAGAGGAACTAAAGACCTACAGGGCCGGAAAGGCTAATCCTGCCGTTTTCCACAATATCATGGTAGATTATTACGGCAATCCGACACCTATTCCCCAGGTAGCAAGTATCACTACTCCTGACGCAAAGACTATGCTTATCCAGCCGTGGGACAAAAAAATGATTCCGGCAATAGAAAAAGCGATCATGGTGGCAAATCTCGGCTTCACTCCACAAAATAACGGCGAACATGTAAGGATAAATGTTCCCCCTCTCACTGAAGAGCGTAGAAAAGAGCTTGTAAAGAAGGTTAAACAAGAGGGAGAGAATGCAAAGATCAGTGTCCGCAACGCACGAAGGGATGGAGTTGATTTGTTGAAGAAATATCAGAAAGAGGGTCTTCCTGAAGATCTCGTTAAAGATGGAGAGACTGTGCTGCAAAAGGATACAGACAACTTCAATAAAAAAGTTGACGAGTTACTTTCTCTGAAAGAAAAGGAGATAATGACTGTATAAAATGTTACTCAGTAAATTTAAGGCTGCTTTATGCAGCCTTTTTTGCAGACTGTCGGTTGTCATATTTGTTTTAACATCATGTAAGACAGTACAAATAGAGGGTCCGCAGGAATCATACCTGCCTTCCGGTTTAGAACCGGCAATGTCTGAATTTCCTTTACAGATAGAGCTGGATGTTAAAAAGCTCGAGAATGCCGTCAACAACAGTATGAACGGTTTATTGTATCAGGGAGACAATATTTCGGGAGAGGATTTGTCTGTCAAGATATGGAAAGCCGGGCAATTCATGTTCTATATCAACAATAACGAAATAACCTACAAGGTCCCTTTAAAAATATGGTGCAGGTTCGGTTGGAAAATGGAGAAATTCGGTGTGACACTTTCTGATCATTACGAAGCTGCCGGGACAATTTCACTTGTATATAAAACATCTGTCAATATTGATCAGAACTGGAATCTGGTTTCAAAAACAACCTCTTCAGGCTACAACTGGCTGGAAAAACCAAAGGTTAAGGCCGTAGGGGTTACAATTCCGGTTACTCCTGTAGTAAATCTGGCTCTTTCATACTTCCAGGGTTCAATAAGCGATCAGATAGATAAAGTCCTTTATGAGAGCGTTCCTTTGAAGAGTTATATACAAACTGCATGGGATGAAATGCAAAAACCATATTTGCTTAGTGATACAAATAATCTTTGGTTGAAGATAACTCCTAAAGATATATATATGTCACCATTTACAACCAAAGGGAATAAATTGAACCTCACTGTCGCCTTCTACGCACAGCTTGAATCTCTTTTTGGTGCCCGGCCGGTTGTATCAGACAAAATTCCGCTCCCTCAACTTAAAACCATACAGAGGCAGCCACAGCAGTTTAATATCAATATTGCCGCGGATGTCACATTTGATAAAATGGCCGAAATGGCTAAGTTGCAATTGCTTGGAAAGAGTTTTACTGAAGCGGGAAAAACAGTTAAAATAGATAACCTTTCAATATACAGCAGTGCCGGAAGGGCTGTTGTGGTTGCAGATGTGAGCGGATCATACAAGGGAAGGGTCTTTTTTACAGGTAAACCTTTCTACAATCCGGAAAAGAGATCTCTTGAAATCTCGGAACCGGAATTTGATATAAAGACCAGGAATGCTCTTCTCAAATCAGCTAACTGGCTTATGCACGGGATGATACTGAAAAAAATTGCTCCTATGCTGACCTACCCTTTGGACGAAAGTCTGAATATGGCCAAAAAGGAGGCCAACGATATGATAAAAAGCTATGAAGTATACAATGGTGTACACATTTCCGGAGCTTTGGACTCATTGACTGTCACTAGTGTGGATATGATTCCCGGAGCAGTAAGGATCGGTGCTAATGTAAAGGGTAATGTAGCTTTAAAGATTGATGACCTTAAATTTTAAATCAACCTTTAATAATTTAAAAAGACCAAACATCACCGGTTTTTAATCGTTCAAGTTTTTCGTAGGGTCCTAAAACATTGCCGTTATATAGCAAAAAGCACTTCCCTTCTGTTTTAACTGACATTATATATTTACCTCCCTCTCTGATTCTTGGTATTGTTTTCGCTTCAAAAGGACCGTAATAGAGTTCGTTGATCACTACCATAAACTTTTTTTGAGTCTGGTCACTGGCTGTAAAAAAGAAATCTCCGCTATCATTTATTGAATATGAATCAATTGACGGATAAGGGCCGAATTGTTTGCCGGAAATAAGCAGTGTAGTCGTCCTGCCATTGTATAATTTTACGGCAAATTTTCCATCTTTGAGCACTTGAAGATTATCCGCGAAGCCAGCGTATGGACCGCTCTCTTTTCCATTGATAACTAGATAACAGTCCTTGCTTTGTCTGTATTCCCTATATGCGTATGAGTATGTGCTATCCTCAAGCATAACCAGGTCGTCTATCATACCGTGAGAACCACCGACAGTCTTGCCGTTAATATTTATGTAGTATTTACCCCCCGATTCATAAGCATAACAATAGCTGTGATTGGGTAGTATGGAGAATCTTTTAATATAGGTGTAAGGGCCCTGTATATCTCCGTTTATGTTGATATACTGTCCTTTCTTTGTTTCATAAACGTATGCATAGTGATCATAATAGTAAAAAGGTCGCATAGGATTAACCTTGTCAACATTAATAAATGGTCCGCTTATATTGCCGTTTAGATAAAGAAACCATTCATCTTTCACTCTGTATCTGTAAACAACTCTTTTAGCAGCTTTATAGGTATAAAGGAGTTGTATTTCATCATATGGTCCGGCAGAGACGCCATCATTGTATATGTACCATTTGTTGTTTTCCTTATATGTGTAATAACTAAGCTCCAATCTTTGAAAAAGGTCAACATCTTCCATTTTCATTACTTTTCCGTTAACACATACATAATAATTGTTATCATCGGTGTTAATGTTTGAGAATTCATAGTAATATAAACTATCATCATTTATACGGGCTATCATGTCTGCTTCATTTCTGAATGGTCCGAACTTTTTCCCGTTCATTACTACGAATCTTTCCGTTTGACTGGCAAGGTATGAAAAAGTATAATTTCCGGAATCACTTATATATATTGATTTTGGATCAACACTGGGATATGGACCTAGTATCACGCCATTTACATTTACATATCTTCTTCCCTTTAAAGAATATAAAAAAGCATACTTCCCGCTATCTGTTATCGTTATCGGAATAAAAGTGTCAAAACTCTTGTTAACATAATCGTATGGGCCCAAAATATTCCCGTTAATTGAAACGAATGCTTTTTCATCTTTCCAAAAGATAAATGAAAAAACGCCATTCCTCGCCATATTGGAATAATATGCATTATTATATATAACACCATTGACATTAACTTTTTGAACACCATTTTCAATGTAATCATATATAAATGAACAATCCTTCCCCTCACTGATTGTAGATGGGGTTTGTGAATAACCAAAAGAAAAAGTTATCAAAGTAATGAGAATGATAAAGGGTAACTTGATTTTGCTGTTCATGTCAGTTTAATTATTTATGTTTTAAAAAGGTGACATCCCATATATAAGTGTCTTTATAAAAACGGGTTTCTTTGCGGCGGCGGTTGCCGTCAAATTGTCCAATATATTTTAACTCCAGTTTTTCAGTAATATTTATCGGGAGTAAGGTGTCTGCCATTCCGTGAGTCAGAATTACACAAGGTAAGGCGTCGAAGACCGCCGCAGAATCTTTGAAATCAATGGGTTTTATTATCCTGTGAGCATCATAAACTTGTTCAATTCGCAACTCTTTTGTTGAATCATGATAGAACGGAACATTCAATAATTCCGGATTCTTTAAAGTCTTATCAAGTCCGTTAAAGTCCGGATTATTTATAATGCCTGATATTGAAGGCATCAAGTATAGCATTATGAATGAAAACAAGACGGCTACACTATATATGAACCTTGCAGGGTTGGGTTTTATAAAGGAGTTTACAGCCATGAAAAGTCCGATTGAGATCGAAACTATTGTTACAACAACGAAAAAGGGAGTTGTTATATTGCACTGATATAGTGCTCCATCCTTGAACAAAAATATAAATATCAAGACCGGGATGGTGAATGGGATAATACATAGAGGAATAGTGTTCAAGTAATATATCCATTTATTGAAGCCAACCTTTCCGGGAATGTTCTCTGCCCAATGCCGGAATATGTGTCCCATGGCAAGAGCTGCCGGAATCAACATTGGTAAAAGATAACGGGTTTTCTTTTCCGGGATGATCGAGAGTGTAATAACTATCAGCACCATCCAAAGTAATGCAAATGTGTATTCCTTTGGCTTCGTGACTCTCTTTTTCCAATAACCTGCAAACAGAGTTGTTAGGCATAGTATGGCCCAAATTCCTGTCTCGAGTGGAAATCCGTAATAGTAGTACCATGGTCTGGTATTATAGCTTGTCCAGTTTTGTGATTCGTTACCGACGGTCTTTAATAACTCTCCCGGATTTTCAAAATATATGTAAATGTACCACCAACCTCCCATGATTAAGGCAACGATAATTAGTGATATTATGCCGGGCCACTTTCCTTTAAGTTTATTTTTATAAGTTATAAAGTATGCGATCAAAAACGGGATCAACAGAGCGAAAAGGCTAACAGGACCCTTACTCATAAAAGAGAGGCCAATAAAAAGGCCTGAAATGATAAAGAACAATTTTGAACGACTCTCGCTTCTTAACGCCTTTATCAGAAAAAATATTCCGCCGGTCATAAAGGAGTGGCAGTAAATATCCCATGTTGCCGTTCTTCCCATCAGGACTATATTGTACGATGTGCATACCAGTAAGGTGACAAGTAGTGCATATTTTCTGTCCGAAGTAAGTTCTAATGCAATCAGATACAGCATAATCACAAGGAAAGATGCAGCAGTTGCGGCCATCCGGCGTTGGGCTGCGATGTTGTCGGGAGATATAATTTCAACTACTGCTGCCAACCATGTCGGAAGAGGTGGCTTCTGGAGCCTGATGGCCCCGTTCATTGTTGGAATCAGCCAATTGCCTTCATAAACCATTTCCCTTGCCGTCACTATATTTCTGGATTCCATTATGTCTGTGTTCAGGTAGCCGTTGTTTACGAAAAACGTACACAAACAGAGGAAAAATAAAATTATATCATGTCGGACTCTTTTCATGGTCAACCCAAAATTAAGAGTTTGATATCTTGAACGTATAGCTCTTTTGCAGAAAATAACTTACCAAGACAGTTATCACAGAGACAATCATGTTTGATATTGACGGAAAAACATGCATCACGTCTACAAAAAGTTTCAGACCGAAATAATTGATCAGAATATTCACTCCATATACAATAAGATATCTGAGTAATTGTCTATGTCCCCGTATATCTGACTCGCTGAATGTAACATACTTTTGAAGAAGAAACCCGCTTAGAAGAACTATCGGAAACTTTATTGCAAAGGATGCAATGTGGGAGCTGAGTGTAAAAACCCCGAGATGCAGCATCTGCTGGCGTAGAATGAAGTTGTATATGAAAAAATACAACCCCCAGTCAAAAAACAGATTTGCCACGCCTGTCACTCCGTACCTGAAGAATTGCAGTGGCATATATCTTTTGCAAACAGGATAAAAGAGGTCAATGAAGTCTCTTATCCATGTACCTGTTGCTTCCAGAATATTTTCAATCTCTTTTTTGAATTTCATTCTATCTGTCCGGGAGTGTTTTACATCCCAAAGATAGATTTTATTCTTTAACGAAAGCAGTCTTGAATTTTAATTTTTCAATGGCTGACTTCGGAATGTTGATACTACTCTCGTCGTACTCAATGCTGCTGTCTATTCTTGTAAAAATAAGCGAATCCCCTTTTGCCTCAGGAAGTACTAACTCCCTTTTTTCCCCGTCAATAGATGCAAAATCTGCTTTATACTTTAGAACCAAGGCATTCGACTTGACATACCATTCTCCTTTGAGAGTACATGCAATATCCCCCTTCCATAAGAGAGAGCCGTTAAGGGTTCCGTTCTCGGAGAATGTCAGATTTGTATACGGCATATCTGATACACCGGCTGGACTAATCTCATATTCAACATTTTTTTGCAGCATTCTGGTTTGCGCCCTGAGGTCCAGACTTACTGTTATCTGGTCCCCACTGATTACCTCCCGGGCTTGTGCACTATTTACTATAAAATGACCTGAGGCCTTGTCAAACGTGAATGGTTTTGTAAGAAGGTAAAATTTGTTGTCAAATCTTATCTGGATATTAAGGACATAGTACGTAAATGAAATCACATCAGAAGCAAGAGAGATATCACCGGTATTCGTAGTGAAATACCTCAGGTAACCGAAATCTATTTCATTTCCGTTAATTGTCAGTGTACCTGTCCACTGAGAGTCATAAAGATCGAGAAACTGACAATCCTGATTTGGAGTTATGAGATACTTTTCCTCAACTTTCTTCCATGAACCGTATACCTGGCTGTATGATGTGTCTCTCGGTGTATCTTTCTTGCACGAAAAAAGTACTAAGGCAGTAAAAACTGCAAGTAGAAAATGTTTCATAAATCTAAAAATTGCTCTGTATTAATAAGATGCAATAGGTATATAAAACGTTGCTCCTCTAATCTGTTTTTTCAGATTATTTATGCCTTATAAACGAATGCATTTATATGCATCCCGGCTCCTACAGATGCAAAAACAACTATATCTCCCTTCTCTATTGAATGTTTACTGAGTTTTCCCTTTATAATCAGATCGTAAAGAGTAGGAAGTGTTGCAACAGATGTATTTCCCAGGTATGATATTGTCATTGGCATTATGTCTTCAGGAATCTCTTCTATATCATATAGTTTGTAAAACCTCTGAAGAATTGCATCATCCATTTTTCCGTTTGCCTGATGGATAAGAACCTTTTTGATATCGCCAACGGAGAAACCGCTTTTTTCAAGACACTCCTTCATTGCCTGAGGAACGTTTTCTAAAGCATATTGATATAAACGTCTTCCGTTCATTTTGATAAAGATATCATCCGGTTTTTCAAAATCTTTATTATAAGATTTGTCCATATAGAGCATCTTTGAGTAGAGGAAGGTGTCCGACCGGGTTTTATGAGCCAGCATTCCTATCGGGGTATCACTCTCCATAGCTTCAAGTATTGTGGCGCCGGCTCCGTCGGCATACAACATGCCGTCTCTGTCATGAGGATCGTAAATTCTGGAAAGAGTTTCAGCTCCGATTACCATTACTTTTTTTGCATCACCTGATTTGATGTAGTAGTCAGCCTGAATCATAGCCTGAAGCCAACCCGGACAGCCGAACAATATGTCGTATGCAACTGTTGCGGGATTCTTAATGCCAAGTATGTGTTTTACTCTTGCCGCAAGCGCAGGCACGCTGTCGGATTTTCTATTGTCATATTTTATATCTCCGAAATTGTGTGCAACTATTATGTAGTCAAGTTCTTCCCTGTCAAAACATGCTGATTTTAAGGCTTCTTCAGCAGCTAAGGCAGCAATGTCGGAAGCTACCAGATCGTCAGTTACATATCTTCTCTCAGCAATTGTGGAAATATCCAGGAATTGTTCAATAATCTCATTGTTAGTTTTTTTAATTATATTTCCTGTTGCATCGAAAAATTCGGTTGAGAGAAAATCTTCGTTTTTTATGCATCTTTCAGGAATATAGCTACCGCTACTAGTGATAATGCTGTAGGTCATAAGGTTTTAGTTGGTTTTAAATAATAATCACGCCATAAAGATAGACCTTTATGAGAAAAAATCTACGAAACTTACACTTTTTTTATCATCCATACAACGTCAAAGGTTTTTCCGAATTTCTCCCCGGCATCTTTAAAACGCCCACATTCAACGAACCCATTCTTACGGTGAAAGTTTATACTTCCGTCATTATCACCTGAAATACTTGCAAGAATATTTTTAATTCCCGTTTTCGGTGCCTCCTGTTCAAGAATTTCTAGAGCCATCTTTCCGAGTCCTTTGCCGGTATACTCTTTTTTTATAAAATATGTTATTTCCGCACTCCTTCTAAAGGTGGGCAAAGGATTGTGCGGCTTTAAAAAGCAGAAACCAACTACTTTTTTGTCTGATAATATTGTAAAAGCAGGATATTCGGCAGTAACCTCCAATATCTTGCCGAAAAACGCTTCAGGTAACGGATGCTGGGGATAAGCAGCAGTCGTTGTTTCTATATAATAATTGAATATCTCCATGATCTCTTTGCCATGGTCCTGATCCATTTTGACAAATTCAAACTTTTCCATATAAAATTTAATTCAGAATATTTATGCCATTAAACAATAATACTCAAGGCAACACCTAAAGCCAGAACAATAAGTATTGAGACCGAGTAGTTAAATGTCAGTATGATAAATTTAAGAGAGGTCTTAGCCCATTTTTGTCCGTATACCTTCTTTAGCATAATCAGAAGATATGCGAGGATTGCCAAAATGAAATATATATCTATACCAAGTCCTGCCCAGCCGAATATCATGGAAACGATCAATATCAGGAAGGCAAGTGAATGAAAGTACATAGAGAAGACAAGATGATCGCTGTAGTGCTTTTTTCTTCTGAAATATAGCATTTTGAGGAAGAGCGCAAACAAAGGCATCAACAAAAACATTGAATACGAAATATTTCTGTGTATTTTCCCGAGAAGCTCTTCGGAATTAATATGCCTGGTGTTTATTTTTACAATATTTCTATAGAAATTTTTTGAGAATCTGTTGGAATCAGGATATTTGTAAGCGATGTATCGTTCAATCAGATTGTCCGGGTGAGGTGACGCTTTTATCTCGTTCAACATACGGATTTCTGTAGTATCCTTGCTTGTATTTGTAGTGTTTATGCTTGCTGAAGAGATGCTATATGTAACACTGTCCTCCATCTCTACAGACCTGCTGAGGGCCTTATTGCTTTTTCCCGTATTGAAAGAGAGTAAAAGGAAATATAAAAAGCTGACAAAGAGGAAGAATTTTACAGGTAAAACATACCTTGCCCTCTTATTGCTTGTAAAATTTATGACAATCCTGCCGGGGATAAACAGATCTTTGAATGTTGTCAATACTTTGCTGTCAAAATTGAACATGCTTGCCAGAAAATCCATTAGAAAATGATGAATGTGCTGCCTCTTGTACAAGTTGTCCTGCCCGCAGTTCGGGCAGAAATTATAACTTGACGGATATCTGAACTCGCAATTAGGACAAATTATCTCCTCGTTTTCCATAGTTCATATTTAAATTTTTGTGGCACTGATTTTTTAATCAGTGCCACAAAAATAAACAAAATTAGAACGATATCTTGACAGGGCGTATCATATTAACGGGATCAAAGATTTTATCAAGCTGCTCTTTTGTAAGAAGCTGCTTGTCAAGGACCAGCTGATAGACACTACACCCTTTTTCCAAAGCCTCTTTTGCGACTTCGGTACTGTTTGCATATCCGATATAAGGTTTCAGGGCGGTTACAATCCCGATTGAGTGTTCAACAAGATAGCGGCAGTGTTCAGCATTTGCGGTGATACCATCTATGCACTCCACTCTCAGGGTGTCGAATGCTCTTTTCAGCCACAGGGCTGATTCAACAAGACTGTGAACAAGTACAGGCTCCATTACGTTAAGCTCCAGCTGTGCAGCCTCAGAGGCCATTGTAATAGTAAGGTCATTGCCTATTACCCTGAAACAGACCTGATTTACTACTTCGGGTATAACCGGATTTACTTTACCGGGCATTATAGAAGAACCCGGTTGTTTAGGTGGCAGGTTTATCTCTTCAATTCCGGTACGTGGCCCGGAAGACATAAGACGAAGGTCGTTGCATATCTTTGAAAGTCTTATTGCAATCATCTTAAGGGCAGATGAATATGATACCATTGATGACGTGTCATGTGTGGCTTCTATGAGATTATCGGCAAGTTTTACTTTCCACCCGGAAATCTCTTTGAGAAACTGAGTACACGCTTCAGCATAACCTGGCTCCGCTGTGATACCGGTGCCGATAGCGGTTGCTCCCATGTTAATTATCAGAAGTTCTTTAGCTGCGCTCTCTAAATGCTTAAGTTCGTGTTTCATGGAAGATGCGTATGCACCGAAACTTTGTCCCAGTGTCATAGGAACCGCATCCTGAAGCTGAGTCCTTCCCATTTTCAGCACTTTGGCAAACTCATTCTCTTTATTTGAAAAAGATACTATGAGTTTTTCGAGCGATTTTATCAGCTCAAGATGTATCATATAGAGACCGAGATGCATTGCTGTAGGGTATGCATCATTGGTTGACTGAGCCATGTTGACATGATCGTTGGGATGACAGTGGGTATAGTCCCCTCTCTCTTTTCCCATTATCTCAAGGGCTCTGTTGGCTATTACCTCATTGGCATTCATATTCATGCTTGTTCCGGCACCACCCTGTATCATATCGACAGGGAATTGCTCAAGATGCTTACCATCTATAAGCTCCTGACATGCTCCTACAATGGCCTCTTTTAGCGGGGTCTCTATTAACCCCAACCGATGGTTTGCCTGTACGGCTGCCATTTTGACCATACCGAATGCTTTTATGAATTGCGGAAAATCGGACAAACGTTGTCTGCTTATATCAAAATTTTCGATACACCTGAGGGTCTGTACTCCGTACATCACATCCGAAGGCACCTCTTTGTCTCCCAGAAGGTCGTGTTCAAGACGTGTTTCCCCTTCTGCCTTAACATGATATTTTTTCATTATGATTACTATTTATAATTAAATACCTCCACAAAGATATATAATTATAATCAAAATGAATAAATATGATTTTATATTGTAATAAAACAGTGAAAATTAACTTGTAATATTGTCTTTAAAAATCAAATATTTGCGGATCAAAAAATTGAGTGCAAGCCCTATTGCGGTAGCGAAGATTTTTGAATAAACAGGGGCAAGGCCCATATTGATGAACCCCTTTGTGGATCCTAAATCAATAGCAGCTATTATGGTTATGGACAAAAAATAGATTATATACTCTTTCCATCCTTTCCAACGGACATTCTTGTTAAAGAGAAAGTTGACACACAGGATATAATTAAGAACGGCTGCAGAGTAAAAGGCTATAACCGTTGAGATGCCGACAGTCAATGTCTTGATAAGCAGAAGAAAAAGTGCCAGGTTAAACAGGGCCGACACACCGCCTATAATCAGGTATATCAGAAATTGAAGAGAGATTCTCTGATAAGGAGCGTTGTATTTGAAAATACAGTAGAGAGCACGGATGCCGTCTTTCCATCCGATCTTCTTACCATCTTCATACGTTCTTCCATAGTAGGAGATACCAACTTCATAAATCCTTATTCCGGGTATTCTTGAGATTTTTCCCGTTACCTCAGGTTCAAAACCAAACCTCTTCTCTTTGAGCTTGAGGGATTGAAGCTTCCGGGTATCAAACAGTTTATAACATGTTTCCATATCGGTCAGGTTGAGGTTGGTGAACATGTTTGAAACTGTTGTCAATAACCTGTTACCTATAGTATGCCAGAAGAACAGTATTCTGTGCGGATTGCCACCCATAAACCTGGAACCGTAAACAACATCTGCAAAACCTTTCAATACGGGTTTAAGAAGATCATTATACTCCTGCGGGTCATATTCAAGGTCTGCATCCTGTATTATGGTGTATTCTCCGGTAGCCATTGAAATCCCGGTATGCAGCGAGGATCCTTTTCCCCTATTTACCTGATGCCGGTGATATCTTATGTCCATATCCGGATTTGCTTTCATATATCTCAAAACAGCACCCTCTGTATCATCTGTCGAACAATCATTAATAATAATTATCTCTTTACAAACTCCCCCGTCAAGAATAACCTCCCTGATCCTGTCAAGAATAAGGTGTATGGTTGAACCTTCATTATATGCAGGGATAATGATTGATAGCTTCTTTATCATTTTTGGATTGCCTGTCGGCTGTTAAGGATTTGAGTATAAATTATGACTATTGCGTCGTTCGGATAGCTCTCGGACAATAATGCTAACTCTTGACGCAGTTTTGCCCATTCTTCAAGTTTTAGGTAAGCCTGCAACAGATCAACTCTGGCGTTATAGTACTCAGGAACAATCGCGAGAGCTTTAAGAAGTGCGTTTTCTGCCTCCCGGTATCTTTCTTTGCTTAGCAGGAAATGCCCGTAGTAATACCATGCAACGTGTTCGAAGTTTTTGCAATCAATGGCTTTTTTGTAATATGTCTCTGCCTCTTCAGGGTCTCCTTTAGCAGCTTTAAGTATGCCGAGATTGATATAAATGTACGCATAAGAGGGGTTCAAAGAGGCTGCTTTAAGAAATTTTGTCTCTGCTTTGTCGTACTTCGCTATCTGCATCAAAGCTACTCCATAGTTCATCCATCCGCGGGCATTTTCCGGACTTTTTTCTGTTACATCTGACCAAAGAGTCAGTTCATTGTCCCAGACCCTATTGCGTTGGTAAACGCCAAATGCATTACCTCCCAGGAATAGAAGGACAATTACGGCCAACGTGTTTTTCCCGTTTTTACTTGTATAGGCATTTGGGAAATACTCGTCTATTAGATATTTAACCCCGAAAATAACTGCGATGCCAAGACCAAGGTAAGGAATGTAACAGCGATGGTCATTAAGCACTTCGGCATAAGCCATAAATGAGGAGGTTGGAAGCAGCGATATGAGAAACCAAAGTAATCCGAATGAAATTACTCTTGTTTTTTTATCCTTTGAAGTTTTTAAAGCAAGAAAAACAACTCCGGCCAATAATATTATACCGGTAATTGCCCTGTAATCTGCAATGGACTCAAAAACTTTCCAGTCTGTGTCGGCCGATAGGTTATATGGGATGAAATAGGTGACAAGATAGTGGCATATTACCAATGGCTGTGTAATCAGATATTTATAGTTGCTAATATTGTCACCGCCTGTTGTCCAGGT
This sequence comes from Bacteroidales bacterium, assembly GCA_023227835.1. Classification (GTDB taxonomy): domain Bacteria; phylum Bacteroidota; class Bacteroidia; order Bacteroidales; family UBA932; genus Bact-08. The sequence goes on from JALOCI010000002.1 coordinate 49,953, forward strand.
GTCAGGTATCATTATCTTGTAAAAAATGTAGTAGCCTATTGTCAGCAGGATTGCAGGCAAGGTCTTTACAAGTGATTTTTTAAGTTTTTTTAACTCTTCACTTTTGTAGAAATGAAGAAGATCCATATTCTCCTCAAAGATTAAAAGATACAGAAGGAGCAAAGGGGCAAATACAAAGGCCATCTCTTTTGCAAAGAACCCTATCAAAGGGAAGATAAGGTAAAGGTGATACTTTTTCCAGAAACCTCCCGTTATATATGTTACAAGACCGGCAAGAACAAACAGCGCAGAGTCAATTTCCGCTCGCTGGAATATGTAGTTTACAGTTTCGGCATTAGCGCAAAGCAGCCCGAAGGAGGTTGCAACAAGCAGCGCCCAGTACTCCTTTTTTCCTTGGAACCCACTTTTTTCAAGTATGATCTTTGTCATTAAGTAGAGCAGGATACAGACCAGAATATGTGTTATGAATATATGTATGTGGAAAGCTCTTGTCCCTCCGCCCTTTGAGATGTTCAGGTCAATGGCGTTTTCCAGCGTCAGGTATGGTCTGTATGACTGGTTTGCAGGTAAGGTGCTTATGGTCTTTCCGTCAACAATGAACTTGATGGGATCAATTTCCCTTATGGCAGCATTATTAACGATAGTGTGGTCATCATCAAAGTGAAAGCTGTTGTCGAAATGATTTGAGTATGCAAGAAGTATTGCCAGAAAGGCAAAAAGTGAATATTCCCTTATATTTCCTGTTTTTTTTTGTTTCATAAAGCTATGTTTTCACAGTACGAAATATAGCACTAAATTGCTACAAATTATAATTTTTATGAAAAACAACTATCGTGCTATCTTTCTGGTTATTTCACTACAAATGTCATGTCTTTGTCTGTTTGCTCAGTTCAGGGAGACCGATACAACTGCAATATGGCAGATTGCTTATAATGAAACCTTCAGGGACAACCTGAACTATAAAAAAAGATTTCCTGATGAAATAAGGGTTATAAAAGAGAAAGGGAAAACCGGTTCAGAAATGCCAAAAGAGATTGATGTGCTTTTTGTCGGTAGTTCATCGTTCAGAGGGTGGAGAAGTGTCTATCAGGATATGTCTCCGTTAAACGTTATTAATAACGGTTTCGGAGGTGCGACAATAAGAGATATTCTATATCATTATAATGTTGTAGTTAAACCGTTTAAATTCAAGAAGGTGGTTTTGTATGTGGAGAACGATATCTCCCCCAGTCAGACAATAAAAGAATATATTATTTTTGACCTGTTCAGGACCTTTGCAAAAAAGATTGCAGATGATTATCCTGAAGCCACTCTTTATATTGTTTCACTCAAACCATCAATCAAAAGGGCGGATATGCTTGAAAGACAAACTTTCCTGAACCGGATGCTGAAGGATTATGCCGACAATATGTCTGGTGTGGAATATATTGATGTAGTGTCAAAAATGATGACACCTCAAGGGGTTGACCCGACGCTTTTTATCGGGGACAAGCTTCATATGAATGCTAAGGGTTATCAGCTATGGACGGAGATAATAAAACCCCGGCTGATTAAATAATATTGGCTTATTTTTTATATTTACACCGGTAAATCATAAAATCCAAAGCTATGAAAGACGATATCCAAAAATCCGCACCTTGCGGAGCAATTTACGGGCTCGGACTAATAGGAGCTGCTATCTACTTTATTGCTCATGCTGCATCATTTTGGGCAGGAGTCCTTGGTTTCCTTAAAGCAATCATCTGGCCGGCCATTATGGTCTACGAACTTTTCAAACATATGGCTGTCTGATTATATGGAATATAAAAGGCTGCCTCTCATGAAGCAGCCTTATATTATTTTGCTGGTAATTATGACATTTTTCCAACGCAAACACCATCCTTGTTGTCTGCTTTAAAAGCAACCCATACTGTGTTCTTCTCTCCAGCTACAAGGGCCTTTATCTGAACGACAATAAGGTATGAGACCTGAGTCTCTTTGCCGTTAATGGAGATCTTTGCACCTTTCTTCACACCTGTTGACATAGCTCCGGCTTTATCAGTATAGGTGAGCGAGATTGTGTTTTTTGCATCTGTGCTCTTCCAGTTGAACACAACCTTTCCGTCGCTCCCCTGGCTGAGTTTATATGTGCCTGCATCAGTCCCTTCAACTTTGCTGTTATTATTCCATACAAAACGAGTTTTTGAATCATCCTTTAATGAAGTGTACAAATCATTTCTGGTTGTAACAGAAAGCTTTCCGGTTTTTCCGGCTTTATCGGTAACTGTGATTATCGCTTGCCCTACCTTTAAGGCATTTAATGTTATCTCTCCCTCTGAAACAGTGGCAGTAACAATTGTTGCATCCGAAGAAGCCACGGTATAAGGAGCCTCGCCTCCCGAAACAGTTACTTTATCGCTTACGCTGACAACCATCTCGACGCTTTTGCTGCTGAACTTTATATCAGCATTGTCCTTTGTACAACTTGTGAAAATTGGAGCAGCCAGAGCTGCAATTACGATGAAATTTTTAAAATTTCTCATGATAAATAGATGTTAATTAAATTGTTAATATTAAGTGATTATAACTCAAATCTTAATCCTGTATTTACAGTCGGTATGGTTCTATGAGTCGTTCTGATACTCAGAGGCTGGTCATTGTCGAAATAGTGTGAGATATGCGGTTCTGCGTACAGACTCAAATTTCTGTGAATTTTGTATGAAATTCCGGCAGAAGCACTTATGGAATATTGCAAACCTTTGATTTTTGAATGGGTTGGCACATTTTCATCGGTATGGTTTCCATCGTTGGCAGGCCTTCCGTCTGCTTCGGTCAGGTTTGCCTGCAGACCCTTTTCTGCCATAATTCCTGCACTTGCATATAATTCAAGATGAGAAGAGATTTTTAAGAGAGACATTTTCAAATTAATGGGAATGCCTATATAATGAAGTCTCAATGTGTTGAATGAAGTACCTTCCCCGGTTTTGAATGTAGTTGTAAGGCAACTGTATACCAATCCTGTCTCCAGACTTACCCTTTTGCTTATTTGGTTACAAATCATCAGTCCGAATGAGAGGATACCGGAATAATTGTTTATACAGTCGTCTTTGTGGTTGTCGGTTGATCCGGGGTTTCCGTCGGATCCAAGATAACCGTCAGAGCCACTCATTAGTCCATTTATGCCCTTACCGGATCTCTCGCCTGACTGGCCTATTAATGTTGAGATAGTCCATCTTTTATTGTTGCAGGAAGAGATTTCCGGTTCATTATCTTCATTGAGTGAGTAAACTGATGTTGAAAGCTCTCTCTTTTCTACGGACTCTTTACCGATATCTTTACGGTCCTCTGTATTATCAGATATTTTTTCTGATTTAACCGGCAGATTTTCCAAAGGTTCAGGATGTGTGGCTAACTGAGAAAACGTTGTTTCAGAATGAGTGACCTCTTGTTTCACACTTTTAACTTCTCCTTCTATACAGACCGGTACTTGTTCTATCTTTTTAGTATCAGCATTAGCGAATATTGCCGGAGAAGTTCCCGGTTGACGGTGATTGTCAACAGCGGTAACCATTATCATCAACAAGAGTACTGCTGCTACTCCGGAAAGAGCCCGTCTAAGCTGCCTTCCTTTTCGTTCCTGCTCAAGACGCCTGCTGATGTTCTCCCAACAACTGTCGCTGACCGGAATATTAACATTTTCCAGACTCTCCCGGATATATTCACAAATAATATCTATATCGGGAGTTTTTTTGTCATCCTTGTCTTGCATACTCTTTCCCGATTAATGATTTAACACTTTTTTGCAGGAGTCTTTTTGCCCTCATCAACTGAGACTGGGAGGTGCTCTCCTTAATATGGAGCATTTCAGCTATTTCTGTATGCGAGTATCCTTCGATTGCGTGCAAATTGAAAATTGTCCGGTATCCTACGGGTAGCTCTTCAACACATAAAAGCAAGTCGTCAGTATTCAGTTTGCTTAATGCAGAAGCATTGAACTCATCTTCAAGATCGAGACACTCATCCACAGAAATTGAAAATTTCATACAGCTGTTTCTACGAAGATATTCCAGTGATGTATTTACAAATATTTTTCTTATCCATCCGGCGAAGGCCCCTTCACCCTTGTAAGTTCCTATTTTGTCAAAGACCTTGATAAAGCCATCTTGTAAAAGATCCTGAGCAATCTCAGTATCGCAGGCATATCTTTTACATATACCCAGCATTTTTGATGCATACATTGAGTAGAGTAACCTTTGAGCTTTTGGATCTCTTTTCCTGCAGCCTTCAATTATGTCGCTCTCGTCTGCAAAACGACCGCAGTAAATCATCTTATCTCCCACACCTTGCGCCAATGAAATTTCCATAACTAGAATACTATACGATGCCTAATAGACGGGCGCAACAGTCAAAAAACTGCATGAGTGGAGAGACTTGTTACTTGTGTGTGTCGTAACAAGCAGACATATAGAACATTATGGCAGGAGGGAATTAAATATAAAATGATGTGATTCCAAAAGTTTTTTCGTCAAACTTCTGGGGTCACATCATTTTTGGTCATCCTCTTTATTATCAGATTCCAAGAATATGCTTTATCGCATCAACAGGGGTAAAGGTTCTTTTTGATGTTGCTTCGAGATCGTGTTTCTCCTCTTCGAAAATACGGCGGAGAAAAATCGGGAACGCTTCTCCGACTTCTATCAGGTGTCCGTCATTGTCGTAAAATCGGATTGTCCTCTGTCCCCATATTTCGGTGTTTATTTCATGCAGGAATCTTACATTATTGCTTTTCAGCTGTTGAAAGACCTTGTCAATCTCCTCGGTTTCGAAGCATAATTCGAAGCGGCCCGTAAGGGTTGAATCGGAGATTTTGTCCATTCCCAGGGTGCGTGGAATAATGTTCTGATCCATTATTTGCCATAAGGCGAAACCCTCCTTGAATGTGAAATTCATGTCGCCGTTGTTCATCACTACTGTCATTCCCAGAATGTCAACATAGAAATCGCGTGCCTTAAGAGCGTCTTTAACAAAAAGCACGGGGGTGCAATTTTTTAAATTCATTTTATCTTGATTGTTTTGTTGTTATTGTGCCACTCATTTTAGCAATCATAAGATTGTTGCGATTGGAAAGGAGAGCCTTCTTGTATTCGTTTTTTACTACCTCCAGCCATTTCTTTCCTTCAAGGTCTGCCGCCCCGAATGCGTTGATGTACTCTTCACGGGTTGTGCTGATTATTCTGGCATATTTACCAACCCTTACGATTGTGCTGTCGTTGATTTCAGATAGTTCCCGGATATTGCCGTCGGCAAGGTATACAGTTACTCCATCCTTGAAAAGATAGCACTTTTGTCCTGTTCCGTACATATCCTCATATACCATTCCTAAAACAGGGAATTGTCCTCCTGAGGCAAAACGTATATCTTTTATGAGTTTGTCGCTATCAGACTTGCTGAGCTTGCCGGTAACAATTACACAAGTTGAGATGATCCAAGATGCTATTTTCCTTGAATCGGCATCGGCAAGGTAAACCCTGGCAATAATATCGGTGCCGTGGACCTTGTAATGATATAAAGAGACCTCAATTCCTTCCCACCCTTTGAGGGTATCTGTCTTGCCTATCAACTCCTGCTCCATATATCTGGTCGGAATAATCTGTCTTTCCACCCGTCCGGCAATCACATCCAGGCTATCTGTCATAAATCTGGATATCTGGGTTTCTGTGTCTGTTTTATCTGCTAATTTTTGAGCTTGTATATTTCCAAAACTAAAAACGGCAAAAATGATTAAAATGACTCTTTTCATCTGCAAATAATTTTGATAAAGATATCTCTTTATTTAAAATGAAGGGTTTATTATCATAATTTTAGCATTGAAGCCATAAGACTCAAAGACGTCGGTTTGTCTCTTTGGCCGCTTTTTATACTATGGAAAATACTGTCTCAGGGCTGTCCATCCTCAGTCACTCCGTTCCCTCCGGCTGAATGCCCTGAGACAGTATTTTTCCACTAATATGTTAGCGGCATCAGAGAATAAATTGTCGAGGCTTATATTTTCACAAAACAACCAAGGTCTTTTTCGGTCTAATTGCCCGGCACTTTGGCGCAGTTTGAGGTATGTGTCTATATAGCAGCTGTTTACAAATCGCATTTTTTGAACATCTTTTGAAAATCCAAAAAATACTTTTCTAGAACGCCTTAAAATCATTCACATACCTCAAACTGCGCCAAAGTCCCCCCCTTTTTTCACTTTCTCACTTTTCACTCTCCACTCATCACTTTCCACTTATCACTCTTCACTTTCCACTTATCACTCTTCACTTTCCACTTATCACTCTCCACTCTTCACTTTCTCACTTTACCTATCAACTGTTGCATTTTCAGGAATTTGTCCAAAAACAAGAAATGGTGTAAATAGGAAAGCCCATAAATAAAGAGTTGTAAGATGTTTTTTATAAAAAGTGTAATTATATCACTGTAACTTTATGAATACCAAGGAGGAAAAAGATTGACTAACAGATAAATATATTTTTATATATAAAGATATATTTATAAATTCACTCTCGAAACCGGCTGGGATTTAATGAATTGTGCAAGCAGTTCCTGTATTTTCATTTAAGGTTTTTCAGGCAGATTAAAACTGTTTTTGCCGGCAAATTGTAAAGTAGAGTCAAGACAGCGTTCAGAATATATCCAATTTAAAAATTGAAACATGAGAAAACAAGTTGTTAATATCTGTTTATTGTTGGCCACTTTGACGGCCTGCCAACAAGAAAAACAAAAATACCTTAACCCCTCCGATGTTTTTGGAGTAACTGATACCCTGAGGGCCACTATCCTGCCCGAGCCCCTGATGACCAATAATGTTATATCCCGTATATATCATACTCCAAAAGGGTTAATTTTGAATACTCAAATAGACAAGTATGTCATTCAGCTTATTGATACCACTACAGGGAAGAGGCTTACCTCTGCTGGACGGATAGGACGTGGTCCGGACGAGCTGATCAACCCATCAGGAATGTCCTATAACTATGACAACGGCTCCTATTTTGTCTGGGATTATAATCTAAGCAGATTGGATATGTTTTCTGTCAACGATAGCATTGTGAAGAAGAGAAGTATGTCCAATATAAAGCTGACTCTCCAGACTTTGGATGCTATAACCGACACTACATTTGCAGCGTTGGACTTTTGCCCGGACCAGTCGATAGGAATCATAGACACAAATGGCAGATATCTTAGCAGGATTCCTTATAAAGTTATCGATGACAAGAGCATTGATTATAAAATCCACTACGTTAATACAAACATGGATTTGTCCCTTGACAAACAATATATGGTTGCTTCTTGTTTTCAATTCCCATATCTAAGTCTCTATTCAATTAAGGACAATAAGCTATCGATAGTCTGGGAGAAGATGGTATTCAAACCGAAATATAAATTAACTAATAATTGGCTTAGGATAGATAATGAACAGCTAAAAGGGTTCAGCGGATCAACTATTAGAAATCAATGTATTTACCTGTGTTCCCATGGCCTTACAAAGGGAGAATGGCTAAAAAATGATAAGACGGGAAGGAAAACGAATCACACATACATATTAGTGTTTAACCTGAAGGGTGAATTCGTAAGGAGCTATGTCATGGACAAGTACTTTGCAATTTACACAATATCTCCGGACGGGCGCACCTTGTATGCAGTTATCGACGACCCCGATTTATATATTGCTAAATACTCGCTTTATGAAAAGTAGATTTTATCTCATCTTGTTATTACTAATTCCTGTTTTCTCTTGCAAGAATGATAAGATTGATTGTGAGACCATTAATTATGAGCAACCATCCGATCAATCCCTCTTCTTCTCAGACTTTGTAGACAGCATAGAGTTGATCCAACTTGACAGTTGTTCTGACGCATATCTGACTAACGAGGCTATCCTGATACCCCACGACACCTCCTTTTATATACTTAACATGAGATTGCAATATCAAGGAGGTGCACCAAAGGCAGGAGTAGTCATAAAGTTCAGCTCTGATGGAAAATTTGTCGGATTAATAGGTGATGCCGGAAATGGTCCGGGTGAGTATATATATCCGACTAATTTCTTTATTAACTCTGACACATTGTGTGTAGTAACCAACAGGGATAAGTATATACACTATTTCAAGACAAATGGGGAGTTCATAACTAAAACGCCGGTTCCCTATACTGCATTTAAGCAGGTATATAAATATAGTGACAACAGATATCTTGTCTATCTGAATCTTAATAATAAGATCAGGGATGAGCGCCTGGTTGTTCTGGACAAGGAAGGGAAAGAGATAGATGCGTTCCTTCCCAAAAAGACAAAGGCGTGCAGTTTCTTCGAGCAGAGAAGTGTATTTACAAAGTATGGCGACGAGATTATGTTAAGGGAGTTCTATATTGATACGATATATCAGTATAGTGCCACTAAAGGATTATCACCAAGGCTGTCAATTAATTTCGGAAATAAATCGAAATATAAAAATGAGTATTTGGAATCTAATGGTAGCAGAGAAGCCCTACATAAACTATTCAAACTTCCTTATACTGGGATATTGAAATATTATGAAAGTGACACTTATTATATAATTGAGATATTTGAAACCTTCTCTTTTTCCCGCCAAAGATGCCTGTATGTTTTAAAACAGAAACAATCTGATATAATCCGATGGATAGATTTTGAAAATGAAAATGCTTTTCTCTCATACTCCTTACAGTATCTGGACGGGAATAAGCTCATTTTTCTGGCAGAACCGACAGATTTTGCCAAAGCGAACAGCAACTTCAAAGGCAAGCTGAAACATCCGGAATCGTTGGAGAAAATCGACCCTGAGGGCAATAGTGTGGTGGTAGTGGTTAATCTTAAGTAGTAAAAATATCGTGGTAGACCGTTCAACGACCGAAGGGAAGATATAAGAATCGTCAATTTGCCTCGATAGCCGCTTACAAGTTAATTGAGATATACCGAATCTGGGCAATTTTCAGCCGGAGCGAATGGAATGAGTGAGGATGGACTGCCCTGAGATGGTATATCTCCAATATAAAAAGCGGCTGCAGAACAAAAAAAGCCGCCTAATTACTCAGACAACTTTTCACTTATATCACTCCTCACTTTTCACTCTTCTCTTTTCACTATTTCACTCTTCTCTTTTCACTATTTCACTATTTCACTATTTCACTATTCTCTTTTCACTCTTCTCTTTTCACTATTCTCTTTTCACTATTTCACTTTACACTTATCACTATTCACTTTTCCCTATTCATCCTATAAATCCCGTCCAGGACCCTTCTTGTAGCACCAATATTATTTGAAATATAATCCAGACAGATGTGGCCGTTATCATTACGAAATGCTGAATCTTCAAGGTAGCGGCTGCACCACGTTTCAAACTCTTCCTGGGTTGTAATACTTTTAGCCCCTCCTTGTGCCACAAGATCAACAGCCTCTTTAAAACGGGTATATTTCGGGCCGAAGATTACAGGCACTCCGTAAGTTGCCGCCTCGAGTATGTTGTGAATACCTGTGCCGAAACCACCCCCTATATATGCAAAGTGACTGTATCTGTATGCTGATGAAAGGATTCCGATTGTATCTATTATCATTATCTCTGCAACCTCAAGTTTGGATATCAGTTCTGCATTCATCTCCTGACCAGCGACCTCTGTATATCTCACAACCTTGTATCCTTGAAAGAGGTCCAGAAGATTCTCTATATGCTTCTTGTCAACCTCGTGAGGGGCAATTACAAGTTTATTTGACGGCAACTTGTCCAACGATGCGGATATTATCTTCTCGTCGGCAGGCCAAGTGCTGCCTGCAACCCAGCAGATATGACCCTCGGAGAAGAGCTTTATCTGCGGAATGTCCCTTCCTGCAGCAGCTACAGCCTTCACTCTGTCAAAACGTGTGTCGCCGCTTACTGTAACATTTTCAATCCCGATTCCTCCTAGAAGCTCCCGGGATAACTCATCCTGCACAAAAATGTGGGAAAAACATCTGAGCATTTTTCTGAATATAGTCCCGTACCAACTGAAAAACCTCTGTCCGGGCATAAAAATTGCCGAAACTACGTAAGTTGGTATGTTCCGGCGTTTAAGTTCAAACAGGTAGTTAAACCAGTACTCATACTTTATGAAAAGAGCCATAGACGGTTTTACCGTGTCCAGAAAAGCGACCGCATTTTTCTTCAAATCTATCGGTAAATAGTAAACCCAATCGGCCTTGCTGTAGTTTTTCCTGAGTTCGTAACCGGAAGGTGAAAAAAAGGTCAGCAATATCTTTTTATCCGGATTCTCACTTTTGTATTGTTCTATCAAAGGCCTCCCCTGCTCAAATTCGCCTACCGATGCGCAGTGTACCCATATTATATCAGATGAATGGTCTATCTCAGACCGGATCTTATCAATCAACCCCTTTCTGCCGGAAGTGAAGAGATAAGCTTTATGATTCACCCTGCCTAACAGCGTCATAGCGGCATAGAGAACCCTTAGCGATAGGTTATATATAAGATTCAAGATTTCTGTGAGGTTACAAATTAGGCGCGAATATAGTCAAAATTGAGTACATTTGTCACGATGGAACCGATAAGATACAAAAATGAAAGCAGCTCTTGAACTTATAGGAAAGTATATACTTCTGATGAAGATGGTTTTCAGCAGGCCTGAAAAAGCCCGTATTTTCTGGAAACAGTTCTTTATTGACGCTGAGAGGCTGGTGCTGGATTCGATTCCTATTGTAGCCGTCATCTCAATATTCATAGGCGGAGTAATAGTCATCCAGACAGCATACAATATTGAAAATCCCTTTATACCGAAAATGTATGTGGGTTATATGGCGAGGGAGAGCCTCGTATTGGAATTCTGCTCGACTATGATAGCGCTTATTCTTGCAGGAAAGGTGGGATCCAATATCTCTTCCGAGATCGGCAGCATGAGGATCACAGAACAGATAGACGCAATGGAGATGATGGGAATCAACTCCTCTAGTTACCTTATACTCCCGAAACTTGCGGCAACATCGCTCTTTAATCCGCTGCTGATGCTTATGAGCTTCATGCTTGGCCTTGTAGGAGGAGGGCTGATTGTCATAATTACGGGAGTTGTTACATTTTACGATTATACGACCGGTTTGCAATATGCATTCAGGGGATATTATATTTTTTACAGTATGGTCAAAATGTCCATATTCAGTTTTATAATAACAAGTGTGTCGGCATTTTACGGATACTATGCCTCAGGAGGTTCCCTGGGGGTAGGTAAATCCAGTACAAAAGCCATTGTTGTCAGCAGTGTTTCAATTCTTGTTGCCAACCTTATAATAACACAACTTATGCTAAACTAATACAGGTATGATCCGTACAGTCAATCTATCAAAAAAGTTCGGTGACCTGAATGTCCTGAATAATATTTCAATCGATTTCAAACCAGGCAATTGTTCTCTTATAATAGGGGCCAGCGGTTCGGGTAAGACTGTCCTTCTTAAGTCGATTGTCGGACTGCATGAGCCTGATGAAGGAGAGGTATGGTACAACGACTCCTTATACAACCAATTGGACTTTAAGAAAAAGAAAGAGATCCGCAAAGAGATAGGTATGCTTTTCCAGGGAGGAGCGCTGTTCGATTTTGCCACTGTTGAAGAAAATGTGATGTTTCCCATGAATTTTTTCACTCAGTGGAGCCGGGAGGAGAAGCTTGAAAGGGTTAACTTTTGTTTGAAAAGGGTAAACCTTATAAATGCAAACAAGTTATATCCCAATGAAATTAGCGGAGGTATGCAGAAACGTGTCGGTATTGCCAGAGCGATTGCACTGAATCCGAAATACCTTTTCTGTGACGAGCCAAACTCCGGTCTTGATCCGACTACCGCAATCCTGATAGACCAGTTGATCTACGAGATAACAAAGGAATACAATATCACCACCATCGTCAACACTCATGACATGAACTCAGTCATGGAGATCGGAGACCAGGTTGGTTTTATCCATAAAGGACATCTTGTATGGGAAGGAGATAAAAACAATATCCTCTCATCCGACAACAAAGAGCTTAACAACTTTGTCTTTGCATCCAATATGGCTAAACGGATGAGGGATATGATGTCTGAACACAAGCAGTAATTATTTCCTGGCTTGCTTAGGTGCGTTCTTTTGTTCCTGAGACACAGCGTTACCGTTTGCATCAACCACAGGAGTGGCCGGTTTTGAAATAGCCGCCTGCTTACTGTCTACAACAGGTATAACACTTATTATCTTTATATCTGAGACAGGTCTGTCATTTCTGTCAGTAGGCATGGATGCAATCTGATCAATAATATTTATACCGCTGATTGTCTCACCGAATATTGTGTACATACCATCAAGCTGGCTGCATGCGGTAGCATCCTGCACAAGGTAGAACTGTGATCCGGACGACTCTCTGTTGGGATTGCCGGAATCCCCTCTGCGGGCGGCAGCCATTGCCCCTTTTTTATGTTTGAATTTAGGATTGATCTCAGCCTGGATGGTATATCCCGGTCCGCCTGTACCAAATCTGGCAGCGTTCAGCGTATCCTTTGTGAGCGGATCGCCGGCCTGAATCATGAATCCATTTATCACCCTGTGAAACAGAATGTTGTCATAAAATCTCTCTGATGCCAGTTTTACGAAATTATCCCTGTGCTTCGGAGTCTCTTTATATAATTTAATCCTGATTGTACCGACATTTGTGTTTATGTCAAATACCGGCTCTTCTCCAAGTGTTGCCGGGTCAAATGCTAATGTTGTTGCCATCTTAACTGTATCTTTTTTTTGTGATTGCTCATCTTGCTGTTGATTACCTTTATTTCCCTTGCAGGAAAAAAGAGCCAAAGATGTGATTATTAATAAATTGATAATGTTTGATTTCATAATGTCTCAAGATATTATTATGTGATTTTTTATACCTTTGTAATTCTTGACAAAAGTACCTTAATTGAAAAAACTATGCAAATCAAAAGAATTGCCATACTGTTTTTGATGGTTATATCAGTCCTGCAATTAAATGCGCAGGGGGTCGGTCTTGTGCTGAGCGGAGGCGGGGCGAAGGGTCTTTCGCACGTTGGTGCAATTAAGGCATTGGAGGAGAACAATATACCAATTGACTATATAACAGGCACCTCAATGGGAGCTATAGTAGGTGCATTATACTCGATAGGGCTTACTCCCGATGAGATGATAACACTGTTCAAGTCAAAGCAGTTTGAATCCTGGTACAATGGACAGCAGGAGCCGCTTTTTGCAACCTATATGTACAGAAGGGACGCTACTCCCGAGATGTTCAAGGTTACCGCCAATCTTAGCGGAACAAAGAAGCTCTCGCTCAATCTGCCATCAAGTATAGTCGCTCCTTATCCTATGGACCTTGCGGTGATGCAACTTTTTGCCTCCCCCGCCGCAGCGGCCGGTTATGATTTTGACAAGCTTATGGTTCCCTACAGGTGCGTAGCATCTGATGTGGCACGCAAAGCTCCGGTCGCATTCAGAAAGGGTGATCTTGGCTCTGCAGTGAGAGCCTCCATGACATTTCCGTTTTTTTTCCAGCCAATTGTGATTGATTCCGTTCTCTACTTTGACGGAGGATTGTACAACAACTTTCCGTGGGACATTATGATTAGGGATTTCAAGCCGGACTATATGATTGGCGTGAAATGCGCGTCTCAGTTTGCTTCAGTTCCCAAACCCGACGATATAGTGTCACAGATAGAGACAATGCTCATGGTGGAGACCAATTATAATATTCCCGAAGAGAAGGGGATATTGCTTGACATGAGATTTGCCAATGTGAGTCTTTTGGATTTCGATAAAATAGACCAGCTTGTACAAACAGGTTATTTCAACATGATGAAGTTAATTCCGGAAATAAAGAAGAATGTCAGGCAAAGACGCAGTGCTGAAGAGTTGCTTAAGAAAAGGCTTGACTTCAGGACCAGATGTACTCCGTTGATCTTTGAGAAGGTTATAATTGACGACACCCTTAAATTTTCATCTAAAAATTTCATTGATAAGACTTTCCGGGAAAACAGAACCAGATACTTTGATTTCGAACAGCTTAAAAGAGGGTACTATAGGGTTATCGCCAGCGGCAATGTGAAGAATTTTTATCCTGTTGCTAAACTGGGCAAAGATTCAATATATAATGTCAATTTACAGGTATCTGAAGCGCCTCCAATAAAAATAGCAATCGGGGGAAATATTTCGTCATCGTCACTTAACCAAGGGTACCTAGGCCTTGAATACCGAAAGTTTTCAAGTATGCCGTGGAAAGCAGCTGCAGATATTAACCTTGGAAGGTTTTACTCAGGTTTTAGCGGATACTTCCGTCAGGATCTGTCTGTCAGACCCTTTGCCTTTTATGAACTAGAACTTGTAACTCACCGTTTTGACTATTTCGGCGGGAACCAGACAAACTTCTTCTCAAACAGAGTTCCTACAAGCAATGTGCAGGAGAGCGAATTGTTTGCAAAAGCCAGCATTGCCACACCCATAAACCTTTATGAGAATTTGCTTGCCAAGCTCTCACTGACTGTCGGGAAAAATATATATGAGTATTACCAGACAGACAGGTTTACATCTTATGACATTGCCGACAGGACCGATCTCTCATATATTTCGCCTTCGTTCTATATTGAGAAGAACACCACAAATAACAGTCTTTACCCTACCGAAGGAAGCGCATACAAGATGTCGCTGCGATTCACTCACCTGGAAGAGGATTACAGCCCGGGCAGCACATCTCTTGAGGCTAGTCCTATTTCCGAAAAAGTACATAACTCTGTAAGTTTCAGAAACTACTTTGAATCGTACACAGCCATCACAAAGCAATTTACACTTGGATGGATAGCGGATATTACAATATCCAACAGGACTGCCATGGGCGACAGGATTTCAACCTTGTTATACCTGCCGGCATTCCAGCCTACACCACACAGCAAGACTTTACTTCTAAGCAGTAACAGATCCCAATCTTTTGTAGGTATAGCCCTCATGCCGATATTCCGCTTTACGAAAAGTCTATCCCTGCATGTTATGGGGGCATATTTTCAGCCTTATAAGCTTTTGCTTAAGACCACAGACGGATCAACTTCGTTCTCCGATTTTTTCCCGAGTGGTAAATTTTCAGCAGAAATTGCTGGTGTCTGGCAATCACCAGTAGGACCCGTGACCTTGTCTGCCTCGTATTACGACAAATCTGATGTAAAATGGTTCCCGCAACTGAACATAGGGTTCCTGATATTTAAACCTAAAGCGTTAGCTTATTAGCTATGAGTAAAAATCCACTGAAACAACTTGCCGGTGAGACTGTAGTGTACGGCATGAGTTCAATTCTGGCAAGATTCATAAATTTTGTCTTTGTTCCTATTTACACCCGGGTGCTCTCTACCTCAGCATACGGAATGGCCACGGAAGTGCTTGCATTTATAGCAATACTCCAGGTGGTATTCACATTCGGACTGGAAACCGGTTGCTTCAGATATGCCAATAAACATGACAAGCCACATGAGGTTTTTTCCAATGCACTTATAACCGTCGGTATAGTTTCAGTTCTATTATTAGCGGGATTTTATCTCGGTTCGGATCAGATTTCACGACTTAAGGGATATGACGGATTCCAGAATGTTATAGTGTATGTTGGGGCTATTCTTGCAATAGATAACTTTACTGCGATACTGTTTGCAAAACTCCGTTTTCTGCACAAAGCTTTTAAATTTGCCTTGCTCAAAACAATAAAAATACTCTCTGAAACAGTATTCAATCTGATTCTGTTTTTCCTTATCCCGTCATATCTTGCAAAGCATCCGACAAGCTTCCTTCTTGAATTCATATCACCGACTCCTGATTTTTCATATATAATATTTGCAATCTTCCTGAGCTGTATAGTACTTTTAATCATCATGATACCCGACATAATGAAGATCCGTATAAAGCTCAACGGTTCTTTATGGAAAGAGATGATGCTCTATTCATTGCCTCTTATGATAGCCGGTTTACCTGGAGTACTTAACGATTTTATCGACAGACCCTTATTCAGACTTTTCTCACCCGAAGGAACGGTTTGGTCATCAGAGTTGGGGATATTTCAAGCCGGGGCTAAACTGGCAACTCTGATGATGCTTTTTATACAGATGTTTCGTTTTGCTGCTGAGCCATTTTTCTTCTCAAAAGGTGAATCCGAAGAAGTGAAGAAAAAGCAGTACGCTGATGTGATGGAGCATTTCACAGCTTTTTCAATGTTAATATTCCTGGGGCTGATGCTGTATATGGGAATTATAGGATTGATTCTGGGAAAGAATTTCCGTGAAGGTATTGATATAGTCCCTATCATGGTTATGGCATACGTAATCCTGGGCATGAACTTCAATGTGTCAATGTGGTACAAACTCTCCGGAAAGACTAATTACGGGATACTTATAACAGCTGCCGGGCTGCTTGTCACTCTTTTGCTGAATATCTTCCTGATGCCTTTATATTCATATCATGCGGCAGCATGGGGGCATCTTGCAAGTTACACTGTTATGATGCTGATAAGTATAAGGCTTGGCAACAAATATTACCCTATCCCTTACAGATGGGGCAAAATTTTCGGATTTATTATTGTGGGTCTGATTATATACGGAATCACATTTATATTGCCGCAAATGAATATTGTAGTGAAATATTTAATTCACACCGCTCTGATATTATTATACATTCTATACTACTTAAAAATTGAAAAGATATCTATATGGAAGTTAAAATTATAAACACCTCTCCCTTCGAACTGCCTTCATATGCGACCGAGCACTCGGCCGGTATGGATATGCGTGCAAACATCACAGAAAGTATAACTCTTCAACCCTTAAAGAGAGCAATGGTTCCTACGGGAGTTTTTATTGAGCTTCCTCATGGCTGTGAGGCCCAAATAAGACCTAGAAGCGGCCTTGCGGCAAAACACGGAATAGGCATAGTAAACAGCCCCGGAACTATTGATGCGGATTATCGCGGGGAGATAAAGATAATTTTAGTGAACCTTTCGGACCAGGATTTTGTCCTCAATCCCGGAGAGAGAATTGCACAAATGGTAGTGGCAAAATACGAAAGAGTTGAGTGGGTTGAGACAGATCAGCTTGCAGGCTCCGAAAGAGGTGAGGGAGGTTTCGGATCTACCGGGAAACATTAATTTTTTTAAAATGGACATAGAACATTTATATCATATATTCAGGCAAAGCAGCGGAGTATGTACGGACAGCAGGGCTATTCAGCCCGGTACACTTTTTTTTGCCCTTAAAGGAGAGACTTTTGACGGTAATTCTTTTGCCCTGAAAGCTGTTGAAAGCGGGGCATTATATGCGGTTGTTGATGACAGCTCGCTTCCTGAACATGAAAAGTTGATTCTTGTGGAGGATGTGCTAAAAACTCTTCAGCAACTTGCCAGATATCACAGACGGAAACTGGGACTGCCAATAATCGGCATAACCGGCACCAACGGGAAGACAACAACAAAAGAGCTTATTAGCAGGGTACTTATGGCTGAATACCGCATCAGTTATACTCAAGGTAATCTCAACAATCACATAGGTGTTCCTTTGACTTTGCTTAAGATGGATGAAAACACTCAGATAGGAGTTGTCGAGATGGGGGCCAGTGCTCCGGGAGAGATAGCTACTCTTGTGGATATATGCGAACCTGACTATGGCGTTGTTACAAATGTAGGAAAGGCTCACCTATTAGGATTCGGGTCTTTTGAAGGAGTTGTCAAGACAAAAGGTGAGCTGTATGACTATCTGAAAAAAAATGACGGAACCGTGATCTATAATATTGACAATCCTGATTTATGTTCAATGATTGAGAAGAGGGAACCATTGAAAAGTATCCCGTATGGAATGAGCTGCGAGGGTGCTGTCTTGCTACCTGTTACCGCAGAGAATCCCTTTATGAGAATCAGGCTTGATACAGGAGAAGAGGTAGATACCAAACTTGTCGGGGCATATAATGCGGATAATGTCATGGCTGCCCTGGCTGTAGGAAAGCTTTTCTTTATAGACACCCCGGCTGCACATGATGCAATCAGGAATTACGTGCCTACAAACAACCGTTCTCAGCTTGTAAGCGGCAAGTTCAACAAGATTATAATAGATGCCTATAATGCCAATCCGACAAGCATGAGGGCTGCTCTCAGCAATTTTGCCATGATGGAAAAGAGGCTTTCTGCCATGGTTATCGGAGACATGCTTGAGCTCGGAGACGAGTCCCGGAATGAGCACAAGGCTATTCTGGAGGTTATAAGCAGCATGAACGCAGATGTTCTGTTCTTTGTGGGAAAAGAGTACTTACAGGCAGCCCGGTCGTTCGGGGATATAATGTCAAAGGCTCGTTTTTTCGACACTTCGGCCGAACTTAAAGATTTCCTGATTGCCAATCCTTTGAAGAATCACACTGTCCTTGTGAAAGGATCACGCGGCACTTGTGTTGAGAAGGTAGTGGAAGCGCTATGATATATCGGCTCCTATTCTGAAGTAAGTTATTTTTCTGAACGAAAGGAAGAATCTCAAGACTATACTGCCTTTATATACACCCGAAATTCTTGTTTTTCCGGATCTGACTCTTTTGACTTTTACCATACTCCTTTCCAAAGAGGGCATAATCCTCCAAAAATCCCGGTGTGCCTTGAATACAGAACTAAGATAGCCGAAGCGGAACTGAAAAAGATATACTGCAGCTGCAGCCCCGTCCAGTATCATTCTTATTAGTATGACAGGAGTCAGACTTGCCGCCGGCAGGTTTTTATAAAGCATTATCAGGTTATTTCTGAAATTGAGATAGAGTTTATGCGGTGAGTTGTTCGGAAGTGTTCCTCCCCCGACATGATAAACCACCGATTGCGGAACAACCCACACCTGATAACCCATAAGCTTTGCCCTCCAGCAGAGATCGATCTCCTCCATGTGGGCGAAAAAACGTTCGTCCAATCCTCCCAGCTCCCTGTATAATGAGGATCTTATCAGCATTGCAGCTCCTGAAGCCCAGAATATCTCTATACTGTTATCATATTGACCCTTGTCCTCCTCAATGTTTGACAGAATTCTGCCCCGACAGAAAGGATAACCCAGATAATCTATAAAACCGCCACAGGCCCCGGCATATTCAAACATTGACTGATTGTATGCAGAACGGATTTTAGGCATGCATATTCCGGTTTTTCTGTTATTCTTCATGTGCTCCAACATAGGCTCAAGCCACCCGTGGGTAACCTCTACGTCAGAATTCAACAACAGGAAATACTCGGCATCTATTTGTTCAAGAGCCTTGTTATACCCTCCGGTAAAACCATAATTTTTGTCAAACTCTATAACCCTTACATTCGGATGAAACTCCCGGAGATAGGCCACAGAAGAGTCAGTGGAGCCATTATCGGCAACCACAATTATAGTATCCTCCCTTCTGGAACGGGATTCTACCATAGGAAGGAAGCGTTCAAGATAAGGCCTGCCGTTCCAGTTAAGTATTACAATTGCTAATAAATCCATCAGATTTCAAATCTCATACCCATCTCGAATCTGTACTGCAAAGGTTGAGCCGTTCTTATACTTGACGGCTGTTTCCCTTTAAAATAGTATGTCATTGATGGATCCAAGTAGATTCCGAAATCTTTGTTGAGTTTCCACTCAAGGCCGAGACCTCCGCCGGCTGATAACTGTACACCCGGGATTGATTCAGAATAGTATTTCTTTACACCGTCTGTGTTTTCTCTGTATGACGCCACAACCCCCTTTTCTAGCATCGTTCCGGCAGTTATATATATTTTGACAGAGTTGTTCTCAAAGAGATTGTAATAAGCATTAAGAGGTATCCCGACATAGTGAAGTGCCTGGTTTATGTCTCTGCTGTAGCTTTGCGATATTTCCTGATAGTTGGAAGCAAGAAGTGTATATATCAAGCCTGTGCCTACAGAGAACTTTTTGTCAATATCTGTCTGGAACTGAACCCCGAATGACACCGGCATCGCGTAACGTCTGTCGGAAACATACTGGCTCTGGACAGACTCTTTAAGGCTTGAAGGTATGAAGTCATTCTGATAACCCAATGAGACGGATACAAGATTAATCGATTTTTTATAGAGAGATGATGAGAGATTTGTCGAAAGGGCATATTTGTATTTTCTCTCCCCCAGCCAATCTCTGAAACTCTTCTTCTCCTGCTCCTGCTCAATATAGTAGTTGTCATACTGTCTGTTGTCAGCCGGCTTTTTCTTTGCCTGCACAGGTTTATTGACCGGTCTGTCATCAGTTATATGAGGGTTTGCCTCTTGTTCAGGTTGTTCTGTTTTGATAACCGCCTCAGCCACTTTTTTATTCTCATGTCTGATTGTCCTTATCTTTTCAGCTACCGCCTCTCCCGGTTTTGTTTCTTCCTTCTTGTCAAGTTTCTCTACTCTATCTTGATTGTTTTCGGAGAGAACAGGAGTTCTTACCGCGTTATCCATCTGTTCAGGAAGATCGCGTCCTATAAATAAGAGAAGCAATAATGACGCGGCAACTGCAGAAACAGCATATAAGCCCCTTCTGAAGTAGATCACTCTCGCTCTTTTTCTGTCCAGAGCAGAACTGATCTTTTCCCAGGAGCCGAAAGGAGGAGCCTCATGATGTGACTCCATCATCTCCTTTACCTTCTTATCAAAATCAATATCCTGCATAATCAATATCTCTCTTTTAACCTGTCTTGCAGCCAGTTTCTTGCCCGGCTGAGCTGGGATCTTGAACTGCCTTCGGAAATATCCATCTCTTTTGCAATCTCCTGATGTGAATATCCCTCTATCACATACATATTGAAGACTGCCCGAAATCCGTCAGGCATAGTGGCTATCAGCCTCAGCAGCTCTTTTGATGAGATGTTGTCCAGAGCTGTGTGCTCATTGGTAACCTCTCTCTCAACAACGACCAGTTCCTCGGTAAATTTGAGAACATCTGCTTTTCTTAATGACATCAAAGCTGTGTTCACAAATATTCTCCTCATCCACCCCTCGAACGAACCGGTACTGTTATAGCTGCCAATCTTGTCAAACACCGTAATAAAGCCATCGTGTAGGATATCCCAGGCACGCTCTTTGTTCCCTACATATCTTGTACAAAGAGTGAGCATCCTGGGTGCGTATTTCTCATAGAGAGCCTTTTGAGCTTTTCGGTCCTGTTTTAAGCAACCGTCAAGCAACTCTGTCTCATCTGTAAAATCCTTCGAAGTGGCGTTCATTCACTTGCAATTATAAGATGCAAAATAGTAATAATTCGTTGCACAGCAAATAAAAATTTATTAAAACACTATCTTTGCAACAAACACTAATTAATTGATATAAAATGAGCAATGTTATAAATTTCAGGCACATCACGAGAACTTTTTCCATATCTGTTTTCTTGCTTTTATCCGGTGTATATACCTTATCCGCCCAGGAGAAGATTTCCGGTGAAGAGGTTCTTTATATGGAAGGATTGAAGGAGTACAATGTCGGAAGTGCTGACAAGGCTCTGTCAATATTCTCGTCTCTTGCCCGTAAAGGTAGCAAGAATGATGCAGTCTACTATTATCTAAGTAACATATATTCATATAAAAATAAACCGGACAGTGCCCTTGTGATGATGGAGAGAGCTGTAAGGCTTGATCCCGGAAATACTTGGTACAACACGCAGCTTGCATCTCTATACCTTAGTAATGAACAGACCGAGGATGCTATAAAGATATATGAGTCATTGCGCAAGAGTCACACGCAACAGGTTGAGCTCTATGACGGACTTATAGATATATATGTAAAACAGAAAAAACTCAATCAGGCACTGGAAGTACTTGAAGATATAGAGAAATATGCAGGCAAGAGTGAGGCATCCTGCCTGACAAGATACAACCTGTTTATTTTTCAGAATAAAAGGGATGAAGCTCTGAAATATCTTTCCGATTTTGACAAGGAGAACGGGACTCCTCGAACTGCAACGATTCTGGGAGATTATTACTCTTCGGTGAAGGAGGATTCTCTTGCCATGGAATATTATTCAAAGGCTATATCAATAGAACCGTCTTATGTACCTGCTGTATTCGGGCAGGCGGAGCTTAACAGGGTAAATAACCGCTTCGGGCCATACTTCAGGAGTATGATACCACTAATGGCAAACCCGGTTGTAACATCAGAGATGAAGGTTGAGTATCTGTCACAGATAATTTCAAATCAAAGATTTGTTGAAACTTTTCTCCCGCAAGTGGACACATTGGTAATCAATATGTACCATGCACATCCGGGAGATAGCAGTTCCACCTATCTTTATGCCAGATATATGGCACAGACAGGACGCGGGGAGCTGGCCTCAGAAGCTCTGAAAGAGAATCTCAGGTATTTCGGGGAATCCCGTGCTGCACACAGGGAGTATCTCTCCATACTATATTTCATGGAAGATTGGGATAATATAATCTCCCATATTGAGAAATATCCGATGATGTTTGCCTATGATCCCGGACTTCTTGAGATAAAAGGTCTTGCTTACGCACAGAAAGAGATGATTCCGGAAGCTATTGGTGTATTTAAAAATGTACTATATATAGCAAAAGGTGATAGTGCCATGGAGGTAAGGGCTCTCTCCGTCCTTGGAGACCTGAGCTACCAGACGGGCAACCGCAAGGATGCATACAAGTATTACAGGAAAACCCTCAGCAAGGCACCGTCATACAACCCGGTACTGAATAATTACGCCTACTACCTCAGCCTTGAAGGAAAACAGCTGGACAAGGCATACAAAATGAGCAAAAAAACCGTGGATTCGGAACCGGACAATCCGACATACCTTGACACATTTGCATGGATACTGCATCTTACCGGGAAAGATCTTGAGGCAAAAGCTATAATAAAACATGCTCTGGTTTATGGAGGAAACGAAAGTGCCGCTATTCTTGACCACTACGCAGAAATTCTTTATAAGCTTAACGAACATGATCTTGCATTCAGATATTGGGAACAGGCTGACAAGATTGACCCTTCACTTGGTATAGCCGATAAAATAAAGCAAATCAAGGAGGGAACAAGAAAATGAGAAGATTTGCATTACTGTTTTTCTCTCTGTTTCTTTCCACTTTTCTCTTCTCGCAGAATGTCAACGAACAGACAGCAAAAAAGCAGAAGATTGAAGAGGAGATTTCATACCTCGACAAGCAACTGGCAGCCACAAAGTCCAGAAAGCAATCCAACACAAAAGAGCTGAACTACATTCAGCGAAAGATTTCCAACAGGAAGAAGCTGTTGAAAGAGATAGAAAATGAGATAAAAAATATTGACAATGAAGTTTCCAAAAAGGAGCAACAGATAGCAGAACTTGACCGCAGCCTTGAATCTCTCAAAAGGTCCTATTCTGAATTGATATACAATGCTTATAAGAACAGAGACCAGACTGTTTGGCTTATGTATGTTCTTGCGAGTAAAAACATTGAACAGGGATACAGGAGATGGAGCTATATAAAGGATTATACATCAGCCCTCAAGGAGATGGCAGATGAGATAAGAGGTAAAAGTGTCAGGATTGCCGAGGAAAAATACGAGCTGGCAAAAATAAAAAGCAGTTCTCTTACAAATCAGGCCAAAAAAGAGCTGGAAGTAAAAAAACTCTCAACCGACGAGAGCAAGGCAAGACAGGTAATCTCCCAACTTTCGAAAAAGGAGAAGGAGATGGTTCAACAACTAAATGTAAAAAGAAGGGAGGTAGAGAAACTAAACAGGGAGATTGAACGGATACTGGCGGCAGCAGTCAAGGAGAAGGAACGTCCGGACTATAAGGCTACAGCTGTTGACATTGCCCTGTCAGAGGAGTTCGGGAGCAACAGAGGAAAGTTACCTTGGCCGGTTAAAAGAGGAGCAATAGTAGAGCAGTTCGGGCAACATAATCACCCTGTTTTCAAGAATGTCAAACTTCCCTTTAACAATGGTGTAAATATATCAACAGAAGCCGGGGCGGATGTCCTTTGCGTATTTAACGGGGTGGTGAAACAGGTACTTATGATGCCGGGATATAATCAGTGCATTCTGGTACAACACGGAGACTATTTCACATTTTACACAAAGCTGGAAAAAATATATGTCAAAAGTGGTCAGAAAGTCAAGACAGGTGAGGTCCTTGGCACATTGACCGTTTCAGACAACGAGTCCGTAATCCATTTTCAACTTTGGAAAGGGACTGTCAAACAAAATCCGGAAAGCTGGATAAGGTAGATTCTAGTATTTGAAACTGCTGCCGCCTATGAATTCTCTTATTACGGAAGTAGGCGGTATCAACGCTATCTCGGAAGGCTGCATCTCCTGAATATATGAGAGAAACTTGAGCAATCTTATACTTTCTGTTGAAGCAGGAGAATTAGGATGTATTCTTCTCAAAAGAGGTTCTGCATAATATTTTAAAACAGGCAGCTCATATATGAGGGCAGAGTTGAACATTACATCGGCGTTTTCCTGGTACGGGAATATATTTTTCATCTCACCCCTCCTGACACTAGGCCATCTCAGAATTGTCTCTTCCGGTGAAACTCCCCGGTAATTGCCATCCCTGACGATTCTCCTTATAAGGCGATTGTCAGAGGTTGAAATATTGTTATTTTCGTCCAAAGAGAGAGAGGTCAAGGCTGATGCATATATCCTGAAATATTTATCAGGATCTATTCCCTTAGTCAATGAAGGGTTGAGGGCATGTATCCCCTCCATAATAAGGATATCTTTCTCCCCCATTTTCAGAGTATCTCCGTTTATAATCCTTTTTCCCTCGGCAAAGTTGAACTTCGGAAGCGAAATTGTCTCACCATTGAAAAGCTGATTCATCTGGTGGCTAAGAAACTCAACATCCAATGCACGGAAACTCTCAAAATCGTAATGGCCTTGCTCGTCTTTCGGAGTTTTCTCACGGTCAACGAAATAGTTATCCATCTCAATGATTATAGGATTCAATCCCAAAACCTTGCACTGAAGTGCGACTCTCTTGGATGTAGTGGTCTTACCGCTGCTGGAAGGGCCTGCAATAAGAACCAGTTTCACTTCTCCCCTTCTCTGATATATCTGATCGGCAATAGCTGCGTATTTGCGTTCATGCAGACCTTCGGCAATTTGTATCATGTCTCTCGATCTGTTAGCCAGGATTGTATTGTTAAGATTTCCAACGCCTCTGACTCCAAGTATCGAACACCACTCAGAATGTTCTTTGAATACGTCAAACAGTTTGTATTGATACGGGCTCTTCTTGATTTCGTATGGAGATGTGATGGTCGGTATATTGAGCAGGAAACCCCGGCTGAATGACTCAAAGACGAATGTCTTCAGCACTCCTGTACTCTCTGTCAGAGGGCCATAAAAGTGGTCGGCATATCCGTCAAGATAATATACTGTAGTAAAAAACTTACCTCTCGATTCGTGAAGAATTGCCTTCTCCTCCCGGTGATTATTACGGAATAGCCTTACAGCCTCTTCTGTATGTATTTTTTCCCTGGTAAAGGGCAGGTCTGCAGCTATAAGCTCCTGCATTGTCTCTCTTATTGTGTCTATCTCATCCTCACTAACAGAAACTACTTTTTGGGCACCTCCCTCCTCCTGTTCCATTTCCCTCAATTCACAATACATACCGTTTTGCATATTGTAGTCTACAATAAGAGAATATTGAGGATATAGTTTTGCAACAGCTCTCTGAAGGACAAAGATCAATGAACGGCTATAGCATCGCTGTCCGTCACGGTCAGTGTAGTCTATGAATCTGACCTGATGCGGCATATAAACAGGAAATGACAACTCTTTGAGCTGATTGTCAACTATGGCAGCCAAAAACGGCCATTTACCGGTTACCTCCGCTTTTTTAAGCAACTGGCTGAGTGTTGTGCCAGGCTCGCATTTAATGCTTTTCTGAATATTCTCGCAATAGATCTCTACCATGATGATTCTCCTTTTATAGATTGATATATGATCCGGTTACTGAGTGCGAATCCGAACTCAGCTCCTCAGGTGTTCCCTGTGCAACGATCCTGCCACCGTTTCGGCCACCTTCAGGCCCCATGTCAAAGATATAGTCGCAAAGTCTCAGCACATCCAGATTGTGTTCAATTATCAAAACCGTATTTCCCTGATCAACCAGCTTTTGCAAAACGCCCATCAGAACTCTTACGTCCTCAAAGTGAAGACCGGTAGTAGGCTCATCAAGGATATAAATTGTTGATCCGGTGGCTCTCTTTGAAAGTTCAGCAGCAAGTTTCACACGCTGGCTCTCTCCTCCGCTGAGAGTTGTCGATGCCTGCCCTAGTCTTACGTAGCCCAGACCGACATCCTCGAGGGCCCTGAGCTTATGTATCATAGACGGAATATGTTCAAAAAATACAACGGCCTGTGATATAGGCATCTCAAGAACATCATTTATAGACAACCCTTTATATCTTACGGCAAGCGTGTCCGGTTGATATCTCTTACCGTTACATGCCTTACAATGGACATGTACTGAAGGGAGAAAATTCATCTCTATCACCTGAAGTCCCGCTCCCTTGCACTCTTCACACCGGCCTCCTTTAACATTAAAGGAAAAACGGCCAATCTTGAAGCCCCTTGCCTTTGCATCAGGTGTTTGTGCAAATATCTTTCTTATCTCAAGAAAAAGACTTGTATAAGTAGCGGGGTTGCTTCTCGGGCTTCTTCCGATAGGTGACTGATCAACCTCCACTATTTTATCTACATTTTCCGTCCCGAGTATCTTTTTATAAGGCAGCACATTGTAAAGAGACCTGTTTATCTTGTTACTCAGGATAGGCATCAGAGTCTCGTTAATTAACGAGGATTTTCCGCTTCCGCTTACCCCGCTTATTCCAACAAGTGATCCGAGAGGAATTTTTATATCTACATTTTTGAGATTATTGCCAGTAGCCCCAATAAGCTCGATGAATTTTCCGTTTCCCTTTCTTCTTACCGTAGGTACCTCAATACGCCTCATTCCTTTCAGGTATTCAAGACTGAGACTTTTACTCTCTTTGATCTGCTCAGGAGTCATTGCAATAATCTTCTCGGGAGAGTCTGAAAACAATACACGCCCCCCTCTCTCTCCGGCTCCGGGTCCCAGGTCTACAAGATAGTCTGCACTCATAATCATCTCCTGATCATGTTCTACAACCATCAGGGAATTTCCCTCATCTCTCAGCCTTTTAAGGGAATCAATCAGTTTTATATTGTCTCTTTGATGAAGCCCTATGCTTGGTTCGTCAAGTATATATAAAACATTGACCAACTTTGAGCCAATCTGAGTGGCAAGCCTGATTCTCTGGCTCTCTCCGCCGCTCAGGGACTTTGTTGATCTGTCGAGCGAAAGGTATTCAAGACCCACATCAATCAGAAATCCTATGCGTGCCTGTAACTCTTTTATTATATCACGGGCTATCAGTGCTGCCCTTCCTGTGAGCTTCTCCTGCAATGATGTGACCCACTCAGAAAGCTGATCTATATCCATTGCAGATACCTGAGCTATATTCAGACTGTCAATCATGAAGCATAGTGCCTCCTCCTTCAGCCTTGTGCCTTTACACTCCGGGCAGGGTCCCTCCTCAACAAACCTCTCTTTCCTCTCCAAAAGGTCTTCACTGTCGCTGTCATTCTGCTCAATTTTTGATATAACCCCCTGAAAAGTTGTCATATTTGTGTAGGATGTTCCTTTTGCCACTCTGAATAGCTCTTCGGAGCCATAAAGGATGGTATTGAGTGCATCTTCAGGAATTTCCCTTATCGGAGAGTGCAATGAAAATTCATACTTCCTTGCGATTCCCTCCAGCTGTGCAAAAAGCATATTGTCTCTCATCGGTCCGAGAGGTACAATGCCGCCTTTTGCTATTGAGATATTGTCATCGGGGATTATCTTGCTCATATCCGCCTTTGCAATTACCCCTAAGCCCTTGCAATGAGGGCAAGCCCCCTGTGGCGAGTTAAACGAGAATGTATGCGGTGCCGGTTCCGGATATGATATACCTGTTTGTGGACACATCAGGTTCTTGCTGAAATGCCTTATTTCCGTAGCTTCCGCTTCCTGGACTGCAAGAGATCCTTTACCGGAATTGAGGGCAGTAATTACAGACTCTCTGATTCTCTTTTCGTCTCCCTCTTTTGGAACAAGCTTGTCTACAACAAGCTCTATAAAGTGTCCTTTATACCTGTCCAGAGGTTTGACCTTAGCAAGTTCATGTATGACGCCGTCTATTCTGACCTGGGTATACCCCTTTCTTATAAGTTGTTCAAACAACTCTTTGTAATGACCCTTACGTCCCTTAACAAGTGGAGCAAGAAGGAAAATCCTCCGTCCGGAGTAGTTTTCCAATATGAGTGAGACTATCTGTTCATCTGTGTATCTGACCATCTCGAGACCTGTGGCTGGAGAGTATGCAGTGGCTGCCCTTGCATACAAAAGTCTTAGAAAGTCATAGATTTCAGTTATTGTACCAACTGTTGACCTTGGATTACGGCCGGTTGTCTTCTGTTCAATAGCAATAATCGGGCTTAATCCGGTTATATTCTCTACATCCGGACGTTCAAGCACGCCCATATATTGCCTTGCATACGCAGAGAGTGTTTCCATATAGCGCCGCTGGCCCTCAGCATATATTGTGTCAAAGGCAAGTGACGACTTTCCGCTGCCGCTAAGACCCGAAATAACGACCAGCTTGTTTCGCGGGATTGTTACATTTATGTTCTTGAGATTATGTACTCTTGCACCTGTAACCTCAATATTGCTGCTCATCTTGTACCCTCTTTTGGAATTCTCACAATAAATGTGTTCCGGTTCTTGTTTGTAAGGTTATTTGCACGTATCCATTGGTTATACATCTTGAGAAGCTTGAAGTTTGTCCTGTGTTTTGCCGCAAATGCAGACCAATTTTCAATAGGGGTGTTCACGGTAACCTCTTTATAATCAAACTCAGGATATAGTTGCCCCTTGTCGAGATTGTACCCATACTTCCCCGGATCACTCATTATTGTCTTAAATGCAAGTGCCCTGAAGACATATCTTCCGGTCTCCTCTGGGAACTGCATATCGTAGTAATTATTCTGAAACTGAATCTTCTTCCTGTACTTAACATTTGCAAGACCTATGTTGTAAGAGGCCGCTGCAAGAGTCCATGAACCCAGCTCAGTATATGCCTTTTTAAAATAGGCAGCTGCGGCTCTTGTCGATTTCTCAATATTATACCTTTCGTCAACCTCGTCATCAACTACGAGTCCGTACTCCTTGGCTGTAGCAGCCAGAAATTGCCAGTAACCGCAGGCTCCCGCATATGATGAAACAGGTTGTAAACCGCTTTCAGCAATACATAAATAGTAAAAATCCTCCGGAACGCCTTCCTCTTTAAGAATCTTCATAATCTCTCTCTTGTAGCGGTTGTTGTTCTGGAATATAAGAATCATTGAGGAGTGCCAGTACGTTATAACTGTCATCTCTCTCTGCAAAGACTCTCTTACATCGAAATAATTTAGAGGTACCGCCTCCCCTGCAAAAGAGATTTCAGATGGTAATTCGGGAATGGTTGCAATCTGTTCTCCGTTCTGAATTGTTGGGCCGGAGTTGACTCCTCCCCCGGTACAAAATGAAAGTGCCGGTATAAGAAAAAGTAATTTAAAATAAAGAAAACTCATGGTACTTATTTGATATCTTATTCGTAACGCAAAAATGGGTTTGTGTCAAGCTCACGGCTGATGGTCGTTTCAGGACCGTGACCCGACAGAACCTTGTAATCACCTCCAAGCTCCACAATCTTCTTTAGCAGAGAGTTCATCAAATCATCATAGTCTCCGCCCGGAAGATCCGTTCTGCCTATACTACCCGCAAACAGTGAATCACCGGCAAATACAATCTTATTGTCCTGCTCTTCGGTATAGTAGCAGACACCGCCTCTTGTATGACCAGGTGTTGTAATTACCTTAAGGTATGATTCTCCGAATCCGATTTTATCGCCATCGTTAACATCAACAGTGTCGGCAGGTGGCTGCTCGATACTGTATCCGAACATCTCTCCGTATGAAAAGGCTCTCTCTAGTTGGGGTTTATCCTGTGGATTAATGTATGTCTTGACACCCCACGTCTTTGTCACAAAAGCATTTCCCATAACATGGTCAAAATGGCCGTGCGTATTGAGAAGCTTAACCGGCTTCAGATTGTTTGTCTCTATGAATTTTTTTAGTCTCTCCCGCTCACTGTCGCTCTGGCACCCCGGATCAATTATCACACACTCGCGCGTATCATCCCAGACTACGTATGTACACTCTCTCAGATCATTGAAATAAAAGGTTTTAGTTTTTATCATATTTTTTTCATTTATTTTCGACTCCTGTCAACATAGGAACAAATTTAAACTCCCCATGTTCAGTCGTTTTGAAATCTTCTTCGCTCAGTCTCTCTATCACCAACATCTTTTGTACTCCATCCCCGACAGGTATAACCATCCTTCCTCCGATTGCCAACTGTTTTAAAAGTGCAGAAGGAACATCCGGTGCTCCACATGTAAGTAGAATTCCCTTGAAGGGAGCGAATTTCGGGAGTCCTGCAAACCCGTCTCCGAAAAATAATAGCGGAGAGGTGTATCCAAGCGATTCAAGATTTTTTTGTGCAAGCAGAAAAAGAGAGCGCTGACGTTCAACGCTGTACACCCTAAGCCCCATCTCTGCCAGTACAGCTGTCTGATAACCGCAGCCGGTTCCGATCTCCAATATCTTGTCAAATCTGTTTAGATTAAGGAGATGGCTCTGTATCGCCACTGTATATGGCTGGGATATTGTCTGTCGGGCTCCTATCGGTAATGGTTTGTCCAGATATGCAAGATGATCAAGTCCGGGTTCGATAAACATATGCCTCGGCACTTTGCCCATCGCCTCTAAAACATTGCCGTCAAAATCATACCTTTTTGAAAGATTTTCCAGTAGTTTCTTTCTTCTACCCTTGTGCTGCAGTGTATCTAACATAGTGCAAAAATACTAAAAGTTTTTTTGTAATTTTGTGTCGGATCAAGACTAGAACCCTTCATCAAAAATATAACAAAATGCATATAGCTATAGCCGGGAATATCGGCAGCGGGAAAACCACGCTAACAAGATTACTATCAAAGCATTATAACTGGGATGCAAAGTATGAGGATGTAGATGAAAATCCATATCTTGCCGATTTCTATAACGATATGCAAAGATGGTCGTTCAACCTTCAGATATACTTTCTGAAAGAGAGGTTCAAGGGAATAGTGGAGATTCAGAAGAGTCTGAACAATGTTGTGCAGGACAGGACAATCTACGAAGATGCGCGCATTTTTGCCTCCAATCTTCATGCAATGGGTTTGATGAGTTCAAGGGATTTCGAGAATTATAATACTCTTTTTGATCTTATGCTCTCGCTTGTCAAGGCTCCTGATTTGCTGATATATCTAAGATCCTCAATTCCAAACCTGGTATCCCAGATTCACAAGAGGGGACGTGAATACGAAAACGGGATAAGGATTGACTATCTCTCCGGTCTTAACGAACGATATGAAAAATGGATAGAGGGTTATAAAGACGGCAAGGTACTCATAGTTGATGTTGATGAGAATAAATTCGAGGACCGCCCTGAAGATCTCAGCATTGTTATCGACCGTATTGAGGCACAGCTTCACGGGCTTTTCCGATAGCCTTTCCCCTTGTTGTATTTACTGTTTTAAAAGTCCCGTAAGCTCTCTGATCTCCTGTTTTGCAAGCTTCCAACGAGGAACATCAATCTTTGGGCCAATCACCTCTACGACTTTTGCTGCAACTATAGAGCCCACATCTCCGCAATCTTTCAGGGAGAGACCATGTGAGTGGGCAAAAAGAAATCCTGCGGCATAAAGGTCTCCGGCTCCGGTAACATCAAGTGTTGCTGCAGGCCATGCTTCAATATAATGATACTCTTCTCCGCTCATCACCATTGAGCCGTCTTTACCTATCTTTACGACAGCTATATCACACATAGATGCTATAACTTCAAGTGCCTCACGTGGTGATTTTTTTGCAAAGGCCTCAGCTTCTGTTTCATTTGCAAAAACAATATCTACATACTCCTCAATAATATCGTGCAAAAATGCATCATTACTCTCGACTACATTATAACTGGCCATATCCAGAGATATTGTCAAACCTGCCTCTTTAGCCAGCTCGACAGCCCTGCGGACAAGATCCTGATTTTGAACCAGATATCCCTCTATGTGAAAATAGTCATGTCCACGAAACATCTCTATAGTAAGGTCTTCCGGCACGAGTTCAATTGCCGCTCCCAGATAGACTGCAAAAGTCCTTTCCGAGTTCGGGGGGGTTATGAATACCATAGCCCTTCCTGAGGCAGCCTTACCTTTAAGGAGTGTTGATTTTATACCGTTTCTTGCCTGATCGGATTTGAAAAGAGAGCCGATCTCATCATCACCAATCTTGCCTATAAAGGCCGAGGGCATCCCTAAAATAGCCGTACCGGCAATTGTGTTTGCCGCAGACCCTCCTGCAACAAGCTGTACTCCCATTGCCCTAAGATTCTGCCAGATCTTCTCTCCAATCTCTCTGTCTACATGTTGCATGCTTCCCTTTGGCAAATGGTAAATTTCCAACAGTCTATCGTTGTCCAGAAGTGCCAGAATGTCTGTTAAGGCGTTGCCTATTCCTAATATCGATTTCATAAAGCAAAGTTCTATTTTTTTTGTAGGTTTGCAAAAAAATAACAGCAAATGATTATATGCAGCTCTCTGTCCGATTTAGAGCAAGCAATAAGCTCATTATCTAATGATTGCAAAATCGGGCTCGTTCCAACAATGGGTGCACTTCACCAAGGGCACATCTCACTGGTAAAAACCGCTTTTAAATATACCGACACTGTAATTGTAAGCATCTTTGTCAATCCTGTACAATTTAATAATCCGGATGATCTGAAAAGATATCCGAGGACTGTTGAGGCTGATTGCAGGCTGCTTGAGGATGCCGGCACTACTATAGTTTTCATACCTTCTGTTGAAGATATTTATCCTGAACCGGATAACAGAGTGTTCGATTTAGGCGGGTTGGATTCTGTAGGTGAGGGTCCCCGCAGACCGGGACATTTTAACGGCGTGGCAAAGGTTGTTACAAGGTTGTTTGATCTCACAAAACCCACTTATGCATTTTTCGGGGAGAAGGATTTCCAGCAACTTGCAATTATCAGGTTTTTCACCCGTCAGTTGGGATACCCTGTAGAGATTATTCCTTGCCCCATATTCAGAGAGGATGACGGCCTTGCCATGAGTTCCAGGAACACTCTTCTTGATTCCGAACAAAGAAATGCTGCACCCGCAATATACAAAGCCCTATCAAATGCATCAAGGCTTGCTGATCAAAGAGAATTGAGTCCAAAAGAACTGATCGGAATTACTGTCCGGGAGATAAATAGCAACCCCTATCTGAATTCAGAGTATGTGGAAATTGTAAATTCATTAACTTTGCAGCCTGTTACCGGTTGGGATGAAGCCGCCGGGATACAGATGTGGGTGGCTGTTTTCGCAGGGGAGATAAGACTCATAGACAATATTAAATTGAAGTAAGATGCAACTCGAAATAATGAAATCAAAGATTCACAGGGCACGTGTAACCGAGGCAAACCTCAACTATATCGGAAGCATAACCATAGACGCAGACCTTGCGGATGCAGCAGGCCTTTATGCTAATGAGAAGGTTGCCGTTGTGAACATAACCAATGGTGAGAGGATTGAAACATATGTGATAAAGGGGGAGAGAGGTAGCGGCAAAATCGGCATTAATGGTGCTGCAGCCCACAAATTCTCCGTAAATGACCTGGTAATCATAATGGCTTATGCGCACATGTCTCCGGAAGAGGCTCTTACATTCAAACCAAAGGTTATTTTTCCCGACTCCGATACAAACAAGCTGCTGACATAGATGAAAGGTTTATACTCTGCCCTGAAATATGTGCTGTTGTTAGCACTGGCAGGTCTCTTGCTGTGGTTCTCCTTCAGGGGGGTCAAATGGCCGGAGTTCCTAAACGGGTTAAAGAGTGCAAACTATTGGTGGATACTTGCCTCCATGGCAATCAGCGTTGTTGCCTTTCTGATCAGGGCTATAAGAGGCCGTTTGATAATGCTGCCTTTAGGACAGCCTATCCGGCTCAAGGACTCATGGGACGGAATAAACATAGGATATCTTACAAATTTTGCCGTTCCGCGTGCCGGGGAGCTTGCCAGGTGCGGAGTTATTGCGGGCAGGTGTAAAGTCCCGATCGAATCTGTTGCGGGTACAGTTGTACTAGAAAGAAGTATTGACCTTCTATCACTTGTTGTAGTGCTTATATCAGTAATTCTTATATCATGGGAAAGATTCGGAACGTTTATAAATAATGAGATACTGAGCTCTCTGCGGGGCCGGCTTTCTGTCAATCTGTTTATTGTGGCTGCTGCTATTATACTGGCCTTTGTTTTATTCATCTACATTGTACTGAAATACAGAGAGAGACATCCTGTATTCAGAAAATTGAATAAAATCATTAAAGGTCTGGCTGACGGACTAACCTCCGGTTTCCGGATGAAACAAAAATGGCTGTTTATATGGCTTACAGTGATGCTCTGGGCTTGTTACTGGCTTATGAGTCTCACTACAATATATGCATTTGATCAGGTGAGTTCTTTAGGGATGAAGGATGCCCTTTTCCTTATGGTTGTAGGTAGTCTGGGATGGTTAGTCCCTGTACAGGGAGGCATCGGGGCGTACCACTTTGTAACGACACTTGCTCTCACATCCGTCTATGGAATATCTCACACTACAGGAATAATATTTGCCACAATATCCCACGAATCACAGGCATTGACTATGTTGATCTGCGGATTTATCTCACTGTTGAGCCTGTCATTTTCAAAGAAAAGGGAGATTCTGCTATGATAAAGAAACTACTGTTTATTTTTTTAGCATTATTACCTGTAATTGCCGTAGCACAAGAAATCAAGGATAAGAAACCGGCTGTCTATCTTATGATATCTTCATATAATCCTGACACACAAAGAATGTCCGATTTCATCACAGGTGTTGAAAATAGTGTAATAGGAATTGACCCTAAGGCAGAAATTATTATTGAAGATCTTGGATGTAAAAGTTTCAGCGAAGAGTCTTTTCGCTGGAAAAAACAGATGTCCAATGTTATATATAAGTTTCGCAACTCTGATCTAAAAGCTATTATTTTACTCGGACAGGAAGCCTGGGCTGCATTTCTACAGCAAGACTCCATTCCAGAAAATGTGCCCTTCTTTTCTGCTTTCGCATCAGTAAACGGCATTGATCTTCCGCAGGACTCAGTCGGGTATGACTGGTTTCCCGAATCAATAAACACCACTGTGAAAGCCTCTAATTTAGGACGAGGCGGGGGATATCTTAATCAATACAATGTGATTGAAAATATCCGTCTTATTAAAAAGTTGTACCCACAAACTAATAATATAGTATTTGTCTCGGATAATACTTATGGAGGCGTTTCTCTCCAGTCTCTGGTCAGAAAGGAGATGAAAGAATTTCCGGAAATGAAGCTTACCCTTCTTGACGGCAGGAATCTCACAATCAATGAGGCTGACAAGATTATGAGGAATCTCCCCACTAACAGTGCCGTGCTTTTAGGTACATGGAGAGCAAAGAAGGATGGAATCGGTCTGACAAATACCTCTCTGATAAAACTTGGAGCCGCAAATCCCAAAATTCCGTTTTTCACCATAACGAGCACAGGATTCGGTACTGTGGCAGTAGGCGGATATGTCCCGCTATATGGTACACATGCAGATATTGTTTCAAAACAGATATCCGACTTTTACAAAGGATATAAGGATTCCGTCAGGTTTATAACAGGCGGGTGTGAATATAAGTTTGATAAGGCTATGCTTGAGAAACTCGGGATTAAGGAGAGCCTGCTGCCAAAAAAGAGCATAATTGTACAGAATGAAGATCCCAGAGTCAGGCAATACAGAGCTTTCGTAATAATCCTGTTGGTCATATCTTGCGGAATGTTGTTACTGGCTGTCACACTCCTTATTTTACACTCCCGGAACAAGAAGCTAAGGGTTAAACTTCTGGAACATGAGGCAGAATTGATTGAAGCAAAGGAGCGGGCAGAAGAGTCCGACAAGTTAAAAAGTGCCTTCCTTGCTAATATGAGCCATGAAATAAGGACGCCTCTCAATGCAATAGTCGGCTTCTCCAATCTCCTCTGTACAGAAGATGCTGACCCCGAGGAGAAGCTGCGCTACAACAACTTTATCACAAAAAATTCCGATATTCTGCTTACGTTGATAAGTGATATTCTTGACATATCCCGGCTTGAAACAGACCAGATTAAATTTGTTTATCAGAATACTGACATACTTTCTATCTGCAATCACGTCCTGAGCACCATAAAACATCAGAACAAGCCGGATATTAATTATATCATAGACCCTGAATGCAAGAGTTATTATCTTAACACCGACCCTCAGAGACTAACACAGGTATTAATTAACCTGACTGCAAACGCAAATAAATTCACAGAAAGGGGTTCTATCTCATTAAAATATGTTGTGGACGATCAGAAAAAAGAGGTTGTCTTTTCGGTAACCGACACCGGTTGCGGAATTCCTAAAGAAAAATACGAGAGTGTTTTTCAACGGTTCGGCAAACTAAACGAATTCACTCAAGGAACAGGACTGGGTCTTGCTATTTGCTCTCAGATAGTCAAAAGATTTGGCGGCAGAATATGGATAGATCCGGAATACACCTCCGGCACAAGATTCTGTTTTTCAATCCCTACTGTATCTGCGACATAACTTCTCTTACGTTTTCTGTCCTTCCGGTTGCATAAAAATGTATTACAGGCACATTGGCCTTCATCAATCCGCGGCATTGCTCCGTACACCACTCTATGCCGATTTGCTTGACTGCTTCATCATTTTTTGCCTTTACAACCATCCTTACCAGCTCGTCTGGCAGGTCAACCTTAAACCGTAAAGGAATCAGGTTAAGCTGTTTCTTTGTTGCTATAGGCTTAATCCCTGGTATAATCGGGATAGTGATTCCCTCCTCTCTGCACTTGTCAACAAAATCAAAATATTTTTTGTTATCAAAAAACATCTGCGTGATTATATAATCTGCGCCATTACGTACCTTCTCCTTAAGAAAATGAATATCACTCTCAAGGCTCGGTGCCTCCATGTGCTTTTCAGGATAAGCGGCCACACCAATGCAGAAATTTGTCGGTGCAGTATCCTGAAGCTCCTTGTCCAGATATATTCCCTTGTTCATGTCTGAAATCTGTGATACAAGTTCGGTAGCATATCTGTTTCCATTTCTTTCCGGAACAAAGTATGTTTCGTTTTTAAGTGAATCACCTCTTAATGCCATTACATTATCGATACCCAGGAATCCTAAATCAATCAGGAAATTTTCCGTCTCCTCCTTATTGAAACTCCCGCACAAAACATGAGGAATAGCATCTATCTTATAACGATTCTGTATAGCCGCGCAGATTCCGACAGTTCCCGGTCGTTTTCTTACAATCCTCTTTTCCAGCCTCCCGTCGGGAAACTCTTTATATTCAAACTCTTCCCTGTGATATGTAACATCTATAAATGGCAAGTTAAAATCTATAAGAGGATCCAGTCCTTTGAATGTGGACTCAATATTCTGACCTTTAAGCGGCGGTAATATCTCAACGGAGCAGAGTGTCTTACCTCCTGATTTTTCTATATGCTCAATTACTTTCATCTTTTCCTCCTGTCTATAAATTCTTAATTCCTACTCCAAAATATTTAATATCCGGATGTGAGAAATAGAAACCGGACACCGTTGCGGCCGGCCACATTGCGTAATTATCAGTAAGTTTCGCACCTATATTCTTCTCAACATCAAGAAGTCTCCAAATTGTCTTTTTGTCTTTATGTTCGGGGCATGCAGGATATCCGGGGGCCGGCCTTATGCCTCGGTATTTCCCGGCTATTATCTCTTCCATTGACAAGCTCTCCTCCGGAGAGTATCCCCAGAACTCTTTACGAATCCTTATGTGAAGATACTCTGCAAAGGCTTCAGCCAACCTGTCAGCCAGAGCTTTCAGCATTATTGAGCTATAGTCATCCAGCTGAGTCTTGAAAAATTCAGCTTGTTGATCAGCACCAAAGCCTGCAGAGACACAGAACATTCCAATATAGTCTTTATTTCCGCTCTCCCTTGGAGCAATATAATCAGACAGAGAGAGGTTCGGTCCGCTCTTAGTCTTGCGGGCCAATTGCCTCAATGTTGGAAAATGCGCTATGACATCATTGTGTGCCCCATATATCTCTATAACGTCATTGTCCGCTGTGTTTGCAGGAAATATCCCAAAGACCCCTCTGGCTGTAAGCCATTTGTTTTCAACAATATCCTTCAGCATAGCCTTCGCATCGCTCATAAGTACAGATGCCTGCTTCCCTGTATGAGTATCATTCAGTAAGTCCGGATAATTGCCCTTCATATTCCATAGACTGAAAAAAGGATTCCAGTCAATGTATTCAATCAGCTTATCAACCGGTTGCTCTATAACATTGACAGAAGCCACAACCGGCACAGGGGGGGTGTATGAGTTCCAGTCAAGCACCAGTCTGTTTGCTCTTGCCTGATCAATTGAAAGCATTCTGCTGTCACGGCCACTGTTCAGGAACTCGTTCCGGATTTTGTCGTACTCCTCTTTTACAGAACGTGAATACTCATCATTTGTATCTCTCTGTAATATAGAACCAGCCACGGTTACGGCTCTTGAGGCATCATTTACATGTACAGCCGTTCCACTGTATGCAGGAGCAATCTTAACGGCAGTATGCATCTTTGAAGTTGTTGCACCTCCTACCATCACCGGAATATCCAGCCCACGTCTCTGCAGCTCCTCCACAACATTTACCATCTCTGTCAAAGAGGGGGTTATCAGTCCGCTCAGCCCGATAATGTCGACTCCCTCGTCTATTGCTGTCTGAATGATTTTTTCCGCCGGAACCATTACGCCAAGGTCTACAATCTCGAAATTATTGCACGAGAGTACAACCGATACTATATTTTTTCCTATATCGTGTATATCTCCCTTGACTGTAGCAAGTATGATTTTGCCGGAACTCTTTCGTGAAAGCTCGTCCTTTCCTCCTCTTTCCATTATGTATGGAAGAAGGTAGGCCACAGCTCTTTTCATAACTCTGGCAGACTTTACAACCTGTGGCAGAAACATCTTTCCACTTCCAAAAAGATCCCCGACAACATCCATTCCGGTCATCAGATAATTTTCAATGACCTCCACAGGGTTATCTACAAGATTTCTGGCCTCCTCCACATCAATTTCCACATATTCGTCCACTCCTTTAACCAACGAGTGGGTTATCCTCTCCTGAAGTGAGGCTTCCCTCCATTCGGGATTGATTTTATCATCAACTCTTTTGCTGCCGCCCACATTCTCTGCAAACGCAAGAAGCCTCTCAGTAGCATCGTCCCTTCTGTCGAGAAGTACATCCTCGACGTAATTCAGAAGCTCTTTATCTATATCATCATATATTCCGAGCATCTCCGGATTGACTATGCCCATAGTCATTCCGTTATGGATTGCATGATAAAGGAATGCAGTATGCATAGCCTCCCTGACGATGTCATTTCCCCGGAAAGAGAAAGAGACATTGCTCACACCGCCGCTGATTCCGGAATACGGAAGGTTCTTTCTTATCCATGCAGCCGCTTTAAAGAAGTTAATTGCATTTTGACGGTGTTCATCAAGACCGGTCGCAACCGGAAAAATATTAGAATCAAATATAATATCCTCCGGAGGGAAACCCAATTTATTGACTAATATATCATAAGATCTGCCGCATATCTCTATTCTACGCTCAAAAGTATCAGCCTGTCCCTTCTCGTCAAAGGCCATGACAATAACTGCCGCCCCGTATTTTCTGATCATCCCGGCTTGATGAATGAAAGCATCCTCACCCTCCTTGAGAGATATGGAGTTCACTATTCCCTTACCCTGAAGAGTTCTTAACCCGGCCTCTATAATTTCCCATTTTGAACTGTCTATCATCACGGGAACTTTCG
This sequence comes from Bacteroidales bacterium, assembly GCA_023227835.1. Lineage (GTDB taxonomy): Bacteria > Bacteroidota > Bacteroidia > Bacteroidales > UBA932 > Bact-08. Next base: position 90,048 of record JALOCI010000002.1, read on the forward strand.
CAATATCGGGTTCCGAGGCTATCATATTAAGAAAATCTGTCATCGCACCGACTCCGTCAAGCAGCCCGTCATCCATGTTCACATCAATAATCTGCGCTCCCCCTTCAACCTGAGCCCTGGCAATCTCTACCGCCTCGCTGTATTTGCCCTCCTTTACAAGTCTCAAAAATTTTCTTGAGCCTGCTACATTTGTCCTTTCACCAACATTTACAAAATTTGTCTCTCTTGTAACCACAAGGGATTCAAGACCCGAAAGTTTCAGGTATCTCTCTTTATCAGTGTTTTTTGGTGCTTTCCTCGGGCTATACTGACTTGCCAGCTCTGCTACCTCTCTTATGTGATCAGGAGTAGTTCCGCAACATCCACCTACAATATTTATCAAACCCTCTTCAAGGTAAGTTTGTATTATATCCCTCATCCTAATGGGGGACTCGTCGTACTCACCAAACGGATTAGGCAATCCGGCATTAGGATGCGCCGAAATGTTGAAATCCGTTGCCACTGATAACCTTCTTATATATGCCCTTAGCTGATCTGCACCTAATGCACAATTCAGTCCGATGCTAAAAAGAGGAAAATGGCTTACAGATATTAAAAATGCCTCAACTGTCTGGCCGGAGAGAGTTCTTCCGGAATTGTCGGTTATTGTTCCGGAAAGCATAACCGGAATATCCAATCCTCTCTCTTCCTTAATCTGCTCAATGGCAAACAGGGCTGCCTTTGCATTTAATGTATCAAAAACCGTTTCAACCAATAAAATATCTGCCCCTCCGTCAATAAGAGCCTCTGCCTGCTGTTTGTAAGCAACTCTCAAAGTTTCGAAGTCCACTGCCCGGAATCCCGGATTGTTAACGTCAGGGGATATACTAGCCGTTTTATTTGTCGGCCCCATCGATCCCGCAACAAATCTTGGTTTTGACGGGTTTTTCCTTGTGTACTCATCTGCAACCTTTCTTGCAAGTGAAGCAGACTCGAAGTTCAGTCTGTAAACCTGGCTTTCCAGGTTATAATCGGCCATTGCAATTGTTGTGGATGAGAATGTATTTGTCTCAATAATGTCTGCTCCCGCCTCAAGGTAACTTCTGTGAATCTCTTCAATAGCTCCCGGCTGAGTCAGAGACAGCAGGTCAAGGTTTCCCTTCAGCTCTCCGGGATGATCCTTAAAAAGCTCCCCTCTGAACTCCTTCTCCCCAAACCCGTATTTTTGGAGCATTGTTCCCATTGCTCCGTCAAGAATGAGGATTCTCTCTTTTATTATGTGTCTTATATCTTTCATAAATACAAAAAAAAACCTCTGCATTTAGCAGAGGATGGACATTTCGGATGTTTTATCAGCTTATATACCAATACCCTCTGCAGCGTTAATCTGCATCATATGCATGGACATAAGCATAGTATTGTGGGTTAATGTCATTTGGGGTTATCTGATATATTTGTGCAAAAATGGAAACTCTTTTTTAATTTTACAAAAAAATATCATGGAGACACCTACTTCCTTTAAAGTAAACCACCTTATTCTCGAACCGGGAGTATACCTCAGAGATGCGGATGAACAGAGAGGCGTATATACTTACGACATACGTCTTGTCAAACCCACGCTTGCATACAGGGAGGCAATAACCCCTCAGATGTCACATACAATGGAGCATTGTCTTGCCCACTTTCTTAGAACAATGTCTGCCATTCAGAGTGAAATTGTTTATGTAGGCCCAATGGGTTGTCTGACAGGATTTTACATACTCACATATACTAAGTACACAGAAAGTAAGATGCGGGATATTATGGTAACGGCTCTTGAATATATGCTTTCAATTGACGAAGTGCCGGGTGCCAAAGCCGAAGAGTGCGGGAATTATACTCTTTTCGATCTTGAAAGCACAAAAAGACGTGTACCCGAATTCATCTTGCTTCTTAAGAAACAATAAGTAAATATGTCACTTCTGAGAGTTATTCTTTGTATAATTTTTCCGCCATTGGCAGTCGTTGACTATGGTTGTGGCTCCGTGCTGATTGTCTTTCTTCTGACACTTGCCGGATGGGTCCCCGGAGTTATTGCCGCATTGATAATTGTAAACCGGAGCCGAGGTTTTTAAACTTTTCCGGTATATGTTTGTTTGTGAAATGGAAACAGATTTTTGACTGATGATATATAAAATTGCAAATAATACCCTTTGTTGCTGCTGTATAAATCTATGCAGAAAGGGATTGTTATGCCGTTTTAAGTAAATCAACACTAACAACATACCATTTATGAGCCCTTTCTTAATGAAAGGGCTTTTTTTATTTTATATATACATACAAAATGACATCTAATCATCTTCTTAACCTCATAGGTGAACAAAACAAGGAAACAAGGGCAGCTTTCCCCGGAAAAACTTATGTCATCAAATTTCTCGAACAGCTCACGGAGTTACTCTTTCCAGCGGGAACCGACAGATCTGAAATTGACAAAAGCCTTGCTCTAAATGATTTGAAAAAGAGTCTTAATGAACTTATAAATCCTTTAATGCCTCAGAGAGACTTTACAACAGTAAGAATTACAGGCAAGTATTTTGAATCTTTGCCGGAAATATACGGTCAGCTGCTTTTAGACGCAGAGGCAATTCTTGAATTTGATCCTGCAGCAAGCTCGCTTGAGGAGATTGTTCTTGCATATCCTGGATTCCATGCTATTACTACTTATCGTCTGGCTCATCCGCTCTATATTGCCGGAATACCCTTGCTCCCCAGACTTATGTGTGAGTATGCCCACAGAAACACAGGAATCGACATAAATCCCGGTGCAACAATTGGAAAATCATTCTTTATTGATCACGGGACAGGAGTTGTAATTGGAGAAACCGCAGTAATCGGCAACAATGTAAAAATTTACCAGGGTGTTACTCTCGGTGCATTAAATGTCAGAAAAGAGGAGGCAATGAAGAAAAGACACCCTACAATTGAGGATAATGTCATTATCTACTCAGGAAGCACAATACTTGGCGGAGATACGGTCATTGGGCATGACAGTGTTGTGGGAGGCAATGTCTGGCTGACAAGGAGCGTTCCGCCTCAATCTATTGTTTATAATAAAAGTGAAATACGTGTAAAAAGTGCAGCTGAAAAAGAATCGACTGCAATAAATTTTGTTATATAAATAAATTATTAAATATCAAATCATTATGAAAGCAGATAATATTTTACAAACTATAGGGAATACCCCGCATTTAAGATTAAAACAACTTTTTCCGGCACACGAAGTGTGGATAAAACTTGAAAAAAACAATCCCGGAGGAAGTATTAAAGACAGAATTGCCGCATCTATGATTGAAGATGCCGAAGAGAAAGGCTTGCTTAAAGCAGGCAGTACAATCATCGAGCCCACCTCCGGCAATACGGGAATAGGCCTGGCCATAGCAGCTGCCGTGAAACGGTACCGTCTTATTCTGGTTATGCCTGAATCCATGTCTTTGGAACGTAGAAAGATAATGGCAGCATACGGAGCAGAATTTGTCCTTACGCCAAAAGAACTCGGGATGAAAGGCTCTATTCAAAAAGCTGAAGAGTTGCTCAAAGAGATTCCTGAATCATGGATGCCTATGCAATTTGAGAACAGGGCAAATCCGGATATACACAGAAGGGCTACAGCCGTGGAGATTATAAATGACTTTCCTGAAGGGTTTGATTATATGATTACAGGAGTTGGGTCAGGCGGGCACATAACCGGAATAGGTGAAGTTCTGAAGCTTAAATTTAAAAATATTAAAATTTTTGCCGTTGAGCCGTACGACTCACCGGTAATCGCGGGTGGCAGCCCCGGACCTCATAAAATTCAGGGTATTGGTGCCGGATTTATTCCAAGGAATCTAAACCGGAATATCCTTTCCGGCTCAATACAGGTCAAGGCCGGGGAGGCTTTTCGTTTTGCCGGCTTAGCAGCAAAAGAGGAGGGGTTATTTGCCGGGATATCGACGGGAGCCTCACTTGCGGCGATATCTCAAATGCTTACGGAAATACCGAAGGGGGCAAAGATTCTTACCTTCGCCTATGATACAGGCGAACGCTACCTTTCAGTTGACACTTCAATCATTACCGGATAGTGGTCAGAGGGAAATCTGACCACACTCTTCCTGAACATCATCTCTTTAGGGAAGTTCGGTTGATTACGCGCTTCTTCACTGATGATTGTCCTGTATGAATCGGTAAGTATTCCATATCGCAGGACCTTGAAACCCGGACCGACGAATATGTGGTCGATTCTGCTTTCAGAAATCATATCAGGATCAAAATTATTCATCGTGCCGGTCCAGGCAAGTCTGAATGGTGTGATTTCGTATGAATCCTTCAGATTCCAGGCATTTTTAAAGAATTCATACACATCCGACTTTTGATCGACATTGAAATCTCCTGAAATCAAGACATTTTCTGAAGATCCGGTTATTTCCTTAATCTTGTTTATAATAAGTCGTGCCCCTTCAATCCTGGCTACTACGCCTATATGATCCATGTGGGTGTTGAACATCCAGAAAACAAAGCCACTCTCTTTATCTTTAAATTTGCCCCAGGTGCATATTCTTATACAGGCAGCATCCCATCCGAGAGCAGGTTTTGAGGGGTCAGGCGCAAGCCAGAAAGTGCCGTTGTCCAGTAACCTGAATCTCTCATTTTTGTACACAATCGGAGAGTATTCCCCTCTCTCCTTGCCGTCATCTCGTGCGACTCCTATAGCGGAATAGCCGGGTAACAGGCTGAGAACACCCTTTAGTTGGTGTGATTTCGCCTCCTGAAGCCCAAATATCTCAAAGTCATGGAGTTTTATAATATCACATATTTTTGGACATCTCTGTTCCCATCCGTCTCCCTTTTTAGCATCCGCTTCCACGTCTACACGGATATTGTAAGTGGCAATCCTTAGTTTCTGTGAAAATAGTTGTTGTGAAACCAATAGCAGTATCACAAATGTCATAATTAGCCGGCTAAAATCTTTCATAATCGTTTTCTCTCCCTATTTTTTGCCTTTACAATATTTTTCCAGGAACTCATCTTGTTCCCATAACAGATGAAGGATATTCTCCCTTGCGACATAGCTGTGGCTCTCTTTAGGAAGCAGCACCAACCTTACCGGAGCTCCAAGCCCTGCGAGTGCCTGATAATAGCGCTCAGACTGTAAAGTAAAGGTTCCCATATTATCATCCGAATCTCCGTGAACAAGCAGCATAGGGGTCTTCATCCTGTCTGCATACATAAACGGCGACATTCTGTTATACACATCAGGTGCATCCCAATAGTTCCTCTGCTCACTCTGGAATCCGAACGGAGTAAGAGTCCTGTTGTATGCGCCGCTTCTTGCTATACCGCAGGCAAACAGATTTGAGTGTGTAAGAAGGTTCGCCGTCATGAATGCCCCGTATGAATGTCCGCCAACTGCAACTCTCTTTCGGTCTATATAACCCAGGGAGTCAACAGCATCTATTGCAGCTTCTGCATTTGCAACCAACTGTTCGATAAATGTATCATTAGGCTCCTTCTCTCCTTCTCCGATAATAGGGAATGAAGCATCGTCAAGAACCGCATAGCCTCTTGTTACCCAATAGACGAATGAACCGTAATATGGAAAAGTAAACTCATTCGGATTAAGTTTGTTCTGACCGGCAGATCCGGCATCCTTAAACTCTTCAGGATATGCCCAGATAAGAAGAGGCAGCTTCTCTCCGGTATTTTTATCATACCCTGCAGGCAAGTACAATGTCCCGGAGAGCTTTACGCCATCTTTTCTCTTATACTTTATCACCTCTTTGTGAACATTTGCAATTGAGGCAAACGGGTTTTTAAAAAAGGTAAGCTGCATGAGCGCTTTCCGGTCTTTCTTGTTAATATCTCTCAGGTAGTAATTCGGATACTTATTTTTGGACTGAATGTTTACTAAAATTACCCCCTTTTTGTAGTCCACAAATGCACGCAGTTGCTCAATTCTGTCTGTGTATGGTGACTGATATAGCCTCTTTGTCTTTAAAGTCTTAAGATCGAACTTGTCTACAAACGGGAACTGCCCCTCTTTGGTAAACCCGTCTCCTATCAGGAACAGGTTATCATTCTCTATAGCAAGGGCATATCTTCCGAATTGATTTTTACGGGTCTGGAAATATCCGGGATCGGAATAGACATCCTGCCTGTTCCTGTCATAAAGTTTAACGGGTTGTGTTTCCGGGGCTGAAGGATTGAAAAGAAATGTCCTGACACTTCTTGTATCCACCCAGAAATCCATAAATAGAGCACGGTTTTCGTCACCCCATGTAATCCTCGAAAAACGTTGACCTGTCTTGAACAAAGAGATTGGCTCCCCGTTAAAAGGAGCGTCCCAGGAGAAAACCTCATCCCTGTATTCCACCTTTACAGCCTGATCTCCTCCGTCAAGAGCAACGGCATAGTAAAGCGATGCCGGTTTGTCTGCTCTCCAGTTCATTAGTCTCTTTCCGGGAAATGTTGATGAAGAACCTTTCGGTCTTCCTTCAAAAAGAGGCTTTTCATTTACAACTTTTACCAGGTTAGCATTCATATCATATACCGAGCTCTTCATCGGAAACATGTCGACGGGTACTATATATGAATATGGTCTGTTGACAGTGGTAACCAATATATATCGGCCGTCAGGCGACAGCGTTGTTCCAACGTAAATTGCCTTTCCCAGAAAAGGTTTTCTATCACCCTCAAGATTAACTATCTCCAGTTCTGATGTGGCCAGAGTTTCAAAATTAGCTATATCAAGCTCGTTTTTCAATAAGTCGGGATATGTTCTTGCCTGTGATTGGGCTCCCTTCCCAACAGAGACACTCGGACCTTTCGGAAGATCTTTTTTCTGATCAAGTAAGGCAGGCCTGCTCTTTGGTAATGACCATATTAGTATTGACTTACTATCTTTCATCCAGATAAAGGCTTCATCAATAAACCCGTTAAGCCCGGTCGCCACTCTTTTTGCCTTTGCCTGAGCAATATCTAGTACCCATAGTTCAACATCATCTTCAGTAGTGTTTGTAAAGGCCAGCATCATTTCATCCGGGGAATAAGCCTTACCCGATATTCTCGGGTTCTGAGGCAATCCACTCACTTGGACAGGTTCACATTCTCCTGCTTCACAGCTCACTCTCCTAACCATAAGATTGTTTTCGTAACGGATTCCTGTAGCCATGTTGTTCCTTGGATTTATCCTTATTCCCGCTAACTTTAACTCCTCCTGATTTAAGTCTGTGAGGCTTTGATATGCACCTTTGTATGAGAGAAGCATATAGTCACATCTCGAATCAATGCTTACCTGTGGCGCAGGCTTATAGTCAGCGAGCTCCATTATCTCTTTCGGAGGTATACGGAACTGAATGTTGTCCTGTGACAGCATGATGCCATATTGAGATAAGAATATGACTACTGCCATAAAACAGAATCTGAATCTGACTGATAGTATCTTCATGATTTATTTTTTTAAGTGTAATAATAGCAATTGTTTTCATACAATGGTTATATTTGAGGCATAAAACTACAGAAATATGAAAAAGTATCTGATTTTGCTTCTATCATTATACTTTACTGCTTTCTGCAATTACAGCCTTGCACAATCAGTACCGGGATGGAAGCTTGTCTGGCATGACGAGTTCAACGGAAAAAAAGTTGACAAAACCAAATGGAATATCCTAACCAGAGAAACCAGCAAACACGGGGAATTACAGTTTTACATACCAGACGAAGTATATACAACAGATGGTTGTCTCAGAATACGCAGCAGTGTCAGGGATTTCGGAAATAAGCACTATACCAGCGGAAGACTGGACACAAAAGATAAACTTTCGTTGACATACGGAAGGTTCGAAATAAGAGGGAAACTTCCTGTCGGACAGGGTCTGTGGCCTGCTTACTGGCTATACCCGCAAAACAGGGACTGGATTATGGAACAGGCAATGTCTGAGGCTGTCGCAAACGGAAAAGAGAGTTCTATTCCGGAACTGAGGCCCTGGTATACCGAAATTGATATCATGGAATTTCTTGGACATGAACCAAATACAGTATATGCAACATATCACTACTATTCATTCCAGGGTGTAAAAAAAGCCTCTTCAGGTAAGTTCGTGGGCGAAGAATCTTTCGGTGATGGTTTTCATGTCTATGCAATTGAATGGGAGGCAGACGCAATACGCTGGTATATAGACGGTAAACTGATCCACACAGCAACCGAGGGAATACCTCACACAGATCATTTTTTGATTCTTAACACTGCCATAGGAGGAAGTTGGCCTGGCAATCCCGACTCCACAACTGTATTTCCTCAGTTTCATGATATTGACTACGTAAGAGTATATCAAAGAAAATAACCGTTCCGGTATTTTTTCATTAATATGAAAAGGTGGCTTATATATATAATCCCGCTTATTTTTGCCTTTATACTTAATTTGCCGGCAGATCTGTACGCAATGTCCCCGCAAGACAGCACAGACCGGCACGAGCTTATAATATTTGTCGTCCCCTCTTTGCAATATATTGACTGGCAAAGCCCTTCAACTCTTTTTAAGAGTACGGCCAAAAGCTGGATAAAATCTAAGTTCACCAGATACTCCTACTATATTGGACACCTCTTTATTGAACTACAATCATCACTTACAGATGAGCCGGTTTTGATGTCCGTCCGCTCAACCGGAGACCGGGAGAAAAAAAGGCTTCTTCTGAAAGATAAAATAGGGGTTGGTATTATTGGCGCACCTCTTCCCGGAAGAATTGAGACCAAACAGGAACTGACTGCCTCTATGGACCATATTCTTAAAAAAGAGAGGAAGATTGCCTTTATTAAATACTCTCTCAATCGGGATGCAGCTCAAAGAATTATTAATTATATCAATGGTTTCACCGCAAAAGACAGTACATCTTATGCTGCTTGCGACGCATACGGAGGTGCGTTCTGGCCAAGATATCAAGGTGAAGGAGCGGGATGCACCTCTTTCGGGATGGTGGCATTAGAGGTAGCCGGCATAAAATATAACTATGAAGAATGGCTTCACAGGGTTAATATTCCTGCAACCCTGGTTGGAGGAGAGTTTAACAACAATATTAAGGTAAAAAACAGCTCCATAAAGAGGCAAAAGACCTGGGACGATGGTCTTGGTATAAAGAACCGGGATTATTTCCCCTTTTTCATTTATGACCCCTCACTTATTTATAACTGGATTATTGAACAAAGAGCAAATTATGTGGCTGACAGCACACATTCCGATTATCAGTTTTACCCGGCAGTTATAAAAAAAGACCGGGGTGATATTCCCGGTCTTTATATGGATGCCCGTAATGTTCCGGCTCCTGTTTTTGAACCAATTTTCATAAAGAGAGATGAGTATTCAGTCTTTATAGACTTTTTTACTCGTTCTCGTCATCATAAGTAAAGCTTACATCGTAAGGAATTCCGTTGACAGTCATTTTCAAGTCTGTTATATACCCGTCAACATTATATTGGAAATTTGAAAATTTATCAATCTCTCCGGCAAAATTTGTCGGAAGGGTGCCGGCAATACCTATCAGAGAAAGTAACGGACGGTAATTGCCATAAGGATTGTACATCAAATCGATGAATAACATTCCTACTGTCTTGTATGAAAGCTTTATCTCATAATCCTCAAGATCCTCTTGCAATAACTCTTCTCCGCTTGCATTATATTGCACAATCTGTGAAATGGTGTTGTTACTGTATGTGTACTCTACCAATGGGTTTGAGGTACTGTAAAGAATCTCATTTTTAAGGAAATTCGATTGGTTGTAATCAAATTGTCTTAGAGTGGTAAAGCCATCTTTTAGAAATGTGGCTTTGCCGAGATTGTCATAATAAATATCGCGTACCTCTCCGGTATTCTCTCCGGCCAAAGCTGTTATTCTAACATAAGATTCATTATACTCTACCGAATATGTCTCTCTTACTACCCCGTTCTGTTTTATGGAATAGGCATTAATAAGGCCATACGGAGAATAAGCTATCTGCAACTCAAGGTTGTTGTACGTACTCTTTATATTTATAAGTGCCTTTCCGTACTCGTATCCGTTATCAGCATCATCAAAAAATGAGCAGGATGAGAGTGAGGATGTTACAAAAAGTGTAACTATAAAAATTTGTGTTAATCTGAGAATCTTTTTCATGCTTGTATGTTGTTAAGTTACTTTGCAGCCTCTTCGACAAGGTTGCGGAAAATTCCGATAAATGTATCTATCCCATTAGAGGTAAATATTTCAGGGTGAAACTGCACACCATAGACTCGAGTGCTGCCCACCTTTTCAATCGCCTCTACGACACCGTCTTTTGAACGGGCGGTAATTTTGAATCCCGGAGCAAGGTCTTTTACTGCCTGATGATGGAATGTATTGACAGCCAAAGAGTCCTGCCCTATAACCTTATAAAGAAGCGACTCTTTTTCTATGTATACAGAATGTGTGCCATATTGTCCCGGAGCCTTTTGACGGTGATTCACCGAATAAGCTTTGTACTGCGACGGCAGATCCTGATACAGGGTTCCGCCGAAAGCCACGTTAAGCAACTGCTCTCCCCTGCAGATCCCGAGTAACGGAAGTCCCTTTTCCACGGCCAGCCTGATCAGTGCAATATCAAAGGCATCTCTTTTAGGTGCAACCTCTCCTAGTTGAGGAACCGGCTGCTCTCCGTACCATTTTAGAGGATCTATATCCTCACCGCCTGTCATTATAACAGCATCAATCCTTTCCAATATTGTTGAAAGAAGTTCTTTATCATCCGTTACAGGAATCACTACAGGAACACCGCCTGCCCTGATTACCGCATTTACATATGTCAAAGGTGCGGAGGTTGCGGACCCGTCACCCATGGTGGATGAAATACCTATGACCGGTTTACCGACTTTTGATCCCTGGGCATCAGCTGCGTCAGGATTCAGAAATAGTAGCAACACCGCTGAAAGGAGAATAATTGCAATTCTCTTGATTACTTTATTTTTTTCCATATTCCAAAATTTTCATCATAGCCAAAATCAATATCCAGACCATTAACCTTCACTCTTCCTTTTCTTCCCTCCTTAAGAATAAACCGAACAACAAACCCGTGTCCGTCACTCCGGAAACTGAACTTATCGCCGGAAATACGTTTCATCTTATGCTTCCAGCCCTCTGGTCCCAGCGTGATATAAAGGTCTTCTCCCGCCATTGTAACAATTGCCTTTCCGAAAGGTTCTCCCTTGTCATATACACCAACCATCTCCTCACCATTCACTTTTAGCTCTTCACTATTCACTTCCCCACCTTTCTCTTTTAACTTTTCACTCTTCACCCTCTCCGAATCCCTCTCATCTTTCATGAAAGAGGCAAGATAAGAAGCACTGTAATCTTTTTCGGGATACCCCTTATAATAGTCAATAACCCTTCGCATGAGCGCATAACGCGGACTTGACGGCACCTCCGAATTTGCAAGCATTACTATTGAAAGATTCTGCTCAGGGATAAATGCACATATAGCGGTAAAGCCCCACGTTGTCCCTGTATGGAAATACAGGCGGTATCTGCTGTTCTGTTCTACGAACCAGCAATGGGCGTAAAGAGTGGTTTTTGTCGAATCCTGAGATGTAATAGTTTGACCCTTGTGCAAATACTGCATCTGTTTTCTCGAGATAACCTGCTTGTCACCTACTCTGCCCATGTCAAGATGGAACTGAGCATATTTGGCCATATCAAGAGCCGTTGAGTTAATCCCGCCTGCCGGTCCGATAACAGTCAGCCAGTGAAGGGCCTGTTCATCCCCATAAAGCGGATTTACTACAAGTGAATCCCTCCATGTTGTATCGGTCAGCATCTTTCCCTTCGAATAATAAAATTCGTGTGGAACGGCAACATTCTTAGAAGAATTGAAACCTTCCTTGTCAATTGATGTTGAAGTCATCCCTAAAGGAGTCAGAATCCTCTCCCGGACATTCTCTTCCCAGCTCTTTCCGGTTATCTTTTCTATAATCTTCGATGCAATAATGAATGTTATGTTGTTGTATTCGTAACCGCCTCTGAAACTATATGAGGGTTTGATATACGGAAGCATTTTATATACATCCTCCCGCCCGTAGCCTAGATTCGGAATATATGTCCCTGCCTGTCCCCTTATACCTGTGTGGTGAGTCATGATATCCCTTACCTGAAGGTTATCTTCAACCCACTTGTCATACATCCTGAAATCCGGTAATATGTTCTTTACGGTGTCTTCCCACTTAACCTTTCCCTCATCTACAAGTTGAGCCATAACTGCCGCCGTGAATGATTTAGAAATTGATCCTATCTGGAATACAGTGTTTTCATCAACCACGTTTTTCCCGTCACTGAACATGTTATTCGTTAGTTCTTTAACACCAAAGCCCTTAGCATACACAACCTTACCACCTTTAGAAACAGAGACGGATAGTCCGGGAATTTTCCAGTCTTTCTGAATTTTTTTAATATACTCATCTATCTTTTGAGTGATGGCGGCATCATCCTGATTGTCCTGTGCATAGAGAATCCCCTGGAAAGAGATTGCAAAAACTATGGCAAGAGTGATTATTAGTGTGTTGAGTTGTAGCTTTTTCATATTACAAATATAATAGAAATTGATTACCTTTTTCATTATATTTGCCATTAAAGTATTATCAAAAACGGCTATGGCAAAGGTAAAAAAAGCATGGTTCTGTACATCCTGCGGAAACGAAAGTGCAAAATGGATGGGGCAATGCCCTGCTTGCGGAGAGTGGAACACAATGCAAGAGGAGATAATCAGCAAAGAGAGTACAGGGATCGGGTCAAAATCATCTTTTTCGATTTTTCCCGGAGCAATAAAAGCAGAACCTCTCTCATCCATATCATTCACAGACGAAAGCAGGATATCTCTCGGGAACGGAGAGCTTGACAGAATCCTTGGAGGAGGCCTTGTCACAGGATCTTTGGTGTTGATTGGTGGTGAGCCCGGAATTGGCAAGTCAACTCTATCCCTGCAGATACCTCTTCACTGCCGGGATTTGAAAACTTTGTACATCTCCGGGGAAGAGAGCCCGAGACAGATTAAGCTAAGGGCGCAGAGACTGGGTGGCGAAGGTGATAATTGCCTGGTCATGAGTGAGACTCTTATGGAAAATATTATAAACAAGGCTAACGAGATACGTCCGGGACTGATGATTGTGGACTCAATTCAGACGATGTACTCACAAGGCATAGAGAGTTCTCCCGGTTCAGTGTCGCAAGTCAGAGAGTGCGCGGCAATTCTTCTGCGATTTTGTAAAGAGACAAACACGCCTGTAATATTAATAGGACACATAACCAAAGACGGCACCATTGCCGGACCTAAGATACTGGAACACATCGTGGATGTAGTTCTTCAGTTCGAAGGCGACACCAGACATTCATACAGGATACTGCGAAGCATAAAAAACCGTTTTGGATCTACGGCTGAGTTGGCAATTTTTGAAATGATCAATTCAGGCCTAAGGGAAGTAACAAATCCTTCAGAGATGCTGATTCCAATGCACCAGGAAAACCTGTCCGGAGTTGCTGTTGCAGCAATGCTTGACGGTACCAGGCCATTTCTTATAGAAATTCAGGCCCTTGTTAGCACAGCTGTATACGGCACACCGCAAAGATCAGCCACTGGTTTTGATGGAAGAAGAATGAACATGTTGCTCGCTGTTTTGGAAAAAAGGGCCGGTTTCCATCTTTCTGCAAAGGACGTTTTCTTAAATATGGCCGGAGGGCTCAGGGTGTCAGATCCGGCATGCGACCTTGCAGTTGTATGCGCAATATTGTCTTCAAACTTCGATATAAGTCTTTCTCAAAAAATATGCTTTGCCGGAGAGGTTGGATTAAGCGGAGAAATAAGGCCTGTCGGACAAATCGAACGACGAATTACCGAGGCTGAGAAACTCGGATTCGAGGCGATTTACATCTCGTCATACAACAAGCCATCTGTAGACAAGAAAAGCAACTCATCCAAATCTTCAATAAAAGTTTGCCAGATAAAGGATATTCCGGAACTTGTAAGATCGGTTTTCCGATAAAAAGAGTGAAGTGATTAGATAAAGAAAAGGGCAACACCTCCGACAGAGAGGATTGCTCCCAGAAGTTCAACCGGAGTTACTTTTTTCTTATAGAGCAGAATATACGGAATCAGAATTATTACAGGAGTAGTTGCCATTATTGTAGATGCGATGGCGGCATCTGTATATTGTACAGCCATAAGTGATAGGGAGACTCCTATAAAAGGGCCGAAAACCGATCCGGCAAATGTCGACCTCATACCCTTTGCATCCTTAAACCCTTTAAGCAGATTCTTAAAGCGGCCTGACAATATTATAATCAACGAGAATCCTATAAGACCCGTAATAATTCTGATTTGTGTGGCGGCAAAAGGTATATATGAGGCCACTGCGGTTCCTTGTGCCGAAAGTTCATAGTAATACATACCCTGCTTACTGAGCACTATGCCCAAACCTTGCCCCAGAGCCCCTCCTATTCCAAGCAGCAGACCTTTAACCGGTAGGTTTAACTTGATACGTCCGTTTCCTCCGATGATATTTCCGTCAACGTGAGTGGAAGCACTATCCCTTTTCAGGACCGAGATTGCAATTCCTGTAAGAGTTACACACATTCCCAGAAATGCCATGAATGAAAGCTCCTCTCCCATTATCAGCCATGCAAAAAGTGCGGCAAAGGGGGGAGCAAGCGTCATCAGAAGCTGTGAGAACCTTGCAGTTATAAGAAGATATGAATGGAAAAGGCAAAGATCCCCGAACACAAAGCCGACTAAACCTGAAAGAACCATCCAAAGCCAGGCATCCCTATCAGCATTTTGCGGCCATGGTGAACCTGTTACAACCATCAGCATAGCTCCGAGAAGGAAGAAAGCAAAAAACAATCTGAGAATGTTCACTATCAAAGAACCAATCCTTTTACCTGCATATTCAAAAAAGAGCGCTGAAAGTGCCCATGAAATGGCTACGCCTATCGAGATAACTTCACCTATGTATTGCATCTGTCTGCCATAATTTTTCCGACCGCCAAAGGTAGGTTTTTTTCGAATTTCTAAGCCTTTCTGTCGATAATTCTTACCCATTGGTCGATTATCCAGATTATGAGTCTTTTATGGTAGTTAATTTGCAGGTGAAAAGAAAAATTAACATAAAAACAATATGAACAGGGAAGGAAAAACAGCCATAGCCATCCTGACATTTATCTTCACACTTTTGTACATAAATTCTGCCGCTATTGCGCAGGATGAGAAGAGATGGACCTTGAGAGAATGCATTGATTATGCAATTGTCAACAATATTGAGGTCAAACAGTCCAAATTAACAGTTAACAGCACCCGGGAGGATCTGATGCAGGCAAAAGCCTCAAAATTACCTTCTCTCGGCTTCTCATCAGCACAGAATTTTTCTGCCCAGAAAAGCGAAAACTCAAGCGGGGATTTTAAAACAAAAGGTAGCTATTCAGGAAGCTACGCATTAAATACAAGCATCACTCTCTACAACGGGGGAAAGCTTGTAAAAAATCAGAAACAGCAGAATATTGCCGTTAAAATGGACGAACTCGCTCTTGACGAACAGCAAAACAGTATTGAGATATCAGTAACAAGAGCGTATCTGGATATTTTATATGCCAATGAAAACCTCAAAACGCTAAGAAAGAGTGTTGAGCTGTCAGAAATACAGACAAAACGCACTAAAGCGTTATACGAAGCCGGAGCAAAATCTTCTGTTGATTATGCACAAATGGAGGCACAACTAAGTACAGACAGATATCAGCTTACAGTTGGAGAGAACACGCTTGCACAATCAGTTCTTGCTCTCAAACAGTTGTTAGAAATTGATGTTAATGAAAAGTTCACCCCATATTTCCCGGACCCTGAAGATATATCTCTCCAGGATGAGTTACCCGAATTAACAGATGTTTACAAGGCTGCTATTGAGGGAAGGCCTGAAGTTAAAAGCAGCCTGCTACAAATAGAGTCGGCAAAGGTTGGTGAAAAGATAGCACGGGCAGATTATCTGCCTTCTGTAACAGCAAACGCATCAATCGGCACCGGCAACCTGTCCGGATCCGGCTATTCTCTCTACAATCAGCTAAATAACAAACTAAACGAGAATGTTGGTGTATCGCTGTCTATACCTATTTTCAGCAAAAGATCCACAAAAACTGCAGTAAACAAGGCTCAGTATCAGATTGAGATGGCAGAGCTTAGCAGTATTAATGTAAAGAAAAACCTGTTGAGTACAATAGAATCTCTGTATCAGGATGCCCGGTCCGCTCAAAGCCGCTATAAAGCAGCAGTGGAAAACTTAAAATATACCGAGCTTAGTTACACCCAGGTCCAGGAACAATACAACGAAGGAATAAAAAACACTGTCGAGCTTCTCTCTGAGAGGCAGGCATATCTGTATGCAATGCAAGAGAAGAGTCAGTCCAAATACCAGGCTTTGCTCTCTCTGAAATTGCTTCAATTTTACCAGAATCAGCCGATTGATTTATAAAAAAGAAAATAAATAATAGAAAAATATATGAAAAGAAAGTTGATAATTATTACAAGTGCACTGTTGACTATTGCAATAGTAATGTTCCTGTTATTCAGACCGGAAGAAAAGGCTGCCATAGGTTATCAATCCTCTCCCGTTTTTAAGGGAAAAATTGTAAATACGGTTACCGCCACAGGCACTGTTGAGCCTATTATTAAGGTAGAGGTTGGTACCCAGGTTTCAGGTATCATAGACCACATATATGTTGACTTCAACTCAAAGGTGAAAAAGGGCACCGTGCTTGCTCTCCTTGACAGGACCAACCTTGAGGCAGAACTTAAATCCAGTGAGGCGACACTAAAATCTGCTGAGACGGAGTATGAATTTCAGAAGAAAAATTATGAAAGGTCAGAGTCTCTGTATGATAAAAACCTTATCAGTGATACTGAATACGAGTCTTCCAAATACTCTTATGACAAAGCAAACAGTGCCTTTATCAAAGCAACCTCTGATATAAAAAAAGTCAGACAAAACCTTGCTTATGCAACGATTTATTCCCCGATTGACGGTGTCGTGCTTGACAGAGCAGTAGATGAAGGACAGACAGTAGCTGCAAGTTTCAGTACTCCGACATTGTTTACAATAGCAAATGACCTGACCAGAATGCAGGTAATAGCAAATGTTGATGAAGCAGATATAGGAGAGGTTATGGAGGGGCAGAGTGTTTCTTTTACAGTTGACGCTTTCCCGGAAGATACTTTCAACGGAAAAGTAACTCAGGTTCGCCTTCAACCGACTACAACCTCAAACGTGGTCACATACGAAGTGGTCGTAAACGCCCCTAATCCGGATTACAAGCTGAAACCCGGTCTTACTGCAAATATCACTATAACAACTCAAGAGAAAGAGAATATATTACTTGTCCCTTCAAAAGCTCTCAGATTTACCCCTGCGTCAGATGAAGCCAATAGTGAGTCAGTAAAAGCACCCGGATCAGCACCTGAAAGACCTGGAAATGGCATTGAGAAACCGCAGGCAGAAGGGCAAACCGGTACTGCAACAAAAACAATCTGGATTAAGAAGCCTGACGGGAGTATTGCTCCGGTGAAGATTAGTGCAGGCATATCCGACGGAATATATACCGAAGTATACGGAGAGGTCAAAGAGGGTGACCTTGTGGTTACAGGTATGACTACTGCTCCGGATAAGACAATTGCCAAAGAGAGTGATACAGGAAAAAGTCCTTTTATGCCTACAAGACCGGGTGAAAAGAAAAAATAACTTTTATGGAAACAATTATTAAAGCAGATAACCTCTCAAGAGACTTTATAGTGGGAGAAGAGACCGTACATGCACTGAGAGGTGTGAATTTCAAAATAAAAGAGGGGGAATTTGTCACTATTATGGGAACCAGCGGGTCCGGGAAATCCACTTTGCTGAATCTGCTTGGTTGTCTTGATACACCTACTGCCGGAGATTATTATCTTGACGGGGTCTCGGTAAGAAGTATGGATAAAAATGAGAGGGCAACCTTGCGTAACAGAAAAATAGGATTTGTTTTCCAATCATATAATCTGCTTCCTAAAACAACTGCAATCGAGAATGTAGAGCTGCCTCTTTTTTACAATCCTAAAGTTTCGCAGAAAGAGAGGGAGAGAAGGGCTATCGAAGCACTGAAAGCGGTAGGGCTCGAGGACAGGATGAATCACAAATCCAACCAGATGTCAGGCGGGCAGATGCAAAGGGTGGCAATTGCAAGAGCACTTGTCAACGACCCTGTTCTTATACTTGCCGATGAGGCGACCGGAAATCTGGACTCAAAGACCTCGATGGAGATATTAGGCCTGTTTCAATCACTCCACAAACAGGGAAGAACAATTGTATTCGTGACGCATAATCCCGAATTGTCCGAATACAGCAGCAGAACCATCACACTTAAGGACGGCCTGATAATAGAGGATGTCATGAATAAAAATTACAGACAATGAATTACAGAAACTTAATCAAGATATCATTCAGGGCCCTTATGAACAACAAGCTCAGGGGATTTCTGACTATGCTGGGAATTATAATAGGCGTAGCCTCTGTTATTGCGATGCTGGCAATAGGGCAAGGTTCCAAGTCAAGTATAAGAAGTCAGATATCAGATATGGGGTCAAACCTGATTATGATCCAGCCCGGAAACGGGCAGTTCGGCGGTGTAAGGCAAAGTGCCGGCAGTATGCAGACTCTTAAAATGGAAGATTACAAAAGAGTGGCAAATGAGGCACAATATATTGCACACAGCACCCCCGTCGTAAGTAGCAGCGGACAGGTAATCTATGGAGCAAACAATGCCCCTACTTCAATCACGGGAGCAAATACCGAGTATCTGGATATCAGGACATACAAGGTTGAGAGAGGAGAGATGTTCACAGATGAGGATTTAAAGAGTTCCAAGAAGGTTTGCGTTGTCGGGGCCACAATTGTCAAGAACCTCTTTACCAACGGAGAGGACCCTTTAGGAAAAGTAATAAGATTCAATAAGACACCCTTCAAGATAATAGGAATTCTGGAGGCAAAAGGATACAACGCAATGGGAATGGATCAGGACGATATAATTATAGCACCATTCACAACAATTCAGAAAAGAATTTTATCAATAACATATATAAACAGTATTTTTGCATCAGCAGTGAGTGAGGAACTTTCAGAAGCGGCA
Organism: Bacteroidales bacterium; assembly: GCA_023227835.1. GTDB lineage: Bacteria > Bacteroidota > Bacteroidia > Bacteroidales > UBA932 > Bact-08. The sequence continues at coordinate 109,233 of JALOCI010000002.1, forward strand.
ACAGAGAGTATATCATCAATTATCCGTGAAAACCACAAGCTCAGAGAGGGAGAAGAGGATGATTTTAATGTCAGGTCGCAGGAAGAGCTCACCTCAATGCTTAGCTCCACAACGGACATAATGACCATACTTTTGGCATGCATAGCAGGAATCTCATTACTGGTAGGAGGAATAGGCATTATGAACATTATGTATGTTTCGGTTACTGAACGCACAAGGGAGATAGGGCTCAGAATGTCAATCGGAGCAAAGGGGAGACATATTCTGCTTCAGTTTCTGATAGAGGCTATTATAATAAGTGTGACAGGTGGTATTATTGGTGTTATTCTGGGAATCGGAAGTGCTGCAATGATTAAATTTGTAATCGGATGGCCAATTCAGGTACAGCTATTCTCCGTGATACTATCCTTCCTTGTATGTACCGTTACAGGAGTGTTCTTCGGATGGTATCCTGCCAAAAAAGCATCAGGATTGGATCCTATAGAGGCAATACGTTATGAATAAAGAGAAAAGCATACTCGCAAAAAGATGGATGACACCGGCGATACATATTATTGTTTGGTCTCTGATCTTCTACTCACCTGTTATGTTCTCGAGTGCTTTGGGAAAAAGTATGGAGTTAAAGGGATTTCTTCATTTCAGTGCCTTTCCTGTATCACTCTTAATCACTTTTTATGTAAATTATTTTATCTTTATAGATTTGTTCTTGTTCAAAAGACATCTTACAAGATTTCTGCTTTCAAACATTTTGCTGATAGCCTTTGTATCTGTATGTCTCCACTATTGGAACACATACCTCGGCCCGGGTCCCGGTCCTGAACGCTTTTCCCCACCTTTTATATTCATTATATCGAGGAATTTACTGACTCTTACATTAACGGCAGCCCTTAGTGTTGCACTGAAGGTTACCGCGGACTGGTACAGGAGAGAACAGAAACAGAAAGAACTTGAGAAAGAGATGGCAGCCGCAGAACTTCAAAATCTGAAAAGTCAGCTCAACCCCCATTTCTTGTTCAATACACTCAATAATATATATAGTCTTACAGCAACAAACCAGACTCAGGCACAATATGCAATACACAGCCTGAGTAAACTACTGAGGTATATTTTGTATGACAACGACAAGCCGGCAATTCCTCTTGCAAATGAAATTTCATTTATCAACAGCTATGTCGAGCTTATGTCTCTCCGTCTTAACGAAAAAGTACACCTCTCTGTAAAGATGCCAGACCCTGATGAGTGCAATGGCGCAACTGTCGCTCCCTTAATCTTTATTACACTTATTGAGAATGCATTCAAGCATGGAGTTAGCCCGACGGAAGAGTCTGAGATAAGTATCTCAATCAAACTGGAGAGGTCTGAAAAATTAGTCTGCTCGATAATAAACAGCAATTTTCCGAAAAGTGACGAAGACAGGAGTGGTTCCGGTATCGGGCTTGAAAATCTCAGAAAAAGACTTGCGTTAATCTATCCGGACCGTTATATGCTCAAAGAGGAAAATGACGGAAAACACCATACTTCGCTGTTGGTTATAAATTTATAGCTATATTTGAGGCATGACTATCCGTTGCCTCATTGTTGATGACGAGCCTCTTGCATTAGACCTTATTGAAAGTTATGTAAGGCAAACACCTTTTCTGGAACTTGCAGGAAGGTGCTCTAATGCTATAGATGCCCTTGCAGCCATTGAAAAAGGAAATATTGAACTGGTTTTTCTTGACATCCAGATGCCTAAGCTCAATGGTATTGAGCTTTCCCGACTTCTTAAGGAAGAAACAAGAATAATTTTCACAACAGCTTTCGAACAATATGCTCTTGACGGATACAAGGTTGACGCACTTGACTATCTTCTCAAGCCGATTAGTTATCCCGAATTTCTTAAAGCCGCCACTAAAGCCCATAAGTGGTTTGCACTTTATCGTGCAAACATTTCGGAACAAGCAAACCAAAACAGCATATTTGTCAAAAGTGACTACAGAATGATACAGCTTGATATCCCGGATATTACATACATAGAAGGAGTAAAGGATTATATAAGGATTCACACCTCCAAGGGGGAGCCTGTAATGACTCTGATGAGCATGAAATCCATTGGGGAATATCTCAATCCGGACACATTCATTAGGGTACACCGTTCTTTCATAGTGAATATAAACATGATAAGCAGTATTGAAAAGAGTGTTGTAAAAATAGGCAAGACATCCGTCCCAATTTCAGATTCCTATAAAGAGAGCGTGATGGAAAAAATAAATACCCGAATACTGACGAAACAACCTACTATAAATAAACTTCATGAATAGACTTAAACTACTGCTTGTACTACTGATTCTGGCAGCTTGCCAGAAAGAAAAGGATACTCTGTCATTATCGACCAGTAATATTGATATTTCTGACGATATATATGTATCACAGATTACAATTTCATCAAATACCGCCTGGAATATAAGCGGCGGAGACGGGTGGATAACATATTCGCCAAGTTCCGGGACCGGAACTGCGACTGTTACAGTTACCGTTGCCAAAAACACTTCAGACGATTCCCGCTCTGCCAATCTCACAGTTACAGCCGGATCACTGACTCAGACTATAGCCGTTTCCCAGAAGCAGAAAAATGCCCTGATTCTCACAAGGAATCTTGAAGCATTCCCTAACTCCGGCGGTAGCTCAATAATAGAACTAAAAAGCAATATATCATACAACGTGACTGTTCCTGTAACAGCCACATGGCTCACACTTACTCAGACCAAGGCTATGTCAACATTTGAGTACTCTCTTCAAGTCAGCCAGAACACCTCACTATCAAGCCGTAGTGCCAAAATAATTTTTAAAGACAAGACATCAAACCTGAGCGACACCCTGGAAGTGTTTCAGGACGGCCCTGAGCAGATTTCTTTGACAACTAAGAATTTTTATATTGCAAAAAGCGGTGCCACTATTACTTTCGACCTGACATACAACATTGACTACGAAATGACTATGAGCAGCGGGATAGACTGGATATCCACAGCTGCCACAAAGGCAACCTATACAAAAAATTACTCATTCGTGGTCTCACAGAATAACTCAGGCAATGACAGATTTGCAAGTCTCATCTTCACTCAGAAGAGTGTTCCCCAAGGCAAGAAAGCCCTGGCCGATACTGTGATAATCAAACAGACATCTTTTGACGGGACCTATATATATCTTGACGGCACGCAAACACTCTCCTCACAGTTACCTTCCAGTGGCCAGACATCTATACAAAATCTCAAAATAGAGGGTAAAATGAAAAGTGCAGATTTTAGCACTATAAGGAATAATATTATTAATCTCAAAAACATAGATCTTAGGGACGCAATATTTGAAGGAGACTCTCTCCCGTCTGAGGCATTTCTGATGACAACTCCTGTCTCACTGCTTGAGAGTGCCCTGCTGCCTTCAACCATTCAGAAAATAGGCAAGCATGCTTTCAACGGATGTGCGTTCCTTAAATCAATCACTATCCCGGCTTCTGTAAAATCTATAGGCACATTGGCATTTAATGCTTGTATATCATTGGAGACGATAAATTCCAATATTACCAAGCCATTTGAAATCACCAATGTCTTTTCCGGCATACACCCTTCCGCCATACTTATCGTTCCGACAGGAAGCCTTAACTCGTATCAGACCACAAAGGGCTGGGGATATACCTTTTTTAAGAATATTTGTGAAACAGGTACAAACCCTCAGGACTACCTCCGTTTTGATAAATATGTACAAAATTCCACCGGTCTGGGAGGGAACTACTCAGTAGAGATAAATGCGACAGGAAGCTGGAGTGTAGAAAAGAAACCTGTGTGGATAACACTCAATTCTAGCAGCGGTTCTGCAGGAAAATCAAATATAGATCTGACTTTTGCGTCGTACAACGGGCCGACCATGAGAGAGGATTCTCTTATATTGAAACTGAACAACAGTTCTATAAAGGCAATTCTGAAAGTAAGAGAATCCGGCATCCAATACGATGAGGGCGATTTCATAACACTTCAACGGGCAACTATCGGAGCTGGTGTTGATATAGTTATAATGGGTGACGGTTATGACTTTGATGAGGTTGTATCAGGAAAATACGAAACCAAAATCAAGGAGGCATACACACATTTCTTCGATATCGAACCATATAAAACATATCAGCAATATTTCAACGTGTATATGGTATATGCCTATTCTCCTGAGAGCGGAATCAGCGACCTGACAACAACCGTACGTTCAAGCTTTGGAACCAGATACACTTCGGCTCCGCCGTCTACTGGAATGACTACCACCGCAGCAACAGTCCTGACGTATGCCGCATATGCACCTATTAAAAACATTCAAAAAACTTTGGTTATAATAGTTGCAAATAGTTCAAGATATGGCGGAACTTGCATAATGTATGGTGACGGCAAGGCAATAGCTATGTGCCCTACTTCTGTTTCCATATATCCTTACGACTTTCGTGGATTAGTACAACATGAGGCCGGCGGACACGGATTCGGCAAACTTGCAGATGAATACACAAATCACTCCGAAACAATTCCTGAAGAGAATATCAACACCCTTAGACAATGGCAAGGTTATGGCCAATACATGAATGTTGATGTTACCAACAATCTGACAACAATACTGTGGAAACATTTCATAGGGATACAGAAGTATGCCGGAGTTGGCGCGTACGAGGGGGGGTATTATTATACAAAGGGTGTGTGGAGACCTGAAAGTAATAGCGCAATGATTAATAATATAAAATATTATAATGCTCCAAGCCGCGAACAGATAGTAAAAAAGATAAAAACATACGCCGGGATGACATACTCATTTGAGGATTTTATGGCTAATGACATTGTTGACTCAAGTCCTGCCACAAAAGCCGCCGGTATGTATATAGATCCACGGATGATTCTTGCACCTCCTATATTAATCCCATAAATAGTATTCAGATGAACAAGCTTTCTCAAATAGGAATAACTGCAGGTGCATTGATAATGATGGCCTCTGCAGGGTCCTGTACAAAAAATTTGACTTTCAATGATAGTGAATTAAAGATCATTGGCACAGATTCAACTGCCGGTATAATGCCGTTATTGACTGTGGATGACCCGGCTGACACAGCCCTGTTAAATTCTGTATCATCAGATCTCTCTGCTGAAGATATGAAAAGCAGTTATTACGATATTCTTAAATTAAGGATGTTGGCAACAGTCAGAGACAGCACGAACGAAGGTGTGGGAATAGCCGCCCCGCAAGTTGGTATCACTAAAAGATTAGTGGCAGTACAAAGACTTGATAAAGCGGGAGAGCCTTTTGAATTTTATCCTAATATCCGTCTGGTAAATCTTTCCGTAGAGAAAGCATGGGGCTGGGAAGGATGCCTCTCAGTACCAGGTAAGCGGGATACCGTACTTCGGTCAAAAAGCGTAGTCATCTCTTACATTGACGAAAAGGAGATGGTGGAGAAAAGGGATACAGTGGAAGGCTTCACAGCCGTTATCTTCCAACATGAGGTTGACCATCTTGAAGGGATCCTTTACACCGAGAGAAAGAGGCTCTAACCATTCTTTCCCTTCCGTTAAGGTCTCTTCTCAGCTCTGTATCCGAATAACCTAAGGATTCAAGCATCTCAAGCACTTTTTTACCAAAGGCTTCATTGATCTCAAAAAAGAGCATCCCTGAAGCCTTTAGTATTTTCAACCCCATGAGAGCAATTGCCTTATAGAACTTCAACGGATCATCATCCGGTACAAATAGGGCTATTGATGGCTCATATTCCAGTACATTCCTATGCATCTGATTTTTTTCAGAATATCTTACATACGGAGGATTGCTTACCAGAACATCGAGAGAGCCCTCCGGGATGATATCTGTAATTGGATGCTGTCCTAGCAAATCATACTTGAATATTGCAATTCCGGAATCCTGCCTGAGTATCGTATTACTGTTGAGGCGAGCAACCTCAAGAGCCTTTTCGGAAATATCACACATATATAGCCTCGATCCGGCCAATAATGATGCAAGCGACACACCTATGCATCCTGAACCGCAGGCAGCATCAAGGATAGAGCAGCCCGGTCCGCATTTTTCACTTTTCTCTTTTAACTCACATAAAATCCACCTCACAAGTTCTTCTGTCTCAGATCTAGGTATAAGTACTCCCTCCTCGACATGAAACAGATTGCCGGCAAACTCGGAAAAACCAAGGATATATTGCAGGGGGCGGGCCATGGCAAGTTCGTCTGCCGAGTGCAGTAAAACTGAATTTTTTTCGGGAACAATCGTACCAAAAGGCTCTATAATATGCTCATACTGACTTATACCGCAGAAGTGTTGCAGAAGCCTCACGGCCATGGCCCGCCTCTCTTCCGGTCCGTATAGTCCGGCAAGCTTTGAGTCGGTTTCGTTTATAAATTCCGTATAGGTCATACTTTTCTAGAATAGTGAAACAGCCCACAGATTTCCTCCGAAGTCTGAGACAAAAATCGTCTCTCCCTCTACCACAATATTGCCCAGAATCGGAGATCCCAGCTCTATCCTCTTTCTGAACCCTCCGTTAGCAACGTTAACCCCATAAAGAAATCCGTCATTTGCACCAAAATAGACCTTTTCGCCTGCCAGTGCGCATCCGCTCTCAACCGTCATCTGGAAATCCTTAGTATAAGGGGCTGTGTATATCAGTGCAGGGTTAGTCTTTATATTCCACAACTCTTTGTATGAGTTGCCCCGGTCAAAGGCAACCACTCCCTTGTCCGCAGTTCCGACTATATAATACTTATCTGTTACAACCGGTCTTGATCTGGTATTGACTGTATAGTTTATCTTCTGTCTGAGAAGCTCTTTTCCAGAGTGAGGGTCTACCTGAGTTATATATTCGGGAGAGGTGTAGAAAAAATATCCGTCAAAAGAGACCGGAGAGTTATCTGCAATTCTTGTAACATCATCTTTTTTCTCCCAAAGAAGTTTTCCCGATATTGCATCATTTGCAAAACGACCTGTCCAGTATGCACCTGTAAGCAGTACCTCTGACCCTGGATCAACAACCGGAGCTGCCACTGTAGAGACACCCCCTTTCCAATCCTTATTTACCCAGACAACCTCTCCGTCAGAGACCCTTATTGCTGTAAGTGATGCTCCCTGACCTGCATATACAAAATCACCGTGGGCAACTACTCCCTGATTCAATACCGGATGAATTGTATTCTCCCTGATATCCCTGAGCCAGATTACCTTTCCCGATTGAGGGTCTATACAATAGACTCTACCGATAACATCACAGGCAATCACATAACCATGGCTATACGCCATATCTCCCCTTACCGAATTCTGTGTCTTGACACTCCACTGTAACTCTCCTGTGATTTTGTCAATTCCATGAATTGCACATCTCTCTGCCTTCTCATCATCGGTAGTTGCAACCACAACTATCTCGCCCGCAATAAGCGGAGATGTCATAAACTGAGGAGCCCCGAGGTTCACATTCCACTTTATATCTTCGCTAAAAGTTATTGGTTTGAAAATCACGGATCCATCAGAGAATTTTACTTTTAACTTCATGTTATCACCATTTATAATAAGTGACAAAACCTTCGCCGAAAGATCTTCACCCCAGCACCACTCACTCTTCCGTGTAATTTTGAATACCTCTCTCCCAACCAAAACCTCCGCATTTAAAACTTCTGAACCGGTATCATACAATGAAGCAACGACTTTAATACCTCCCGGGATTTTGAATGCAGTTCCGGTCACATGTTTATCCAGTGCGGAATATTTTAGCGTAGAACTCAGATTACCCTTATCATCAAATGAGATGACCCTGAAAGATGAAGGAGAGTGATCTATCCCCCCTTTGTTCGGAGACATTGAGCTGTATGTGGAAACTCCGTTCTTGCCTTTATAAAAAAGGTTTGTGTGATAGTGAGCATACAAATATCCCTTTATGTTGTATTTTTTAAAGTCATCCGGCAAGCTATAGAAATGGTGATTGGCAATTACCACCGGTGTGCCTTCGGGTTGTGCCTCAATATCCTTTCTCACCCAATTCCATACATCATCAGCAGAATAGGATGGAGATTTGTCACCAAAGGTAACCGGAGTAACAACAAAATGCACATTGTTGACATTGAATGAGTAGCAAACGGGGCCGAAATTCTTCTCATAAAACTCCTCGCCATAAGTTCCTGCTATAAGGTCGTGATTACCCATGGTGTAGACAACTCTTACCCCCATTTTATCACCGGTAATCTCCGCTGCATGGAATCTCATGCCCTTTTCGTAACATATATCTCCGTTAAGCATCAGGAAGGCGACTTTGTGATTTATTATATACTCTTTCATGCAGTCAATATAATTTCTATAGACGCTCTCCTCTGTGTCACCCACATGTATAAAACCGGAAGGTTGTTTCCCAACCCTTTTTAACCTGAATTCAAACGATTGAGAGAGTGTGCCGGAGATCCTGATATAAAAAGGGCTTACCTGTTCATAACCCGATGGTGTCGATATGTAAACGAATCTTGCCCGCGGAGAGGCATCAAAAGAGAACAGGCCTTTGTCTCCGCTCTTATAAATATTAAATCCGTCAGAGACTACTACACCAGAAATTCCGTTCCCTTTTGTGTCAGTAATTATACCGCTAACCTTTTGCTGGGCAATGGTAATTGATGAACATAATAACATAAGGGAGAGCATTGCTCCTCCTGAAATAAGTCTTAACCTCTTCATAATAATCTATCCTAAAAGATTTGAAAGAAAACTTCTTATAGTCATGCCGGCAGCCTTTATCTCCTGAGGGACCAGGCTCATCTCCGTCATACCCGGCACTGTGTTGATTTCAAGGAAGAATATCTCCTCCCCCCTGATTATATAATCCATCCTTACAACGCCGCGACATCCCAGATGACGGTATATTTTGTGGCTTTGAGCAACAATTCTCTCCGACAAAGCTTCCGGAATACCTGCCGGACAAACCTCCTTGCAGGCGCCAAGATACTTTGCCTCATAGTCAAAAAATTCATTTTTTGAGATAATTTCTGTCACCGGAAGTTTTGAAAGTTTTCCATTAACCTCAAAGACTCCGTTTGTCATCTCTCTTCCCTCAATAAACTCCTCAATCAGAACAGAGCTGTCCTCCCTGAAAGCCAGTTCGACAGCTTTCTCAAGATCCTCAACCCTCTTGACCTTGGTTACACCAAAGCTGCTTCCTCCCTCGTTAGGTTTTACAAAGAGAGGCAAACCCAGTTTTTTGACCACCTCTGCAGGATTCCAGCTATCTCCCCTTCTCAGGAAGTGTTCTCTCGCTAGAGACACACCTGTGTCTCGTATAAAACACTTGGTCGCATATTTATTGAATGTTATGGCAGAAATGATTGCAGGACAAGTTGTGTGAGGCATCCCCACCATCTCAAGATAAGCCTGCAACATGCCGTTCTCTCCCGGAGTACCGTGAATCATTATCAAAGCTATGTCGAAGTTGATTCTGCTCTGCACCCTCGAATCTCCCGCAGGGAGTACAAACGAGAAATCAGACTTATCAATCGGAACCGTTTTGCCACCTTCAAGCTGTACATTCCACTCACTCCCTTTGAGCAATATTTCATAGACCTCATATTTCTGGCGATCTATATTGGCCGCAATATTCTTTCCGCTCATTACCGAAACCTGGGATTCGGATGAGTCACCCCCATAAATCAGGGCAACAACTTTTTTCTTGTTCATTTGAATTGATCTTAGTTAAAGAACGGGTCACTCTCTGTAGATCCGTTCAGCATATCATCATCCGCCCCATTACAGTTCAACCCCTCCGGATATGTGCCTGGAGCTATAAACAAATCCTTTGTGGAAATCCCTAAAGACGGATCTGCAAGGACTTTTTTCATAAATATACCCCATATCGGCAGAGCCATATTCGAACCTCCGCCAAGAGCAAGGCCCTCAAAATGGACCTGTCTGTCCTCGGCTCCAACCCATACGCCTGCTGTAAGCTTAGGAACATATCCGATAAACCATCCGTCCGCCTGGTCATTTGTTGTACCGGTCTTACCTGCGATAGCCCCTTCAGGAATATACTTCCATCTCAGTCTGTTTGCTGTCCCTTCATTAACCACACCCTGCATCAGATTGACCATCAGATATGCTGTCTGTTCACTGATTGCCTCACGCTTCTTCGGAGTAAAGTTGGCAAGTACATTTCCGGCTTTGTCCTCAATCCTTAGCACAAATATAGGTTCAACGAAAACACCCTTACTCGGGAAGGTATTATATGCCCCGACCATCTCAAAGAGTGTCAGGTCAGCCGGCCCGAGGCATAGAGAGACCACCGGGTCGAGGTAACTCTTAATACCCAGTCTGCGGCACATGTCAACCATGGCTGCTGGTCCGAACTGCTTCATAAGATAGGCAGATATGTTGTTGGAACTGTGAGTGAGCCCCCATTTGAGCGTAACTGTTCTTCCTATGTACTCGGCCTTATCTGTACTCTCCGGCGTATAGGTGGTGTCTCCCACAATAAAAGTCTGAGGTACATTCACCACTTTGTAGCACGGTGTATAACCCTCCTGCATGGCAAGTGTGTATAAGAAAGGCTTGATTGTAGATCCGACCTGTCTTTTTCCCTGACGGGCATTGTCGTATTTGAAATAACGGTAGTTCGGACCGCCTATATATGCCTTGACATATCCTGTCTGAGGCTCCATTGCCATGAATGCCGCTCTAAGAATAGATTTGTAATATTTTATGGAATCATCCGGTGTAAGAGTTGTGTCGATGTAGCCCTTACCTTTCCATGTAAAAAGGCTCATCCTCACCGGTTGCCTGAAATTTTGCTTTATCTCCTCTTCCGAGAGACCTGCATCTTTAAGATTACGGTATCGGTCACTCCATCTCCTTGCCTGACTCATGATAGATTCAATAAGGCTTTTCGGGACATTGTTGGAAAATGGTTTGTTGGTTTTCCATTTAAGCTCCCTATTGAGTGCCAGTTGAAGATCTTTTCCCAGATGTTCCGCGATAGCCTCCTCTGCATATTGCTGCATCTTGGCATTAACAGTAGTGTATATCTTAAGACCATCTTTATCAAGGTTATATTTTGTACCGTCAGCCCGGAGATTTTTATTCAACCACCCATAGAGAGGATCGTTCTTCCACAGAAGTGAATCTGCCCTGTAATCTTCATATTGCTTGTATTTTGATCTTTGAGGCCTGTCTGCATTCATTGTCCTGCGGAGCATATCCCTGAAATATGCTGAAGCTCCCGCGTTGTGATCCTGCGGATTATAATTCAGTGTTATTGGCAAAGCCTTCAGGGAATCACATGTCTCTCTGTCAATATAACGATATTTGTGCATCTGGTTCAGCACATGGTTGCGTCTTTCCAGAGAGAGATCCGGATTAATAACAGGATTGTACCTTGTCGGCTTGTTCACCATTCCCACCAGCAGGGCCCCCTCCTCAATGCTGAGTTGTGACGGGTGCTTGCCGAAAAATGTGCTTGCTGCGGCCCTTATTCCATAAGAGTTACTTCCGAAGAAGACAGAATTGAGATACATACTGACAATCTCTTTTTTAGTATAATTCCTCTCCAGCTTTACCGCGGTTATCCACTCTTTAAACTTTGATATCGCCAGGTTGAACGCAGAAGCTCCTGGAATCCTGCTGTCAATCGTATCTCTGGGGAACAGTGTTTTGGCAAGCTGTTGCGATATTGTGCTGCCTCCGCCTCCGGAACGCCTTTGTCCTAGTATTATTGATTTGACAGCTACCCTGGCAAGACTTCTGAAGTCAATACCGCTGTGGCTGTTAAACCTTGCATCCTCTGTTGCTATTACGGCATCTATCAATGAGGGAGACATCTCGTCATAGCTTATATACGATCTGTTTTCTATATGAAATGTAGTAAGAATCTCCCCTTCTTCAGATATAAGCTCGGTTGCAAGATTATTTTTTGGATCCTCAAGTTCTTCAAATGAGGGAATATCCGCAAATATGCCTACCATTAATAATATGAATAATACCAGAACGAAGGGACTGAAGAGTATTATCCAAAACCATTTCCTTACTTTATCTATTGATTTTTGGTCCATTGCAAGTTTCTATTATGGTATAATGAACTACAAAAATAGGAATAAAAATTTGGATAATACCTTACTTTATTTCTTACTTTGCAGCCTTGTAGGGTTAATAAAAGAAGATATGGGAGCGAATTTAGTTATCGTTGAGTCTCCGGCAAAAGCCAAGACAATTGAAAAGTTCCTTGGGAGTGAATACATTGTTAAATCAAGCTTCGGGCACATCCGGGATCTCTCAAAGAAAAATCTGGGAATAGACATTGAAAAGGGATTCGAACCTGATTATCTTATATCAGAAGATAAGAAAAAGGTAGTGGCAGATCTTAAAGCCCTTTCCAAAAAAGCAGATACTGTCTGGCTTGCATCCGATGAGGACCGTGAGGGGGAGGCTATTGCATGGCATTTGAAAGACACTCTTGAGCTTCCGGACAACAAGGTTAAAAGAATAGTATTTCACGAGATTACAAAAGATGCAATCCTGCATGCCGTAGAGAATCCAAGAAATGTGGACATGAACCTGGTTATGGCACAGCAGGCAAGACGTGTTCTTGACAGGCTGGTCGGTTTTGAGCTCTCTCCTGTTCTTTGGAAAAAGGTTAAACCAAAACTGTCTGCCGGAAGGGTGCAATCTGTTGCTGTAAGACTTATAGTTGACAGAGAACGTGAAATTCAGGCGTTTTCAGCCAAATCTCAATACAAGATAGAGGGTGTTTTCAATCCGGACGGGGCAAAAGCCTCTGTAAAGGTTTCAGCAGAACTGGATGAAAAGTTCAACACTGAGGAACAGGCGAGAGCTCTGTTGGAAAAATGTGCAGGAGCAACTTTCAGAATAGCCTCTATTGAAGAGAAAGAGGCAAAACGGACTCCACCGCCGCCTTTTACAACCTCTACCCTGCAACAGGAGGCTTCACGGAAACTTGGTTTCTCTCTGAACCAGACGATGAGAGCAGCACAAAATCTTTACGAGGCCGGGCTCATAACATATATGCGTACCGACTCGACAAATCTTTCAAAAATTGCGATTGCCGCTGCCAAGCAAACAATCACAGATATGTTCGGGAAAGAGTACTCCAAGACAAGACAGTATGAAACAAAAAGCAAAGGGGCGCAGGAGGCTCACGAGGCCATAAGACCTACATACCTGAGCAATGTGGAAGTTCAGGCTGGTGTCCAGGAAAAAAGGCTCTACTCTTTAATCTGGAAAAGGACGATTGCTTCACAGATGGCAGATGCGGCCATCCTTAAAACCGAGATAGCTATAGGCAGTGACAGGATTAGTCAAAAATTTATAGCAACAGCCGATAAGATAAAGTTTGACGGATTTCTAAAGATATATATAGAATCTGATGACGATGAGAGTTCTGAGGAGAGTAATCATAAGCTCCCCGCCCTCAAATCAAATCAACAGATGAATCCTCTCACTATCAAGGCAACCGAGAAATTTGCACAAAAACCTCCGAGATACACCGAGGCTTCTCTCGTAAAGAAGCTGGAAGAACTTGGTATAGGACGCCCGTCAACTTATGCTCCAACTATATCCACCATCACTATGCGTGGATATATCCTAAAGGACAGCAGGCCGGGACAGGAAAGAAACTATAAAGAGCTCACTCTCGAAAACGGCACAATATCTTCTGATATACTCAAGGAGACATGGGGTGCCGAAAAAAACAAACTTTTTCCTGAAGATATAGGAATCGTTGTTAACGACTTTCTGGTAGAAAATTTCAAGTCTATAGTTGATTTTAATTTTACCGCAAAAGTTGAAGAGGACTTTGACACAGTGGCGGCAGGCCAACTTGTATGGAACAAGCTTATTGACGATTTTTACAAGCCTTTCCATAAACTTGTTGAAAAGACCCTTGTTATCTCAAGACCTGCAAATGCCGAGAAGATGCTAGGAAAGGACCCCGTAAGCGGCAAGAATGTATATGTGAGAATCGGTCGTTTCGGACCCCTCGCACAGATAGGAGACAATGATGATCCTGAAAAGAGGTTCATGAGCCTTGGCAAAGGTCAGCTCATTGAGACCATAACCCTTAAGGAGGCGCTTAAACTTTTTGAACTGCCGAGAGTGGTCGGGACATACAACGACAAAGAGATATCATGTGCAATAGGACGTTTCGGCCCATTCATAAAGTATGACGGCGGTTTCATCTCTCTGGGGAAAGATCTTGATCCGAGGACGATTGATCTGGAGAATTGCATAAGGCTTATTGAGGAGCATGCAAAGAAAGAGAAGGAGAAATTCATTAAGGATTTCTCTAAAGAGGGAATCCAGATTCTCAACGGGCGTTATGGTGCATACATCAAAAAGGGCAAGGATAATTTTAAAATACCAAAAGGTACGGATCCTCAATTGTTGGAACTGGAAGAGGTTTTGGCAATCATAGAAAAAAGCGGCGCCAAGAAAAGTAAAAGATAACCTTTTATGGAACAAAACGGATTTCTTGAACAAATCCCTGCTGCAGCAATAAGCGGGGCTTGTGGTAATGACGGTATTGCCGTCATCATAAATGTCACCGGTCACAACAACATCTTCCATGCAATGGAAGAGCTCAAACCCCAGAGTAATTACAAGATATATTACACAGAACCGGGGATTGACCAGTTGAAGGAGGTTATGGAGCAGTGTCATGAGTCCGGTCTGAAAAGTATTGTCCTGTTCGGAAATAAGAGACCGGATATAGAATCGCTTGAACCGGAGGGATCCGTTGCTCTCATCTCTGCCGGAAGCGGCACATCCGAGGACAATCTTCTGTTATCAATACTTGATTACAGCAGAATAAAAGGGTTTGCTCATATTGGTTACCAGACTTACAGATACAACCCGGAACTTCTGCAGAGAACCAGGACACGCTCTTTTGAAGAGCTTCGTCTCGGACTTATACGGGAAGATATAACACTTGCCGAACCGGCTATCAGAAACTCCGAGTATATATTCACAGACATAAATTCCGTAAGGGTTTGCGATTTCCCTGACAGTGTGACAAAATCTCCAAACGGGTTATATGCAGAGGAGCTTTGCCAGCTGGGAAGGTATATAGGAATGAGCCTGGCTCTGAAAACCCTTTTTGTATACGGATTCCCTTCTGATTTGAAACAAGATTCAACCGGAGGACAATTGGTGGCAGAATTTTTGTGGCATTTTGCAGAAGGATTGATTTCGAATGTCAATGAAAACCCCGCGAATACTGATAATGAGGACTTTTTCCTGAAGAAAATTGTAAGTATGGGGCAAGATGGTCAGGATTTAGTCTTTGTGACCAGTCGTTCTTCAGGTAGATGGTGGATCGAAATTCCGAATATAAAAAGCCGTGATAATCTTTATGTTGCATGTTCTTACTCAGACTATGCAACAGCTTGCTCCGGTGAGATTCCGTTAAGGTGGCTTTACTTTTATCAAAAAGTTAATAGCGATTAATTATAATTTATTATTATATTTGTTCCATGACATTAAATCTTTAACGTATGCCTAAGTACCAGATAGATCAGATAGACCAGAAAATTTTATCTTTTCTTGTTAAGAACGCAAGAAAACCTTTTCTGGAGATAGCACGTGAGTGCGGTGTTTCCGGAGCAGCAATTCACCAAAGAGTTAAAAAGATGGAGAACCTTGGTATCATCACGGGTTCAAGACTGCTAGTCAAACCCCAGACACTGGGATTGAACGTTTGCGCCTATGTAGGCGTCAGTCTTTCCCAGGCCAATCAATATCCGTCAGTAATTGAAGCATTAAAAAATATACCTGAGGTTGTGGAGTGCCACTTTGTTACAGGTAAGCATGCGTTGATGCTCAAGATATATTGCCAGAACCATGACCATTTAATGGAGATTTTGATCAACACGATACAGAATATCCCATCTGTGGAGCAGACCGAGACCTTCATCTCGTTGGATCAGGCTATTGAGAGACAGGTTTGGGTTAAGGATTTCCCGGCAAAACCATCTTCTCTTAAAAAACGCTAAGTATTGCTTTTGCCAGCACCAAATCTTCTTTTGTGGTAATCTTTATGTTAAGATGACTTCCCTCAGCCAGGGAAATTGAGTGACCTGCCTTCTCGACAACTGATGCGTCATCTGTAAAAAAAGGAGAATATGGTTGGTTGTAGGCATTAAGAATAATATTAGAATCAAATACCTGAGGAGTTTGTATAAATACATACTCCTCTCTTTTTATGTGTATGCTGGACCCGTCAGGTGTGAGGTGTCTCATGGAGTCTATCGGATGTATTACAGGTATAACTGCGCCACATTCTTCCGCTTTATTAAAAAGAGAACAGATCATTTCAGCCGGCACAAAAGGCCTTACACCGTCATGCACAGCAACCAGAGCCCCTTCCGGGACATATTTCAGGGCGTTTTTTACAGAATGAAACCGGGTTATGCCTCCTTGTACAATTTTACACTCCCGATGCATATCTTCCTGCTTACATATCTGCTCCCACATCTCAATGCAATCCGAGGGGAGAACTAAAATAATCTCTACAGAAAAAGGTAATTTAAGAAAAGCCTCAACAGTCCGTAATAAAATCGGTTTTCCCTCAAGGTCCAGAAATTGCTTGGGTATATCACCCCCCATTCTTACTCCGCTACCTCCTGCGACAATGACCACAAAGCATTTTTTACTCATTTTTTCAATTTTATAAGTACAAATTTATATATTAATTGCCTTTTTTCGTAGTTTTGCAATCATCTTCAGCTTATGGACAACAAAAGAATAAAAAGAGCTCTCATCTCAGTGTATCATAAAGATGGGATCGGCGAAATCGCAAGGAAACTGAACGAATCCGGTGTTGAAATACTCTCAACCGGAGGTACTTATGATTTTTTACAGAAATTATCCATACCGGTCATCCCGGTTGAGGATATAACATCATACCCGTCAATTTTAGGTGGAAGGGTTAAAACTCTTCATCCGAAAATTTTCGGTGGCATACTCGGGAGGCGTGATGTCGCTTCCGATTTAAAAAGTTTTTCAGAATACGGGATACCTGAAATAGATCTTGTCATCGTGGACCTATACCCGTTTGAGAGCACTGTTGCCTCAGATGCTTCTCACGAAGAGATTATCGAGAAGATAGATATCGGCGGAATATCACTTATCAGGGCTGCTGCTAAGAATTATAAGGATGTTGTAATTATACCTTGTAAGGAACAGTATGCAAAACTTGCTGCAATCCTCGAGGAGAGAGGTGCGGAGACATCCGTTGAAGAACGCCTTTTCTTTGCTGCAGAGGCCTTCAATGTCAGTTCCCATTACGACACGGCAATATTCTCATATTTCAATCGTGAGCAGGGAATGGAGGTTTTCAAGCAAAGTATACTTGATTCAAGATCTCTGAGATATGGCGAGAATCCTCATCAGTCAGCCCGTTTCTACGGCAATGAAAGCCAACTGCCTGAGCAGTTGCACGGCAAGGAGATTTCATACAACAATCTTCTTGATATAGAGGCGGCTATAGAATTAATCTCAGACTTCACCGACACTACTGTAGCAATTCTCAAACACAACAACGCCTGCGGCTGCGCCACAAGAGACAATCTTGCAGACGCATGGAGTGCGGCACTTGCCTGTGACCCAGTTTCTGCATATGGAGGTATAATCATTACAAACCGGCCGATTGATGTTGCAACGGCAAAGGAGATGAACACCCTCTTCTGTGAGGTTATTATCGCTCCGAAGTATGAAGATGGAGCTCTTGAGATACTTAAAGAGAAGAAAAACAGGATTATCCTGATTAATAAAGATGATAACAGAAGCGGCAGAAAATTCCGCTCCCTTTTAGGAGGTGTTCTTGTACAAGACAGGGATATGGCCGTTGAGACAAAGGAATCCCTGAATTGCGTTACAACTGCTGCTCCGGCCGAAAGCCAGATCGATGATCTGCTTTTTGCAAACAAACTGGTTAAGCACTCAAAATCCAATGCAATAGTGCTGGCAAAAGACAAAACTCTCCTCGCAAGCGGTATCGGTCAGACATCAAGGGTTGATGCCCTAAGGCAAGCTATAGAAAAAGCTCACAGTTTCGGTTTTTCAACTGAAGGTGGAGTTATGGCTTCTGATGCATATTTCCCATTCGCTGACTGTGTGGAAATAGCAGATAAGGCCGGAATTAAATCCGTAATCCACCCGGGAGGCTCTA
This sequence comes from Bacteroidales bacterium, assembly GCA_023227835.1. Taxonomy (GTDB): domain Bacteria; phylum Bacteroidota; class Bacteroidia; order Bacteroidales; family UBA932; genus Bact-08. The sequence continues at coordinate 127,435 of JALOCI010000002.1, forward strand.
TTCGCGATAATGACAGCATTGCATACTGCAACGAGCACAATGTATCAATGGTAACAACCGGAACAAGACATTTTAAACACTGACAATAAGTATATTGAAATATGGCATTCTCTTTTTTAACACAAGATCTGGCGATTGACCTGGGGACAGCAAACACTGTCATTCTGGTTAACGATAAGATTGTCGTTGATGAACCATCAATTGTTGCAATAGACCAGAATACCGGCAAACCTATTGCTTACGGACAGAAAGCAAGGATGATGCATGGAAAGACTCATGCAAACATTAAAACCATCAGGCCTCTTAAAGACGGCGTGATTGCTGACTTCAACGCATGCGAAATGATGATCAGAGGTTTCGTTAAGATGATCAACTACAAACACTCTCTCTTCACACCCAGCCTTAGAATGGTGGTAAGTATCCCTTCCGGAAGTACTGAGGTGGAGATTCGTGCGGTGAGGGACTCATCTGAACATGCCGGAGGTCGCGATGTGTATCTTATATATGAACCTATGGCTGCAGCTGTCGGTATAGGTCTGGATGTCGAGGCGCCCACCGGGAACATGGTTGTCGATATCGGAGGAGGTACTACCGAAATAGCTGTAATCTCCCTGGGGGGTATTGTAATAAACCACAGCATACGTGTTGCCGGAGATGGATTTACAAATGAGATACAGCAATATATGCGCCAGCAGCATAGCATTAAGATAGGAGAACTGACGGCTGAGGATATTAAAATCAAAGTAGGAGCAGCTCTTTCTGAGCTTGATGAGTATCCTGAACCATATGTTGTAAGGGGCCCGAATCTTATGACGGCGCACCCTGTGGAAGTAAACGTAACAAGTCAGGAGATTGCTCACTGTCTTGACAAGTCTCTTGCTAAGATTGAGGCCGCTGTTATTTCAGTACTGGAGCAAACACCTCCTGAACTTTATGCAGATATTGTGCAGAGAGGTATATATCTCACAGGTGGCGGCGCTTTGCTCAGAGGTCTCGACAAGAGACTCTATGAAAAGATTAACATTGAGTTCCATGTATCAGAGGATCCTCTGCATGCAGTAGCAAGAGGAACAAGTGTTGCCCTTAAGAACACAGACAGATACCCATTCCTAATGAGATAATGATAAATGCCGGAAAAAACCTCTGTAAAACCTATACTAGTCTCAATTCTCACTTTCATAATATTAGAAGGTGCGGCATTGTGGATGATGTCAGGCAGTTCCTATTTTCAGAGGGCAAGGCTTAATGAGGCATATATACAGGTCGAGAAGAGGTTTCTTAATACAAACTCCAATATACGATACTACCTTACGCTGAACAGGGCAAATGCCGTATTGGCCGAGGAGAATTCCCGACTCAGGAACACTCTTTCAAAATATCAGGCACTGCTTGACACACTCAGCAGAACGGACAGCGTATCGATTCCTGTTCCCGACAGTTCGTTATTCACATATATTCCGGCAAGAGTAATTGGTAACAGCACCAACAGAAGTCATAACTACATCATAATCAACAAGGGTCGCAAAGCCGGAGTCAGGGAAGATATGGGGGTCATCTCTGCAAATGGTGTTGTAGGGGTTGTCAATGCAGTAAGCGATAATTATGCGCATATCATTTCATTGTTGAATATTAAACAGAGTGTAAGTGCCCGAATTGCAAACTCAGGGGCTTTCGGCCCACTTATCTGGAATGGTGTAAGCACCAATCACGCTGTTCTTACCGAAATCCCCCAGCATATAAAGTTCCGTATGGGTGACAGTGTGGTTACAAGTGGCTTTTCCGCCATGTTCCCACCGGATATACCTCTTGGTAAAATTGTTGGTTCAAAGATTGTATTAGGGACACACCATGAGATAAGGGTAAAGCTTTTCCAGGATTTCAAGACCCTCAAATTTGTAAATGTTGTGGTGAACAACAACCGTAGTGAGATTGACAGTCTAATTCTGAAAGGCAATGAAGAATAGTATAAGCCGCGACATAATACTTTTTATCAGCTTTCTTATAGCACAGATACTGCTGACCAACTTTATCGACTTCGGACCGCTTGTATTTATATCTGTGTACCCGCTTTACATTCTTACAAGACCGAGACACATAAATAATGTCATCTCCATTGCCTCAGCATTCATTTTAGGTTTTCTCACAGATTACTTTACCGGTTCCATTCTTGGGATCAATGCAGCTGCAGCTACTTTACTGGCATTCGCCCAGCCTTTCCTTGTCAAGTTCGTGATCAGGAAAGACTCCAACGAGGGACCATTGCGTCCAGGCATAGCTGAGATCGGATTTCGCAGATTTTTCATATTCCTTTTATCCGGTTTGATTTTACATCATATTGCAATAATATGGCTTGAGAACTTCTCTCTTCAGATAAATTTTTATTCGTTCCTTCGAATTCTTATAAGTTTAGTTCTTAATTTTCTGTTATTAACAATGATAGAATTTGGCATTTTCTATAAAAACTTACGTTAAGGAGGTTTTACATGGGACTGGAATTAAAAAAAGGCAATATTCTCACAGTGTCCGTGATCTTAATCTCGGCTCTGCTGACAATCCGGCTTTTTGACCTCCAGATTGTAGACAAGGAGTATAAGATAACAGCAAGTAACAACGCATTCCGCTATGAGGTAAGATATCCGGCCAGGGGTCTGGTTCTCGACCGATACGGTAAAATTCTTGTCGGTAATGAAACTGCTTATGACATTATGGTAACGCCATATGAGGCTGTTAATTTCGACACCGTTGATCTTTGCGGGATATTTGATCTTAATTTGGAAGATGTAAGAAAAACCTTTAAGGAGTACCGTATAAACAGGAGGAAAATAGGGTTTCAGACAATGCCCTTTGTAAAGCGCGTATCTAACAAACAGTACGCTGTTTTCCTTGAGCAGGCATATAAATTCCCTGGATTCAGTGCTGTATCCAGAACTTTAAGGGCATATCCGTACAATGCCGGAGCCAACCTTTTGGGATACATAACAGAGGTTGACACATCGTACATAAGAAAACATCCCGAATACAAAAGAGGAGACTATGTCGGCAGGACAGGTATAGAACAGTCTTATGAGGGCGTTCTCAGAGGCAAGAAAGGATACAATATATTCCTCAGGGATGTGCATAACAAAGTCAAATCCAGTTTTGCCAACGGGCAATATGACATCGATGCTGTTCCTGGGAAGAGCATAACCTCATCAATTGATGCGGAGCTGCAAAGCTACGGAGAGAGCCTTATGACAAACAAAGTGGGTAGTCTTGTAGCTATAGAGCCATCGACAGGAGAGATTCTAACACTGGTATCTAGTCCTGGTATAAGTGTTGACAAGTTAGCATCAATAAGCAAGTATTACAATGAGATTGTCAATGACCCGCTTAAGCCTATGTTTAACAGGGCAGTTATGGCTGCTTATCCTCCCGGTTCTGTATTTAAGTTGGTAAACGGGCTGATTGCCCTTCAGGACGGAGTTGTTGATACAGTTGTTAAATACCCGTGCAATATGGGGTACCATGTAGGAAGAGGTGTGGGTTGTCATGCTCACCCTTCGCCGTTGGATCTGACGCATGCCATTATGATGTCCTGCAACGCTTACTTCTGTTACGCATTCAGGGATATAATCGATAATCCTTCATATCCTAATGTCACAGCTGCTTTCTCTCACTGGAAAGAGATGGTGGAAAGTTTCGGTTTCGGGCACAAACTTGGTTCGGATCTTCCGAATGAATTAGGCGGAGTCCTCCCTTCTGTAAAGGGTTATGACAGGATTCACGGTAAGGGGAGATGGAAATCTCTCTCAATAATCTCTCTTGCCATCGGCCAGGGTGAGATTGGAACAACTCCCCTGCATCTTGCAAATCTTGCGGCAACTGTTGCAAACAGAGGATATTACTATACACCGCATATCATAAAAAGTGTTGAAGATACTGTTGTACATGCCGACTATTCAAAAAGACACTACACAAAGGTAGATCCTTCAAATTTCCAAAAGGTCATACACGGAATGTATCTGGCTGTAAATGCACCTCCGGGTTCAGGCGGAACAGCCACCAGAGTGGCTGTCAAAGGTTTGGACATTTGCGGAAAAACCGGCACTGCACAAAATCCGCACGGTAAGGACCATTCTGTGTTTATTTGCTTTGCACCTAAAGACAATCCCAAAATCGCGGTAGCCGCATATATTGAAAATGCAGGGTTTGGTGCAACATGGGCAGCACCCATCGCTTCACTGCTTGTTGAGATGTATATTAACAGAAAAGTTGACAGAAAAGACCTGGAGGCATACGTTATAAATGGTAACACAATCACCAACGTCCTGAAAAAATGAGAAGAGAGAGCATATACAGAAAACTGGACTGGCAGCTTATATTGTTTTACCTGATTCTTGTACTGATCGGGTGGGTAAATATATTCTCTTCAGTATATGATCCGGAACTTTCAAAAGGTATCCTCAGCTTCAGTGAAAGGTCAGGAATGCAATTTGTGTGGATACTTACATCATTCGGACTTGCCGCACTTATCATATATGTTATAAATCCGAAATTCTACAGCGTTACGGCATGGTTTATATATGCTCTGGCAATCATTGCACTGCTCGGAGTACTTGTTGTCGGGGTCGATGTTAACGGCTCAAGATCGTGGGTTGAAATAGGACCATTGAGGCTGCAGCCGGCTGAGTTCTCAAAGATAGCCACGGCTTTGGCTTTGTCTTCGCTTTTGGGCAAATATAATTTCCACCTAAAATCCCTTTCATCAGCCACCCGTGTGGCTATGACCATTATATTCCCTATGCTTTTGATTGTATTGGAAAAGGAGACAGGCTCGGCACTTGTGTATTTTGCCTTTACATTTATGCTATATCGTGAAGGACTTTCCGGATGGTTTCTGATTCTTGGCATTCTGGCAATTATTCTGTTTATAGTTACACTTTCATTCTCGCCTTTTCAGTCTATAATATTCCTTTTTTCGGTGGCTGTTATTGCCAGAGGGCTGTTTACAAAAAGTGTAATTCAGCACATCATATTCCTTGTCCTTTTTTTCCCGCTAATGATACTTGTTCCGAAAATTGGAACGATAGGTTATGTTGCTTCACATATCCATTTTTCAGATCATAACTGGCTTATGGTTCTGATCTCCGTTCCCGTTATCTGGCATATTGTGAAAGCTATCAAGACAAAAGTATCAGGCAGCTGGAAGATACTGGCAGCTTTCATGCTCTCAATAACACTTATCTATTCTGTAGACATTCTGTTTGAAAGAGTGCTTCAGGATCACCAAAGAGCCAGAATCGAGAGTCTTCTTGGAATAACAGAGGATCTCCAGGGCTCGGGTTACAATGTGCACCAGTCAAAAATAGCGATAGGTTCAGGAGGGTTAATAGGCAAAGGGTTTCTTCGCGGAACCCAGACAAAATTCAACTTCGTTCCGGAACAAAGCACCGATTTTATATTTTGCACTGTAGGGGAAGAGTGGGGATTTGTAGGGTCTTTATTTGTCGTTATCCTCTACACACTAATGATAACGCGTATTATTAAGCTTGCTGAAAAACAGAAGGATAATTTCAACAGAATATACGGCTATTGCGTTGCTTCAATAATCTTTGTCCACTTTTTCATCAATATAGGAATGACAATGGGTATGGTCCCTGTAATAGGAATCCCCCTGCCCTTTCTGAGCTACGGGGGATCATCACTATGGAGCTTTACAATATTGCTCTTTATATTTATCAGGCTGGATCTGGAACGTTGGCGCTAGATCTGAGAAAAATCATAGGCTCTCCTTTTGCAAGTTTTTCACCCTCTTTTACATAGATCTTCTCAACTGTTCCGTCAAACGGAGCTTTAATAACATTCTGCATCTTCATGGCTTCATATTCCATCAGCTCCTCTCCTTTTCCGACTTTGTCACCTTCTTTTACCTTCAAAACAGAAACCGTTCCCGGAATAATAGAGCGTATTTCCTGATCATCAGGCCTTTTCCAGGCCTTTCTCTCTTTTACCTTTTTGGTAAGAAGAGTTTCATATACAATTCCAGACTCCTCGAGTCTGAAAGTGTCAAATATTTCAGCTGTACTCATAACTTTAAACTTTACACGGCTGTTAAAATGGTGGAATACCGTGTTTTTTTTCAGGACCTTTTACAAGTTTGTCCTGAGATACCTCAAGAGCCTGTATGAGATACTTCCTTGTCTCCTCCGGATTTATCACGGCGTCGATATAACCCTTGGCCGCAGCAACGTATGGATTTGCAAATTTTTGCTTGTACTCCTCAACCTTTGCTTTCCTCATCTCATCAGGATTTTCAGCCTCCATAATCTCCTTCCTGAAAATTATGTTTGCCGCTCCTTCAGGACCCATTACAGCAATTTCTGCTGTCGGCCATGCAAAAACGAAGTCTGCCCTGAGGTGTCTTGAGTTCATTGCAATATATCCTCCGCCGTATGCTTTTCTGAGAATAACAGTCACCTTTGGAACCGTTGCCTCACTATATGCATAGAGCAGCTTTGCCCCGTGCCTGATAACTCCGGCATGTTCCTGGTCAATTCCCGGAAGATAACCCGGCATATCCTCTATTGTTACTATAGGAATTTCAAATGCATCACAATATCTGATAAACCTTGCGGCTTTATCAGAAGAGTCACAATCAAGAACACCGGCAAGCACTAAAGGTTGGTTTGCAATAAAACCTACGGTTCTTCCGGCAATCCTTCCGAACCCGACTACAATATTTGCCGCCCAGAGCTCCTGAACTTCAAAGAACTCAGACTCGTCAGTCAACGCCTTTATGACCTCCCTTACATCGTAAGGTTTTGTAGGATCTACAGGAACTATCTCCTCTACCTTATAGCTCCTTTTAGGATCATGGAATTTTTCTCTTTTTTCACTCTTGCATTTGTTATTTGCAGGAATATAATCAAGAAGAGTCTTTATCTGCTGGAAACACTCTGCTTCGCTGTTGGCAAAGAAGTGTGCATTCCCGGTGATCTCACTGTGAACACGCGCCCCTCCGAGAGATTCCATATCAATCTCCTCTCCCAGAACAGATTTAATAACTTCAGGTCCTGTGATAAACATCTTTGAAATCTTGTCGACAACAAAAACGAAGTCTGTAAGAGCAGGAGAGTATACCGCTCCACCTGCACAAGGTCCCAATATAACAGATAACTGAGGAATCACCCCGCTTGCCTGAGTGTTTCTGTAGAATATCTCACCATACCCTGCAAGAGCGTTTACTCCCTCCTGTATCCTGGCTCCACCGGAGTCATTAATACCGATGAGAGGTATCTGCATCTTGAGTGCATAATCCATAATCTTTGTAATCTTCTTTGCATGCATCGAGCCCAGAGAGCCGCCGGCAACTGTAAAATCCTGTGCATACACAGCTACCGGTTTCCCGTTTACAGTTCCTGTTCCGATAACAACACCATCTCCGGCCAGGGCCTTTCCATCAAGACCGAATCCTCTCGCATCATGTTCAATAAAGAGGTCATACTCAAAGAAAGAATCCTCATCAAGAAGCTGGTTGATCCTCTCCCTTGCCGGTAGCTTACCCATGGCAATCTGCTTGGCAATGGCAGAAGCACCTCCGCCCTCCTGGGCTTTTGTCTTACGTTCTGCCAATTCAGAAATTTTTTTACTTAATAACGTCATTTGGTTTGGAATTAGTTCCACAAAAATATGAAAATAATTTTATTACCAAATTTTAAGAAATTATAATTAAATTTGCGTTTTTGTTAACGATTAATAACCTTATAAATAGCAAAGTATGTCACTTTCATTCACAGACAGACATAATGGTCCCAGAGAAGCAGATATAAAAGAGATGCTGGCCTATATTGGTGCAGGCAACCTTGACGAACTTATCAGACAAACAGTTCCATCAGACATCCTGCTGAAGGAGTCGCTGGAAATGGACGAAGAGATGACCGAACAGGAATATCTTTCAGAACTTAAGGCTATCGCTTCAAGAAATAAGAATTACCGCTCCTTTATCGGTCAGGGATTCTACGGGACCGGTACTTTACCTGTTATCGTAAGGAATATTTTCGAAAATCCAAGCTGGTATACATCATATACGCCATATCAGGCCGAAATATCTCAGGGAAGGCTTGAGGCACTCCTGAACTTCCAGACCATGATTTCTAGTCTTACAGGCTTCAAAATGTCAAACTGTTCTATGCTTGACGATGCCACAGCTGCTGCCGAGGCTGTGAAAATGATGTACGAGTTGCGTTCGAGAGAGGCGGTAAAAGCCGGAAAAAATAAAATTTTCGTTGACAACGACATATTCCTTCAGGTAAAAGCTGTTATAGAAACCCGTGCTGCCGCAATGGGAATCGAGATAGTAACAGGAAATTTCAGAGAATTCCGGTTCGACGATATGTTCTGTGGAGCAGTTTTGCAGTATCCTGCTGCCAACGGTGAGGTCCGTGATTACACATCATTTACCGAATCCGCACATGAAAAGGGGATATTGGTCACAGCCGTAACAGACCTTCTTGCATTAGCCATACTTAAAGAACCTGCCGTGTGGGGAGCAGATATTGCAGTCGGATCGGCACAAAGATTCGGGCTACCAATGGGATTCGGAGGTCCTACAGCTGGCTTCATGGCTACCAGAGACGAATACAAGAGGCAGATGCCCGGAAGGATTATAGGAGTCTCTGTGGACAGACTTGGCAATCCGGCATTGCGTATGGCCCTGCAGACAAGAGAACAGCATATAAAAAGAGAGAAAGCAACATCAAATATCTGCACAGCAACAGCACTTATGGCAACTATGACCGGCATGTATGCGGTATACCACGGGCCAATGGGAATAAAAGAGATTGCCGAGAGAGTTGCTGCCTTCGCTCATACAATTGCGACAGAACTGAGAAAAGCAGGATTTGAGCTTTCATGTCAGAACTATTTCGACACAATAGAGATACTGAATGCAGACGTTGATCTTGTAAAAGAGAGAGCTCTCGAATGTGGCATTAATTTCTATTATCCTGAAAACAAAAGGGTAATTATCAGTTTCGACGAACTCACAACCGTAGAGGAGGCTGACGAGATACTGGAAATATTCGGCTGCAACCTTACAGAAACTCCGGCAATTGTACTTTATAACGGTTTTATGAGAAGGGAGAGCGAGATACTACAGGAGAGTATTTTCAATAAATATCACTCCGAAACTGACATGATGCGCTACATTAAAAAGCTTGAAAAAAGAGACATATCACTCACACAATCAATGATTCCGCTAGGTTCTTGTACCATGAAGCTGAATGCTGCTGTAGAGATGATGCCTCTTAGCTGGAGTGAGTTTACCAATATTCATCCATTTGTTCCGGCCGATCAGGCAGAAGGCTATCTATACATGATAAAGGATCTTGAAAAGGATCTCGCAGCCATAACCGGTTTTGCTGCCTGTTCACTACAACCGAATTCAGGTGCTGCAGGAGAATATGCCGGACTTATGACTATAAGGGCATATCGCATGGCGAAGGGTCAGACAGACAGAAATATCGCAATAATACCAACCTCTGCACACGGTACAAATCCTGCATCTGCAGCTATGGCCGGCATGGAGATCGTATTAGTGTCCTGTGACGAAAACGGGAACATCAATGTTGATGAACTCAGGGAGAAGGCCGTTGCTCACAAAGACCGCCTCTCATGCCTGATGATAACATATCCATCCACTCATGGAGTATTTGAAAAAAGAATAAGGGAGATAATCTCAATCATCCATGAAAACGGCGGATTAGTTTATATGGACGGTGCAAATATGAACGCACAGGTAGGAGTTACAAACCCAGGATACATCGGGGCTGACATCTGCCATCTTAACCTTCACAAGACCTTTGCGATGCCACACGGTGGTGGTGGTCCGGGAGTCGGTCCGATCTGCTCAACAAAAGAACTTGCGCCATACCTGCCTTGCCACCCATTCCTGGCTGAGTGCGAATCTCAGGGTGTAAAGGCTGTGAGCTCAACTCCGTACGGATATCCTCTGATGCTTCCTGTAACATACGCCTATATAAAGCTTCTTGGAGCCGAAGGTCTCAGAAAAGCCACTGCAGTAGCAATACTTAATGCAAACTACATGTCTGCAAGGCTTGCAAAGAGTGGTTTTTGCACGCTTTACACAGGGGAAAACGGAAGAGTTGCTCATGAATGCATAATTGATGTAAGACACTATGTTAAAGAGTATGGCATTGATGCCGGAGATATATCAAAACGTCTTATGGACTTTGGCTTCCACGCTCCTACTCTCTCATTCCCTGTACACGAGACTCTGATGATTGAGCCTACTGAAAGTGAGCCTAAGGCAGAACTTGATCGCTTCATTGACGCTATTATCTCCATCAAGGCTGAGTGCGAGGATATTAAAGCCGGAAAGATTGCTGCAGCCGATTCTGCCCTAAAGAACGCTCCACATACGGCTCCCGAGGTTTGTGCAACAGAGTGGAATCATAAATACAGCCGTGAATATGCCGCCTACCCTCTTGAATGGGTAATGGAGAACAAATTCTGGCCGTATGTTGCACGTGTCGATAACGGATACGGCGACAGAAACCTGATATGCAACTGCGACGCCTGGCCGTCACAACTATAACAGTTTTAATAAATAATAAGAGGGGCAGAATAATTTTTGCCCCTCTTTTATTTTTACACCATCCTCAATATTGAGTTATTACCTCCCTGCCCGGGGCGCGTCTGTTTTTTAGTGATTTTATGAAGCCGCTTACAAGTTAATGTGGAAATACTGGATCAGGGCATTCAGCCGGAGGGAGCTCGCGACTGAGGATGGACAGCCCTGAAACAGTATTTTCCACAATATAAAAAGCGGCTATAGAACAAATTAAGAAAAACAGCAGTGCCCCGGGCAGGGAGGGTAATATACATATTGAGAATTTACTAAATAGAAAAGGGCTGTCTTGTTGACAGCCCTCATTCTCATGTTATTGTTCCGGAATTATTGTGACACTAATATCTCCTGCACTATCGTCTCGTTATGATCACCGAAATTAAGAACTGCCTTTATTGTATGGCCGCCGGCAGTCAGTATGATAACATCCCCTGTATTCCTTGCAACATCATCAAAGAACCATTTCACAGAAACAGGGCGCTCTACGTCCGGCAGATTGTCCGGATTAACCAACCTCAGCGTTACACTCTCTCCGACGCTGAACTGTGTTTTAGGAAGATCAATGATATTATATCCCAGGGCGTACAAAACATTATTATCATCCATCAACTCAACAGAGACGACCAGATTCATATCATGATCCCACTCATATATATAGTCCATGCTTTGCCCCACAAAACCTCCTTGTGGCTTCTTCGGACCATTATCAATTGCTAAAGGAAAAGAGTAGTCGCTACCAAGAACATAGTAGCCGAATTTCATACTTTTACCTTCCTGAACCGTGATATTGGCATCACTCAAATCAATTTTCTGTATGGTGCCGAACACCGGAGAAGATACAACTCTTGTCAGGATTGTAGTATTATCCGACTTAAGAAAAACACCAACCGTAGATGCACTGCTTCCACCGACAATAAATTGTATGGATTTTATCTTATATCCCTTGTATGGGTTCATTTCCGTAGCACTAAAACCAACGGCGGCATACGTGCTTATACCGGGAGCCCCGTAACCTAAGCCATATCCGTTATATGTAACATATTTTCTAAGTGTGGCAAACAGAGATTCGTATGCGGAATATAAGGTCATATTTAAAATTGTGGATTTATCCGAGATTGTGATATCCTGATAAGCTGTATTATATCCATCTTTGGAAACAACAAGCCTGAAATCCCCGTAATTATTTAAAATAAATGAATATTTACCGTCACTGCCTGTAATTGCTTCATAAAAACCGGATGCCTGCTGTATTCCCGGAGACTTTGACAATAGTAATGGAGCTCCGGCACTCTTGACTGAACTACCCGAAGTCGCTTCTAGAGGATATAGCCTTACAGTCGCTCCAGCAATAGCAAATCCGTCCTTTCCTGAAATCATTCCGCTCAGCCTTTTTGTTTGGTCAATTGTAAGAGTAAAAGAGGCACTTGACATATTGTCTGTAATATTTGTCAGGTCATACCCGGTAGGAATTCCGGACCATTCTACAGCCGCAGGAGAGGTACTATATGTGAATGATCTATTCCCTGTAGAACCGGGAAATGTAGACATAGCTCCTGATGTAACCGAAGATTCCGGATATACTGATTCTACCAGATCCATACACTGATGATCTGAGTATGCATTTATCATATTTGAGTATCTCCAGAGATATGAGGCGGTATTTCCGTGCACATCATTATCGGACTTGTCAACATGATAGATTACCAGACCCGATGCAGGGAGGAATGCATCCCAACCTGTTCTCTCCCGGTATTCGTATAAGAAATATTCGTCGGTTTTGGATGTCGGAGTGTAATATGCATGATTTCCGCTGACCGGCTCAAGCGAATAGCTGCCGGAAGTGGTCATCTCTGCAGGAAAACTCATCCAATTGAGAAGATATCTCTCCATACATGTAAAATAGGGAGGAGTGTTTCCGTTGTTGTTATAGTTACCGTTTGACATCAGAGAATATGAGCCAAGTCCGCGCCCCTTTCCGTTGTCATTGTAATCTGTGTCATAAAAATCCGGAAGTCCTATCACATGTCCGAATTCATGACAAAACGTGCCTATACCGCTCATGAGGCCACCTGACGATCCTCTGAATTCAGAAGAGCAAGCATACCGGCTTATTCTTACTCCGTCGAGGACCACATTTCTTCCGTAAATACCGCTTGCGTGAGGCCAAATAGTGCTACTGCCACCGCCCTGACTCTCTGCATAACCGCAATAATAAATGAAAACATTATCTACAACTCCATCTCCGTCCAGATCGTATTGTGAAAAATCCACCGTTGAATTTGCCTGTTTAACCGCCTCTTCAACCATTTCATCAGGGTGTGCGTCATCACCGTATTCGTCATTTTCCCCGTAATAGGCAGCAGTTTTAGATATAGTTACCGGTCCGACAACATCAAATCTCGGATTAAACAGACCCCTTGAATTATCATAGAAATAGTTCCAAGCAGAACCGGTCCCTGAGTTGGCACTATATCCATCCAGGTTCAGCTGATCCGTAAAATCCCTGTTGGCACTGGAAGATTGAAATGTCTTGTCTGAAAATTGTACAAGTATAACCAGATACTTACGATTCCCCTGCGATATTGCCCTCTGATCTACTCTTGCAGCTTTTTCTCTTTTTATCCTGGCTTGCATGAAAACCGAAGAGGGAGGAGAGACCATTGTAGTTGCAGGCATTGCCATCACATTTGGAGAGACTCTCGTTTTTGTAAGTACTTTCCCTCCTGTTGCATTAAAATCGGCGAAGTAATAATAACCGTCTGACCCCCTAGCAACCAATCTGTTACCGCATGTGGCCCAGTTAGCATACTCATCTCCATGCATTTGAATTGTAATAACACTTCCGTCCGGCTGAACGACCTTAATAGGAAACGGATAGGCAGGTTCTGAATATGACAAAGATACAGATCCCGAAATAAGGATTATTATTGATATGATTTTTGCTATAAAATATCTCTTCATGTTATGTATCTTTAATTATAAATGATATAGGCATTATGCTTCTCGGCATTATATAGCCAGGCTTTCTTATTTGCCTTGGCAATCACAAATGCTTCCTGCTCACCAACATTGAAATTTAATAAACCATATGTATCTACTCTGATTTGCACTAACTGTCCACAAAGCATATGAACCGGGATATCCGCAATATTAAGAACCCATTTCTCGGTATTGTTCTGTATTCTGAAAGAACTTGCCTCATCATCTTCTACAACAACAGCCCACTGGTCGATATAAGGCCTGTACTTAAGGTTGGCACTTCCATCGTCATAATCATAAGAACCGTAAACATTCTCGTTATAAAAAGCAGGGAAAGTAAGTGTCTGCACGTTACCCTGACCCGAAGCCAAAACAATAGGAATATTATAGCGGTAACCTCCTACAATATCTTTAGAGGCAACAATGTTCACCCTCGCAAAATGTTTATCTGTAACAACATCAATAGTAACAGCATCTCCCGCCTTTATGGATGGATTCAGAAATGCCCTGCATTTTATTGTATTACCTGATGTCAGAACCGGCTGATTTTGCATGACAATATTCACATAGTCCTGTCCTTGATCATAAAAGTCAGGCTTTGATGAGATGTCTGTCAGGTCTATAATGAAATCTCCGGCTATATCTCTTCCATTTACCCTGATTAATACACCCAGTAGCTTGTCGTTTACAAGGCTCGAACCTGTTGGGTCAATTGTAATAGCCATAAGAGACATTAGTGTACGGAAGTATATTCTGTTGTTGTCCCCACTGTTACCAAGAATAGAGTAACTGGCCTTGAAATCATATTTTCCTATTTCATTGTCAAGGTTGCTCTGTACTTGTACCTCATCGAGATATCCATAGACACATTTCGGATCCTCACCTGCATCTATAGAATAGGGATAGTATGCATACAACGGTGCACCGCTGATAGTACCGCTAAATGTACCGTTTTGCGTTCCATTTCCCGCAGACAATGTGAATTTTACATTTTTTGTATTAGCGCTAAAAACACCGATTGAGTCGTTTGTGCTCCATAATGCTGAAAGCCCGTCCTGCCCGAGAGTTGATTTTGTCGTAGTGAGCGGATCAGCAATAATTCCCGCAATAGAGATTGTATTGTCATCTGAAGCTTCCCGTTTCTCATCTTTTGTACATCCTGACAGGATGGCCAAAAATATTGTAGTATATACGAGCCTTTTCATAATCTTTTCCATTACAGGTTCCCTCCATCTATATATCCACCGGTACGAAGCTGGGTTAAGGTAAGAGTCTTAACGGCAGATCCTGCGGTGAATGTTATGGTTGCCTCGCGTGGAGTGTTGGTTGTATTCTGAGTGTAGTTTACCACTACATTACCGGATCCTGTGCTTTCAGATGGGGTTAAAGTAACCCATGCAGGAACTCCTGTAGCTTTCCATGTAGCACTATTGGTTGTTACAGCCACGGAAAAACTTCCAGAAACACTCTCTACCGTCTTTGCACTTTGATCAATTGAAATAGTTGCAGGTGCGGCTGCCTGTGTAATTACATGAGTTTTTGTCGCTGTAAGTGAGGTGAATACAACGTTTGCCACACGAGCTATTGCCAGTAGATTGGCCTGATATGTAAATGTTACATTCGTTGCAATATATGCTCCTGCTGACGATGCGGTCATCCATGACGGCAAACCGGTAAGAGACCAGGGTGCTCCATTGGTAGAAACGGCCACAGTTGCCGAGCCTGCCTCATATCCGACGTTTTGCATGGTTTTATCTATTATGACAGTTGGCGGAGCTCCGTCCTGGCGAAGTGTGAAAGTAGAGCTTACAGTACCGGCCGTAATTGTGACCAAGGCTTCTCTGTCTTGGTAAGATGGATTTGCCTGCATATTTAAATTCAGCGTAATTGTGCCTGCTTTACCGCTGGTCGGGCTGACACTTGCCCAGGGTGCAGGTGGCGTGTCCACCCAAGCGCCACTGCTTGTAACCGTAGCAGTCCATGATTTGTTGGTTGTGAAGGTGATAGTTTGCGTAGAGCTCTGATACTGTCCGTCAACCTGGCCACCCGTAACATTGAGATCTATCTTGGGAGCCTCATCTTTTGCACAACCATAAGATATCAGAATAATAAAGAAAAAAAATAGGTATTTGTTCCTCATGATTAAGTGTAATAAGTTGATTGTAAAGTTATAAAATAATAATCGCGCTACAAACTATAAAATTCATATTTTTGTCTATTATTAGAAAATTATGATTGAAGAACAGATTACAACAAGAGCTACTGCTCTTTTCGGAGTAGTAGACTCAATAAATCAAATGTTGGTGAGTTACGGTATGTCGCACAACCTTGCCAACTGGCTCGATGAGGTCATAAGCGTAACGCTGCTTTTTTTGATAGCATACTGTGCTGATTTGGTCGGGCGTTTTATTGTAAACCGGATTGTAGCACATGTAGCCAAACTTACCAAATCAAGGTGGGATGACATATTTCTGGAACACAAAGTATTCCGCTATTTGACTCATATGATTCCGGGTATGATTTTCTTTCTCTGTACCCCGATAGCCATAAATTCGGCGATATGGGTGAAACTTTTCCAGAAAGCAGCCCTGATATATATAACTATAGCCATTGTAAGAGCTATTGTAGCTGCTACACAGTCAATGACTCAGATATATGCAGAATCTGAAGATTACGCAAGGAAACCTGTAAAGGTTCTTTTCCAGATAATTGCCGTAATTGCATACTTCGTTGGAGGAATTGTGATTCTCAGCATTCTTATAAACACATCTCTTACAACTCTTTTCGCCGGACTCGGAGCTTTCATGGCTGTACTGCTTCTGATTTTCAAGGATAGTATACTTGGATTTGTAGCCGGATGGCAACTCTCCTCAAATGATATGTTACGGATGGGTGACTGGATAACTACCGCCAAGCACGGTGCTGACGGGACAGTTGAGGAGGTCAGCCTTTACTCCGTCAAAGTCAGGAATTTTGATAACACTATTGTCACCATACCACCATATTCACTTGTCAGTGAGTCATTTCAGAACTGGAGAGGAATGGAAGAATCCGAAGGTAGAAGAATCAAGAGATTTATCAACATTGACATGACCAGTATTAAATTCTGTACTCCCGAAATGATAGAGAGATTCGGCAAAATCCACTATCTGAAAGATTACATCACAAACACGGAAAAAATCATAACCTCCTACAACGAGGAGAATAATGTAGACAATACTGTTCTTGTAAACGGAAGAAGACAGACGAATATAGGTGTGTTCCGGGCCTATCTTCGGGCCTATATAAACAATCATCCGGATATCAACCAAAACCTCACCTGCATAGTCCGCCAGCTTCAACCCAGTGAAAAGGGTGTCCCTGTTGAGATCTACTGTTTCACGAAGGATAAAAGCTGGGTCAACTATGAGAATGTCCAATCAGACATCTTCGACCATATAATGGCCATTGTTGATCAGTTTGATCTAAAAATTTACCAGCTCAAAGGCTTATAGAGATTTACTCAATACTAGAGAGCTTCTGTGTTAGAAGTAACTTTTATTGTCTGGGTCATTGGGATTGTCATGCTTTGAGGACCGCTGACATTAATGTTTGTATTCATCTCAATCAGGCTCTCGGCACCAATAACAATTGAAATAGCCGGGTTGTAATAATAGAATCCTTTTGTCACGCCCGTTCCTTCCATTATCATCTCCATTCCCATCTGACTGCCCTTGCCTGTTATCTCCATTGTTCCATCGTAGGAGATCTTAAAAAGTTCAACTCCGTTAACCACCTCTTTGCCGACAACTGTGTATTTTGTGTCGGTTGTAGTAATTACTGCCAATGGTGACGCTGCATTTGCAACTGTGTCAACTCTTTTATCCTGCCATGTGTCACCTGCTTTGACTGCTTTCTTAGGCAGCTCTGTAAGCTTAATATAATCCTTTACGGTTGTAACATTCTTTCCGTCTTTGTCAACCATTGTCTGGTTAACTGACTGTCCATTTGAAGCAAAAGTCGCATTAATAGCCTCATTTGTAAAAGCTTCGGATTTCTTTCCACCGGCTGCTTCAGGAAGATTCATCTCTGTATTTCCCTTGACATTGATAACCATAGTGGTATTCCCGTTGGGGTCGACCTTGGTAACATTCATATCTGACTGAATATCCAGGTTTACATCAAACTTCATCTCCTGTCCCATCATAGATTGGGTGGTGGTTGTACACACCTTTGTAATAGTCTTATATGCCTTTCCCTCTTTGAAGTTATATTTCATGGTAAAGGCTTCTTGCGCATTGATATGGCTGCACATTAAAGTCAAGGCAATAACCATTGCCATTACTGATAAGATCTTTTTCATACTCTTTTTATTGTTAGATTAGTTTTATTATTCATTATTTGAGCGGTTCAACCTTGTAGCGCCTGCTCTCACTTGCGATAACCCGGGCTGTCCTGTAAACAAGGGTTGCAATACGGGAAGCCTTATCGCAATCAAGCTTGTCCGGATTGTCTCTTACAGTATGATAATCAGGGTGCAAACCGCCGGTTATATCCACAGAGGTTATCCCCAGTTTAAAAAAGTTATAGTGATCGCTTCTGCCCATCATCTCATTACCGGTAGGCACATACTTGAGACCCAGACCAACATTTTCCTTCAGCATTATATCGCGAAGATCCGGATTGAGATCCGCCCCTTCAAGTTGTAAAGTATCAGTACCATTGCGCCCAATCATGTCCATATTCAACATCGCAACACTTTTCTCAACCGGGAGCAATGGATGCTTTGTATAATATTCAGAACCAATCAGTCCCATCTCCTCACCTGCAAAACAAATGAAAAGCAAGCTCCTGGCAGGAGCTTTCCTGTTTGAAGCGAAAGCCTTTGCAACAGCCATTACGCCGGCCGTACCGGAAGCATTGTCATCTGCACCATTATATATATAATCCTCACCCTCTTTATGTTGCAGCATACAGCCGACGTGGTCGTAGTGCCCTCCGATTATCACAACCTCTCCTCTCAATTTTTTGTCCGAACCTTTAATCATACCGACTACATTTTTTGCAGTTGTTGTGTTGATAAGAAGAGAGACTTTAAGTTCACACATACTTCTTTCAATAATAAAAGAATGAGGTTTCAGAGTTTTATCTATCCCGGCCTGAATAGTTTTAAGAGAATCCACACTTCCGAATAACTTCTCTACCACCCTGTCTCCCACATGAATAGTGGGAATACCATTAGCTTCCCTTGTATCAACCTGAAACGGCAACTGACTGTTTTTCATCAATTTTGAAAGGCTTTGCCATGGATACCCCTGTGGTTTAAGCATCATGTGGTTCAAAGGATCAGTTACAAAAAGCAGCCCAATTGCCCCATGCGCCTTTGCATTCCTTACCTTGTCAATCAATTTTGAATGTTTAGTCTCATTTGTTCCCATAAAAGGGGATTCAGGATCATTCTTACGTGGTTCGGACTTGAGCACAAGTACAAATTTTCCATTTACATCAAGTCCTGCATAGTCATCATATCCATATTCCGGAGCAGTGATTCCGTAACCGGCAAAAACTACTTCAGCCTTGAAATCTCCTTCCGGATTCATATCAGAGGCAGCCTCAAACGGAATAAAGTCACTCTTTAACTCAAATGACTTTCCGTCTATTGAAAACCTTGTATTGCTCACATCAAGATCCTGAGTAAAATATGGGATAGTCTGAAAATAACTTCCTCCAACTGTTTCCAATCCGTAATCTTTAAATTTTTCAGCAATGTAATCCGCAGCCATATCAAGCTCCTTCCCCGGTGTCTTTCTGCCTTTTAACGAGTCAGAGGCCAGATAATACACATACTCTTTTATCTGGGCAGGATTTATACTAAGAGTACCTTTATCTGCCTTTTGGGCAAACAGCTCTGATGAAAAAGCTAATCCCGCAATAAATATTACGGCAATTTTCAGAAATCTTTTCATATTGAATTGTTAATGAGGAACAAATGTAACTATAAATCCAAAATAGGCAAAAATCACCTGATATATTTACACAGTTCCCTTGCATAACGTATAAAGCCCAGGTCTGTCATATGAACACCGTCGACAGTGGCCTCATTATCTGTTCCTGCAAGTTCCTTACCTTTTACAAAATAAACATTGCGGAATTTCTCCTTTCTGAATCTTTCATATAATGATCTCCATACCATATCCTCTTCTGAAAGCTCCTTTACCCTTTCTGTGTTAAACCTCAGATATGGAAAACGAGGATTCTCAACCATATAGATTTTTGCTGTCGGTTTGGCATCCAATATCATCTTAATAAAGGTATATGCACTGTCTCTGAGCATCTGCGCTGTTGTATTAGGAAGGCAATCAAGGACTATAGTGTTTGTATTGACTCTGCAGATTGCTTTTGCCAACGATTTATCCATCTTGGCATTACCGGAAAATCCCAGATTTATAACTTCCCTATTAAGCATTCTGCCGATAATAGATGAGTATACCATTCCCGGACGGGATGCACATCCACCCTGTGTTATACTTGTCCCGTAAATCAATATTGCATCACCATTATCTCTTTTTACCAGAACATCTTTTTGCGGTTTTGTCAGGTTCGCAGACGAATCCACCCCTATCTCCATTTTTACAGTCCCGTCATATAACGGAAGATAGGCAATGTACTCCCTTTGTTTAGCCTCCATGCTGCTGATCAGTACAGAAGAATTATCCTTACCGTTAGGCCTTCCTGTTCCCATATAGTACCATTTCCCGTCATCCTCAAGAGTGTAAAGGTCCACGCCCTTTATACCTGTTTCAGGCATGTGGTTCATTCGGAAATTGTTCATGACACTCCATTTAATAGCAATAGCCTTACTGTTCGAAGAGAACCTCACAGCCAGGCCTGCTGAATTCAGACCTAGACTCCACACTTCTGGCCTTATCTCCTCTTTCAAATCTATAGGGAGACGGGTATAATAAGAATCTGTGTTGGTAAAACCTTTACCGAGCAACATAAGTTCCTTTGCATCGGTATATTTCATGTTCTCCGGTTTCTGTGCATTAGCCCTCGTCGTAAAAAGAATGGCAGACAGGGTTATAAAAAGAATAGCTGATTTTCTCATTTTAATTTGCAAATTGCTTATTTTGTTTCTCGATTATCATTAAGTTAAATAGTATTACCACCCCGAATGCTATTACCCCTCCTACAATATAGGCTGTATTTATATTAAGCGCCAGTCCCCCGACAGAGTGAGGTGCAGCAACAAAATATGAGGCACAGATATAAGTGATGAAGGTTGCCGGGATTGACATAATCCAGTGAGGTTTCTTGACGGAAACAAGATAGGATGAGGCTGTCCATAAAATAATTGCAGCAAGCATCTGGTTTCCTATCCCGACAAATTTCCATATTGTTGAGAAATCCACTTGAGTAAGAATATATGCAACAACAAAAACAGGTATTGCAACCACCAGACGATTTCTAATAGGTCCTTGTTTGAACTTCAAGGCATCTGCTATTATAAGTCTCAAGCTTCTGAAAGCGGTATCACCTGAAGTGACCGGACATATCACAACTCCTACTATTGCAATCGCAGCACCGAATTTCCCAAGCCAGGAGTTACAAATTTCATTTACCATTATAGCCGGAGTCTTACCTGCCGCCGCTGCTGCATTCAATCCGTCAGGTCCCCCGAAATAGTTAATTGCAGCAGTTGCCCAGATTAACGCAACGATACCCTCGCTTATCATTGCCCCATAAAAACAAGGGCGTCCATACTTCTCGTCAGTCATGCACCTTGCCATCATCGGAGACTGTGTTGCATGAAAACCGGATATCGCCCCGCATGAGATAACTACAAACATCATCGGGAAGAGAATATTTTTCTCCGGATTTGAGTGAAAATTGCGGAAAGAATTAACAGAAAGCTCTGTCATATTAAGTGATCCGTCGATGGTCAAAAATATCATTGATCCTGCTACCGCTACGGCCATAAACAGTAACGTGGCACCGAAGTAGGGATAAATAGCACCAATGATTTTATCAATCGGGAGCAGTGTTGCCAATATGTAATACCCGAAAATTATATATAACCAATATAATTTGTTCATTCCTGTCAGGCTTCCCATAAGATCTGCAGGCCCTGTCACAAATGCAACACCGACACCAATAAGAAGAAAAGCCGTAAAAAATGTAAGAATTTTGCGGGGCCAGGGACCGAGATAACGTCCTACAAGCTCTGGAAGACTCTTTCCGTCATTTCTGATTGATAGCATTCCGGAAAAATAATCATGTGTAGCTCCCATAAAGATACAGCCTATTACAATCCATAAATAAGCCATCGGACCATAAGCTGCACCAAGGATAGCGCCGAAGATAGGGCCGAGACCGGCAATGTTAAGAAATTGAATTACAAATATTCTCCAGGGTTTCAACTCCTTAAAATCGACATTGTCAGCCAGTCTCTTTACAGGAGTAAGGTTTGCGGATGAAGCTCCGAAGAATCGTTCCACGACTTTGCCGTAGACAAGATACCCACCAATAAGGATGAGTATGCACACAATGAAGGTAATCATATGTTAATTATGTTTAAGTTCTCATTAGGGCTCAACCCACTCTATCCTTACTCCTCTCCTCTCCATTCCCCTGAACCAAGTCATCTGCCTCTTGGCAAACTGATGGATTGCAGTGGCTAATTGACTCTCCATCTGATTATATGTAAGTTTTCCGAGTATATAGAGGGTCACAAATTTATATTCCAGCCCATAATAGATAAGATCTTCCGGAGAAATTCCATTTTCAAGCAGTCCTTTAACCTCCTCTATCATTCCTCCTTCCAGCCTCTCTTTAAGTCTTTTATCAATTTTTTTCACCCTTTCATCCCTGCTCACAAGCATTCCGATAAATCTGGTGTTTAAAGGGAATCCCTCACTTCTTCTCATTTCAGGATGGCTTTGTCGGTATGTCTCTATCTCTATAGCCCTTATCACTCTCTTCTTTGTGTCTGTGTCTGTAGTGTTATGCAGAGATTTCATACCCTCAAGCCTTTTTATCAGCTCCGCCATCGACAGCAGCTCCAGTTCGGAGCGCAATTCAAGGTTTTCAGGAACCTCAGCCATTGAATACCCACTGGTTACAGCATCAATATACAAACCTGTCCCGCCACACAATACAGGCATTTTTCCCCGTCTCCTTATGTCTGTATATACCTTCAGAAAATCCTGCTGATAGCGGAAGAGATTATACTTCTCCCCGGCATCAACAATATCTATCAGATGATAAGGTATGGCAGCCCCGTCAACAGTGTACTCGGCAAGATCCTTTCCTGTTCCTATATCCATACCCCGGTACACTTGCCTTGAATCCGCAGAAATAATCTCACCGCCAATCCTGTGTGCCAGGTTAACAGCGTATTTTGTCTTGCCAGAGGCAGTTGGACCCAATATGCAGATCAAATCTTCGTTCATTCGACAAATTTACACTATTTTTGCACTCCCATGCCAAAAGCAAAGAGTAAAATAGAGATTAAAAACAAGAGAGCTTCGTTTGAATACGAATTCATTGAAAGCTTTACAGCAGGCATTGTCCTCACAGGAACCGAAATCAAGTCGATACGTGCAGGAAAGGCTTCGCTGACCGATTCTTATTGCTATTTCGCAGGCAAGGAACTCTTTGTAAAAAATATGCATATAGCTGACTACTGGTGGGGTTCATTCAACAAGCATGACCCGAGGCGTGACCGGAAATTGCTTCTGACTACAAAGGAGCTAAGGAGGCTCTTCCGTGCCACACGAGAGAAGGGAATGACAATTGTTGCCACCAGGCTATTCATCTCCGAGAAGGGTTTTGCAAAACTCAACATTTCACTGGCAAAAGGTAAGAGGGAGTATGACAAACGTCACTCCATCAAGGAGAAAGACCTCAGAAGAGAACAAGAGCGAGGCTAAAGATTCTGAATTCTAACCTCTTTTCGATTTAGGCTTCCGGTCTTTAGATTGTACCCCCGTATTCGGTTTTACAGGTAAAGGCTCAATCATTGCAGGTTTTCCCCATTTTATACTGTAAATCACAAGGGCAATACCTGCCAGAATAAACGGAAGACTCAGAAGTTGCCCCATATTGAGAGGCATACCCTGTTCAAACGCTACTTGCGGCTCTTTTACATACTCTATCAAGAAACGTGCTGAAAAAAGCACTATAAGGAATATTCCGAAAAGAGAGCCTCGCTTTAGTTTCGGAAGCCACTTCCTGTAAATAAGCATAAGTATGATGAATAGCGCAAGATAGGACAAAGCCTCATAAAGCTGAGTCGGGTGTTTTGGAACTGTTTCTCCTTTAAGGGTAAATATAAATCCCCACGGAAGATTTGTAGGGTTTCCGTAAATCTCCGAATTCATCAGATTACCGAGACGGATAAGGCAACCGGCCAAAGCTGTTGCGATACCGATTCTGTCCATGAGCCAGAGGAAGTCAAAACGGTATTTTTTACCGTATTTCGCCACGAACCACCACATAGTAAGCAAAATACCAATTGCCCCGCCGTGACTGGCAAGGCCGCCTTCCCATATCTTCAGAATCTCTATCGGATTCGGAAGGTAGTATTCCGGTTGGTAAAAAAGGCAGTGGCCCAACCTGGCACCTACAACCGCAGCAAAAAGTAATGCATATAACAGTTTATCCAGTATCTCCACAGGAAGCCCCTCACGTTTGAAGAATTTCACAAATATGTAGAAGCCGATTATGAATCCGGAAACAAATAGAATACTGTAATATCTGATGTGTACAGGCCCTATTGAAAATAGCTCGGGAGAGGGGGCCCATGTTACTGAAAGAGGTGTTAGCATATTATATCTGCGATTTAAATTATCTTTTTAACCTTACAAACACACTCAATGGCAGATTCTTTTCGAATCCGTCCCTGAGTACCAGTTCGCCATATTGAAGCTCGGCCTCGTTTGTTGCACCTCTGCTCTCCTTCTTAAGAAAGGAGGTTCGTACAAGAGTGTCTGCCAATACTGCCGAATAGCCGTTGGAATACAAATTGAGCACCAGAAAGCTCTCTTTAGTTGCAAGGATCTTGGAAACCTCTGTAAGCATCTCAAAAAGATGCTCATCCAGTTTCCAGCGCTCTCCGTCAGGCCCGTGGCCGTATGCAGGAGGATCCATTATGATTCCCTGGTAAACATTTCCCCTCTTTGCCTCGCGTTTCACAAACCTGAGGGCGTCCTCTATAACCCAGCGGATATTGTCAAGCTTGCTTAGCTCCATATTAACCCTAGACCAGTTCACAACCTGTTTTACAGAGTCGAGGTGGGTAACGTCCGCCCCTGCGGCCTTTGCAGCCAAAGAGGCCGCCCCTGTGTAAGCAAACAGGTTCAGGATTTTCGGTTTTGCCCCGTTACTTTGTTCAACCAGATTTCGGGTCTCTTTATATATATAATCCCAGTTCGGAGCCTGTTCCGGAAAAACTCCCACATGCTTGAACGAGGTGAGTCCCAACCTTAGTTTAAATGAGAATTCTGCCCTGCCGTATGTTATCGGCCACTGCTCATCCATTTTTTTCAATTGATGCCAGGTCCCGGAATCCTCTTTACCTGCCTTACCGAACCCTGCCCCGGTGGTAAACCTGGTATGGGCCATACCTGTCCACTCCCTCTCAGACAGTGACGGCTGCCAAAGTGCTTTCGGTTCGGGACGTATTAAAATATATTTTCCAAAACGTTCAAGTTTTTGAAAATCACCGGAATCTATCAGTTCATAATCTTTCCAACCGGAAGGAGACTCTAAAAGCATTACGAAAAAACTTAAAATGTGTAATTATATGACGCCTAAGGTAACACTTTTTCTAAGATTATTCCTAAATTTGCCCCGATAAAAGAGTGATAACGAAATATTTTTCCAAATGCAAAAGATTGATAATTACGACTTCACAGGCAAAAGAGCGATTGTCCGTGTCGATTTTAACGTTCCTCTGAACGAACAGTTTCAGATTACTGACGACACACGCATCCGCGCTGCCATCCCTACTCTTAAAAAAGTACTCGCAGGCGGCGGATCACTGATAATAATGTCACACCTTGGAAGACCAAAAGGGCCGACAGATAAGTACTCACTCAAACATATTATTCCGGCTATAGAGGAGAAACTCGGCGCCAAGATTAAATTTGCCCCTGACTGCATGGGCACTGAGGCTGAAGAGATTTCTAAGAATCTTAAACCGGGAGAGGTTCTTCTTCTTGAAAACCTTCGTTTCTATGCTGAAGAGGAGGGTAAACCGCGCGGGCTTGCAGAAGATGTAACAGAGGAGGTTAAGAAGGCCGCCAAGGCTGAGATTAAGGAGAAACAGAAAGAGTTCACAAAGAGACTTGCGTCATACGCAGACTGCTATATTAACGATGCATTCGGCACAGCACACAGGGCTCACGCATCAACTGCCCTGATTGCAAAATACTTCCCTAACGACAAGATGTTCGGTTATGTAATGGAGAGCGAGATTGTTGCTATTGACAAGGTACTCAAAACTCCTGCACATCCTGTAACAGCAATACTTGGAGGTGCAAAGGTCTCATCGAAGATCGGAATTATAGAGAAACTGTTCGATGTTGTGGACAACATGATTATAGGCGGTGGAATGGCATATACATTTGTTAAGGCTCAGGGCGGCAAAATCGGAAAATCTCTCTGCGAAGACGATCAGATGGAGCTTGCTCTCTCAATTCTTGAAAAAGCAAAGGCAAAGAATGTAAAGATGTTCTACTCCGGTGAGGTTGTGATTGCCGATGATTTCAGCAATGACGCAAACACTAAGGTTTGCCCGAGCAATGAAATTCCTGACGGATGGGAAGGTATGGATGCTTCTGAATCTTCTATCAAGGAGTGGGAGAAGGTTATCCGTGCTTCCAAGACTATTCTCTGGAATGGTCCTGTAGGAGTGTTCGAAATGGAGAAATTTGCTGTCGGCACCAAAAAGATTGCGGCAATTCTTGCAGATGTCACTAAAGGGGGTGTATTCACACTCGTTGGTGGTGGTGACTCTGTTGCAGCCGTTACCCAAATGGGCTTTGCCGATAAAGTAAGTTATGTCTCCACAGGTGGCGGTGCAATGCTCGAATATCTCGAAGGACTTGAACTTCCGGGGATTAAGGCGATCAGGGAGTGAAAAGTTAGAAAGTGAAGAGTGAAAAGTGAGGAGTGAAAAGTGAAGAGTGAGAAAGTGAAAGGCTGTCTGAGTAATCAGGCAGCTTTTTTATTGCATCCATAAGCCTCAAAGTGACGCCGGTTTTTTCGGCCTTATGTATACTAATGCTCATGAATCCCATTTTCAATAGAAGATTTGTTTGCCTTCGTTGTATTTATTGGCATCTTATATCTCCAGATCTTTTCATCGTAATCGATAGCAAACAACTCCTGTGATTTGTCTTCAACAAAAAAGTAGTTAATCCGTTCATCAAAACGAAGTTCACAAACAGGTTGGGCATCCCACGAAAATACACATATTGAACTACCAATCAAAGAGTCACCTTTATTCGCCTGATCTTTTAAAACATAGACATAGTCTTTAGTGCCACATGTCTCTTTAAACCTATAAGTGGGTTTTTCAATGATTTTTTTATAATCCTTAGCATCAGGAGAAAAAAAGATAGTCTTTTTGGAAAAAGTCTTGAGATCAAAAAAATCAATGCAGTTCATATACAAATATGCATGCACAAGCATTCTATGATCATCGGATATAGAAGAAGGGCCACTAAAGAGCATCGGCTGCATTCCTTCAACTAATGCAAAATTTTGGACAAATAAGCTATCCTTATAAATAGATTTATTATAGTCGTAATATATGAAATATGGATTAGGATTCCTTTGTAATTTATCTTTCTGCTGAGGGTTAATCATCATAATCAATGAATCTCCACCAATATCAAATGTTAGTCCAGCACTCCTGGAAATATCTCTCTTTTTTCTATCAGCTAAAAAATTATATTCCTTACCCACAATTATTTTCCCAGAATCCAACGATTCCTTAATATTTATCCACATCCAGGATTTTGGATATGAACGTACAAAAAGCATGACTGTATCTTCAACAATTTTCCACTGTCTTATTTTTGGTACCAGCATTATCTCATTAGGCCCCCTTCCAATACTTAAGAAACTCCCAATTAGCTTATAATTTTGTCTATCATATATCCTAATAACATTCTTTTCATGCTTTTGGATGAAAATGATTAGTGAATCTGCAACAATAATATCTTTTGGTGAAAATGCATTGATTGGCAAGCATATTTTATCGCTACAGTTAAAAGTATAAGGGAAATTGACTGTAGTTCTATCTTTAATTGCTGGGGTACATCTATATAATGCAAGTACTGCGACTAAACTTAAAACGACTAATATCTTTTTCATAATCTATTATATTGATTTATTCAATCTTCCGATAATAATTATCGGGTTATCACTTTCGTTTATATTACTTACAAAATCTATTTCTTCCTTATCCATCTTGAAATCTATATCTTCTAAAACTCTTAGGAAATTAGACTTAAGTCCTCCATTTGGAAGATTTTGATAATTACCATTAATTACATTATTGATGTTTTGACTCTCCTTTGAGATGTTTTTATACAGGTCTTTTAACGGCACAAATTGATGCGATTCGCAATAACCAATTAAAGAGTCATCAGAAACAGCTATAATTACCGGTAATGGATAGAGCGTCTTTATATCATTAACTGCCAATGTAAACGTTGAAACCTTTTTAGTCCTTTTATTATAAATACTATTTATTGGTAATTTGCCATAATTACTCGCCAGATAAATATAAGAGTCTGTTTCTAAGAATCTTGTTAAAACTCCTACATCCATTGTTTTTATTTCCTTGTATACTTGCCTAAATGTTTTTCCGGCAAGCAGCTCTTCTGGAAGATTCTGTGTTCTATAATTCACATAGTATCTCGGCACTATGCTATCTCTATATATTGTATTTATAGTATTCTTATAAGGGAAAAAGAACAATTGCGAATCTTTGTAACTGCTAAACGAATGGTTGCAAGGACCTGAAAATTTGTCCTTTTTTATATCGACAGGTGCTTGTTTTGATATAATATTCCCATTGAGATCGAGAAACAGCAAATTATATTTATCTCCTTCAGGCAACGTGTTTTCAACGACATTATTCAGAAAAACGACAAGTGTCGTTTTATCATAAACTGATAGAGCGTAGACATAGTAATCCAACTTAACTTCAGACAGAAAAGTCCCGTCAATCTTATATGTGAGTATCTTTTTAAGATTATTACACCAAACAACAATCTCTTCACGGTACTTATTATATGTTACATCATCCGGCGAGTCAAACTCCTTTGCACCTCTTCCCGTTGTACCAATCTTAGTTATAAATTTACCCTTGGTATCAAATAGGAATATTGACTTTGAAACAGTTTTATCTACAACAATAAACCTATCATTTACAGGTATTATTATATCAATAACCCCAATAACGCAATCGGGCGTGGTTTCTAATTTTATATAAGTTAAAGAATCGTAGATATTTGAAGCTTTACAAACATTGTTGCCGGTCAAATCAATTCCTATTTGGATTCCTTGCTTGACACTTTGGTTATAATAGTTTGGGCTCACATTATTTTTGCATGACCCTAATGATAAAAAAATGAATAATGATATAAAATTCAGAATTTTATTCATATTGTTATATATTATTGCTTATAACTTGTTCTTACTATTTGAGATTCACAACCACCACCACACTATTTCCCTCAGGATTTATTCTCTCCAACGATCTCGGATGTTTCAGCTTGCTTCTGAAGTTGCTGTCCGCTTTGGCGAAATTTTTCGCTTGTGCCATAAAATAGAGTTTCTTCCCGTCCAGATACTGTAAGGATGATGCTATAAATGTGTTCTCTTTATTAAACTCAAACCACTTTACCTGATTCCCGGTCTTATCCTTTAGCCCATATACCCAGCGATAATTATTGAAAGATATATTGTCTAATATTTTAATAATAAAGTAATTATTGCTTTCAAGATAATCATCTATACCCGCAAAAGGCTTTTCCAATAATTGGACATATGCCTCAAGATCTCCTTGGGTTTTGAAATATTTATCTTTGTAAATCTTCTTTTCTCCAAATTCAACCATTAGTCTGGGACTTAACCCTTTTTCTTGATTGTACTGATATATCGTATCAATATAGAACTCCCTTAACATAATCTCGTCGCCATACTTTGTAAATACACTTCTCTGCTCATAAAAACTTCCCACTTTCGTCTTTTTGGGAAGGAACGCGCTGATTTCTTTACCATCCTTGTCCAGAACAACCAGGCGCTCATCCCTGATCTTATTATTAAGATTCAGATAGACAAGATATCTGTTGTCACTGTATTTATATACCTGCTTAAATGCAGTATAGGAAACCGGCGTTTTAGTTATGAACTCCCCATTAGTCTTGAAATAGTGTATATTTTTATCCCTGTTGGTTACTACACACAATGTGTCAGAGTTGATAAAGAAATTAGTTGGATATGAATACTTACCATCTCCAATTCCTGCATCTCCAATTAATCCTACATATTTTCCATCGGAGCTGAACTTTATCACTACTCCTGCCTTTGGTGCAAACCCTTGATATTGCAATCTCATGTTAAGGATATAAAAGGAGGTGTCGTGGGGTATCAGGATAGCCTCGTTAGTAAGATATGAGTCAGAACAACTGTCAAGTTGGATCAACTCTATGCTGTCAACAAAGTCTGAGAAGAAGAGGGATTGATCGGACGGTTTCTCATAATTAATAGTCTCACAATCAATCTTAGCATTCTGGCAAGAAAAAACCGGAATTAGCAGTAAAAAAACAAGATAAAATCTATTTTTCATTAAGCGAGTATTTAGCAATATATAAATCGGGATCGTCGATAACTGCATACAAGGTGCGCCCGTCCGGAGATATTGTGTAGACTATAAAGAACTTGTCCATGACATAGCTCTTTACGAATTCACCCTTCAGGTTAAACACTAATATGTATGTGTGATTCTTTCTATTGATTTTCCTTTTCTTTCATCGCCTATTGTAAGCCCCTGAGTACAAAGAAAGATAAGTTGATTTCTTATGGTTGCACTATGAAATCCGCCAATCTGTTTGTCGTCAGCCTTAATCCACTGATTCACTAAATCATATCTCGGTTTAAATAACATTTTCTCCCATATAAGCGACAATTTATTGCCTGTAATTGAATAGAGGCTTAAATACGGAAACTGCTGACTCACAGCTATTAGATATTGCTTATCAAGAGACAAATCCATGTTTGTATTAAAGAAGTGGATTTTATAATCAATACTCTTGTCATCGATAACTTTATAAGGAATCCTGCTAAGATATCTGCCATTTGTGTCTATGATTCCTATCGACTGATCCGGACAAAAGTCCAATACTGCAAATGTAGTATCGGTTATTGCGTCCAAAGTCTGGAGCGTCAGCTTTATATTGGACATGCTCCTCTTCTTTACTATGCTATCGTTGACAGAGAACATATCTAATCTGCTTAAATTATAATCCCAGACAAAATAGGAGCCGCTGTCATAGTTATAGGACATTCCAGCCGGATTGATCATCTCTTCCGGCCCCCGACCAATCCGTCCTGCAGATGTGATTTTTTTTCCGCTAGTGCTGTCAAGAAGCTGAACTAGATTTTTGTCAATATGTGTATTTAAAATTAACCCTTTTGGAGTATGATATATACGGGATACGATACTATTAGCCATTAGGGGCTCGGGCAGGATAGTGGCCCTCAGGGTGTCAGTTACTCCAAAAACATCGGAGGGGTCAAGGTATTTTTGTTTTTCTTGTTGGCAGGCCGTCAAAGTGGCCAACAATAAACAGATCTTAACAACTTGTTTTCTCATGTTTCAATTTTTAAATTGGATATATTTTGGACGTTGTATTTACCCTACTTTACAATGTGCCGGCAAAAACAGTTTTAATCTGCCTGAAAAACCTTAAATGAAAATACAGGAACTGCTTGCACAATTCATTAAATCCCAGCCGGTTTCGAGAGTGAATTTATAAATATATCTTTATATATAAAAATATATTTATCTGTTAGTCAATCTTTTTCCTCCTTGGTATTCATAAAGTTACAGTGATATAATTACACTTTTTATAAAAAAGCATCTTACGACCCTTTATTTAGGGGCTTTCATATTTACACCATTTCTTGTTTTTGGACAAAT
>JALOCI010000034.1 GCA_023227835.1 Bacteroidales bacterium
CTTAGTGGCTACAACATATTCAGAGGTCTTGTCATCTCTTCGGTTATCGGAATTGTAGCAGGCTTCATTCCGGCATACACCGCCGCACGCCTCAATCCTGTAGATGCGATAAACTCCAAGTAAGGATTACCTGCAAATAAAACAGTGTTGTCGAATTTATTATTTATTACAAGTTAATATTGTTGTGAGCTCTACAAACTCTTCAACAGAGAGTTGCTCCGGTCGTTTAGCAAACAGAGGCGATTCAGCAGAAAAACCCGGAGTTGAAGGAAACAGGGACTTAACAGAGTTCCGTATTGTTTTCCTTCTTTGATTGAAAGATGTCTTGACAACTTTTTTGAACATCTCCTCATCACAACCCAGAGATGTCCTCCCGTTCCTCTTCAACCTAATAACCGCCGACTTCACTTTTGGCGGCGGATTAAAGACATGCTCATCCACTGAGAAAAGATATTCAATATCATACCAGGCCTGAAGCAACACAGAAAGAATCCCGTAATCCTTGTTCCCCGGAGGAGAAGCAAGCCTTTCGGCAACCTCTTTCTGAAGCATTCCGACAACCATCGGAATCCTCTCCCTATATTCGAGAACCCTGAAAAAAATCTGAGAAGAGATATTATACGGGAAATTTCCGATTACCAGAAAATCTCCGTCAAATATCCCGTCAAGCTCCATTTTTAGAAAATCTCCCTCAATAATTCTACTCTCCAGTTCAGGAAAATTCCTCTCAAGATAGACCACAGACTCTCTGTCTATCTCAGCGACTTTAATATCAAGATCGCTCCTGTTAATCAGAAATTGAGTCAATACGCCCATTCCCGGGCCAACCTCAAGTGTGTTCCATCTCTTACCGGCATCTGTTCCGCCATCCACAGAGAGGCTCTCCACTATCCGGGAAGCAATCTTAAGATCCTTAAGAAAATGCTGTCCCAATGCTTTTTTCGGAGTTACATTCATGGCACAAAGCTACTTATTTTTAGCAGGATTTTGCCACATTTTATTTATTGAAAGCACTATCGGCAGATGGTCACTAATCCCGCCGTTATATCTTGGCCCGGTCAGACAGCGGAATGGTTTTTTTCCAAGATATATCCTGTCATCTTCAAGTAAAAAAGTGGGTTTATAAATTTTCATCGCTCCATCAGGACAGAAGAGAGGCTCATCCTCATCGAGAAGATTCAAAGAGACAAAGAACATGTCTATAAACTCCCACTCAGTCTTATACTTAATAGTCCCCACTCCTTTTTTGTAAAGCGTAGAGGCGAGATTCACAAGAGGGCGGCTCTCTGAGGAGTTAATAATAATGTTTCTGAAAAGCTGCGAGTCCGGGGTGTCATTGAAATCTCCCATGATTATTATGTTCGCCCTTGGATTTATCGCAAAAATTGAGTCACAAACCCTTCTCAGTGTCCTGGCAGCGGCTTCTCTCTTAGGCCCCGAAACAGATTCTCCGCCAAGTTTTGAGGGCCAATGGTTGACAAAAACATGAATGGTGTCCAATTCTTCCAACACCCCCTTTGCGTATAGAATAAGCCTTGTTTTTAATGAAGAGTCACTGTTGGAGACGCAATAATAATCGCTCTTCAGGGGTCTGAACAAGGAGCGTTTGTAAAGAAGGGCAACATCAATACCTCTCTCATCCGGGGAATCCCTGTGAATAATACCGTAATCAACCATTGCAAGAGGAGAGGACCTGACCAGCTGGTCAACTACAAAACGGTTCTCAACCTCGGCAAATCCTATAAGGGCCGGATAGTTCTCTCCGGCTAACGAGATAATGACTTTAGCTATATCATTTCTTTTCTTAACAAATTTCTTCCAGCTCCAGCGCTTCTCGCCTGTCGGGGTGAACTCATCATCAGAGGTGACAGGATCGTCAAAGGGGTCAAAATAATTCTCAAGATTCCAGAAAACAACCTTGTACACCTCTCCGGCATCTTTTTCCTCAGACACAATTTCAGTAGGTTGCCCGGCAAAGAGCAGGAATATCCGCACAAGAACCAATGGCCACAAAACAGATCCCGGAACTGACATAATCACAAGAGAATTCATTTAAACAGCAACTTTTCTTATTGATTAAAGTTAGCAATAAGGCAAATTCAACAATCCGAAGCAAGGTATAAATATCTGATTATAAGATATTTTTATGCGTTACTAGAAATTATGATAAAATTTAACTAATTTCGCCCATTAATTTAAAATCAGATAAATGTCACTTCAGTGCGGAATAGTTGGCCTTCCCAATGTAGGCAAATCAACTCTCTTCAACTGCATCAGCTCCGGTAAGGCGCAGGCAGCAAATTTTCCTTTTTGTACCATTGAACCGAATATCGGTTCAACAATAGTCCCTGACCCGAGACTTCAAGTACTCGAGAAACTCGTTCACCCGCACAGAGTTGTCCCTGCAACTGTTGAGATTGTGGATATTGCCGGTTTGGTCAAGGGGGCAAGTAAAGGAGAAGGGCTTGGTAATCAATTCCTTGCCAACATTCGCGAGACAGATGCCATTATCCATGTACTGAGATGTTTTGATGACCCGAATGTGGTGCATGTAGACGGCAGTGTGAACCCTGTAAGAGACAAGGAGATAATTGACACCGAACTTCAGATCAAGGATCTTGACACTGTTGAGAGCAGAATCGGGAAAGTTATGAAACAGGCTCAGACAGGAGGAGACAAAACAGCGAAACGTCTATACGAGATTCTTGTTAAATACAAGACAGCCCTGGAACAAGGCCTCTCGGCCCGTACGGTTGTTTTTGACAATCCTGAGGACAAGAAGCTGGCTAAGGAGCTTTTCCTTCTCACTGATAAACCTGTTCTATACCTCTGCAACGTTGACGAAGCCTCTGCAAAAAACGGCAATATATATGTCGATCAGGTAAGAGAGGCAATAAAGGATGAGAATGCGCAATTGCTTGTAGTAGCTGCCAAAATTGAATCTGAAATTGCGGAGCTGGAAAGCTACGAGGAGAGAGAGATGTTTCTCAATGAGATTGGGTTAGAAGAATCCGGCGTGAATCGTCTGATTCAGTCAGCTTACAAATTGCTCAACCTTGAGACATACTTTACTGCAGGTATCCAGGAGGTGAAAGCCTGGACATATCAGAAGGGAACAAAAGCCCCGCAGGCAGCCGGAATAATCCATACCGACTTCGAGAAGGGCTTTATAAGGGCAGAGGTGATCAAGTATCAGGACTATGTGAAATACGGCTCTGAGGCTGCCTGCAAGGAGGCCGGCAAGATGGGTGTGGAAGGCAAGGAGTATGTCGTTCAGGACGGCGACATAATGCACTTCAGGTTCAATGTATAATCTAAGCTATCCGATATAGGTTTTAAGTGCTTCAAGATACTCCTCGAAGGCTTTTCGGCCCGTGTCTGTAATCCTGCATACAGTACGAGGTTTTTTCCCTGAGTACCCTTTATCAACCTCAATGTATTTAGCCTGAGATAGCTTATCCAGCTGAACGCTCAGATTACCCGCTGTCGACCCGGTCTTTTCCCTCAGGTAAACGAAGTCTGCCTCCTCCAAAGATATGAGCAGAGACATCACCGCAAGCCTCAACTGTGAATGAAGCAGCGGGTCCAGTTCCCTGAATGAGTTTACATTATCCTTAGGCATTGTTTTCAGCTTTAACTTTACGACTTGCATTGTTTAAAATGTGGCCCGGTATAATCAGCATAATCACTGCAAGCAGGGCAAAGATAAGAATCTGATTTATCCCGGCCACCATCAACATTCCGAAACTGAGCAGAATTCCGAGAAACCCGGCAACGACTATCGGACGGAATCTGATAACAAGACCACTGATTGCCACTCCGGAATTTATCAGCAGAGACATCACAAACATTATCGGGTAAGCCTTATAGTCAACAAACATGTATATAGAGAGCAAGCCTGCCACAATACCCAGGACAATCCAGATATTCGATATAACACGGCTCGCGATTGTAATGGCACCTTTTTCCCGCTTTTTAAGCATATAAATCATCCCCGGGTAACCTATAACAGGAATGGCAAACCAAAGCCAATTAAACCTGTAATCTCCCGTATTAGACAACAGGCAATAGACAGCCAGAGAAACAATGAGGCAAATGTATCCCCAGAGAAGAAAGATGTTGCCTCCTCCCCTCTCCATATTGTTACGGGTCTCCTTAATCATCCTGCTGATAATTTCCAGACTCTCGTTCTGAGTCAAATTTTTGTCTTCCATAATTTTTCGAGTTTTAAAAATTTTGTCAATTATTAATCTTTTTCAACAAACTGGTTTATATTATAAACCTTTCAAATATTTAAAAAGTGCCTCCTTTTTTGTTAGCACGCTGCAAATATAAACTGGTTTATTTTATAAAGCAAATTTATTTTCTGAAGTTTCATTAATACTGGTCATACCAAATTTAAAAGCGGCACCGGAGATTCCAACATTATTGGCGAATCCGGATGCCGCTTAACTAAACATTTATCTTTATATTACTTACTAATATGTTATCTGTGTATTTGTATGCCTGTAAATCATATTCTTGGCAAGACCTGTTCCAGTATAGGTGGCAATTTCAGGAACTGCTACATCTGCAGTAGCACCCACCATATTGTAAACACGCAAAATCCAGTTTCCGGCCTTGTTTGAAAGCACCGAAAATTTATTTATTGAGAAATAATTATCGAAATTATGCTCAATAGCAACAATTTGCTCTTCTGAAGGAATTGTAATCATATTCTTTACCTCTGTCTGGTTAGAAGGGTTGTAATAACTTACATTGTTGTCACCAGCAGAGTAATATATCACTGTGTTGAGAGCTGTGGATGCACCGCCTTTAAGAGCAAATACCTTAGCTCTTACAACACCAAAATTCGAAGGTATAACAAGGCCTTTTGCACCATTGTCGTAAATGTAGCCATACTGAATATTACCGGTGCCCATTTGCCAAAGAGTATAAACTCCGGTACTTCTGTTTTTTACAATAGCATAGGTTCGCCCAGCAGATGTATAATAGTACTGCTGGGTTCCCATATAGATAAGATCAGAATTTGTGAAATAGGTCTCGCCGACAGGAGCCAGAGTCAATGGTGATGCAACCTTTACTGCAGACTTAATCGGACTAAGGGTTTGAACATAGTAGCCGACAAACTCACCGGCATTATCGTCAAAAAGCAAATTTGATCCGTTTATTACCGACACCATAGGATTCAGTTTCATATTATCAACCGGATAGAAATATCCGAACTCACCTACATTCGCACCATTGTTGTTAATAAATGATACCTGATTGTTGTTCATAAACATAAATCCACTGGTATTTGCCCAAACGCCCTGCGGTTTTTTAACAGCAGGTTTTTCATAAAACAACTTATCCCATGTTTTAAGAAGCTTCATACTCTCACCATGATATACCCTGAAATCGTTATCTGAACAAACCATAAGGGCAGGTTTCATTGCAATTCTTGTAACAGTACCATTAGCTGCAGTGTCATTATAAGAATACCGGTTGACCTCATAGGCAAGTCTGATAGGTTTTCCCTCCAAACTAGACCCATTTACCGTTTTAAGAATATTAGAATTTACAACACCAAAACGATTGACAAAATCGATATCGGTCATATTATTCTCATACTTGTTAATATAGTATCCCTCTCCAAAAATGCTGGATACTGTCAGCATTGATCTCTTAAAAACAGCTGTCTTATTGGCCTTATCAGTTGCTTTAAATATCAAATAGTAAGTACCCGACACCATGGTTACCTTATAATCAAGTTTACGGGTACGGCCTATAGTGTCATTTTTTACATTTGTATTATTAATAGGATAGGCATACCAACAGTAATCGAACAAATCTTCATTCTCCTGCATTACTGGGTCAATTACAAGCTGGTCCATTGAAATTGAAGAATATGAGGCTTCAATACCCGATACAAGATTAGGGGCAATCTCGTCAGAAGTTTTATAATCGTAGTTGCCGGTGTCTTTCACACAACCCGCCGCAAATGCCAGCACAACAACCATTGCCAACGCAGACAAAGCAACAGCAGAATTAAAATGCCTGAAATTTAATTTTTTTAATATATGATTCATTTTTGTAATATCTTTTAAATTCTTGAATCTATCTCCTTGTATTGAATTCACAAGCGAACTCAATAGCTCAATTTATTAAGACTGATTAGGGAAATATTACTCGTGTCACCCCGTCGAGTTCATAGAGAGGACCATTCGCTGCCTCATAAACTGCGAGTTTTTCCTTGGCTTTCACACGTAGAAACATTCTATAATCGACATTAGGAATAACATCAAATTCACTGTAACCCACATTGTCAATTATAAACTTCATCTTTACCTGTCCCCAAGTACCAAACATAGACAGAAAACTATTGGCAACATCCCAAAGTGGGGGCTTGACAGCCATAGCGGTAATCTTAATTGTATATGCAGTATTATCCTTTATTCCCTCTACAAAAGATTCATTGGGAATAATCGCCAGATCCAGCCTGAACTCCTGAGACTCCATCTCTGCAGTTTTCTTAACAACCACAGGAATCGAGACCATCACCTTATTTGCGGGCAAAACCAGTTTCGAGACTAATCCCGGATCATTAAATGGAACAAAATGGATTCCAGAAACTGCAGCACCGGGTTTTCCAACATTAGTCTGGACAATCGAAATAGACCTTTCCTCATCAGATGGCATACCTGTCAGATATATATCCAGCCAGGTAGTATCCTGGACAAGAGTGCTATTTGCAAGAAAGAAAGAGTAAGAGATAGAATCTTGCTGAGTGATTCCTTTGCTGTTAGAGGCACCATTGTAAAAAAACAGCGAACTCTCAGAATCAAATTTGTTTACAACCTTCTCTTGACAAGAACTCAACATAATAGATGCTGTTACAAACAACCAAATGCTCTTAAATTTATTGTATAATGTGTTAATTTCCATAATTCTGCTATTTTTATTCGAACACTAATTGAGACTGAGGTATGGGCAGCTTATAAGCAGCTTCAGATACATTCTTAGCAACAGGCCATGTGAACTTAGTATATGCCAGCCTCTTGTAGAAGAAAAACATCTGCCCTTCGCCATAGAACTCCTTACGATATTCTTTTTCAAGACGGTCTTTTATAGCGGCATCCGTAGTAAGTGAGGCATCAATAGAGGCATCCAACACCCTCGCAATGCGGTAATCGCGGAAAAGATCTGCTCGTCCGGCCTCTGTAGCTATAAAATACATCTCTGACAATCTGATAACCGGGATATCCTTTATTGCAGTCTGGCTGTCGGTTCCATTAAATTTTTTAAAGAAGTTAAAATTACCTACTAAAGGAACCACTCTGGTTTCCCAAAGACGATTTCCCTTATATCGAATATCGGCGGTATGCAGGGTTGATTCAAAAGCTGTGTTCAGATATGTGGCTGTCTGAGTATATGCAGTGTAATTATTGAAGAACACGGGAGTGAGGGTCTCTGTAGAAAGAGTGTTATAAACAGCAAATATATGCTCATTAGGGAATGTTAGTTGAGAGTTATTTGCCGCAGCCTCATCACCTAAAGTGAATTTTTTAGTAGCATCGCTGTTAGCTGCAGTAATTACTGCAAGTGCATTTTCCAAAGCTGCGGGTTTGTCACCCAGCCACAAATAATAACGAGCCTTCGTGGCCTTAACAGCATAATAATTAAACCTTGACTGGCGGAAATAATGGAAATCATCGGCAGGATGAGGTTTGGTAAGATCAACACCAGCCATAGTCGCCGGAGAATTAAGAACGGCATTAGAATATGTAAGGATAGGATCAGCTTCCAGAAGCTTCTCCGCAGCATTTAGATCACTGAGAATATTTTCCAGAACTTCTGTATATGTAAGTGAAACAAGTTTATTAGGATCTTTCGTTACCGATTTTACGTAAGGAATAGCCTTGTCACTTGCAACAATCTTTGACGGGGTTGACCCAAAGTATCTTAGAAGTTCGAAATGCAAGAAAGCACGAAGTCCAAGCGCCTCTCCCTTAATAAGTTCATAATTGCCATTAGAGAATATCCCCTGTTTATTATCAATATCTTCAAGGATAGAGTTTAAATTAAGAATAGTTTGATAGTACTGCAGCCAGATGGTTTCAAGCATATTTTTACTCTCAGTCTGGGTAAAATCAAAATTCGAGAGATATGCAGAAATAGTTGCTGAGACAGGTGTCCAGTGTTGCGCCATCAGTTCCGGCAACGCCATAGTAGTGTTCAAACCATACAGCGAAGGTGTACCCATACGTATGTACGATCCCATGAGCACGTCTTTGAAGCCATTCTCATTCTTGAAAATGACATTCTTTCTCATCTCAAGCTCCGGTTGAATATCGAGCCACTTATTACAGGAAGAGAGCGAGAGGAGCAGTGTAATCAATATAAAATATATTTTTTTCATATTTATAGTCATTTATATACGTTAGAATCTGGCAGATACCGATAGCGAATACTTACGTGCGAATGGATAAGCAAGCCCTCGTTCCTGTTTTATGGTAGAAATATAGAATACATCCTCTGCGAATAGACTGACAGAGAGGAAGTCAAAATTGAGCTTGTCTTTAAGCCATTGTGTACTGAATTCATATGTAAGGTTTACAGAATTCAGGTTCAAAGCGTTTTCCTTCATCACAAAACGAGAAGATGCATATGTAGTATTAAAATCCCTTATATTTTTAAAATAGGCAACATCACCCGGATTCTGCCATCTTTCATAGAGAGCCCTGCGATCGAGGTTACCCCAAGGATTATTAACTTGTCTTGACAAACTAATGTTCTCCACTTTGTCCACAAGAGTCTGATTGTATATATAACCACCCATGCGATAAGAGAGAGAGGCATTTAGGGAAATATTTTTATAACGTAACATAGTCCTCAGGTTGCCCCATATTTTAGGTTCGTTAACACCACAAGGCACCTTATCCTGAGCATCCCATGTATAAACTCTTTCGCCATTCTTGTTTAGGAACAGCTCACGGCCGGTAGCAGGATCAATACCCAAAGATTTAACCACAAAGATTGTATTCATAGACTGGCCCTCCTTAAAAAGGAAGCTCGGATTAGATCCTGAATTTTCCATCAGTTCCGAGTTAAGGAATTCAAGAGCATTGGAAATCTTTAGAATTTTGTTTGTGTTATGGGCCAGATTGCCACCTAGAGTCCAGGTAAGACCCTTGGTTGTATTTCTGATTATAAACAGATTTGCATCCAATTCAATACCTCTGTTGCGAACCTCGCCTACATTCGCTTTATAACTTGGAAATCCACCAGCAGAAGGCAGGTTAACATCTGTAAGCAGTGCCTCAGTAAGTTTATCGTAAAAATCTATATTAAATCTTAATCTTCCGTCGAACAAGGCGCTCTCTATACCAAGATTGGCCTGATTGGTCTTTTGCCACGACAGGTCAGGATTACCAAGACCTATCATATAGGCACCATTCCAAAATTTATAGCTCTCTTGGCCAAAATAGCGATAAGTTGTAAGTGCCTGATATGAGCTGAAGTTTTGAGAACCGGTTGTTCCATATGATAAACGGACACGAAGAGTATTAATCTTATCCATTTTTTTCATAACATTCTCATTGTGCAAGTTCCAACCGATACCTGCCGACCAGAAAGGAGCAATACGGTCATTACTTCCAAATTTTGATGAGCCCTCAAGTTTTCCTGAAAAATCGGCAAAATAGCGACGGTCATAAGAGTAGTTAACATTTATGATTGAACCAAGCCTGCGTGAATGTTGCTCACTGCTGGCAGGACTTCCAAGTCCATAAGCCCCGGCCATGCCAAGATTCATCATATTGGCCGCTGAAAAACCACGAGCCACAATTGAGTAGGAATCTTCCTTCTCTTCTGCAATGTTGGCGCTCAGACCGGCATAAAGAGTGCTCTTTGTATTGAAAGTCTTGTTGTAATTTAGAGTTGCTGATGCCTCATAAGAGAACTGATAGGCAGTTCCATAGTTATAACTTCCCCTCATGTTGAAATTCTCGCCGGTATAGTCACCGGTATCAAAACTTGTATGGTCTCTTGAGATATATCTGTCAGAACGAGATTGTTGCTTCCTTATACCTATATTTCCGCGGAAATTAAGATCCTGATTAATTTTCCAGTCAATTGCGAAATTGTTCTGAAAATTGATATAGTTACCATTATCCCTGCTGGGAAGATTTGCATTATATAGAGGGTTACCCACTAGTTGAGGAGTATTACTGCCGGAAATTGGCTGAACCAGCATCTTCTTCAAATTTCCCTCATCGTCGTATGGTGTATATATTGGATTGGCTGTAGAATAATCCGAAAAATTACCATATGGTGAATTTGTATTTGTATTATATATGATATAGAGGTCGTTCTGGAATTTTAGCCCTTTATAGTCATATTGAAAGAAAAGGTTTCCGGTAAAGGTGTTACGGGCCGAACCCTTCATTACTCCTAAAATATTATTGTATGAGATATTACCTGCATAGGTAAAATTATCAGCACCACCATCTACCCTTACTGAGTGACGGTTACCAACTCCTGTCTGAACAGGATATTTAAGCCAGTATGTATCTACTCCCCTTTCAATCTCAATAAGTCTTTGGTTATAAAGTTCAGAGAGATTTTGTTGAGTAGAGTTCACAATAGAGTTATATAGCCCTGCGGCCTTCTCGTATTGAAGCTTTTCCCGAGAATTCATAAGATTATAAGAGGTAAAATCTGGCGTTTCAATATTGACACTACCCTTGTAGCTAACCCTCAACTTGCCAATCTCTGGTCTTTTAAGAGTTATTACAACAATACCATTAGCTCCACGCGAACCATACATTGCCGTTGCGCTGGCATCTTTAAGAATTGTAATACTCTCAACCAGTTCCTCGTCCATATCCATAACCCTTTGCAGTGTCACCTCAAAACCATCCATAATGAAGAGAGGAAGGTTCGAACTAGTCTGTACGCTGCTCTCCTCCTGCAAGTTGCGAACATTGACGTCCATGCTTGTACGGCCACGTATTGTTATATCTGGCAATGCGTTAGGGTCAGAGCCAAGAGAGAGGTTGTCAGATATGTTAAAACTTGGATCTATGTTCCTGATAGAGGATATCAAATTCCTGTTTCCCGCAACCTTAAGATCTTCGGCAGATATTGTAGTAAGAGAACCGGTATAGCTCTCTTTTGACTTTTTGAAGATACCTGTAACAACCAACTCGCTAAGGGCTAGTTCATCTTCTTCCAGATTAACTATTATTGAATTTTTTCCGGCAATATCTACCTTCTTGCTCTTTTTACCCATAAATGAGACCAGAAGACTCTTTGTCCCTTCCGGAACGTTAATTTCAAATTTGCCGTCATTATCTGTAATGACTCCAATAGTCGTCCCCTCAACATGAACAGCGGCACCCGGTATAGGCAGATTACCCGATTCTGTAATAAGACCGGTAATTTTAACGGGATTTCTGTTGCCTCGGGGTTGAGAAGGTTTCTCTTTCTCTTTGGCTTTAAGGACAACAACATTTTTTTCTAAAGTATAGGTGTACTGCTTACCGGCCAAAACCAAACCCATCAACTGATTAATGTTAGCATTTGAGATTTTGACAGAAACATTTCCGATACCTTTTGCTGTCTCAGTACTGTAAACAAATGTAAGATCACTTTGTGACTCTACTTCACGAACAATCTCACCAAAAGAAACATTTTGCCGGTTAATGCTTATTAGTCGATTGTTCTGTGCAACAAGTTGTACAGAAGCCAATCCGATTAAAAAAAGCAAGGCAAAAGCACGTTCAATCCACTTTTTTTTCATAGATTTATAGTTTAAATTAAATGGGTTCATAACTGTTTTTCTTTGCTGGAATCGGTTTGAGAACTGAACCCATTTATTCTCTCACCGCTCATTAACCGGAACTCCTGTCCGAGTCATGGTTAATGAGTGGTTTTTTTATGTTTAGTTATTGCTTTACTGATTTTACCTCTATATTATTTTCATTTACTACGAATCTCATTTCACCGGTTTTCTCCATCAAATCCATTAACAGATTAAAATTATCAGTTCTAGGTAGTTTTATCCTGTACCTCTTATCTGCCAATGAATTAGATTCAAAACTATATTCAAATCCAAACCAAAGACTGAACTCCCTCATGATCTCATCAAGACTCCTGTTCTCGAACACAAACATACCCATAGCCCTCTCTCGATAGACAGAAGCATCTACGCTCTCCAACCGGACCTCCTTGCTTGATCGGTCAAGAATTGCAACCTGATTAGGTTCCATTTCTATGTTGTTCATTAAGACCTTTCCCGAAACAAGCACAGTTTCTGTAACTTTTTCATTATTATAGGATCTTATATTAAAACTTGTTCCAAGCACAACAATTGAAGCACTGTTTGTAGTTACAGTAAATGGTCTTGAAGCATCTTTCTGCACATCAAAGTATCCTTCACCTGTTAGCTTGACAGAACGATTTGATTTGCCAAAGAACTCCGGAAACTCCAGCTCCGACTCCGGGTACAGTACAACATTGGTTCCGTCCTGAAGTATAACTGTATGAGTTGAACCTTTAGAAACCTTGATCTTATATATTTCGGCAATTTTCTCGTTCCGGGATTCTTTAACTGAAACTCCGACTGTCTGAGATCCATTTGCATATCGTACATCTTTAACAATTTCTGCTATATTGGTAGAACCTGACTGCGCAAGACG
The DNA here is from genome assembly GCA_023227835.1 of Bacteroidales bacterium. Lineage (GTDB taxonomy): Bacteria > Bacteroidota > Bacteroidia > Bacteroidales > UBA932 > Bact-08. The sequence goes on from JALOCI010000034.1 coordinate 12,684, forward strand.
CTTACCATCCGGCATTTCCAATACTGTTTCACTATTATATGCTTCTATTGAGTCGTTATGAGGCGTTAAGACCGGCGCTCTGTCTTTGCCTGAATAATAGGCAAACAGGGATATGGACAGAAGTACCACAAATATAGCGGCATACCGGAAAAAACGCTGCAGGGTCTTACGCTGTATGCCATATATGTTGTGCTGCACACCGGATAATTTCTTAGATTCAGCTATTCCCCTTCTCACCTCTTTAAGAATCTTTTTCTGGGCCTCAATCTCTTCTTGGTCAGGAGCAATAAAGGAGCAGCTTTTATAAATAGCTTCGGGAGTGATTCCCGTTTTGGCAAGCAGTGATTCAAGCTCCTTCTCTTGAGCTTCGGAAATTGTATTCAAAGCCTGCTTGGCCAACAGAGATGCAATTCTTGTAGATTCTAAATATTTTTCCATATACATAATAATTATCCATGTAGCAATAAAAGGTATTATCGAAAAATTAAATATATGCTAAAAAAATATAATTTTGTCAAACCGAAAGCTATTTTAACCCTATTCAGAACTTATTTATGGAAGATACATTCAAGTGTTTCCGGGAAGGTGATCAACATTCTTTTGAAAAATTGTATCATGCCTTTTTCACATCCGGTCGCCGTTTTATCCTGACATTTATAAGTGACAGAGACACCGCAGATGAAATTCTGCAGGAAGTGTTCATTCAAATATGGGAAAAGAGAGAGATTTTTCAAAATGAGGCACACTTTAAGGCCTACTTTTACAAGTCTCTAAGAAACAATACTGTAAAACGACTAACAAGAAGCAAACCTGTTCTTGAAATAGAATCTGCAAGTGGTGAGATTGACTCTTCACTAAAAAGGGAGAGCGAAGATTTATTTCTTAAAATTACTCAGATAGAATTTAATCGCGAGATTTCGCGTGCGGTTTCGTTGCTTCCACTAAAACGAAGACAAATAATCCTGCTCTCCATGTCAGGAATGAGCGCCGACCAAATAGCCAGCGCTCTTAACATTACCGTTAATACAGTAAAGAGTCAGAAGACAAAAGCATATAATACATTACGAGAAGAGCTCAAGGACATCGAGCACTTCATAATGCTCCTGTTGATATAATAATTATTTATTCGCCGGTTTCTCTCTCATTCTTTTTATTGTACTTTCCAATTTAGGTCGCACATTTTCATTCTTAACCAGAGCCATTAGCTGATCAACTTGTTCATTTGATAATATTGAGAATGATGCCGGGATAGCATAATATAGAAAAACATCTGTCTCGTTTGAGTGTACTTTTCCAACTGCCTTCTTTGCTGCTTTAACAATATCATCTGCACCGCTATTTGTCATAACAGCCTTAACAGTAGTCTTATAAGCCGACAAGATATCTGTTTTATGTAAATTCAACGAGTCAAGTTTTTTGTTAACGGCTTCAAATTCAACTTCATTTTTTGGTCTCTGATTTCCTAACAATCCGGCATAATATGCCTCAAACTTCTTTTTTAACAGAGTATCTGCTTTCTCACGACCAACTGAAGCCCTGAATTTATCGAGGTTCTTGATATAAAAATCGGTACGTGGAGAGTCAAGACGAGCTAAATCATCAAATATAAAAAGACACTCATTGCAAATAAGCTCCTCGGGTTTCAAAGAGTCAACAAACTTGTCTAACATCGGTCTATAATCAACAGTATAACTATTAATTAATGCCTTCAGATAAGAGCTCATAGTCTTTTTGCTACGGTCACCGGAGTCATATAACTTCTGAAGATTTCCCATAGCCTTATCAGGATTAAATGATTCAGCAACTTTGTCGATAAATGCGAGTCCGATTACCCCACCGGCAAAAAGGTGAATCATATTTCCGTCACCGTCAAGAATTATAAAAGTAGGATAAGCTGTAATTTTATACTTAGAAACAAGCGATTTTCCATCTACGGTTGTTTCACCGTTAAGCTTAAGACTAACGAACTTAGGATTAAAATAATCTCCCATCTCTTTCATAGGAAACACTTGTGCAGACATCAGCTTACATGGTCCGCACCAGTCTGTATATACATCAATAAAGACATACTTGTTTTCTGCCTTTGCCTTTGCAATTGTCTGCTCCAGTGTTAGGTGTTGAAATTCTATTCCTTGAGCCGAAAGTAAAACAGAAGAGAAAACAACAATTAATGTTAAAATGATTCTTTTCATAAATAATATTTTGTAAATAATTTTAATGGTTACTAAATAGTATCCATAACTCGCAAAAAAGTATTACTGCATAAAAACAAATTTCTTATCAATATTGTATATCTAAAAAGGAGTTTATTATTAAAGTAGAAAAGGCTGATCAAAATTGGTCAGCCTTTTCAGTTTATTGCCTATGGCGCTATCCTAGAAGAATTTTGCCCTGTTATCCTTAACCATTGCAGATTTCTCAAGTATCGGAGATAGCATTTGTACCTTGAAACTCAATATCTGATTGTTCCTTGCCTTTGCATCGTCTTCGGTGAAGAATGCACCTGTTTGCCTTGCATCAACATTGAAAACATACACTCCGACATTACCTCCCATAGGACCGGTAAGCTTATTGACATCAGCTCCGGCAATTGCTCCTATGAATTTAGGGTCAAATGACTGTGAGCCCGGTGCTCCGAAAGAGATACCAGCTTGTTTACTTACAGTTGTTCCTAGTTTGGCAGCTATCTCGTCCATTGTTGCAAGACCTTTTATCTTCTCAGAAACTTCTGCTACAGCCTTCTCGTCACTCTTCTCCTTTCTTACGATATCAGCAATTTTCTTCTCCACTGCCGACAATTCAGGAATACCCTCCTCATTTGCTGCAGTAAGTGCTGCGACAAAGAAATACTTATTGTCAACCGCTATGATCTGAGAAACATCTCCGACTTTTGCCTCATACGCCCAGCGGCTTATCTCGCGTGCATTTTTATAGGTTGCGACGGTCTTTGCGCCTGCCTCTATACCTGTAGCCGGAATAGGGGTAAGATTCATCTCTTTAACGGCAGCATTGAATTTTTCAATCTTTCCGTCAGACTTGGTAGCAAGATCATTAGCTGTAGAATAGAATTTCTGGAATGTCTCCTTACCTGCAACAGCCTCCTTAACTAGAAGCGCAAGCTGTACTTTAGTCATCGGTTTTGTCTTCTCTTTAACCTTAACAATATGCAATCCGTAGTTAGTCTCCAATGTTGTAAGTTTACCAGGAGCAAGATCAAAACATGATTCAAAGCCAGGAATCAAACGTTGCTGAGTCATCCAGCCGATGTCTCCGGGAAGTGCATTCGGGTTCTTATCTGCTGAATATTGTGCTGCCAGCGCCGAGAAATCTCCACCTGCAGCAAGAACTTTCATAAGAGAGTCTGCCTTTGCCTGTGCAACGGCCTTGTCTGCATCCTGAATAAGAATATGTTGTACAAATACAGAGTCAGACATCTGTTTAACGCTGTTAACCCTTGCAGCCATGTATGTATTGCCTTGAAGGAATACAGGAAGTACTGAAGATACCGGAGATTTGAATGCAAAACTATCCAGAATCGGGGAAACTGAAGCAAGCTCCTCCGATTTGTAGTAGTATGTATCAAGTGGCTTGTCAGAATTCTTTGCAAGGAAATTCTTCAGGTTGTCAGTTGTGGAAAATTCCTTAAAAACATTGTCGATACTTGTTTTGGCAAGCTCGAGGTCTCTCTCGGAAGGTACAACTTCAAACACTACGTATTCGATATCCCTGCTTGCTTTTTGTTCAAACAGTTTCTTATTCTTGTTATAGTAGTCCTTTATCTCCTGCTTAGTGACTGCAATTGTGCTGTCAGGGGCAAAAGAGTACGGCTGCATTACGAAAGATACATCGGAAGTAACATTGTTCTCCTCAATAGTCCTTCTAAGTTCAACCGGATTGTATATTGAACTCTTTGTCAACAAAGAGATATATTTTGTAAAAATCTGTTCGTTCTTGATGTTGCTCTCCAGATATTTCCAATAAGTGGCAAGATTTCCTGAATTGTCCTGAGGGATCTGTTTAATAAACCCAACAAGTTTAGTCCTGTCGAACTGGCCATCTTCACCCATAAAGGAACGCTCTCTCAAAAGCACAGGAGAGATGCTTGACCCCTGGCTGAGATCCACCATCTCATCATCACCCACCTTTACACCGGCATTATCTATAACCGGAAGCAGAACATTTTCAGTAAGGAGGTCCTGCCATGCGCTCTGGTTGATGTAATCCTGATTCTCCTCACTCATTGTCTGAGAGCCTGAAGTCAATTGGAATATTTTTGTAAAATAGTCGATTCTCTTCTGATACTCCTGATAGGTTATAGAACTCCCGTTCATTTCCCCAACATCATACTTAGAAGAGAACATCGAGACTGCCGATTGTAATGTACCCGGATCGATTATAAAAGAGAGTAGTGCCACAGCTATTATCAATGTAATAAAGACACCCATCTTTACCCGGATCTTTTCTAGAACTGCCATTTTTATATAATTTTTTTAGTTATTTCCATGTAAACCGCGAAGATAATAAAAATATTTTTTCAACCTCTTTATTCTTCAACTATTCTGAGAGAGACCACCTCCACTCTGTTTGATGCTTTTTTTAATATTTTAAAAACCAAGTTTTCATATTTAAGAACATCTCTTTCTGCCGGTATATTTTCATTGAAAAAAGTTATAAAACCGGCAAGAGTCTCGTAATCTTCCGATTCCGGAATATTTAACTCATACTCCCTGTTAAGATATTTAACCTCCAATCTGCCCGAAAAGATATAATCCCCATTTTCCAGCTTTTTCTCTATTAGTTCATCACTATCCAGCTCATCGGATATTTCGCCGAAAATCTCCTCAATTAAATCCTCAAGAGTGACAATTCCGGCAGTTCCTCCGAACTTGTCCAGTACCACAGCTATTGCACTCCGGCTTTTTATCAAGGTTTCAAGGAGTTTCTGAGCCTTAGTTGTCTCTTCAAAAAAGTCAATCTTTCTGATAAGTTCAGAAACCGGCCTTTTTCCCTTGAAAAGGTCTTTTGAATGAATGTAACCTGTAATTGAATCTATGCTCTCCTTATAAACTATTATTCTGGAATAGTTAGTCTTTGCAAATAAATCAAGAAGCTCCTCATAGGAACTACCCTCCTCCACCGCACAGACCTCAGTCCTCGGAATCATGCACTCTCTGAGAACAACGTCCGAGAAATCCAGAGCATTCTGTATCATCATCACATCCTGACCCACTGGTTCATCTTCCTTTATCTCCTCTTTTCTTACTAATCGGTAAAAAATCCTGTATGATACGGCAGCAAGTCCGTAGAATATTCTCAGGACCTTGTCTGGATTGGCGGAGGCCACAACTTTTGGTACGATTTCAGCAACCAGTAGTACTACCGCTACAGAAAGAATAATTTGCAGGATAACTGAAAATAAAATAAAATCCCCTAATAAGGCAAAGAGTGTATCAAAAGTCAGGGAATAGAATGATATTCCGAAAATTAACAGAAATATCCGCTTACCCGTATTCATTGCAGATATTGATCTTCCCCTGTCTCCTGCCAACCTTGCAACTACCTCTGCATATTTGTATTCCTGTCTTTTGTCAACCTCTATCCTGACTATGTTGTAATGTTGCAAAGCAGTGGCTAGTGCTGTATAAATTGAAACAGTCAAGAGAGATATTAACAATATGATTATTGCTACAATCATTTGACAAGAAGTGGTTTAGCAGCAATCTTGGGTTTTGGTTTAAAAGGACCTATAAAGTTGACAGAGTCAACATAAGGCATCTCAAGTGAGTCTTTTGCAACTACGGCATAACTATCAAAAGGCTTAAGAATCACTGCGTTTCTTGCCATATCATCAGACTCCATACCTACCCCCTGCATAAAAATATCGGGAGAGGTCAATTTAACGACACAATGAGTATATATTTTTTTGGTAAGCCTGTTCCAGTAAAGAGTGTCCGTAACCATCCTCTCTCCTTTCACATAGTTGTTAATGATTACGTTTCCGTATGCTTCCCACACTTCGTCGCTAGCCGCTGTCTTGTGTTTTGCGGAATTTGCCCTGATTTCTGTCTCCAAGGCTCCGTCTTTAGTATAAGCCTTAACGTTAATACCTTCGGGGAAAAAATCATACGGTTCTTTGGCCGTGGTATAACGTTCCATTTTTTTAGCATACACCCTTAAGACTACAATACCCCCACTTGTCTGCTGAAAAGACATTCTGTCAATCACTTGCGTCGGAAATTCCTTTGCAGAAATGGAATCTGTCGCAGGAAGGTCACCTTTGCAGGATAAAACGATGGTAGCAATCATCGAAATGACTGCTACCATAATTATTTCTTTATATACGGGATGCTTCCCTGAATACATGGTTATTTTCTTGTTCTAACAGTTGTTGTTGCGCTCATACCACCGCAATTTACAGTATAAGAGCTGCCGTCTGTAATATCATACATGAATGCCTCCTCCTGAAGAGGGAAGTATTGGCTGAACTGTCTGATATATTTATCGGCATCCTGAGCAAGTGCAGAATCGGCATTTTTAGCTTTAATAAAATAGTCAACAGCAACCCAGAAGTGAGCTCTTGACTCAATCTCATTTCCACCGCATTTGGCCAAACCCCAGGCTGAACCAATAATCATATATGCCTGACCGGCAACCGCGGGATTCTTTTGCATAGCCTCTCTTGCAGCCTCGGCAGCCTTGACGTACTGATCCATCTTAGCATAATAAGTTGAAATTTCCATCAGGAAAGAGCCGTCTTCAACATCGCCGGACTCCGGACTTGCTATAGCCTCCTGAAGATACTTGATTGCATTAGGGAAGTCGCTGCGAATAGCATATAGTTTTGAAAGTGCAGAGGCTGACTTGTAAGATGGATCCAGTTTGTACAATTCTTCAACGGCCTGGATATAAAGATCTTCCGAGTAGCACTGTGCGTCGCTCAAGAGTTTCACAATCCTTCCGACCAACTCCTTATCAGTTGGGGTCTCTTTGAATTTAGGTCCGAAAAGTGTAACTATATTTTCACAGCTTGCAACACCGCTGTTTGCAAATATATAGTCAATCTTCTGTTTAGCTGCCAGAGCTTCAGCCTGACCATCCTGCTCCTGACTGTTTTTAATACGATTCTCGAGTATAGGAGTTATTTTTGAATACATATTAAGAACATTATCACTGGTAGCAGTCTTCTTGGTGTACATCTCATATATCTTACTCATACCTGTAACCAAAACATCTCCAGCAGTATTCTCTCCGCAAACATTCATAGTCTCGTTGAATGCGTCCATTACCTTCTGATCCTGATCACCTAGATATGCTGCAATCTTGTAAAACTTGAAAGTTGTTGCATTTGCTATTGATCTAGGGAAATTTTCCTTCCTTATATCATAAAGGCTGAGCAGTGTGTCTATACGACTCGCCCTTAATTTTGGGTCGGTAGTTTTTTCTATTAGATAAGACATAATTTCTGCCCCTCGTATGAACATATTCTCACTTGCTTTTGGAGGACATAATTTAAGAGCCTGTCTCCAGTAAGTGGCAGCCTCTTCATTATTACCCGCCTTGTAAGCATCTTGGTAAAACTGTAGGTTTGTTATACAAGCGGTACTATCCTTACCGTATTTTCCCTGAGAATACCCTAACGATGAGGATAGAAGTACAAATGCAATTACAAATAAAATGCGCGTTTTTTTCATAATTATGGAATTTTAATATATTTTAAATTGCTAATCATATTTTGGTTTAAGGAACCACGATCTGTCATGAAGCGCAAAGTTAATACCGAACATGAAATAATTCTCCTTAACAAGATTGTTTGATTTTGTCCCTCTTTGACCGACATTTAATGTCAATCCCAATGAATTGTACCATCGGGAAATCGGCAAACTCATACCAAGAGTTATACCTTTTGAGTTAACCTGATTACCCAGGACATTCATATATGACTGGTCGTAATAGAGACCTCCCCTGAAAGTTATTCTCTTGTAATAGTAACGTACATCATACATGTTTGGCGTATACTCCGCACCAATCTTTATGGAAGAGCTCTTCCCGGGCTTGAAATCCACACCCGGAGTTGCAGTGAACTCTGTTCCTGTCCAGTCCTGCATTACGTAGTCCGCGCCAAACATCCATTTATCCATCTTCCTTATTGAAAATCCTACTGCAAATTCAGACGGGATGGACATCTGAGTATTATTTGATTTATCAAAAACAATCGTATCAAGAGTACTTGCCAAAGTTGTAGCAGTAGCATATCTGGTCATGTCTCCTGTCAATTTGGACTTTATAGTATATGTAGCTCCTAAGGTAGCATTTACGTTCTCAGACATTTTCTGAGTGTACTGAAGTCCTAACTTACCGGTAAAAGCACCTACAACATAATCATAGCCTGTATTTATCTGCCTGTAAACACTACTTGAACCAAATACAACATTAGAGTAGCGGTCAATTGTCCCGAAATAGTATATTCCCTCAACACCTACAGCAAGTTTCTTAAACAATTTTACAGCGGTACCTGCGAATAATTGGCTTATACCACCTGTACCGTATTTCTGATATTCAACATTCCCCATTTCATTAATTATTTCGGGATCTGTCTCTGTCTTTGCAAATTTATATCCCACGTTGCTGTATGGAGCAGCACCGAGAATTAACGCAGATCTTTTGTATATAGGAAGAGTAATCAGTACATGGTGCATATTAAAACTGTTGTATGCAGATTTAGCACCATTCCCTGACAAGTAGGTGTTTTTCTGCTCCATTCCGAAATCCGCCATAAATGACATAGAATCCCTTTCCACAATCGATGCGGGATTTATGTAATTGATATATCTCGGATCCTTCACTCCTACTCCCAATCCACCCATGCTTTTATTGTATGCAGTTCCGGGTCTGGAAATATCTCCGACACCAAAAATAGAATAAGGAGTATAAGTACCTAGTGCATCAGTAGTCTGAGCACCTGCTTTTCCGCTAATCAAGATTGTAAGTACTAAAAACAACCCCTTTCCTGTAACTTTAAGTTTTCGCATGGTAATTTGCAATATGGGCTAAGCCCATTAATACTAAATTATAAACAACAAATATCGGCCTTTTCATTTTCTCCGCAAAATAAATCGCATCCCCCCCCGTAAAAATATGTATACAATCAGGATAGCGATTTATATATCCCTCTATTTCATATAACATTCCCAAAATTATGCCAGACTCTATAGCCTCCTTTGTTGAACGACCTATATTTTCAATTTTGTCAGGTGTTTCAATTAACGGAAGTAGCTGTGTATAATCACTTAATGCCCTGAATCGTGTTTTTAATCCCAATGATATATTACCTCCGCGGAAAACACCCGAAGCTGAAAGGTGGTCAATTGTAAGTGCCGTTCCAAAATCAAATATGACCAGATCTTTATCCGGATACATCACTGCTGATCCGATTGCTGCACATATTCTGTCGGCACCAAGTGTCTCCGGAGTCAGATATTCAATTCTTACAGGCAGAGACGAATCGCCTTTTACTACCAACAGGCAGTCACTTAAGGATTCTAAAGCCGAAAGGAAATCCTTATCCGGCCTTCTCACGGAAGAGAGTGCAATTATCTGCGGCCTCTCATTTTTAATCAAGCCCCTGATAAATCCTTCCACATTTTCATCCCGGCAGATATGCACTTCCGATAACTCCTTCCCGTTTGCAAAAGCTGCCTTTACCGAACTGTTTCCTATGTCAATTAATAAATTCATTTAAAATTGCCTATTGACGGATATTCATCTCTGAAAGAATTTTGTACGCCTTTTCAACACTCTCCACAGGATCAACCGAGATATATAATTTCTCTTTTTGCTCCTTAAGGTGATAACGCTTAGACTGAGACTGTAAAAAAGAAAGTATTCCCGCAAATCTTTCTGATTTATAATAAGAGGATAATTGGTTGCTTACAAAATATGCAAGCATAATTCCGTTTTTAAGAATTATCTTTTCAAACCCTAATTGAACGGCAATCCTTCTTAATCTGACGGTATATGCAAGCTGTTCAACCGGAAGCGGAACAGGACCGAATCTGTCTTTCATCTCTTCCAGGAATTTCTGGATGTCAGATTCGTCTGTTACCGCATCCAACTCCTTATATAACCTTATCTTCTCTGCAGTAATACTTACATAATCATCCGGTATAAGGATTTCCAGGTCGGTATCTATTGTGCAGTCGGTAATATACTCCTCCCCTGCTTTAGCTTTACCTCCTGTATTGCTGTATGTTATTCCTTGTTCTTCTCTCAATTCGTTGAATGCCTCGGCAAGTACCCTTTGGTATGTTTCAAAGCCCATATCACTTATAAATCCGCTCTGCTCTCCCCCAAGAAGATTTCCCGCCCCCCTTATATCTAGATCCTGCATAGCAATATTGAACCCGCTTCCAAGCTCAGAAAACGATTCAATAGCCTTTAACCTTCTTCTTGCATCGTCAGTTATAGACACAAGTGGCGGAACTATCAGATAGCAGAACGCCTTCTTGTTGGAACGCCCCACCCTTCCTCTGAGCTGGTGAAGATCACTCAGCCCGAAATTCTGTGCCTGATTTATTATAATGGTATTGGCATTTGGTATATCTATCCCGTTCTCAACAATTGTGGTAGCAACAAATACATCATAATCCCCCTCCATGAAATCAAGGACTATTTTCTCCAGTTGTCCCGGCTCCATCTGACCATGACCAACACATGTCTTGACATTCGGGCACAGTCTCCTTATTATATCCTCTACACTCTTGATATCCTCTACCCTATTGTGGACAAAAAAGACCTGCCCCCCTCTGTCAACTTCGTCATTAATAGCATCCCGTATAATATCCTCATCAAAACTGACAATTTCCGTCTCAACAGGCAACCTGTTTGGAGGAGGGGTGTTAATAATGGAAAGATCCCTTGCTCCCAGAAGAGAAAACTGAAGTGTTCTAGGTATGGGAGTTGCAGAAAGTGTAAGGGTATCGACATCAAGTTTGAGCTGACGAAGCCTCTCCTTTGCCGCAACACCGAATTTCTGCTCTTCATCTATAATCAGCAACCCGAGATCTTTGAATTTTATCTCTTTGTTAAGAAGTCTGTGGGTTCCTATTATTATATCAACTTTACCCTTCTCAAGCTGACCGGAAATGTCAGATATCTCCTTAGTTCCCCTTAAACGGCTTATGTATTCAATCTTACAAGGAAAATCCTTAAGTCTTTTGGAAAAAGTCTTATAATGCTGCAATGCCAGAATTGTTGTCGGAACCAGGAGAGCCACCTGCTTACTGTCAGCTACTGCTTTAAAAGCGGCCCTTACTGCAATCTCTGTTTTTCCGAATCCCACATCTCCGCAAATAAGGCGATCCATCGGGAACGGTTGTTCCATATCTTCCTTAACAGCTTTTGTAGCCTTTATCTGGTCCGGAGTATCCTCATAAAGGAATGAAGCCTCCAGCTCGTGTTGCATAAAAGAGTCGTGAGAAAAAGCAAAGCCCTGAGCCTCTCTTCTTTTTGCATACAAAGAGATCAAATCCTTTGCTATATCCTTTACCTTGGATTTTGTCTGAGTTTTCAGTTTCTGCCATGCAGCAGTGCCTAATTTATACACCTTGGGAGGTTGCGAATCGCCTGATTTATACCTTGAAATCCTGTGCAATCCGTGAATTGAGACGAAAATAACATCTCCGTCCTTATATATAAGTTTTACCGCCTCCTGCTGCTTTCCGTTAATATTTGTCTTTACAAGACCTCCGAACATGCCTATTCCGTGGTCTATATGTACAATGTAATCTCCTGTCTGGTACGAATTAAGTTCATTTATAGTAAGCCTTTCGCTCCTCTCAACCGAACGGTTTAGTTTTACCCTATGATACCTTTCAAATATCTGGTGATCGGTATACAGGCATATTTTTGCTGTGTGATCTATAAATCCCTCATGAAGAGAAAACGTTTTGGAAGAAAATCCTATATTCATAGATTCAACAGAAGATGAGAATATATTTTTAAGTCTCTCTATCTGTGTTGGATTCACACTCAGTATGGACACCTTATATCCCGCAGCCTGCTTGTCCTTAATATCCTTTGCAAGAAGCTCAAAGTTCTTGTTAAAAGTTGGTTGAGGAACGGTTCTGTATGTAATTTTTTTATTGTAGCCCACTGCCTGAGAAACCGAAGATAAATATATCCGCTTATGATTTTCGAATATATTCCTTAATTCTTCAGGTCTTACCAATAAACCTTCCGCCTCTTCACTCCCCTCATTAATGAACTTCTCCGCCTTATTGACAAAATATTCGTAATCTGTGAACCAGAGAGTAGACTTATGATCAGCAAAAGAGAAAATATCCGTCAATTCTGATAACTCATTTCCTTCATAAATATTCGGGAAAACATCTATCTTTTTCCTCTCTTCAACGGATCTTTGAGAATCTATATCAAAAACCCTTATGCTCTCTACCGTGTCTCCGAAGAAGTCCAACCTGTATGGTCTGCTATCGGAAAAAGAGAAGAGATCTATCAGGCTTCCTCTTAAAGCGAACTCCCCGGGCTCCTGCACAAAGTCAACCTTCGTAAATGAGTATGCCAAAAGTGTCTCTTTTATAAAATCGTGAGAGAGGGAATCCCCTTCAGAGATTTCAAGTATAGAAGATTTTAGCTTTTTCTCATTTATAAGTTTTTCCGAGAAGGACTCAGGATAACCGACAAGTATAACCCTTTTCCCCCTCTGTTCTTTGTTATACGAGGTTATAGCTCCTATTGCTGCTGTTCTTTGGACTTGAAAGGAGGAATCTTTATGTCTGTTCTTAAGAGAAAGATTTACAGAGGAAGGAAAGAAAAAAACCGTATCTCCGTCCAGAAGAGATGAGAGGTCGGAAGCACAATATGCCGCGTCTTCTTTGTTGTCGAGAAGTACCATATGTATCCCTCTTTCCATTGCGGAAGCCATAGCACACGCTTTGGCTGAAGAATACAGTCCCTCTGCAACAAGAGAACCTTTTCCGGAGCTGTGTACCCATTCAATTAGCTCTCTATTAGGCTCTTGTCCGATAAAATCAACCTCTTCTGCTATGGTGTCTTTCATAAAACGGGGACAAAGATAGTTTATTAACATTAAATATTAACAATTGTTAATAACGTAAATTTTATGAGTTGAAAAGTATTAATAAATAATTTTCTAAAATCAGAAAAATTTTTTATACCGGAATAGGTCTGAAATATCCAAATTTTCTATTCACAATTTTTCATCATTTTTTCAATTTTTTATCCACATGTAACTGTTGTTGAAAGATAAAATTTCAACTTATAAACAGTTGTTGAAAACCAAATAAAAATTTCTTTAAACTACTATCAATTATTTTGTTAAATTGTTTTATAATTGTTAGTATCTGTGTTGATTTTTGTTAATAAATCCAATATACTTGTCAAGAAGTTTAGTTATCAACTTATCAACGTGCAATAATAAAAATCAAAAGTTTTTATAAAAAGAATAATATATATTTGTAGTAATAAAGAAAGGAAATATGACGGCTTTCGATCCTCGCGAAGAGAGAGAAAACAAAGATAAAGATTTTGACGGTGAGATAAGACCTCAGGATTTTTCCGAGTTTGCGGGACAGGAGAAAATAATAGAAAATCTTAAGATTTTTGTAAGAGCTGCGATGCTCCGCGGAGAATCTTTGGACCATGTATTGCTTCACGGTCCTCCCGGTTTGGGAAAAACTACTCTCGCCCATATAGTAGCAAACGAACTCGGTGTTGGAATGAAAATAACTTCAGGACCTGTTCTGGATAAACCAGGGGATCTTGCAGGTCTCCTGACTTCACTCGACAAAGGGGATGTTCTTTTTATTGACGAAATTCACAGGCTCTCTCCTGTTGTTGAGGAGTATCTGTATTCCGCAATGGAGGACTTTACAATAGACCTTATGATAGACAAGGGTCCCGGAGCAAGGTCCGTTCAGCTTACTTTAAATCCTTTCACTCTTATTGGAGCAACTACAAGAAGCGGTCTTCTTACATCTCCTTTGAGAGCAAGATTTGGTATTCAATCTCATCTGGAATATTATGATACAGAGGTTCTTTTAAAAATAGTAACAAGAAGTGCCTCAATTTTAAATATTCCAATAGATTTTAAAGCTGCAGGAGAAATTGCGGGAAGAAGCAGGGGAACTCCAAGAATTGCAAACGCTCTTTTGAGAAGAGTAAGGGATTTTGCACAAGTCAAGGGAAATGGAAAAATTGACATTGAAATAACTAAATATGCTCTTGATGCCTTGAATATTGACAAAAGAGGGCTTGATCTTATGGATAATAAGATACTTACTACTATTATTGATAAATTTAAGGGAGGACCTGTTGGTATAAGTACTATTGCAACAGCCGTCAGTGAAGATGTAGGTACACTTGAAGAGGTCTATGAACCTTTCCTTATTAAAGAGGGTTTTATTCAGAGAACTCCAAGGGGAAGAGAGGTTACTGATTTAGCATACGAACATCTTAAAATTTCCAGAAACAGAAAAGGAGATGAGATAACTCTTTTTTAAAAATATTTAAAAATGAAGAAAATAGAAATTTGTATTGTTTTCATTGCTTTTATTATTTTTCAAGCTACAGACTCTATAGCTTGCACATCAGCAATAATAACAGGGAAAATGACTCCAGATGGAAGACCCCTTTTATGGAAGCACAGAGATACAGGAGAAGACAATAACAGAGTTCAATTCTTCAAAGGAAAAATATATGATTTTCTTGGTCTTGTTAATAGTCCGGATGAGACCGGTATCGTATGGGCAGGTACTAATTCAGCGGGTTTTTCAATAATCAATACAGCGTCTTACAATCTTAAGAATGATGATGTTAAAGAGATGGATATGGAAGGTGTACTTATGTTTGATGCTCTTTCTGTATGTAAGAATCTGGAGGATTTTGAAAAGTTCCTTAATAACAGAAAAAAGCCGCTAAGAGTCGAAGCAAATTTTGGTGTTATAGACGCCGAGGGAGGCGCTGCTTATTATGAGGTTAATAATCAGAGATTTGTAAAAGTAGATGCGAATGACCCGAGAATAGCACCTGAAGGTTATCTTATTTATACAAACTTTTCATATACAGGAAGAAAAGATGAAGGTATGGGTTATATAAGATATAAAAATGCAACAGATATTATTTCAAAAAGAGCTCCGTTTGCCGATATTACTCCACAGTGGATTTTTAATAATCTTTCAAGATCTTTTTACCATTCACTAATGGGAATAGACCTGTTGAAACCAGAATTTTCTCCGGAAAGATCAAGTGGATGGGTTTTAGACCAGGATTTTATTCCAAGAAGGAGTTCAACTGCTTCTGTGGTTTTTCAAGGAGTAAAAAGAGAAGAGAATCCAGAAATGACAACAATGTGGACGGTTTTAGGTTACCCTCCTGCAGGAATAGCAGTTCCAATGTGGGTTAAAAGTGGAGATAATCAACCATCGGTTATGGTAAAATCATCACAATCAAACAATGCATTTGCATGTGACAACGCTTTATCGCTGAAATACAAAACATTTTCACTTAAAAGGGGTAACGGAGGTAAATATATGAATTTCAATCTTATATACAACTCAAAAAATGGTGGTTATATGAGAGAGGTTCAAAAAGCAGAGAGTGTAATATTTAGTGTTTACAAGGAAAAAATAGAGAGATGGAGAGTTGGCGGGCTGAATCTTCAAGAGCTCAGCGAAGCAAATAAAAATGCCGACGATGTTGTAAAGGCAACATACGCCGGCATCGCTTGTTCACTTGATAATTAATCTATTTTCAAGTCAGTAAAGGCTGCTGTAAATCCGTCACTTTCACCGGTAACCACTATTCTTACAGCTGATACTGGTTCTTTGGGTAAAATAACTGAAATACCATCAACGAATTCGTTTCCTTTTATGAACTCCTTTCCGTCATAGGAGTATTCCACATAACCTTCTGTGATACCGTAAAAGTCAATTTCAGGAATACCTGTCGATACAGTGATTCTTTTTGTAAATACAGGTTTTTCAAATATATAGGTGAGATAGTCTCCCTTTTTCAGTCTTTCAGTTGTTCTTGCATAAGTCGAGAAATTGTAATCTTTCAGGTTGCTTAAAGGGAATTTTGGTTGGAAAGATAGAGATGTCTCTATTGTTAGGGAAGGCTTCTGATATTCGTATGAAACATTGCTTACCATAACAGGCTGGCTTATGATTTCATCTTTGTAAAAAGTTGCAAATCTGTATTTAAAAGGATTATCGGTGTATATCTCTCCTCTGAAAACCGGAGAGAATTCTGTAGGAGTTGTTTCGTCTGAAGTGTATCTGACAACTGCCCAGGGATATGGAAGTTCACTACGAAGTTCTCCGTTTTTATAACTAATTGAAGGAGGCGGCAGCCTGAATGATATACCCATATTGTACATCCTGCTGTAGTGATTTCTCTCCAATCTTGTCTTGAAATCGTCCCAATTTCTGAGATCCTGATTTGTCCATCCAATCTCTGCAATGGCTGCTAATCTTGGAAACGTTTGATATTCAATAAAACGTACCGGCTTGTTAAGAAGTTCTGTCCATAAGCCGCCCTGAACTCCTAAAATGAGTGAAGACAAGCTGTCCGGAAGGTTTTTATCTCCTGCGGGATCAAGAGAATATGTCTTTTCTAGAGTTACAATACCTGCCCAGTTATGCCCTCTTTCCACCTCAGATTGTTTCATGTCAAGATAACAATACGGCCCGGGTTGCATTATTGCCGGTTGTCCTTTCATAACAGCCTCAATTCCTTTATTAACACCTCTCCAGGCATAGACCCTTGTATCCGGTTTGAGTTCGCCTCCTTCTATTATCTCTTCCCATCCGGCCATGTGGCGGTCATGTTTCTCTACAATTTTTTCCATCCTCCTTACAAAATAGTTGAGAAGTTCAACCGGTTCCTTCATACCGTTCTTTTGCATCATCTCCTGACAGTCAGGACAATTTTTCCATGCAGAATAGTTAACCTCGTCCCCGCCTATGTGTATATACTTTGAAGGAAAAAGTTTAACCAGTTCCTTGATTATATTTTCAAGCATCACATAGTTTGACTCCTTGCTAACGCATAAGACATTCTTGCCCTCACCCTGAACACTGAGGCTTTCATCTGTTCTCCTGCAAAGCACCTCCGGATAAGTAGCAGTTATGGCTCTACTGTGCCCAGGCAGGTCAATCTCAGGTATGATCTCTATATTTCTCTCAGCAGCATATACAACAATTTTCTTGATTTGTTCCTGAGTGTAGAAACCTCCGGACCTCTTATTCCCGGATCCGAAAGATTGGTAAAGAACCTCCCCGGGGCCCCTCCAGGCTCCTTTGGAAGTCAGTTCTGGATATTTTTTTATCTCTATTCTCCAGCCATTATCATCTGTAAGATGCCAGTGAAACTTGTTGATTTTGTGATAAGAAAGCCAGTCAATATATTTAATTATAACATCATAATCAAAGAAAGTGCGTGAAACATCAAGCATCATTCCTCTGTAGGAAAATCTCGGATAATCCTCTATATTAACCATGGGAACTCTCCACAATTCTCTGCCTGTAACCCTTCCGGAATAGACAGCAGGTGGCAGTAATTGCAGGATAGACTGAATTCCGTAAAAGATTCCTGAACTG
>JALOCI010000098.1 GCA_023227835.1 Bacteroidales bacterium
AGGAGGTGATCGTTGCGCTGTTGTCGGGCCCGTTGATCTCCAGCGCGACGATCACCTCCTCCACGCCGTCCACTTCTTTGACCAGCGCCAGCCGGAACACCTCGGCGCCTGCGCGCGTGTCCGCCACGACCCGGAACGGACCGCGGCCCCAGACCGACACCGCGGGGTCCACGGCCTCGGGGAACTCCTCGGCCGTTTCACCCTCGCCGGCGTGATCCCCGTAGTCCCAGACGGGCTGCGACGGGTCGCCCATGACGAACTGGATCCACACGCTCGCGCCTTTGGGCGGCATGTCGGTGGCTCCCCAGCGGCGGGCGCCCCCCGTGCGGTTGCGCGCCCACGGGGTCTCGTCCATGACCCCGGGGATCTGCGCGCGGATCTGCCCGGGGTGCTCGGGGTTCCAGTTCTCGGTCACGATCCCGGGGTACAGGAACGGGAACCGGGCGCCGCTCATGTCGTCGCCACCAAACCCGCTCCCGCCCTGTCCGAATCCGGTCACGTTCGCCCCCTATCCAAACAGCCACTGCGTGCAGGCGTGGATACAGGGCACCCACTCGGTGCACGGAAGATCGCCGGCCTCGGACTCCAGGACGCAATCGAACCAGACGCACGCCACGGCCTCCTCCTGGGCCTCGTTCATCTCGGTGGCCAGTGACGCCTCGCACCCATCGAAACAGGCATCCCAGCCCGAATAGGTGGACGACATGGCGCCGCACACGGCCTCCGCGTCGCACGCCCGGGCGCAGTCGAACACCCAGTCGGTGTCGGTGTCGGTGTCGGTGTCGGTGTCGGTGTCGGGCTCGGTGTCCGTGTCGGTGTCGGCGTCGGTGTCCGTGTCGCCGTCGCCGTCGGGTTCGGCGTACAGATCCACCGCGGCGCTTTCCGCGCAGCTCGGGAGCAGAACCAGCAGGACCAGCAGGATCGTGATCGTTCTCATGGCCTTTACCTCCTGGGGCTATTGCCCCGAGTCGGGCTCGGCGCTCGCTGCGCCCAGCTCGTACAGAATCTGGGGATCGTCATACTCGGCCAGCTCCTCGGGGGTCAACTGGCTGATCCCTCCCACGGCCTCCCCGCCTGAGTCCACGAACGCCCAGGCCGCCACCACGTTGCCGTTCGGATCTGTCGTGGTGGTCAGCTTGCGGGACAGCTCGCCCGAGGGCTTGGCCGTCACGTCGTCCGCCTTGGGGTTCGACTTGGGGACGCTCACTTTCTTGGCTGCCGGCGCCCGGCGCATGCTGTCCTTTTCACAGTCGTAGGCCTGCACGAACCTGCCGGCCTCGATCGTGTCCCTGGACTCGGTGACGTAGTACAGGCCGTCGGCGCTTTCGCTCATGCCGTAGCAGCCGATCGTGCACTTCGCGCCCACGCGCGAATCCCCGATCACGCTCGGGAGCTTCATCTTGTACCGCCCCTTGACCCGGGCGTAGTAGTGCGCCCAGGCGAGGCGCTGCGCTTGCTCCTGGTTCATGAACGACGCCGGGCGCACGTCCACGCGGGCGAGGCGTCCACCTCGGAGCCCGCTGTCGCTGTCGGGGTCGCCCACCAGGTCCTCCCGTCCGAGGGCTGCCACGAGGTCGTTGTTCTGCGGACCGGCGGTTGCCTCGATCAGTTCCTTGGTCACCGGGTGACGCGCCACAACGCGCACTTTGCCGGTGGGCTTGGACATGTCGATCTCGAACTGCGGCGGCTCCAGGATGCTGCCGCGCTCGGCGTCGGTTCTGTACTGGAGGATCCGCACCGGCTCGCGGTCGGTCTGCCGGCGCGCCCAGTGCAGGCCCGTGGCGTCAATGTAGAACTCCCGGCCGTTCTGCCGCGCCAGCTTGGCGAGGAAACGGGCGTCGGTCTGGTACGCCTGCACGAACGTGCCGCGCTCGCTCGTGTCGTCCAGGGCCAGGTACGTGCCGGTGTAGCCGTAGGCGCTGGCGATCTCGCGCACCACCTCGGACGCTGTGGCGTTCTCCCACCGGCCCGATCGCTTCTCTTTGTCCAGCAGCTGGAGCATGCAGTGGCCCTTCACCACGAACGGATCGCCGGCTTGCACCGAGGTGATCACCATGCGCCGAGGCGGGCACAACTGCCCAGGCCACCCCCACGACACCGCGATCTTTTGCCCTGGGGCGAACACGGGGGCGTCCAGCATTTTCAGATCCGAATTCTGAAACGTGAGCACCACCTCGTCCTTCTTGCGCTCGGAGTCGCTGAACTCGAACCGCAGCAGCCGCTGGCTTAGGTATTCCCACGTGGTCCACCAGTCGCCCAGCCAGGAGTCGTCCCCGCTGTCGTAGTCCAGGAGCTGGAACACCACGCTCGCGCTGCCGAACGGCACGGCGGCCCCCTAGTGGTAGCGCCGGCGCTCGGGGCTGAACACCCGGAGCCGGACTAGCCGGGCCGACGGGATCACCACGGTGGTGCCGGCGACCAGGGCGAGGGTGGGGTCGATCACCGGCGTGGGCTGGAACTCGCACAGCAGCCACCACAGGCCGCACGCCCTGGAGAACCCGGGGAAATATCGGTGCGCCAACCCCCACCAGGTATCGGCAGCTCGGGCCACGTGGATCACGTTGTCGGGTTCGTCCACGTAGCGGAACGGCTCGCGCTCGTCCAGATACTGCCGGCCGGCGGCGTCGGTCAGGACGGTGCAGAAACGGTAGCGGGACTCGGGAAACATGTGCGCCATGTCACAGCCCCCACGTGCGGAACATCCCGTTCGTGAGATGGTCCTGCATGGTGATCCGCCCCATCGGCGCCTCCTCGAACGAGACCGACGCGGCCCACGCGCGCAGGCGCCCCTCGGCGTCGCAATCCTCGAACGTGAAATCCACCGAGATCAGGCGCACCCGCAAAGTCAAGAGACCGGGGAGGCACAAGATCCCGGCAGGCGCGGCCGCCTCGATCGCGCCGCTCGGCCCGGCGCCCGGGTAGGCCATGGCCTCCAGGAACCGCCGGTCGTCCTCCATCATGCTTGCGATCGTGGCCATGTCGCTGCTGCTGCCCTCGCCGGTTCCACGAGCTGCGCCCGCGATCGTTTCCTTCAGGATGGTGAGGGCGTTCTGCTTGATCTCCAGATCGATCGGCACGTTGTCGGTGCTGGTGTAGCTGGCGTAGCCGTGCGACATGCCCAGCGGCGTGGACTTTTCCCAGTTGACGCGCAGGGCCTCGCGCACGGGCGCGGGCCTGAACCAGAAATCCATGGTGTCCCGGAAGTCGCCGGGCGGCGAGTCGTACAGCAGCAGGTTGCGCAGGTAGCCCTTGGCCTCTTTCTTGGTCCCCTGCGCAGCGAGCGATCCGAGATTGCTACCCTTGGGCTTGCGTTCCGGGGCCTCGTTCTTGGCGTCGTACTTTTGCCCCACGGTTGCCTCCTCAGATCAGGGCGTCGCCCTCGTCCAGCGACCGCGTGCCCTTGGCCGTCCCACTGTCGCCCACGGCGGTGGCGATCTTCTCGCGGTCCACGTACAGGTTGACGGGCCGACCACCCAGATCCTTGATCACCTTGGACATGTTGTCGAACACCTTGAGCCACTGCGCCTGGGTGCCCGCGTCCAGATTCCCGAAGGCCGTCTGGGCGCCGATCGGCCGCGCGCCGGCGGCCCACTCGCCGGCAGTCGTCCCCATGTACGTGGAGATCTTCTCCTGCTCGGCCATGAGCCCCTTGGCCTGCTCCAGGTCTCGGTCTTTGTAGTAGGCCTTCCGCTCCTCGGGAGTCATTCCGGCCGTGGTGTCGGCGCCGAACAGATCGCGGGCGTAGTTGCCGGCCTCGGTCTCGGTGGCGGTGAAGTTGCGCCCGTTCGCCTGATCCCGCATACCCTGCATGCCCAGCTGGATCTGGTCCTTGTCGCCCGAGATCAGGCCGGCGGCCACGTTGTAGGCGTTGCCCACGCCGGTGGCCACGTTGCCCACCAGCTCGCCGAGGAACGCCCCGACCACGCGCAGCGTGTGCCACACGAAATCGAGCACCCAGCCGATCACGCTCAACACGTCGGCGACCCTTTCGATCGCGCTGGCCAGCGTGTTGAACGCACCGACGGCGCCGTCGATCCAGCCGGCGATGTCCTCGCCTGTCACGTTGGACAGGCGCTCCACCACGACCCCGATCACGTCGGCCAACTCGCTCAACACGGTGAGCGCCGTTTCGCCGAACGAGGCTAGGCGCCGGCCGGCTGTGGCGCCGGCGGCTCCCCACTTCGCCAGCTCCTCGGGCGTGTTCTGCCCCTCGCCGGTGAACACCGAAAAAATCGACTTGAACTTCTCGATCACCATGCGGGCCTGCGGGCCCAGCATCGTGATCCCTTCGTCGAACCCCTTTTTCAGACCGACCCAGAACGATTTCATGCGCTCCAGGAACCGCTCGAACCCGTGGACGAAACCGAGGACCCCCTGGTTCTGGGTCTTGCGCAGCTCGCGGCTGGTGGCCGCCGAGAGCTTGCCGTTGCTGATTATCTCCACGACCGACTTCCAGCCCAGCTTGATCTTGCCCACCATGTCGCGCCAGCTGTCGCCCACCCCGGTGGCGTTCTTGTTCACCGACCGGTACAGGGCATAGAACCCGATCGCCAGACCGCCCAGCAGGATGGTCAGGCCACCGAGGACGATCGCGGCCTTGACAGCCGAAAAGACGAGCCCGCCGAGGGTGACGCCAAAGAGCTTCATGGCCCCCATCGCCATCCCCACGTACCCCATGGCCTTCATGACCTTGCCGAACGCCAGCGAGAATCCCAGCATGGCGCGCTGCGCAGTTGGCGGGATCGCATTCATGAGACCGGAGGCCGCGTTCGCGGCGGCGGTCGCGCCTTCCTTGAACGGCCTGAGAATCGACTGGGACACCGGCCCGATCGTCTTGCGCAGGCGATCCATGGCGTTGTTCATGCGGTCGGTGGCGCCCTTGTAGTCGCTCGTGATCGCCTTGGCCATGCCCTCGGACACGCCGGTCGTGTTCTGCATTTCGGCGCCGAGGACGGCCGCCGCCTCGGCCCCGTATCGCATGGTCCCGGTGGCGTCCTTGACGCC
>JALOCI010000099.1 GCA_023227835.1 Bacteroidales bacterium
GAACAAAAAGGGCTGGTCTTGCCTATTACAACAAACAGAAAGGTTTTCAGAGGGCAATACACAGCCTTGAGGACGGATATTTCAGAAACAAGTTTGAGAATGACATCAAGAACTTTTCCGGAAATAGTGGAATAGGTGTTATAAGCGATACAGAGGCGCAACCGATAGTGGTGAATTCTCATATGGGGAGATTTGCCGTGGCAACTGTCAGTAAAATTGTAAATGCAGAGGAGATAGAGAATTATTTCCTCGAAAAGCACCACACATTTTCAGAGACCAGCCAAGGCACAGTCAATCCTACAGAGATGATAGCGATGTTGATAGCTGAAGGAAAGGACTTCATTTCCGGCATTGAGAATGTATCGGAAAGGATCAAAGGCTCGTGTTCAATGCTGATTCTTACTGAAAATGGTATAATTGCTGCCAGAGACAAGCTTGGAAGAACTCCCGTGATTATTGGGAAAAAAGAGGATGCATACGCCGTTACCTTCGAAACATGCGCTTTTTCCAATCTTAATTATGAAATTGATAAATACCTTGGGCCGGGAGAGGTTGTTCTGATAACAGCTGATGGATATGAACAATTACGCAAGCCTAATGAAAAGATGCAGGTTTGTTCTTTCTTGTGGGTTTATTATGGCTATCCCCCTTCGTACTATGAGGGTATTAATGTGGATGAGTGCAGGTACAGATGTGGAGCGGCACTTGCAAAGAGAGACAATCTAAAGGCAGATTTTGTGGCAGGTATACCTGACTCCGGAGTGGGACATGCTATGGGATATAGCCATGCAACAGGGATTCCTCTGAAAAGGCCATATTCTAAATATACACCTACCTGGCCACGCAGCTTTATGCCTCAGAGCCAGAATATGCGGGAGCTTGTGGCAAAGATGAAGCTTATTCCGAATAAAGCAATCATTGAGGGACACAGTGGCGTTTTTCTGGATGACTCCATTGTACGGGGAACTCAGTTGAGAGATAATGTGAACGATTTGCACCATTCAGGAATTAAAGAGGTAAACATGCGTATAGCCTGCCCTCCATTGACTTATCCTTGCGAATTTATCAATTTCAGCCGTTCGCGCTCAAGTCTTGATCTGGCCACACATAAAGCCATCAAAAACCTGGAGGGAACGACTGAAGGTGTCGATTTTAAAGAATACTCCGACTGTAATAGTGAGAAATATAAGGCAATGGTGGAGGAGATAAGGAAAACACTGGGACTCACAACGCTTACCTTCCAGAGATTGGATGATCTGGTGGAGGCTATCGGGCTTCCTAAGGAGAAACTATGTACTCATTGCTGGGATGGGTCAAGCTATTTTTAAAATTGTTTATTTTTGCAAATTGAAATATAAGACAGAGAGATGACAAACAAGAGAGTTCGGGTAAGATTTGCACCAAGTCCAACAGGCCCGTTGCATATAGGCGGAGTCAGGACAGCATTGTTCAACTATTTTTTTGCCAGACAGAACGGGGGAGATTTTATTCTCAGAATAGAGGATACCGATTCTCAGCGTTTTGTTCCCGGTGCTGAGGAGTATATTAACGAATCACTCAGATGGTGCGGCATTAAGATTGACGAAGGTGTGGCCGAGGGTGGGAAACATGCACCATACCGCCAGAGTGAACGTAGGGCAATATACAGGCAATATGCAGATCAACTTGTTGCTAACGGTTATGCATACTTTGCCTTTGATTCAGCAGAGTCGCTTGATAACCTTAGAAAAGAGGCTGAGTCAAGGGGAGATGCCTTTACATATAATTTCAAGATAAGAAATAGTATGGAAACCTCTCTGGTTATGAGCGAACAGGAGGTTCAGGAGCGAATTGCAAATGGAGATCAGTGGGTCATACGTTTCAAGATGCCGGAAAATGAGGAGATACACATGACAGACCTTATCCGTGGAGAGGTAACTGTAAATACTTCAACACTGGACGACAAAGTGCTTTTCAAGAGTTCTGACTTGCTGCCTACTTATCATCTGGCAAATGTTACCGATGACTACCTGATGGAGATAACTCATGTAATCAGGGGAGAGGAGTGGCTGCCGTCGCTGCCTCTGCATGTAATGCTATACAGGGCTTTCGGTTGGACAGAGAGTATGCCTCAGTTTGCACACCTTCCATTATTGCTTAAACCTACCGGTAATGGTAAGCTGAGCAAGCGGGACGGAGACAAGATGGGCTTCCCTGTTTTCCCGCTTCTCTGGAAATCACAGGATGGAGAGACGTCACGCGGTTACAGGGAGGATGGATACTTTCCTGAAGCTTTTGTGAATCTTCTTGCACTTCTTGGCTGGAATCCGGGAACAGAGCAGGAGATTTTTTCGATGGGTGAGCTTATCGAGACATTCTCATTCGAGCGGGTAAATAAAGCAGGAGCAAGGTTTGATCCGGAGAAAGCAAAGTGGTTCAATCATCAATATCTGGTTCAGAAGAGTGATGATGAACTCGCGACTCTCTTTATAGACTTTATGAATACAAAAGGTATAGAAGTTACACCTCAAAAAGCCTTGAAGATAGTCTCATTCATGAAAGTCCGGGTAAATTTCATACATGAGATATGGGAAAAGGCACAATTCCTGTTTATAAGTCCGGAGTTATATGATGAGGCTTCAGTAAAGAAGTTCTGGAAGGAGGAATCTCCGGAGATAATGAAAGAGGTAGTTTGTGTTCTGGAAAAATTGGAAACATTCAATTCTGAATTTGTTGAAAAGAGCCTTGAAACTTTTATTGCAGAGAAAGGTTATGGTATGGGAAAGGTTATGAATGCCTTGAGGCTTGGACTGCTTGGTATTTCTAACGGCCCAGGGGTAGCGGATGTTTGTGAGGTTATCGGGAAAAAAGAAACTATAGCAAGGATTGAAAAAGCCGTTGCCTCTCTGTAAACAACTTTTTTGATTGCCGGATTTTGTAAATTAATATTATTGTCATATTTTTGCATCCACAAAACCGATAATGGCGCATTCTTCTAACGGTTAGGAAGCGGGATTCTCATTCCTGAAATAGCAGTTCGATTCTGCTATGCGCTACAAAAAACAGAGGCTGTATATTAATGCAGCCTCTGTTTTTTCTCCTTCTTCTTAGTTATTAAGATGAAAACGGATCACGAACAAAAGTTGGGGGATTTGATATTTAGGCATAAATTTTAGATAGTCTAAAAAGGAAATACGGAATATTGTTGACTCCTCTGAACTGTGTTCTGAACGCTTTGATTTTCGCATTGAAAGATTCGGCAGATGCATTTGTGCTTCTGTTTGTGAAAAACTGCAAAATGGAAGAGTAGTTTTCCTGGATACTTTTAGCAGTCACTGCAAAAGATTTAATAGATGCTTTTTCAACCTTATCATACCACTGTGCAAGCTTAGTTAATGCAACACCCCTATCTTTGGTTTTACTATATATACGGCCAAGATCAATTGAGAGATCATATGCTTTTTCAAGCAGAGGATATCTCTCAAACAAAAGTGCCGCCCGTTGCTTTTGAGAATAAGTCCATTTACTTCTTTGTTTGAAAAGCAGATACCGACTTCTGGCCAGCAGCTGTCTTAACGTATCTCCATTGTTGAATACTTCAGGAACGTATCTTTTCTTAAATTCTCTGGCCAGTTCTATCTCCTTATTTTCCTGATCCATGGCCTCCCACCGATATTTTATCCGTATCTCCTGAACGGCCTCGAATGCCAATTTCTGCACATGGAACCGGTCAACTACGGATCACGAACAAAAGTTGGGGGATTTGATATTTAGGCATAAATTTTAGATAGTCTAAAAAGGAAATACGGAATATTATTAACTCCTCTGAACTGTGTTCTGAACGCTTTGATTTTCGCGTTGAAGGATTCGGCAGAAGCATTAGTGCTCCTGTTTGTGAAAAACTGCAAAATGGACGAGTAGTTTTCTTGGATACTTTTAGCAGTCACTGCAAAAGATTTAATAGATGCTTTTTCAACCTTATCATACCACTGTGCAAGCTTAGTTAATGCAACACCCCTATCTTTGGTTTTACTATATATACGGCCAAGATCAATTGAGAGATCATATGCTTTTTCAAGCAGAGGATATCTCTCAAACAAAAGTGCCGCCCGTTGCTTTTGAGAATAAGTCCATTTACTTCTTTGTTTGAAAAGCAGATACCGACTTCTGGCCAGCAGCTGTCTTAACGTATCTCCATTGTTGAATACTTCAGGAACGTATCTTTTCTTAAATTCTCTGGCCAGTTCTATCTCCTTATTTTCCTGATCCATGGCCTCCCACCGATATTTTATCCGTATCTCCTGAACGGCCTCGAATGCCAATTTCTGCACATGGAACCGGTCAACTACCTGAATTGCATTTGGGAAGCTTTTTTTAACCATAACTGCCATGTTGGGGGCCATATCCAGGGTAACCTCCTTTACTCGGCTCCTCTTATTGTGGGGAATCTTATTAAGAGCCCATACAATATCATCTGATTTTGTCCCTTGTATTATGGCCACCAGTGTCCCTTTCTTCCCATGTGCTGCCTTGTTGGTAACTATCGTATAGAGTTCCCCGTCTGAGAGGGATGTCTCATCAATACTTAAAAACTCACCTACATTTTGTGGAAATATCAGATATTCCTCCGCGTGGTGTATATGATCCCAATCTTCGAAGCCACTTAGATGTTCTCTATACTGTCTTTCCAACTGCTTGCCGTCTATGCCAAAATATTTGCCTATGCTAGAAGCGCTTACAGGATAATTATCTAAGATATCCTTTTAAAAAAGACGCAAATTCTTGCGTCATACGAGTCCCTTTTGCTACTAATCCCCAGTCCCTGTTAACAATGTCTCCAGTGCTTTCATTCAGCCATTTGCGCCGCTTGAGGTGCAACAGCAGTCTCTTACCTCTTATGGGAAAATCATTGATTGTTATCTCTTCATAAAATCCCTTAGACTGAAGCTTGTCATTCCTATACTCGCATGGAACGATGTTTAACTCTGTAAGATAAATATCTACTGAATCTCCAT
>JALOCI010000100.1 GCA_023227835.1 Bacteroidales bacterium
GGTATCGCCGGTGCAACTGGCTTCTTTGGTGCAACAGGAATACGAGGTGCTTCGGGTGCTACGGGTTTAACTGGTTCTACAGGTATCCAAGGTGAAACTGGTGGTGCTTCTGGCCCGTCAGGCTCGACTGGTGCTACTGGTATTAGTGGTGCTACTGGTTTAACCGGTGCAACGGGAATACGAGGAGCATCTGGTGCATCTGGTGCAACGGGTTTAACTGGTGCTACTGGAATTGCCGGAGCATCTGGTGTTATAGGTGTTGAAGGTACTACAGGTGCCACGGGTTATACTGGTGCCACTGGAATTCAAGGTGAGACCGGCGGTGCTTCTGGGCCTCCCGGTGCTTCTGGTGCAACCGGTGTTCAAGGTTCTAGTGGTATAGGTGCCACTGGTATTG
Source organism: Bacteroidales bacterium (assembly GCA_023227835.1). Taxonomy (GTDB): domain Bacteria; phylum Bacteroidota; class Bacteroidia; order Bacteroidales; family UBA932; genus Bact-08. The sequence continues at coordinate 398 of JALOCI010000100.1, forward strand.
ATGGTGTGCCCGGAGCCTCTGGTGCTTCTGGTGCAACAGGTATAGGTGCAACCGGTGCTACTGGCTTAACCGGTGCTACAGGTTTAACCGGTGCAACTGGTACTGGTGCAACTGGACCAAGTGGTGGAGAACCCGGAGCAACAGGTGTTGGTGGTTCGACTGGATCTACTGGCCCGACTGGTAATCCTGGAATGGCTGGTGCCACAGGTTCTTCCGGTGCCACTGGTTTTACGGGCTCGACAGGTCCACAGGGTGAAACTGGTGGAGCATCAGGCCCAGGTGGATCAACCGGCATAGCTGGATCAACTGGTATAGCTGGATCAACAGGATCAACGGGTATTTTTGGTGCTACTGGTATACGAGGTGCTTCTGGTGCTTCTGGTTATACAGGTGCTACAGGCATCCAGGGTCCAACTGGTGGTGCTTCTGGTCCTGATGGATCGACTGGTGCTACAGGATTAACTGGTGCAACAGGCATACGAGGCGCGTCAGGAGCTACAGGACTCACAGGTGCAACAGGAATACAGGGTGAAACCGGTGGTGCTTCTGGTCCTTCCGGTGCAACTGGCTCGACAGGTGCGGTTGGTGCTACTGGCTTGACTGGTGCAACTGGAACTGGTGCAACTGGATTAAAGGGTGCGACCGGTGCTACTGGTTTAACTGGTGCGTCTGGCTCAATTGGTGCTACTGGTCTTGGTGCATCAGGAGCCACAGGATTTACAGGTGCTACAGGTATCCAAGGCCCAACTGGTGGTGCTTCCGGTCCTTCCGGAGCAACCGGTTCAACTGGTGTGCAGGGGTCTTCTGGTATTGGTGCTTCTGGTGTACAGGGTATAACCGGCGCTTCTGGTGCTACTGGTGTGCAGGGAGCATCCGGTGCTAAAGGTGCATCTGGTGCGTCTGGTGCGTCGGGAGCCACAGGGTTTACAGGTGCTACAGGCATTCAGGGCGAAACTGGTGGTGCTTCTGGTCCTGTTGGATCAACAGGATCAACAGGTATAGCAGGTCCAACCGGCGCTACAGGCGTTCAGGGTTCTTCTGGTTTGACCGGCGCTACAGGTATTAATGGTGCTTCTGGCTTTATAGGTGTTGATGGAGCGTCTGGTGCGACAGGTGCTACGGGATTTACAGGTGCTACAGGCGTCCAAGGTCCAACTGGTGGTGCTTCTGGTCCTTCGGGTGCAACCGGATCCACTGGTGCTGATGGTGCTACTGGTTTAACTGGTGCTTCTGGTATTAGCGGATATTCTGGTGCATCTGGTGCATCTGGTGCATCTGGCGCTTCAGGTGTTGCGGGTACTATCGGTTTATCTGGTGCAACTGGCTCTACTGGCGTAGAGGGTGCTACTGGTTATACTGGTGCTACAGGTATCCAAGGTGAGACTGGTGGTGCTTCTGGTCCTGTCGGGTCAACTGGTGCAACGGGAATAGATGGTGCTTCTGGTTATACTGGCGCTACAGGTATTAGCGGAGCGTCTGGCGCATCTGGTGCTTCGGGTGCAACTGGATTAGGAATAGCAGATGGCTACTTTAATCCAGGCACCAATTATAGCACGGCTGCTATGACGTCACTTGTTACTCCATCGCCAAATGTCGTGACGGTGAGTTCAGAGGGCGTGATTTACCATGAAGTTACAAATGTTACTTTGCACGGCTGGTACGCATTTGATCAGAGTGGATCACGAACCAATGGTTGGGGTGTGCAAATTAACAGTGGCGATCCCACTTGGTCTCCCGGCGATCCGTTTGCTATCCCAATGTGGATTGAATATGATTACGGTGATGGTCATCACAAGGTCATAAATAAATACGCATTCTATGCGAGAAACCTTAATACTGCACTACCAAGTGATTGGACGTTGTCTGGATCTAATGATGATATTAACTGGGATATTCTTGATACAAGAACAGGTATTGCACCACCTGCTGCAGTAAATGTTTGGACTCCTTATTTTACGTTTAACAATGGCGTAGCGTATCGATATTACAGAATTGACGTTACTGCATGTACTTATCCATATTATGCGATATGGTATAGCGATGCGTATTGGTACGCTATTATCGGTCAGATCAAATTCGTTGAATATCCACAAGTATACGGTGCAACAGGTGCAACAGGCCATACCGGTGCTAGTGGTGCATCTGGTGCAACAGGTGTGCAAGGTGCTTCCGGAATAGGTGCAACTGGAATTGACGGGGCGTCTGGTGCCACGGGATTCACTGGTGCTACTGGTATTCAGGGTGAAACTGGCGGTGCGTCTGGTCCTATTGGTTTAACTGGTGCGACTGGTGCTACTGGAATTGATGGTGCTAGTGGTGCTACTGGTCACACTGGTGCCACTGGTGCTACTGGAATTGATGGTGCGTCTGGTGCTTCTGGTGCAACAGGTGTTCAAGGATCTACTGGAATCGATGGCGCTAGTGGCGCTTCTGGTGCAACAGGCGTGCAAGGGGCGTCTGGTTTAACTGGTGCAACAGGTTTAACCGGAGCTACCGGTGTCGATGGAGCGTCTGGTGCTTCTGGTGCAACAGGCGTTCAGGGAGCGTCTGGTATAGGTGCAACGGGAATTGACGGAGCATCCGGAGCATCTGGTGCTACAGGTGTTCAGGGAGCATCTGGTTCAATTGGTGCTACTGGTGAAATCGGTGCAACAGGAGTTATAGGTGTTGATGGTGCTACTGGTATCGATGGAGCATCCGGCGCTTCTGGTGCAACAGGTGTTCAGGGAGCGTCTGGTTTAATCGGTATTGATGGAGCATCTGGTGCTTCTGGTGCAACTGGTGTGCAAGGTGCTTCTGGTTCAATTGGTGCGACTGGAATTGATGGAGCCAGCGGTGCTTCTGGTGCAACAGGCGTTCAGGGTGCGTCTGGTTTAACTGGTGCTACAGGAATTGATGGAGCGTCCGGAGCATCCGGCGCAACTGGAATTGATGGTGCTAGTGGCGCTTCTGGTGCTACAGGTGTACAAGGTGCTAGCGGCATTGGTGCAACTGGTATTGACGGAGCATCTGGCGCATCCGGTGCTACAGGTGTTCAGGGAGCGTCTGGTTCAATCGGTGCAACTGGTATTGACGGAGCATCTGGTGCATCCGGTGCTACAGGTGTTCAGGGAGCGTCTGGTTCAATCGGTGCGACTGGAATTGATGGAGCATCCGGAGCTTCTGGTGCAACGGGAGTGCAAGGTGCTAGTGGTATTGGTGCGACTGGAATCGATGGTGCTTCTGGTGCGACTGGAATCGATGGTGCTAGCGGTGCTTCTGGTGCAACAGGAGTACAAGGAGCGTCTGGTACAGGTGCAACTGGAATTGATGGTGCTAGCGGTGCATCTGGTGCTACAGGTGTTCAGGGAGCGTCTGGTTCAATCGGTGCAACCGGAATTGATGGTGCGTCTGGTTCTTCTGGTGCAACAGGAGTTCAGGGAGCGTCTGGTATAGATGGAGCCTCTGGTGTCATAGGTGTTGATGGTGCTACTGGTTTAACTGGTGCTACTGGTATTGATGGTGCGACTGGGATTGATGGAGCTAGCGGTGCTTCTGGTGCGACGGGCGTTCAGGGAGCTAGTGGTATTGGTGCGACTGGAATCGATGGAGCATCCGGAGCTTCTGGTGCAACGGGAGTTCAGGGAGCGTCTGGTTCAATTGGTGCAACCGGAATTGATGGTGCGTCTGGTTCTTCTGGTGCAACAGGAGTTCAGGGAGCGTCTGGCTCAATTGGTGCAACGGGAGAAGTCGGTGCAACTGGTATCGATGGAGCATCCGGCGCTTCTGGTGCAACAGGTGTTCAGGGAGCGTCTGGTATAGGTGCAACTGGAATTGATGGTGCTAGCGGTGCATCTGGTGCTACAGGTGTTCAGGGCGTTGATGGTGCAACAGGTCTTACTGGTGCTACAGGTACAGGTGCAACAGGAATTGATGGAGCATCTGGTGCTTCTGGTGCAACAGGAGTACAAGGAGCGTCTGGTACAGGTGCAACTGGTATTGATGGGGCTAGCGGTGCATCAGGTGCAACAGGTGTTCAAGGTGCTTCCGGCTCAATTGGTGCAACCGGAATTGATGGTGCTAGTGGAGCTTCTGGTGCAACAGGCGTTCAGGGAGCGTCTGGTCTAACTGGTGCGACCGGCATTGATGGAGCATCCGGAGCCTTAGGAATCGATGGAGCGTCCGGCGCTTCTGGTGCCACAGGTGTTCAGGGAGCGTCTGGTACAGGTGCAACCGGAATTGACGGAGCATCCGGTGCTTCTGGTGCTACTGGTGTTCAGGGAGCATCTGGTGTTAATGGAGCATCTGGCAGTATCGGTGTCGATGGTGCATCAGGTGTTGATGGTGCATCCGGAGCTTCTGGTGCCACAGGTGTTCAAGGTGCTTCTGGTTTACAGGGCGAAACTGGTGGAGCATCAGGTCCTGTTGGTGCGACTGGTTCTACTGGACCAACAGGATCAACAGGTGCTACGGGAATTGACGGAGCTAGCGGTGCTTCTGGTGCTACTGGACCACAGGGCGAAACTGGTGGTGCTTCTGGTCCTTCCGGTGCAACTGGCTCGCCTGGACCAATCGGTGCA
>JALOCI010000035.1 GCA_023227835.1 Bacteroidales bacterium
TGGAGAGTGAAAAGTGAGAAAGTGAAAAAAGGGGGGGACTTTGGCGCAGTTTGAGGTATGTGAATGATTTTAAGGCGTTCTAGAAAAGTATTTTTTGGATTTTCAAAAGATGTTCAAAAAATACGATTTGTAAACAGCTGCAATATAGATATATACCTCAAACTGCGCCAAAGTGCCGGGCAATTAGACCGAAAAAGACCTTGGTTGTTTTGTGAAAATATAAGCCTCGACAATTTATTCTCTGATGCCGCTAACATATTAGTGGAAAAATACTGTCTCAGGGCATTCAGCCGGAGGGAGCTAGCGACTGAGGATGGACAGCCCTGAGACAGTATTTTCCATAGTATAAAAAGCGGCCGCAGAGAACAACACAGAAAAACCAGCGTCTTTGAGGCTTATGGCTTCAAAGCGACATTGGATGGACAGCCCTGAGACAATATATCTCCAATATATAAGCTGCTTATGAAGAAATTTACAGATCGACTCTCACACCGATACTTCCGTTTATGCCGAATCCCCAATACCCGCTGAATGTCGAGATAGTATGGTCGGCACCGTCTTTGCCCCTCTCTATATATTTGCTGTCCAGTAAATTGTTGATAGAGAGAAAAAGAGTGTAGTTATAGCCGAAACGTTTTAGCTCTCTTTTCCAGTTTGCACCAAGATTCACAAGATTGTAATCAGGAAGCCTGAACGCAGAGGCTCTGTCGTCAGGGTTTTTGCGTTCTGCAGGGTCAAAATCTGCATAGAGACGTCCGTTATAGGTCCAGTCAGCATTGACCAGGATGCCGTTTCGGAATTTCAGGCCGGCAATGATTCCGACTTGTGTCTGCGGGGCATCCCCGACAGGAAGTCCGTTGCTGTAGACATTTATCTCGTCAATCTTAAGACCCGAATACTGGTCATAGATATTTGCCTTTACATCGTTTTTCCAACGCCAGTTTCCCACAGAGAGATTACCTTCCAGCGAAAGCCACCTTGCAGGGTTGAAGGTCATAGTAAGCTCTGTGCCGTAGTGAAGCGCATCAAGGCCCCTTATCATATATGCCACGTCGTTGTTATCCTGTTGTGTGTAGGGATTTGAGACTATGGTCTTGTTTTTCCAGTAGGCATAGTAACCGGTCAGTTCAACACTTCCCCTGGCAAAAAGGTATCTGTATCCGCCCTCTGCAAGCATATTTCTCTCGTTCTTCACGTCAGAGGTAATCTCGTTGGTTCCTGAAGCAAAAAATACGTTAGAGTAGGGGATTCTGCTGTATGCTGCGGCATTAAGGTAGAGAGAGCTTCTGTCAGAGAGTTTGTAAAGCGCACCACCCTTAATGCTGAATCCGGATGCAAAGGCAGCGTCACTTTCGCTTCCCGCAGCAAGAGAGGCCGGGTCCTGAACATAGTTATAAGTATCCCAACGACTATATTTATTCCACATATACGAGGCACCTCCGCGAAGATTCCATTTCTTGCCGGAGTAATTTCCCGAAAGATAAACCGTTGCGTTGTTGGTGACCTTTCCGTTACGGGTTCTGATATAGTCGCCAACCTGTTTTATAGGGTTCCTTCCCGCCGTACCGGCCAGAGAGTTTGAGGCGTAATCCTCGTACCAGTATTTTCCCCCAAGAAGATCGGTAATCTTCTCTTTCTCCCAGGTAGAGTAGTAGAGGTAGTGGAAGCCTGCTTCCAGCTTTGTTTTATCGCTGATTTTATATGCTGTGTTATGCCTTACTCCTGCCTGAGTGTGTCCGGCAAGGTAATCACTCAGGATATTCTGTGCGGAACCGGCAGCACCCGTACCTGTACGGGCTTGATTGTCACTGATAACCGAGCCCCAGTTGATATGCCCCTCCTCCTGGTATGAGATAATCCTCTTACCCTTGCTTTCAGACCATCTTCCGCCGCCATTGCCTACTGAGATGTACAAAGTGTTGGTCATCTCGATTCCCGAGTCCGGGGTGTAAAAGTGGTTCAGAGTCAGATAGGGTTTGTGATAGAAATTCTGGCTGAGGTTCATTTTTTCACCATCCAGATAACCCCAGTTCTTACTGTATCTCACTCCGTATTTTTCAACCTCACTCTCGCTGAGCCTTACCGAACGCTGTTGATGCTTTTCGGGCGAGCCGAGCAGTGTAAGGACAATATCATTATTGCTGTTTATCCTTTTGCTGACATTAAACATATATGCCCAGGAGTTGACATCTGTTGACTCCACATAGCCGCTTCCGCCTGTATATGATACAAGGGACGAGAGAGCCCATCCTCCGCTCAGCTCACCTGAGTTCATGCTCACAAATCCTTTTGCAAGGCTGCCCCCGTCTGACCCGAAAGGGGTGAAGAAGAGACCTCCTGAAATTGACCTGGTTTCAGAGGTACTTGTTGTAATAATATTTATACTTCCTCCAACAGAGTTGTCTGAAAGCATCGATGCCCCTATGCCTTTCTGAACCTGCAGCGAGTGGGTGGCATCGGTCAGTCCGAGCCAGTTGTTCCAGTACATATTGCCGCTTACAAGCCCCGATACAGGTATTCCGTTAAGCAGAACCGATATGTTCTCCTGTTTGAACCCCCTGATATTTATTTTTGCATCACCATAGCTTCCGGTTTCGCTGGTTGCATAAATGCCGGGAATCTCCTTGAGAAGTTCAGGGTATGTCTTGCCGAATGCCTTGCTCTCAATCTGTTGTTTGTCGATACTCTTAATCCGCATAGGAGACTTCGTGCCTTTAAGGTACGATGCAGACATGATAATCTGATTCAGAATAACAGTCTTGCCCGAGGAGTCCCTCTGAACATTGTCAGTGTATAATTTGAGTGAGTCTGATACCGGTCCGTTCAGGACGGTCTTTGTGAAGCCGGGTGTCCGGCAGATGAGCAGAGCTATGATAACCATCACTACCCTGCGGGAAAGGGATATAATATTTGTTTCCATAAATTCTTCTTCCTTCCAGACTTTAACTGTCGGTACCGTATTTAAACGGTTCTGCCATTTACGGCTCGCGGACTTTACCGCCGATCGGGAATTACACCCTGCCCTGAAGATTTAGGCCGCAAAGATAATAATTATATGGAAAATAAAAGAGGTGTCAAATATTTTTTGACACCTCTTATCAGTAAGCCCGGGCTTACAGTTATTTAGTCGTTAAGAGAGTAACGGAAAAATCCGGTAACCTTAACCTCAGGATCAACGCTCTTAAGATAAGCAGATACTGAAATCTTGCCGTCCTTAACAAAAGTCTGCTCCTCGAGTGTGCTCTCTCTGAAGAACTTGTTGAGTTTGCCCTGTGCAATCTGCTCAACCATGTTCTCTGGTTTGCCCTCTTCGCGGATCTGGATGCGGTAGATTTCAAGCTCCTTCTCGATTACCTCTTTAGGGCAATCGTTCTTGCTTACAGAAACAGGTGACATTGCAGTGATCTGCATTGCAATCTCTTTTCCAACCTCGTGGCTTACCTCTTTTGAGAAGCCTACGATAGTTGCAACTTTACCGTTTGTATGTATGTAAGAGTCGATAAATGGAGCCTCAAGTCTGCTGTAGAATGGAATAGCGTGTTTCTCACCGCTCTTGCCGGTCTGTTGTGTGATAGACTCTTCGATAGTTATACCATTGAGTTTCTCACCCTTAAGTGCTGCAAGGTCAGTTGGGAATGATTCAAGTGCAACAGTTGCAATGTCATTTGCAAGCTGCTGGAAGTCTGAATTTTTAGCAACGAAGTCAGTTTCGCAACCAAGACATACAAGAATTGCCTTGTTTTTTGATGAGTTCACCTTTGCAATAACAGAACCTTCGGTTGTCTCCCTGTCGGCTCTCTTAGCTGCTACAAGCTTACCTTTCTCGCGAATGATATCTTTTGCCTTATCATAATCACCGTTAGCCTCAACGAGTGCATTTTTGCAGTCCATCATACCGGCTCCGGTCATCTGACGTAATTTTGCAACGTCTGCTGCTTTGATTTCCATATTAATATTTTTTAATGTTTTAAACTGGGTTAACAAAAAAGTTATTCTGCTGCAGGAGCTTCAGGAGCCACAGCCTCTTCTGTCACTGCAGGAGCTGCTGCCTCTTCTTCGTTCTCTGTCTTGCTTGTAACTTTTCTGGTACGCATTCTCTTTCCGCCATCTTTCACATTAACCTCAGAGTTCTCTTTGCCACTCTCTGCACCCTCTTTCTCTTTCTCGAGCTTTCTCTCTGCAAGACCTTCCGCTACTGCGCGGCAAACGGTCTCCATAATTAGTGAAATTGATTTGGCAGCATCGTCATTTGCAGGAATCACGAAATCAATCGGACTTGGATCGCAACAAGTATCAACCATCGCGATTACTGGGATATTCAGACGATTTGCCTCTTTAACGGCGTTCATCTCTTTCTGTATGTCAACTACGAAAAGAGCTGAAGGCAGACGGTTAAGATCTGCAATAGAACCGAGGTTCTTTTCCAGTTTTGCTCTTTGACGGGTAATCTGGAGTTTTTCTCTCTTTGCAAGAGTCTCGAAAGTACCGTCGGTCATCATTTTGTCAATGGTGTTCATCTTCTTCACCGCCTTACGAATAGTAGGGAAGTTGGTAAGCATTCCACCCGGCCAGCGCTCAGTAACATACGGCATGTTTACTGATTTGGCATTATCGGCAACTATCTCTTTTGCCTGTTTTTTTGTAGCTACAAACAAGATCTTCCTTCCGGCACGTGCCATCTGCTTCATCATGTATGCAGCCTCATCTATCTTAATAACAGTCTTGTGCAGGTCAATGATGTGAATCCCGTTCTTCTCCATGAAGATATAAGGAGCCATCTTGGGATTCCATTTTCTCTTAAGGTGCCCAAAGTGTACACCTGCATCAAGTAGGTCTTGGAAATTTGTTCTAGGCATTGTTTTTTGTTTTTTTCTGATTTTTATTTTTCTCTTTTCATCAACCGGGAGTAGCAGCTTCTTATTGTCATGCAATTAAGGCTGATCTCTCAGGTTTTCCGCAGACGGACAAACAATGGTAGCTTCTGTCGGTGTTAAGAACATAAGGTCCTGTTGTTTTTAATCCGGTCTGTGCAAGGTTCATCAGCAATTCTGTTGCTTTATACAGATTAACGTTTGCTGAATTGGAAGCGTCTACGGGCACCAGGTTGACCGGGTTTCTTTCTTTCAACCTCTCTAGGGTCACGGGTGAGAAGGCCGTTTGATTTAAGAACCGGGCGGTATGCCTCAGCATCGATCTTGCAAAGAGCACGGGCGATAGCTAGGCGGAGAGCCTCTGCCTGACCTTTGATTCCACCACCGTCAAGATTGACTTTAATGTCAAACTGAGCTTGTGTGTTGGTCAGTTCAAGAGCTTGTTTTACAATGTACTGAAGAGTTTCCTCGCAGAAATAGTTCTCAAGTTCCCTTCCGTTGATTGTAATGTTACCTTTACCTGAATTTACATAAACGCGAGCAACTGCTGATTTTCGTCTTCCAAGGGCGTTAATTACTTCCATGCTCTGTTTAAATTTCGTTTAAATTAATAACTTTTGGTTGTTGTGCCTGATGAGGATGCTCTGCTCCCTCATACACATACAAATTACGGAACATCTCTGCTCCTAGTTTGTTTTTAGGCAGCATGCCTTTGATTGCATGCTCAACTACGGCAAGAGGCTTACGAGCAAGCAACTCCTTAGGAGTAGCAAATCTCTGCCCGCCGGGATAACCGGTGTGACGTACGTACACCTTGTCAGTGAGCTTGTTCCCAGTGAGACGGACCTTTGTTGCATTGATAATAATTACATTATCTCCGCAGTCCACGTGTGGGGTAAAGCTGGGCTTGTGTTTACCGCGCAGGATGCGAGCAACTCTTGATGCCAGTCTTCCAAGAACCTGGTCAGTAGCGTCAATAACTAACCACTCTTTAACAACTGTTGCTTCATTTGCTGACACGGTTTTGTAACTCAATGTGTCCACTTTGTTGATTTTTAGATTAATACGTTAAATATGTTGCGATTTCCCCATAAAATAGGGGGCTGCAAAGATAAAACTATTTTTTAAAGTGACAAAATGCGACTTATCTCGCACCAAGTTTTATTTATCTCATTATGTCTTGTACAGGCCTCTTCAAAAGGTGTGTAGACAACCTGATTCTGCATCTGTCCGACCATAACATTTGTCCTTCCCTTAAGAAGTGCATTCACAGCCTCGTAACCAAGAAGACTTGCAAGAACCCTGTCATTACAGCTAGGTGACCCGCCTCTTTGAATGTGTCCGAGAGTCGTTACACGTATCTCATATTCCGGAAGCTTTGTCTTGACCTTGGCTGCAACCTCCATTGCTCCGCCCTCCTCTTCACCTTCGGCAACTATAATTATACCTGAGGTTTTGTTCTTGCGGCGGTCTCTCTCCATAAAGCTGCAAAGCTTGTCGATATCTGTATGTACTTCAGGGAGCAGAGTTGCCTCAGCGCCGCTGGCGATGGCTGTGTTGAGTGCTATGAACCCTGCATCTCTGCCCATGACTTCAACGAAGAAGATAATATTGTGAGAATCGGCGGTGTCTCTGAGTTTATCCACGGCAGAAACGGCAGTGTTGATTGCAGTGTCGAACCCGATAGTGAAATCGGTGCCATAGATATCATTATCAATTGTTCCGGGGATTCCTACTACCGGAAAACCGAACTCCTTGCATAAAAGGTTTGCGCCTCTGAAAGATCCGTCCCCACCTATCACAACCAGCGCGTCTATGCCGGCTTCACGAATATTTTCCATTGCAGTTGCCCTGACTGCCTTGTTCTTGAACTCCGGGCAACGTGAGGATTTCAGTATCGTGCCTCCCTGGGAAATAATCTTTGATACAGAGTGAGATTGCATTCCCATGAACTGTTTGTTCAAAAGTCCGGAGTAACCCCTGACTATTCCCACAACCTCAACTTCATTATAAATAGCAGTACGTACGACAGCCCTTATTGCCGCGTTCATTCCCGGAGCATCACCGCCTGAGGTGAGTACGCCAATTCTGTTAATCTTTCTTTTTGCGTTCATACAAGTCAAATTAGCGCGACAAAAATACTCTTTTTTATTCGTATTCAAATTTATACTTTTGCAATATGAAAATTGCAGATTTAGATCTAGGGGAGAGGCCCCTTTTTCTGGCGCCGATGGAGAATGTCACGGACGCCTCATTCCGGTTTATCTGCAAAGAGTTCGGTGCAGATATGATGTACACCGAATTTATCTCCTCGGACGGGTTGATCAGAGATGCCAGATCTTCTCTCGCAAAGCTGGAGATATTTGATTATGAGAGACCAATCGGAATTCAGATATACGGTCACATACCCGAAGCCATGGTAGAGGCGGCAAAGATGGCGGAAGAGGCAAATCCCACACTTATAGACATTAATTTTGGCTGTCCTGTTAACAAGATAGCAAATCGCGGAGCAGGCTCCGGAATGATGCGTTATCCCGATAAAATGGTTGATATAACCAGACAGGTGGTTCGGGCTGTCAAACTTCCCGTTACTGTCAAGACAAGGCTCGGTTGGGATGAGAATTCCAAAATAATAGTGGAATTGGCGGAAAGATTACAGGATGCTGGTATAGCCGCCCTTACAATTCACGGCCGGACACGTTCTCAGCTATATAAGGGAGAGGCGGACTGGAGGCTGATAGGTGAGGTCAAGGCTAATCCGAGAATTCATATCCCGATAATAGGAAACGGAGATATCACAACGCCGGAAGATGCAAGAATCGCTTTCGAAAAATATGGGGTTGATGCCGTTATGATAGGTAGGGCGACTTACGGGCATCCATGGCTTTTTAAAGAGATAAAGCACTATCTTTCGACCGGAAATCCGATGACGGAGTTAACTCTTGAAGAGAAGAAAGATCTCGCTATACGCCATTTGAAAAAATCTCTTGAGATAAAAGGGGAGAGAAAGGGGGTACTTGAGATGAGAAGACATCTTTCCAGTTATTTCAAGGCTATCCCCCATTTCAAGGAGACCAGGCAAAGACTAGTAACAGAAAATGATTCAGAAGAACTAATAAAGATTATCAAGAATATAGGATGAAAAAATTTCTTATCAACAACATTATTCTTTTACCATACTTTATTGTGCTTAAAATAAGGCACTACCTATACGACAACGGTATCCTCAAATCCAGAAAATTCGATATACCTATTATATCTATAGGTAATATAGCTATTGGTGGAACGGGGAAAACGCCTCATACTGAGTATTTTATAAAACAATTAATGCCGACTCATAAAGTTGCAGTGCTCTCCAGAGGCTATGGGAGAAAGAGCAAGGGGTTTCATCTTGTTCAGACGGACAGTACTGTGAGAGAGGTTGGCGACGAGCCGTTGCAGATGAAACGCAAGTTTGTGGATGTAGTGGTTGCAGTTTGCGAAAAGAGAGTTAAGGGGATAGAGATGCTGCTTGCTCTCCCGGAGGAGGTGAGACCGACGGCAATAATCCTGGACGATGCGTTTCAGCACAGAAAGATTACTCCATCCAGAAACATATTGCTTGTGGATTACAACAACATGCTTGAAGCTGACACATTATTCCCATTTGGCAGGCTTAGAGATTTACCCGAACAGAAGAGACGGGCGGACATGGTTATTGTTACAAAATGTCCCGGGGAGATCTCTCCGGATGAGAGATTTATAAGAGAGCAACATCTTAAATTGTCAAAAGATCAGCAACTTGCATTTTCTACCGTTAAATACGGTGACCCTCAAAGTGTATTCGAAGGTGCGGACAGAAGATATATCTACTCAAAATATGCTATTCTGATTACAGCTGTGGCAAACCCGAGACCCTTACAGTACCAGTTGCTCTCCGATTATAAGATTATAGACAAGATTAACTTCAGAGATCATCATAATTTTACCAAGAGAGAGGTTCGCAAAATTAACAGAAAACTTGCAAAGTGGCCGAAAGCGGTAATCTTTACAACTGAAAAGGATGCTCAAAGGATGATGGAGAAGACAAAATTCTCGCAATCTGTTAAAGAACGACTCTTTTATATACCGATTGAGGTAGCGTTTATTAGTGAAAATTCGGAAACATTGTAAAATTGTTACTAATACTTTGTAAATGATAACAATGTGTAAGGTAAAATCAAATATTGTCAATTTAATAATAAATCCAAACCTTTAACTATCTTGTTATTTAATAGTATAAGCAAGAATTTTAAAGTGCTTAAAAATTGTAATATTGAATTAAATAATCACAAGAAATTGTCGAATATGTTGTAAAATTTTCTACTTTTGTTAATAATTGTCAATTCACATTCATTAACAACTCATAATTACTAACCTAAATTATTAAACTCATGCATGTTTCAATGAAAAGAAACCAAATTGCACGCAAAGTGCTTTCGGTTTTTGCCCTCCTGCTGTTTGCAGGTTCGATATGGGCACAGAACATCAAGGTAACCGGTGTTGTGACCGACACAAAGGGTGAGCCGATAATCGGTGCTAGCATCCTTATCAAAGGCACAAAAACCGGTGAAGCTGCAGATCTTGATGGTAAGTTCACTATCTCTGCACCTGCGAACGGAGTACTTGAGGTATCCGCAATCGGATATGAAAAGGTGCTTGTTCAGGTAAAAGGCAGAACTTCTCTTAAGGTTGAACTTAGAGAAGATGCCGTTTTACTGGAGGAGGCTGTGGTAACAGCTGAATTCGGTGTGAAAAGGGCAGCGAGAGCAGTGGGTGCTTCGGTTCAGAGCGTAAGAGGTGCTGATATAGCGGAATCCGGACGTGAGAACTTCGTAAATGCTCTTCAAGGCCGTGTTGCCGGTGTTTCGGTAACAAGTTCAAGTGGTACACCTGGTTCTTCAAGTAGTGTCATTATACGTAGCGCAACTTCTATTTCAGGTAATAACCAGCCTCTTTACGTAATCGATGGTATTCCGATGAACAACTCAACATTCAACCCGGTAGGGTCTATGGCGATAGGTTCAAGCGGAAGCCAGACAGTAAGTGACCGTCAGTTGGACTTCTCAAACCGTGGTTCTGATATTAACGCCGAGGATATAGAGAGTATGACAATCCTTAAAGGTGCTGCTGCTGCTGCTCTTTATGGTAGTGACGCATCAAACGGAGCTATCATCATTACAACAAAGAAAGGTAAAAGCGGACGCGGAAAGGTAAATTACAACAATAGTTTCTCTTTCAGCCAGGCATATCGTTACCCTGAGATGCAAACTACTTATGATAATGGTCAGTATGGAACAACAAACTATTATTATACAGCAAGATACGGCGACAAGTATGCTGCCGGTACTAAGTTGTACGACAACCTTAAGAACTTCTTCCAGACCGGAGTATCGCAAAGACATAACATATCTTTCGAGGCTGGTAACGAGTCTATGACAGTTCGTGCCGGTGCAAGTACTCTGAATCAGACAGGTATTGTACCTACTTCAAAATATTCAAGGGAGAACATCTCTTTATCAGGTACCGCAAAAATTGCTAAATGGGTGAACATTGAGTCATCTCTGCAATATGCAGCTACAACAAATAAGAAGGTTGCCAAAGGTACAGGCGGACCTCTTCAAAGAGCTATGATATGGCCGTTGACAGACGATATGAGCGTATATCTCAATGCTGCAGGAAGCATTCGTTATCCAAACAGATATGTGGATGTTGATATCCTCAACCCTTACTTTGACTTATATAAGAATAAGAACTATGATGAGGGTTCACGCTTTATTGCAAATATGGCAGTGAACATTACACCTATAAAAGATCTCCTTCTTAAAGCACAGGTAGGTTATGACGTGGCTAATACAACCTATGAAGTTGTCAGACATCCTGAATGGTCTTCAACAGCAACCGGAACAGGTTCTTATGACCAATCAAGGGTTTATCAGTCAAATCCTACAATCAACTTGATTGCTTCCTATAAAAAGGAATTCGGTAAGATGAGCATCACCGGAAGTGTTATTTATTCACAACTGGAGCAGTTCACAAATACACTTTCAGTACATGGAGAAAAATTCATGGTTGCAGACTTCCAATCAATCAACAACTGTAATAAGGAAACCCTTGTCAATCTTACATCACAACAGACAAGAAGACTTCAGGGTCTTTCAGGATCATTTGAGTTTGCATGGAACAATATGGCATTCCTTACAGTCCGCGGACGTAATGACTGGTCTTCAACTCTTCCTTCAAACAATAACAGTTATTTCTATCCGGCTGTTGACCTTAGCTTCATCGTATCAGAGCTTCCGTTTATGAAAGCAATGTCTGAGACAATAAGTTATTTGAAATTGAGAGGATCAGTTACTCAAGTTGGTAAGGATGCTACACCACTTTCTATCTACCCGGCACTAGAGGCTTCTACCGCATCTTACGGTGGATACCGTTATGGCTATACAGGACCAAACCTCAGCCTTCGTCCGGAGATGAATACAGCTTGGGAGGTAGGTCTTGAGGGTCGTTTCTTCAGGAACAGGATGGACGTAGACTTCGCATACTATAACACATATTCTGCAGACCAGATTATTACCGGTTTCCGTATGAGTTACGCAACTGGTTTCGTACTCAACAATATGAACGTTGGTACATTCAGGACAAGTGGAGTTGAGTTGAGACTAGCTGGTGACGTTATCAAGAACCGTGATTGGGTAGTAAACCTTGGACTAAACATGTCGAAGAACTGGAGTGAGGTTATAAAACTTCCTGAAAACGTATCTGAATACTATAACGCATACACATGGAACTCAGGTAACCTTAGAAATGGTATCAAGGTAGGTTATCCTGTTACCTCTATTACCGGTCTTGATTTCCAGAGAAATGCAGATGGTAAGGTTCTTGTCGATCCATCAACAGGACTACCATTGGTGTCAAGTTCTTGGTCAGTATTGGGAGATCGTGAGCCGGACATGATGTTTGGTGTTACACTTTCTGTGAAATACAAGAACTTCTCACTTTCAACCCTTCTTGATGGCAGGATTGGAGCACAGGTTGTAAACGGAACAAAACGTTGGATGATGCAACAAGGATATAGCCAGGAATCTGTAGATTTACGTGAAGCCGGTCCGGTTGTATTTAACGGAGTTCTGAAAGACGGACTTCAAGATACAGACAATCCTACACCTAACTCAATTGCAGTAAAAATGGGTGATCTTGCAACAGCATATTCGGGGGGCGATGCAAACTGGATAGAGAAAAACATTAACTACCTTAGGATGCAAGAGTTGCGCCTTAACTATAATGTAAACAGAAAATGGCTGGAAAGAGTTACTAAAGGACTTGTATCAGCTGCTTCAGTTTTTGCTTCCGGTAACGACCTCTTTATATGGACTAACTACTCTGGTATCGACGTAGTCGGTAACTCGAACTCAGCATCACTTGGAGGAACAGGTGGAGTTGGATTTGATATGATGGCTATCGCTGCCCCTAGAGGTATGTCATTTGGTATAAATGTAACATTTTAACGAATTAATACGATGAGAAAAATATTAATATCATTTATAGTACTTCTGGCGATTGGAGTCACCTCTTCATGTAGCAAATGGCTGGATGTAAATAAGAATGTAGATTCTCCAGACTGGGTCGAACCAGTACTAAGACTGGCACCTATGCTTGAAGCATATGAAGGTATTGCTTATGATATGAGGGCACTAGGCCCTATGGAAGGTTACTTTGGCGGATCATCAAGCTATGCAACTAACTTCGGTGATGACCATGCATATATAGCAGCCAGTGATGGTGGTGGAGAGGCATGGAGAATGGTCTATTGGCTTCAGGGTATGAATCTTCAAGAGATGATTGCCGATGCTGAAAAGCTCAATCAAACAACAATTGCAGGTATAGGTTATGCCATAAAAGCTTACTCTTGGCATATCCTGGGGTCGCTTCACGGAAACCTTCCGGTTGACGACGCTTTCGTTCCGGGTCTTTTGTCACACGATTATGATGATCAGGAATATTGCTTCAAAAAAGTTCGTGAGTGGGGAAGAAAAGCCGTTGCTGCTTTAGAGGCTACAGATCCTACTACTTATAAAACTCTTGCAACATACGATGTTGTTTATGGTGGCGATGCTGCAAAATGGAAAAAATTCGCTTATGCAGTTCTTGCAAGAAACTATATCACAATGTCGATGAAAGGTGCTAACTATCTTGACTCAGCGATTGCTTGTGCAAACAACTCTTTCACAAGTGCATCTGATGATGCTAAGGTGAAACTGGAAGCAACAGGTGTTTCTGCAACTTCAAATTTCTTCGGAGTACTCAGAGGTAACCTGGCAAACGTTCTCGTTCAGTCTGACTACATTGTTCAAGTTCTTACAGGTACTATTCCTAATTATAACTCAGCAGGTGCTATAGAGGGACTCAGCCAGTATCAGAACGTTGTGGATACAAACATGCTTGATCCTCGCGCTATTTGCCTGCTTGGTACAAGGGACACAATGCCTGCAGACCAGAGCACTATCAATAGAAAAACATATTCATTTGTAGGTACAAGACCAGGTTACTCATCGAACTGTAACTTCTGGGGTCTTACATCAACACCTAATGAAACAACATCCGGTCTAGGAAGGTGGCTATACAGAGATGATGCACCGTGGCCTCTTCTTACATACGCTGAGGTTATGCTAATAAAGGCTGAGGCTCAGTTCCGTAAAGGGCTGAAGGCTGATGCCCTGGAGTCTTTCAAAGCCGGTGTTGCCGGTCATATGGATTTTGTAAAGAGTTATATAACACCGGGAGTTGTGGTTAAGAGTGCTACAACAGGTAAACAAACTTCGGTTCAGGGTGACAAGATTACAGCTGCAAGATTTACAGCTCTTGCTAATGAATACCTTGCAAGTAGGTTTGTTAACGGGATGAGTTTGAATGACTTTACACTATCTCATATCATGATGCAAAAATATGTTGCCCTGTTCCCATATTCGTATGAGATTTGGAATGACTTGAGACGCTATCATTATGACCTGAAGCTGGGTTCAAGCGGAATTCCTGAATCCGGCCTTTCATGGAATGAGACAACTGTTTATCACAAATCTGATTCTGATGTAGACAGAGTGTTTAAAGGTTACTATCTGCCACCGGCAGACGTACAGAACAGAAGAGCTAAATTTGCAACAGCAAACCTCGGTTCTCCATGTTATAGGATTCGTCCTCGTTACAATTCTGAGTACATGTGGAATCTACCTTCTCTCAAGAAGATTACACCTATACCAGGTGATGCAGATAACTACCATACATCTATGGTTTGGTTCTGTATTCCTAATAACTAATTAAGAACGACTAAAAAGATTGATAATGAAAAAAATATTAACAATAATATCTGTCTTGATGGTTTTAGGTCTGACCTCTTGTGAAACAAACAAGATTGAATATTTAGCCACAGATCTTGACCAGTCAAAGTTTGCAGAGATCAAACTTGTATATGACTTGCCATTGGTTACCTCTACCTCGCAGAACTCTACAAGGTTGTTATACAACGGAGATACAGTTTCAATGGTGTCTACCGCTTTAGGTAGCGTATACCCGAACAGTGCATCAAAGTATCATGTCCTCCCTATTGGTTCAAACACAGTTCAAATGCTGAAATCAACCCTAGAGGTGATATATGAGAATACTTTCTCAATTTCTGCCGGTAAATGGTTTGCATTTGTATACAATACTGCTCAACCTCCGGTAATGATTCAGGAGCCTGAAACATACACAACCGGTGATCCATGGGCTGATACTATCACCCATATCCGTTTTGTGAACCTTTTCCACAAAGCAGACGGAACTCCTTATGGAAAACTCTATCTCAAAGGAAAGAGAACAATCAATGGTGTTCTGACTTATGTTGACATAGCCAGTGCAAACTTCGGTGAAGCAGCTGATTATGTTGATTACAGACTCTACAGAGGAACATCAAAAGTTTGGTCAGGTTCTGAGTCTTCTCTTATATTTGTTTTGTTTGACGAGTTTGGAAATCAGCTGGGGTATTACAAAAACACTTCTGCAACAACCAAGACTCCTTATGAAGCAACAGGCTACTCTTTAGCTAAAGGAGTGAACTATATCTTCCATCTTAATGGAAAAGAGGGCACAAATTACGCTACACAGGCTATACGTTTGAGTACAATACAGTCTAAATAGATTTTATGAAAAAGTCATTTTTATTGACACTATTGTTTATTGCCTCCTTGTCAATAGGCTACTCACAAAGTAAGGCTGAAAAAGAGGCTGCTGCACAGGCACTTTATGAGAGTGCTAAAGCAGCATTGGAATCTAAAGATTTTGTAATTGTTCCCGACAGCTATGAAAAGAGCGATGGAACAATTGAGACAAATACCGATGATTCTCACTTTCTGGCTTATGAAGGTGCACAGAATCTCTTCCTTCAAGGAAGTATTGTGTGCAACAACGCCTATACAAACAAGACTACTGTAAACAGTTTCGAGCAAAAGGTTGATAAGAAAGGGAATATTACTGTAATTATACAGGTTTCCGGTTCTCAGATCAATGCAAGAATAGAGATTTCAGTAAGAAAAGGCACAAACTATGCTGAAGTTATACTTACACCTTCCGGTAAGACTCCAAAGATTTTTTCCGGGGAGGTAGTTCCAAGAGCAAAAGCAAAATATTACAAAAAATCTAATATTGTCTAAGCTTTAAAAATCTTGATATTAAAGAGAGCGATGATTTTATCCGTCGCTCTCTTTTTTTTATATCTTTGTTGAAACTGAGTGTAAATCATTATTTAAATCAATATGTTCAATAAAGATATTTATATAGAGCGGAGAAGAAGACTCGCCGCCAGTGTCAAAAACGGCATACTTCTGTTCCTCGGTAATTCTGAGGTTGGTTTTAATTACCCTTCAAACACATATACTTTCAGACAAGACTCCTCTTTCCTCTACTTCTTCGGGCTGGACGAGCCTGATTTGGCGGCAGCAATTGATGCTGAAAGCGGAGATGAGATTATATTCGGTAATGATGTCACTATGGATGATGTTATCTGGATGGGGCCGCAACCGAAAATGAGCGATAAGGCAGCTCTGGTAGGTGTACAAAAGGTTATGGCTGCAGATTCCCTTGAAGATTATCTGAAAAAGGCCGTAAAATCGGGCAGAAAGGTTCATTTCCTTCCACCGTACAGAGATGCCAATAAAATATTCCTGAACAGTGTTCTGAACATTCCTTTCTCAGAGATGAAAGCGCAGGCATCCGTTGAGTTTATCAAAGGTGTGGTTGCCCTGAGAGAGATTAAGCAAGATGTTGAGATTGCCGAGATGGAGGATGCTTCGAACATTGGATATACCATGCACTATACGGCAATGAAAATGCTCAGGGCAGGTATGATTGAGCAGGAGCTTGTGGGAGTAATGGAAGGAATTTCCCATTCTCAGGGACCTATGACCTCTTTCCCGATAATTTTATCACAAAATGGTGAGACACTACACAATCATACACATCATCAAGTATTGACCAACGGGCGCCTTTTGGTTATAGATGCCGGTGCAGAGAACCGTAACCATTACGCCTCTGACTTTACTAGGACACTTCCGGTTTCAGGAAAATTCACCCAGCAGCAACATGATATTTATACTATCGTTTCACAAGCAAACAACCTTGCTATAGGTATGGTGAAACCAGGAATTTCATACAGAGAGGTTCACAAGGCGGCTACGAGACTTATGGCACAAGGGCTAAAAAATATCGGACTTATGAAAGGAGATGTGGATGAGGCTGTCGAACAAGGTGCCGTCGCCCTTTTTATGCCTCATGGTTTAGGGCATCAGCTTGGATTGGATGTTCACGATATGGAGGATCTTGGAGAGAACTACGTTGGGTATGATGACAAGTATGTACGTTCTACACAATTCGGTCTTGCTTCTTTGCGTATGGGTAAGGAGCTCAAAAAAGGGCATGTCATAACAGTAGAGCCCGGTTGCTATTTTATTCCCGCACTGATTGAAAAATGGCACGGCGAGGGAATTAACAAGGATTTCATAAACTATACGGCACTTGAATCCTATTATAAATTCGGAGGTATAAGATTGGAAGACAATGTGCTTTTAACAGAGAAATCTTGTCGTCTCCTTGGTTCCGGGAGGCTTCCTATTACAACGGAGGAGGTAGAAAAAGAAATGGGTGAATAACTGATACAAATACTTAAACATGAAAAAACTTCTATATTATTGTGCGGCTTTTATATTCACTGCCGCTTTTGCCCTTTCATGCTCAAAGGAGGAGCAGCCTGAACCTGAGGTTAAATCAGACTTGAACGTCCTAAACAGCATCTATTTTGCATCTACGGACAACCCTGCACTGACCCAAGATTGCACACCTGTTAAAGCCGGGGATTTGTATTATATTACAGTAACCGAAGGAGCGGAAATTAAAACTCTGAAACCCAGATTCTCGGTTTCGGATAAAGCTACCGTAAAAATTAACGGAACAAGTTGTACCAGTGGAACAACACCTATTGATTTCAGCCAGGCGGTAAACACTATAGAGGTTACTTCAGAATCGGGGAAAACAAAAAGTTTCAAAGCCCTGGTACAGACAGGTAAGCCAAACATAGACAAAATTGTGTATGACTTTATGTACAAATATTCCATCCCGGGAATATCTTATGCAATCTCCAAGAATGAAGCCGTTGTTTACAAGAAGGGACTAGGTTTTGCAATCACTGAGAGTAATATAAGGACAACCTCGTCACACCTGTTTCGTCTTGCCAGTTGTTCAAAACAATTTACGGCTCTATGTATAATGAAACTTGTTGAGCAAGGTAAGATTGCACTTGACCAAAAGGTGTTCGGTCCTGGCGGAATATTGGCTGCGGAGTTCACAAACGCATCCGGCCGTGCATTAAATGTTACTGTAAGGCATCTTCTTTCACACACAAGTGGTTGGACTAGTGATCCGGACCCGATGTTTACATCCTCTTTTTATGGTCAAACGCTTGATCAACGCATAAACTATGTCCTTACATCCGCAACCCAGGCGGAACCGGGAACTTCGTTCTCTTATTACAACATGGGCTTCGGAATGTTAGGAAAGATTATAGAGAAGATTACCGGCAAAGATTTCGAGACCTACCTGAAAGAGGTTCTGGCAACCGCCGGAATAACCGATATACATGTCGGAGGAGACAGAAGCCAGAGACGGACAAATGAGGTTGTTTACTATTCTCAGAGCGGCACAAACGGATACGGTAATGAGATGGGTGTGATAAAAGCTGCGGGAGGAGTTATAGCCTCAACAGAAGAGATGATGAAGCTGTTGTTCCATATAGACGGGCTGCCCGGAATACCCGATATAATAACCGCTTCCACAAGGGCCGAAATGCTTACACCATCGCCTGTCTATAACAGATATGGTCTTGGGTGGAGAATGAATCACTCATATTATCCGGGGGCTTATTACCATGGGGGAAATCTGGCCGGTACCGCAACTATGTGGGTTATGGGCAGCACCGGAAACATAAATTGCATCATACTCTGCAATTCGCGCTCCTATATCTCGACATTCGATGATGAGCTTTACGGTTTGATGAAGGATGTGATTAACCTGGCTTCCAACACCACCTGGTAGAGTTCGGAGAGAATCATTGCAGTCGCTCCCCATATCATGTAATCTTCGTAGATAAACGCCGGGGCTCTCACGGTCTCTCCGCGGCTTGTCTCTATGGTGCAGGTTTGTGCTGTTGCCGGATTAAAAAAACCTACAGGAATCTTTTTGAAGCTTATAACCTCCCGTTCTCTCGCTATAAGCTCTGTATCCCAGCAAGCACATGCCAGCACGGGATGTATGGTAAAATTGCTTGGAGGTACATACAGGCGGCTCATCAATCCTAAAACAGTGACATCCCTGTGTTTAAGGGCAAGTTCCTCGTTTGCTTCCCTACAGGCAGTCTCAATAAAATCACTGTCGCTCTCTTCTCTCTTTCCTCCCGGGAAAGCGATTTCTCCTGAATGTACTCCATTGTATTTAGCTCTCTCAATCAGCAATACCTGCCAATCCATCAAAGGTTGGAGATGCGGGTCTGTAATAGAATTGTCATTTTTCTGCGGGAACAAAAGAACCATCACTGCCGAATCAACGGCACCTTTCGGCGGATCAATCTCTGATGTCAGAGATGAAACTCTATGTTCGGGTGCCATTTTCAGATGGGCCGGTTTGCCGGGAAGGTTTGGAATGAACATTCAATTTATTTTATAATGAATTTAATAATTATTACTAAAAACTGAAAATTATATAGTGATAAACACGGAGTGTCTATCACTATATATATTCAGATTAGTAACATCCAACGAAAATTCATAAAAAATATTTATATGAATTAAAGAGTAAGACGCAAATTGCTTTTAATCGTTTTATATGGAAGAGATTATCTCTATCCCTAAATCGGCCACACAAACGCCCCATTGAGAGTACACCTTACAGTAAATTTGAAAGAAGCTGGCCTTATTAAATGTTATAGTATTTATATTTCCGGAAATAGTTTGAGTGTAGCCTGATTCTTCACCTTTAGCATCTAATACTGTCCACTCACAGGTCATAGATATTCCAGCTGGAAGAGCAACTTCATATTGTTTGCTTTCTCCAACAGTAACAACGTCATCTCCTGATATTTGAAATGAGAAAGCCCTTGCTGCGTAATAATGTCTGTAAGACATAAAGTAATAAGGGCCGTATTCTGGAGCATGCCTCATTAAAGGTGCGCTTCCCCATTTAGATTCGTATGCGTTTGAAACAGTCGGAGAGGCTATTGCCGAGTGATCGGATCGATAATAATGAATAATTTGTGCCTGGCTGGAAACAGATATAGGCACATAATAGTCAGAAGTCCAATATTTTCCGATGTTTGTTACAGCAGTATCGGGGTCAGAAGGATCAAGTGCACTATTTATCCAATATGGACTGCCGCCCTTTTGCATATGCCAAGCATAGCTGTGGCAATTATATGATCTTGTGGAACTGCCAAGAAATGTTGCATATGGATAGGTAACAGTATATATGGAATCCATATAGTCTATCTGACTTTGAGTAAGTTCGGTTAAAGTTAACCCTTGAATGGTCTGCCCGTAAGGTGTGTATAATGTTACATATTGTGCATTCGCAACATGTAAAAATCCTATAAAAAGGATAGATAATAATATTTTTTTCATGATTATTTTGTCATTAAATCTCTGGATAAAGTTTCATATTTCCTGGCTTCAACAATTCCTCCTTTGAGTATAAAATCATTAAGACCGGCAGCATCTACATTATTGCTGTTCTCTATCAGTTTCAGTCTGGAGCTTAAAAGTAAAGAGTTCTTTATGTCATCCATAGAGAAAGATTGAACATTTTCAAGCTTTTTCTGATATAAGTTTAATGCTGTGGTTTTCAACTTAGAGACATCCTCATTGCTAATTTGATTTGAAACCTCTTTAGATGAGAGTAATAATTCAATATAGCCTAAGTGCAGAAATGAGAGCTTGGATGGTAACCCGGCTTTAGTTATGCACATAACGTTGCCTTTGGGATCAATATTGAATTTCTGGTATAGATTAATTAATTTTTTAACGCCGTCTTCTCTTGACATAAGTTCCTTCAAGCCATTAAAAGAATTAATGATTTCACTTATGCCCACTAATTCATTTGTATACGCTGTATATGTGAAAAATAACGGATAATTCATACAGGATTTTACTAAATTATCAGTTGACATTTCTTTGAGAAGGTCTTCAGGAATTTGACATGCCGATTGAATTTCTGTAGTAGAGTGGAAATTTTTCCAGAAGTTTGGATCTGAGAATTGAGAGAAAGTATAAACACCATCTTCTAATTGAGTTTGAGATGTAATTTTCTCCTCATTTTTTAAATCGCAGGAATATAATAAAATACCCCAAAGAAAAAACAATAAAAATTTTTTCATAATTTTAGTGAATTAAGTGTTAATTAAAATATGTTGTAACGGAGCAATACCGAGCAAAACCTAGAATGAGCCACTGTCTTCTATGGAAAAATATGAAGTGGCAGAGAGAGGTGCTTGTTGTAAGATTCTGGTTATGTTGTAAATATAACTTTTTTATTTTAAGTTTCCAAATCATATATACAGATAATTATGATAAATCAAGTGGTGGAAAAGGTGCGTCAGACACTTATCGGTGCTGCTGACGAGAAGACAAGGCTGAGCGGTGAACGCTTCTTTAAAGAGGAGGTGAAGATATACGGTGTTGCCTCTGCATCGGCTCAGAAATTTTCAAGAGATTTTTTCAAGGAGGTGAAGGATCTTCCTAAGGATGAGATTTTGGCTCTTTGTGAGGAGTTCTGGAAATCGGGTTATATGGAGGAGTCTTTTGTGGCTTGTCATTGGTCGGATTTGATACATGAAAAGCTCGTTCGTGAGGATTTTGCCACGCTTGAGAGGTGGGTCTCTCTTTATGTGAGTAACTGGGCTTCGTGTGATACTCTTTGTAATCATACTGTGGGTGGTTTTATTGATATGTATCCGGAGTATCTGGGTGAGCTCAAGAGGTGGGCGAAATCATCCAACAGATGGGTTAAAAGGGCTTCTGCGGTGTCTCTTATTATTCCGGCGCGTAATGGCAGGTATTTGGGGGATATTTTTGAGATTGCGGATATTCTTTTGCTTGACAAGGACGATATGGTGCAGAAGGGTTACGGATGGATGCTTAAGGCGGCGAGTCAGGCGCATCAGCAAGAGGTGTTCGAATATGTGGTTCGCAACAAGGGTGTCATGCCTCGTACGGCTCTGCGTTATGCGATTGAGAAGATGCCCAGGGAGCTCAAGGTCATCGCGATGAGCAAGTGAAACTTCACAGCGTCTTACTTGGTTACGGACAAAAGTCTTAAGGACGCTGATTTTTCTTAACGGCCTCTTAAGCCGCTTTTATACTGTGGAAAATACTGTCTCAGGGCTGTCCATCCTCAGTCACTCCGTTCCCTCCGGCTGAAATGCCCTGATCCAGTATTTTTCCACTGATTTGTCAGCGCCTTATGAGGCAAATTGACGATTCTTGTTTATGGAAAACACTCATAAAATTGCTAAAAAACCAAGGTCTTTTACGGCTTTATGTCTTCAATTGCTCCTAAATCCCTTTCGGCTGAAAATTGCCCGGCACTTTGCCGCAGTTTGTGGTATGTGCCTCAATGACAGCTGCATGCAAATCGCATTTTTTGAACATCTTTTGAAAATCCCAAAAACGCGTTTCTAGAACACCTTAAAATCAAGCATATACCTCAAACTGCGTCAAAGTCCCCCTCTTTTTCACTCACTCATCACTTTTCACTTAACCCTCTTCACTTTACCCTCACAAACTTCGCGCACTTCATTCTTTGCCTGGCATCCTTTAACTTTTCACTTTTCACTCTTCACTTATCACTTGTACGCTTCTCAATCGGCATCCTTCTGCTATTCACTTTTCACTCATCGTTAATCACTCTTTCATTTTCACATATCTCTTCTCACTCGTAAACTTCGCGCCTCTATCTTAGCTTTTGAAGCTCTATGGCGCATTTGCCTGTTTTTGAGGTAATTATTTTTCTTCCATGTTGATTAAGTGTTAATAAGTTTACCTACAAATCGTTACGGCAAGACGAAATAAGTTCTATATTTATATCACTTTGCTTGAGAGGATATTATGTGCTGTGCGGGATTTAATCAAGTTCTGCATCTTTTTCTAAGGATAGTAGCTGGATAGGGCATAGAATAGCTTTTAAAGAAGCAGGTTTTAACATCTTATATTGTCCCAGAAATTTATTCCAACCCTTTTATAAAACATGTTGACGCGGCTTTTATTTATCTATAAGTAAGTTGGGCACAATTATAAAAAAAACATATATCTAATATAAACCATAATGACAAATATTGATGTAAAAGATATCACTGAATATCAAGTTGCGATAGATACAATTCGGAAAGATTATCCTAATTGTTGGTTTCGTGGATTAACAGATAAAAAATATTTTCTAGAACCTTCTATTTATCGTAAACCTTTCAAGCCTGAATTAGAAGCAACTTTTTTAGGACAATTTAAATCACAAGCTCCTCCTTTTCTCAAAAATCTTCCAACAAATGATTGGGAATGGCTTTTCTTAATGCAACATTATGGAGTTCCGACAAGGTTAATGGATTGGACAGCCCATCCCCTAGTTGCGTTAACTTTTGCTTTAAAGGGGATAAGCAAAAAAGATGATGATGTTAAAGATTTAGTTGTTTACTGCTTAAATCCTGAGAAACTAAATGAAAGAATTACTGCAATAAATCACGACAAAAACAATCCAATTCCCTTTATTGGAAAAGACCAAGAGCATATTTTTGGTGTACGGCAAAATAAAACGAATAATTTACCAATTGCTATTATTGGGCCTCTTAATAATGACCGAGTTATTGTTCAAAAAGGAACTTTTACACTCTTCCCGTTCAAATTAGACAAGAATATTGAAGATTATGAACATGCCGATGAATTCTTAAAAAGTATTACATTAAAAACCGGTAATCTTTTTGAAATGAAAGAATCATTAGAGAATTTAGGCTTTACATATGATAGTTTATTTCCCGGACTTGATTCTATCGCTAATTCAATTGTTAAACCATATAAAAAGTAAGCAATGTTTGAAAAGATAGAATATTCACCAATTGGTAAAAGCAATATTAGAACACTATTTGAATTATTAAAATCAGACAGGATTGACAAAACGCCAGATTATCAAAGATTTGGTAAGATTTGGTCTAAGGAAAAGAAACAACTTCTAATAGATTCCATTATAAATGGATATGATATACCTAAAATTTACTTTCATTATTTGGTTTCCGCTTCAAGAGAACTTAATCAATCAAACAAACTACTAGCAATAATAGATGGTAAGCAAAGAATAGAGGCTGTTGAAGAGTTCTTAAACAACCAACTTCGAATTTCACAAGATTTTGTGCTCCTAAAAGATGAAGAAATCGATTTAAAAGGAGCAACTTTCGAACAGATAGAGCTAAAATATCCATGGATTGCCGATGATATTTTGAATTATCAATTTGATTTTGTTTTTATTGAAACAGACGAAAGAGAAAGAATTGATGAATTATTTCTTCGATTGAACGAAGGTGTTCCTTTAAATAATTCTGAAAGAAGGAAATCATATGGTGGTTTTCTAGTTCAATATGCTTTGCAAAAGATAGAAGAACTAGACTTTTTTACATTTAAAGTATCTTTTTCAAATAAAAGATTAGAACATTTTGACTTATATACTAAACTTGCTCTAATTGAGACCTCTGAAGATTTAAAGTCTTTCACTAAAACAACTTTGGATAAACTTATAAAGGATAATAAACTTCATAATGCTGAAATTCAAAATAACTTAGATAGGCTTAACCAAAATCTGAATGAACTTTCAACTCTATTTGAAGAAAGAGATGAATTACTTAGGTCAAAGTCTCTTGTCCCGTTGTATTATTTGTTTTTCATCAAAGAGGATAATGATAATGAACAAATGAAATTGGACTTCCTAAGACAATTTCATGAACGAAGAAAAACAAATCGAAAAGATTTACCATATGACAAAATCAATCAAATAATGATTGAATTTGACAGGTTAACCCAACAAGGTGCAAATCAAAAGAAGTCACTTGAAAAAAGACTTTTAATGCTTGATCGATATTATCAGATTTTCCTTAAATATGGTTCAATTACTGTTGAAACCAAAATTAGTACAGCAGGTTTGGATATGAAAAAAATGTCTTATTCGAATGATATTTAAGAAATAACTGTGCCCAACATTTTGTATAAGTAATGGCAGAGAGAGTGGTAAATATCAAAGCTTGTAACCCGCTCAAACTGCGTAGCGGTTTGACAGGAGAATACCACGCAATCTGCCACTACTCATGAAATTTACCGTTAGCGCCAATTGTGAAATCCAATTCGAATATTATAAGCAATCATACAGGTGACCATTAAAAAGAAAATGACTATGGTAGACTTTAAAAAGAAATTAGGTAAAACTCAAATTGACAAGAAAGAAAATCCACTAGAGATATATAGCTCTCTTGACAGAAGTAGTGTGACAGGACCTTTAAGACCAGCACAAAGTAGAATTTTAACTGAATGGTACAATGACCGTCAAAACGATAAAGATTTAATAATTAAACTTCATACAGGTGAAGGGAAAACGTTAATTGGACTTTTAATTTTACTTTCTAAAATAAATCAGGATAAAGGACCTTGTTTATATTTATGTCCTAATATTTACCTTGTGATGCAAGTAGCAAATGAGGCTCAAAAGTTCGGAATTCCATATTGTTTACTTGAAGCAGAAAATCAAATTCCTAACGATTTTCTCGAGGGGAAGAAAATACTCATCACACATATACAAATGTTATTTAATGGCAAATCAAAGTTTGGTTTAGGTAACAGATATATAGATATAAATAGCATAATACTAGATGATTCTCATGCTTGTATTGACGCAATAAGAAACTCATTTACCATCAGAATTAAAAGGGAACATGAGTTGTTCAACCTTCTAATATCGCTGTTTGAAGATGACTTAAAGGAGCAAGGAGAAGGAAGTTTCTTAGACATCAAAGCCAATATATACAATTCACTTTTAGCAATACCATATTGGGCTTGGATTGACAAAAAAAGTGAAGTTCTATCAGCCTTATCTGAATACAGTGAAAATATAGAACTGACGTTTGTTTGGCCAATAATTAAAAATCAATTGGAGAATTGCCAAGCATTCATTACTGCAAATGGAATCGAAATTGTACCAGTATTTATTCCTATAAATATATTCAGTTCATTTTCAGAGGCAAAACAAAGAATTTTGATGTCAGCAACTACTCAAGATGACTCATTTTTCATCAAAGGATTAAGTTTTCAGATTGAAGCAATAAAAAAGCCGTTAATAAACCCAGAACAAAATTGGTCAGGAGAGAAAATGTTATTAATACCATCATTAATAGATGAATCTCTGGATAGAGATTTAATTGTCACTTTTTTTGCAAAACCTGCTGAAAGAAAATTTGGTACAGTCGCTTTAGTATCAAGTTTTAGAAGAGCTGAACAATACATGCATATTGGAGCTGAGATTGCGAATTCACAAAATATTTTTGACTGTGTTAATTCTTTAAAAAGAGGAGATGCTGCAAAAACGCTAGTTATTGTTAACAGGTATGATGGTATTGATTTGCCAGATGATTCTTGTCGTATTTTAATAATTGATTCAATGCCATTTTTTGATTCATTAAATGATAGATATGAAGAGCAATGCCGTTCGAATAGTGATATTATTAATATAAAACTCGCACAAAAAATTGAGCAGGGCTTAGGTAGAAGTGTTAGAGGTGAAAAAGACTATAGTGCGATTCTAATCATTGGTGAAGGATTGGTAAAATTTATTAAAAGTGTCAAGACAAATAAATATTTTTCAGCCCAAACAAGAAAGCAAATTGAAATTGGACTTCAGATTGCAGAAATGGCAATAGAAGACTTGAAAGAAGATGAATCTGCAGTGAAAGTTGTTAAGTCATTGATAAATCAATCTTTAAAAAGAGATGATGGATGGAAAGAATTTTATAAAGAAGAAATGAATAAAATGGATGTTTCTACTTCAGAACTCAATGTATATAGTTTACTGCAATTAGAAAAAGAAGCCGAAGATGCAAATGTTAAAGGGGATAATGAAACCGCATGTTCCAAAATACAATACATACTTGATAAATATGTTACAGAAAACTCTGAAAAGGGTTGGTATCTACAATTGCTTGCGAGATATAAATATTTTATTAGCAAATCGGAATCTAATCGCTTACAAAAAAGTGCCTTTCTGATTAACTCACAAATGTTAAAACCGAAAGATGGGATTAGTTACAAGCGAATTGAGTTTGTTAATGAAAATAGGATTAAGAGAATTAAGGGATGGGTATCTAAATTCAATTCATATGAAGAACTCATTCTTGCAGTAGATAGTATATTAGAAAATTTTGCATTTGGAGTGAGTGCTGAAAAATTTGAAAATGCCACAATGGAAATTGGTTGCATTCTTGGCTTTATAAGTCAACGACCAGATAAGGAATTCAGAAAGGGCCCTGACAATTTGTGGTGTGGAGTAGACAATAAATATTTTCTTATAGAATGTAAAAGTGAAGTTGATGATTCACGAGAAGAAATCAATAAATACGAAGCAGGTCAAATGAATTCTCATTGTGGTTGGTTTGAAAGCATTTACGGAAAAATCTCAGTTAAAAGAATATTAATTATACCAACACGAAAACTGTCATACTTCGCAGATTTCACGCATGATGTTGAAATTATGAGTAAAAATAGATTAAACACATTAAAGAAAAACATCAAAGATTTTATGAAGGAATTTAAAATTTATAATATAAAAGAAATTAGTGACGAGAAAATTCAAAAATTAATTAATACTCATAATATAGACATTAAAAACATAGAAAATGACTATACTGAGAAATGGACAAAAAATAAATAAATGGCGCTAACACGCGGTATAAAACATTGCCGGTTTAATAGGTTATTCGAGGGTTGTAGCCCGTTTCAACTTTTGTGTAACTTGACAGGAAAGTAACCCGCAATCCCTTACCAACCATACCGCCACCGTTAGGGCACATTTTGACCTGACCCGTCCTGAAAAAAGGCTACACAAAAAGTAGCAAATATGTATCAAAACGATCAGGTAACACGGCGTTACTCAGAAGCATTTAAACTCAAGATTTTGGCCGAACTTAGTACTGGAAAGAACTTCAAAAGGAGATTGAACAACTCAAGAAAATTATTATCAAGAGAGATTCTGAACACCTGGTTTATGATTCATATCTCGAAGTAGCAGCCAAAATTCAGAAATTCGAAAATGAGACCGATAGTTTTTAAACAAAATGATTGTCAATAGATCCAATTTAATTAACAGAAAGTGTAAGTTAAATTTGAATTTCAAAAAATGGATATTATCTTTGCCGATAGAAAATTAGAAAAATATGCGAACGATTTTAGCTTAGCACAACGTAAACTTGGTAATAATCAAGCTAAACTCTTGCATAAAAGACTTAACGATTTGTATGATGCAGAAAATTTTTCGGTTTTACATGATTTACCTGGGCATCACCATCCTTTAACTGAAAACAGGAGCGGTCAATGGGGATGTAATTTAGAGCAACCAACGAGGCTAATGTATAAACCGATTGTCCCTGATGAACTTGCTCAAACAGAAGAAAAAATAGATTTAGTTCAACTTGTAGAACTTTCTGTAATTGAAATTACTGACTATCACGACAAAAAAATCAAAAGATAAAACCATGGCAACCAATCAATACATTCCAACAATTGTTTTTCATCCTGCTGAAACTCTTCGTGAAAAACTGGAAGAAATGGGTATGGGGATTAAAGAGTTTGCTTTACGAACTGGTAAGCCTGAAAAAACCATTATTGCAGTTTTAAACGAAGAAAGTTCTTTGACTCCGGAAATGGCTGTGCTTTTTGAAAATGTAACAAAAATTCCAGCCAACTTTTGGATTAATAAACAAGCCCGATATAATGAATATATTGCCCGCAAAAGGTATGCTGAGGCTATTGCCGAAGCAGAAGAATGGGCAAAAAAGTTCCCGTATGCTGAAATGGTAAAACATAATTGGATACCGCCTACTCGCAATATCGAGGGAAAAACCATAAATCTGTTGGCCTATTTTGGTGTTGCTTCACATAGGGCTTGGGAAAAATTATACATGGAGTCGAAACTTAAAGTGGCTGCTTATACTTCGCTTAAACACACGCACGAACCCCATGCGATATCCGCATGGTTGCGTAAAGGTGAGTTACAGGCAAAAGAAATTGGTGTACCTGCCTTTGATAGTAAACAGCTAAAGGCCAATATACCTGCCATGCGAAAACTCATGGTCGAACAGCCTGTAAATTTCTTTGAACAATTGCAGTTGCTTTGTTTTGAGGCAGGTGTTATATTATTATTTACCCCAAAACTTCCTAAAGTGCCGTTAAGCGGTTCTACACGGTGGATAAACGAAAATCCATTAATTCAACTTACTGCTCGTTACGGGCAAAACGACCGTTTTTGGTTTACTTTTTTCCACGAGTTAGGACATATAATTTTACATGGCAAAAAATACATCTCGCTGGAAAATATTGATTTTTCCGCTGCTGACCCAGAAAAAGAACAAGCAGCACACGATTTTGCAGTAAAGCATACCTTCTCAAAAGAACAGGAAGAAAAATTATTGAGCGAACATCCAACCTCAATTACTGCCAATGATATTGTTGACTATTCCAAAGAGTTCAACACCCATCCTGCCATGATTATTGGGCGTTTGCATCACCTTGGACTTATTCCTTTCAGCGTTGGACGTGAGTTTATTCTGTCTATTAATTTGTCATCAGACAATACAGATGAGTAAACTACAATCATAAACAACATATTATCCCGTTCTGTCTGACTATGTTTTGCAACTGCCCGATAGTGGGCAATATGATTATCTCCATGGCCAAATAATATGCTCATGTCGGAGTAGGTGGATAATCATGACGAGGGATAGGATTAGGGTGATTTTGTCATGGATTTCGATTAGGGATTTTCTGACTGATAATATCACACCAAATGTGCCGGTCATATCACTCACAAATGTACCGGGTGTATCAGTCACAAATGAGCCAGGCGTATCACCCACAAATGTACCACAATAAAGGGATGTAATCTTGAAGGACGC
>JALOCI010000036.1 GCA_023227835.1 Bacteroidales bacterium
AAAATTTCAGGACTTATCTCTGCAGGTATCGAATAACCAAGATCTCCCTCTCCATATAATTTCCCGGGTTCGTGTTTTTTACTATCCGGGTCTCCGGCCTGAATCATAAAATCTTTTATAACCCTATGAAACAAAACATTATCATATATCCCGTCATGGCATAACTTAACAAAATTATCCCTGTGTAGAGGTGTCTGGTTATATAGCATTAAAGAAATCTGTCCCTGGTCTGTCACCATTTCAACAACAAAAATCTTATTGTTTTTCGCAAATAGAATACATAAGGGTAAAATTAACATTACGGATAAAACATAAATTTTCTTCATAGGTATTGAATTTTAAGTAAAACTATACATTTTTCAGTATAGAAATATTATTTATATTCGTACAACCTTAAAAATATTCTATGAAACAACTAAGAATTCTGACTTTTGCCCTGTTGTCGCTTATAGGCTGCAAAGAGCAGGAGGATGGGATTACAAACCTCAAAATGCTTGAGGGGGGTAAGACATTTGCCGTTCCCAGCGGAACTGTGGCCGACCAAATGGTGCTGGAAAGATTTCCGGATGCCAAAATTGTTTACTTTAACAGTGTGATGGACTGTGCACTGGCAGTAAAAGAGGGTAAAGCCCTTGCCACCTCATACGACAAACCTGTACTTGCCAACATTGCAGCTAAAGTTGACGGAGTTTGTGTGCTGGAGGAACTCATCATGGATGACAAGTACGGATTTGCAGTCCAGAAAGAGAACACCAGCCTTAAACGGGTTATGGATGAAGTCCTGAATGAAATCAAGGCAGATGGCACATATGATGCGATGTCTGCCAGATGGTTTCCTAAGCAGGGCGAACCCGGCCCGATGCCTGATATTAAGATTGATGGTCAAAACGGCGTTCTCAGGTTTGGCACATCTGCCGTGACCGAGCCTATGTCGTATGTTGACGGATCGCAAAAAGTGGTTGGGTTTGATATTGAATACGCATCCTATATCGCAAAAAAATTAGGTAAGAGTCTTGAGATTGTAAACATGGAATTCGGTGCCATGCTCCCGGCATTGATTTCAGGCAAGGTTGACATGATCGGAGCCGGACTCTCGATAACTGAGGAGAGAGCCAAAAGTGTCCTTTTCTCCGAGTCGTATTATCCAAGCGGAATAGCTGTCATGGTAAAAAGTTCCGCAAAAGAGGAAGAGCCTGGTAAGGGTGTTGGGAAGTTACAAGGGATAGATGATATCGGAAACAAACGTATCGGGGTTCTTCTGGGATCAATTCACGAGAAATTTGCAATGGAAAATCAGCCAAATGCAGAGCTACTGCAGTATCCGACTGTATCCGATCTGTTGATAGCCCTCAAAATGAGCAAGATTGACGCAGCATATTTTGATCATGTTGGATTAAAATTAATAATAAAGGATAATCCCGACGTTGATATTCTGGCTCCAAAGGTTTTTGATGTACCTATTGCCGCGGCATTTAATGAAAACAAAGATACTCTAAGAGAAAAATTTAATACTTTCCTTAAAGAGATAAAGGCTTCCGGAGTATACGACGATATGGTACAGAGATGGATGGAAAAAGACATTTTTGAAATGCCGCAGATAGAAGAATCCGATGCAAACGGAGAGCTTAGAGTAGGCATAGTTTGTGATATCGGACTTCCTTTTACTGCCGTTAAGGATGGCCAGATTGTAGGATTTGATATAGAGCTGTCAAAAAGGTTTGCGGCATATATGAATATGAAGTATGTCCCGTCTGACATTCAATTCGGAAGTATGATTGCCTCAATTGCCACAGATAAGATAGACATGGCTGTCTGCTCAATGATGATTACAGAAGAGCGTGAAAAACAGGTGGATTTTTCTGATAAATATTACGATTGCGGAATCAGCATTCTTGCAAGAAAGGACGATATTGCCATACCAGGATCGGCTTCTGTATCCAATACTGAAAAAAAGGGATTTTTCAAGTCAGTTACCGAAAGTTTTTATAACAATCTGATTCTTGAAAACAGATATAAACTCATAATAGACGGATTGAAGCTCACACTCTTGATATCTATTCTTTCGGCATTGTTGGGGACAATTCTCGGAGGTTTTGTATGCTATATGAGAATGTCGAGAAAAAAACTCCTGCTTGGTTTTGCAAAAGGATATATTTCATTACTAAGAGGAACTCCTGTTTTAGTACTTTTAATGATAATTTTTTATGTTGTCTTTGCATCGGTGAACATCAGCCCTGTAATAGCTGCAATTGTTGCTTTTGCACTTAATTTCGCTGCATATGTTTCAGAAATGTTCAGGACATCAATCCAAGGTGTAGACAAAGGACAGACCGAAGCCGGAATTGCGGGTGGATTCACTAAGGTTGAGACTTTTATTTACATCATAATGCCCCAGGCCTTAAGGCAAGTCTTGCCTATTTATAAAGGGGAATTCATATCTCTTTTAAAGATGACCTCCATAGTTGGTTATATAGCAGTACAGGATATTACAAGGGCAAGTGACATAATCCGCAGCCGGACATTCGATGCATTCTTTCCTCTCTTGATGGCAGCTGCCATATATTTACTATTGGCGTGGTTGCTTACATGGGCGCTGGATAAAGTTGAAATATCAGTGGATCCTAAGAGAAAAAGAATAAAAAAAGCAGAGGAGGCAGCATAATGATTTCAGTTAAAAATCTTTCAAAAAAATTCGGAGACATTGTTGTTCTTAAAGACATTAATGCCAATATAAATAAAGGTGAGGTAATATCAATAATCGGACCTTCAGGAACAGGCAAGAGTACGTTTCTAAGATGCCTTAACCTTCTTGAAACTCCTTCCGGAGGAAGCATTTCCATTGATGGAGTTGACCTTCTGAACAAAGATACAAATGTGCCAAAAATCAGGCAGAGGATGGGTATGGTATTCCAATCATTCAACCTCTATGCTCATCTTACAATTTTGGAAAACCTCACTATAGGACCTGTCAGACTACTCAAGAAAAAAGAGACAGATGCCAACAAGAAAGCGATGGAACTACTTAAATTGGTTGGGTTGGCCGAAAAAGCATATAATTTTCCCGACGAACTCTCCGGCGGACAAAAGCAGAGGGTTGCCATTGCAAGATGTCTTGCCATGGAATGCGAGATAATACTTTTTGATGAACCGACATCAGCACTTGATCCCACAATGGTAAGTGAAGTTTTGGCCGTTATACGGAAGCTTGCTAAGGAGGGAATGACCATGCTTATTGTAACACATGAGATGGAATTTGCACGGAATATATCCGGTCGGGTGTTCTATATGGATGAAGGAATTATATATGAAGAGGGGACTCCTGAACAAATATTTGAGAATCCGCAACGCGAGAAAACCAAGGCTTTTATACACAGAGTAAGAAGCATGTGTTATGACATTTCAAGCAAGAATTATGACCTTTACAAACTACAGGGAGAGATAGGTCTGTTCTGTGAAAAACACGTTATTTCTCAAAAAACAAGCGAATATGCGCAGATGCTGGCAGAAGAGGTAGTGGTCATGCAGAAGGATTACTCAGATATAAACATCATGCTCTCCTATTCTGAAAAAGAGGGAACATTGAATCTTGTATGCGAAAGCGGCGGGGAAAAGTACAATCCGTTAGAAGATGAGTTTAATGAGATTGCCGTTATGATAATCAGGGGACGTTGCAAGAGGGTGGAATACTCATTTTCAGAAGGCAAGAATGTATTGACACTGGGTATAAAGAACGAGTAAGTTTATAATTGTTTAATCATCTCATATTGTTTTCCGCTCAAAGGGATTGAGTTCGATTCAAGAAAACCTGAAATTGAGTCGCAGGTCAGCTCGGTATTGACTATTTTTATAGAATCGCATTTGTTCAATTTTAATGCCTGAGCCAATACGAGTGTGCCTATACCCTGCCTGCGATATTTTTTATCTACTGCAATCTGTGTGATATCTCCGGAATCGGGTTCCATAACACAATATCCAACCAGGTTGTCTTCGTATTGTGCTCCAATAATTTTAAAATTCTCAGGACTTCTGGAAATTGACTCCAAGCTGTTCTGCCATGATGGTATAAAATCCGGGAATGATGTACAGGTACTAAGCGACTCAAAGGATATCTCTGTAAAAGTCAAGCGGGGGGATTTTAGCAAAGCCTTTAGTTTAATATCTGATTGTTTTATTCTGTAATAACCGAATTCCCGCAATATACTAAACCCCTGCTTTTTATAAACAGATACAGCCTGACTATTATGTTGCAAGACCTCAAGCAGATACCTGGTTACACCTGCTTTTTTTAAAAAAGGCAATGAGTAATTAAAAACCTCTGATGCCAGACCTTTGCCCCTGTATTCTTCCAATGTACCTGTTCCAGTATCATAGGCAGTCAGAACTCCATTATAAAATCCGATACCATTTAATGTAAAGGATACCAGTCTTTCGTCATCGAATGCACCAAATGAAAGCTCCGGGACGAAACCTCTTCTTTTAAGCATCAAACTCAATTCTTGTTTTGAAATCTGAACTTCGTACTTACAAAAGGCTTCGTTAAATGCACTTGCAATCGTTTCAAAGCCTGCACTTTCCAATGATTTTATATTCATAGAGTTAAATATTGCACTATAAATTTATTGCATAAATGACATAATACAAAAAAAGAGCCGGAAATAAATTTCCGGCTCTCCTGGTAGCCCCACCGCGACTCGAACGCGAATTTGAAGTTTAGGAAACTTCCGTTCTATCCCTTGAACTATAGGGCCATCTATTTTGGGATTGCAAATATAAAAACTTTTAACAAAACAACACCAATAATTGTGCTGTCAGAACTCTTAAAAACATTGTGAGCGGATAAACGGTTGCATAGCTCACTGCCGGCAAATCATTACCGGAAGTTGTATTTGCGTAAGCAAGAGCAGGAGGATCTGTGGTACTTCCGGCAATAAGTCCCATTAAAGAGAAATAGTTCATTTTTAAGATTGACCTTCCGATTATTCCCACAACCAATATCGGC
This sequence comes from Bacteroidales bacterium, assembly GCA_023227835.1. Lineage (GTDB taxonomy): Bacteria > Bacteroidota > Bacteroidia > Bacteroidales > UBA932 > Bact-08. The sequence goes on from JALOCI010000036.1 coordinate 5,000, forward strand.
AATATGGTGATAATAAAACCGTAGAGAATCCACACAGCACCGCCCCCGTTAACAATTGTCTCGACAAAATTACTTCCGGCATCTATTCCCACACAGGCAAGGAAAAGAGAGATACCGATCTCTCTAAGCATAAGATTTGCGCTCATTGTCGTGTATGTCACAATCTTATATTTGGGGCCAAATTTACTTATCAGAATTGCAATAATCAAAGGACCACCTGCTAAACCGAGCTTTATCGGCTGAGGTATACCCGGTATCATAAAAGGAATAGAGCCGACGAATATACCTAGGGCAATACCCATAAAAATAGCAATAAGATTCGGTTCTCTAAGCCTTTTCATGGAATTTCCGAGAAGTTTTGCAGCTCCGTCTATTGATTGCTGCGTTCCAACAATAGTAAGCCTGTCCCCAATTTGCAGTGCTGTGTCAGGCTTGGCCAAAAGATCTACTCCTGCCCTGTTAATACGGGTTACAGTTATTCCGAAAGCCTTGCCCAACTTCAATTCAGCCAGTGATCGCCCGTTTATGCCGTTGTTTGTTACTAAAACCCTTCTAGGAACTACATCCACGTCAAATATTCCCCACTCACTCTCTGACATCTCAATCTGACTACCAAAAAATTTTACAATATCTTCAACATCCTTCTTATGCGTTATTATCAACGCCTTGTCACCTTCATTAAACCGTGTTTCGGCTGTTGCAATTGTAATCTTTCCGTCTATACTGCGAATTCTTGAGATTACATAATCCACGGCAAAAAGTTGCTTAAGGTCCTTGACAGGTCTCCCGAAAAGTTTATCATTCTCTATAACGACAGAACATCTTAAAGTCTCAACCGGATTCTCTTTCTGCAACTCTTTTATTCTCGCGTTCTCTCCTTCAATTGTTACAGAAAAAAGTTTTCTGATAACAATCATTGATAAAATGATTCCAATAACTCCAAGCGGATATGCCAGAGCATAACCTGTTGCTATTGAAGGATCAGCGGCTCCGTGCATTTCAGAATATGTCTGTTGTGCAGCTCCGAGACCCGGGGTATTGGTGATTGCCCCGGAAAGAATACCAGTCATTGTTGATATGGGTAATCCGGAAAATAATTTTATGATTAAAGTCGTTCCAACTCCTAAAAGCACAATTAAAACCGCCAGGAGGTTCAGCTTAAGCCCCCCTTTCCGTAAAGATGCAAAAAAGCCTGGGCCAACCTGCAAGCCAATACTGTAAACAAAAAGGATCAATCCGAACTCTTTAACAAAATGGAGAGTGTGCACATCCACCCTTAAGCCGAAATGACTAAATGCTATACCCACAAAAAGAATCCAGGTTACGCCAAAAGATATTCCGGCAATCTTTATTTTTGACAGGATTAAGCCTATCGTTATTACACAAGCAAGAACTATCACTGATTGGGCAACAGATCCGCCAAAAAAAAGGTTAGAAATCCACTCCATGGCATATATGATTTGTTAGATGCAAAAGTATGGAATTTATTATATTTGTTAAAATAACAAAAAAGAGCAATGAAAATAATAGATGAATTCAAGCAATTTGCCATGAGAGGCAATGTAGTTGACATGGCTGTAGGTATAATCATCGGAGGGGCATTCGGTAAAATAGTCTCATCCTTGGTTTCCGATATATTAATGCCACCTCTCGGGTTAATGATTGGTGGGGTTAATTTCACGGACTTGAAAATCACAATAAAACAGGCTGCTATAGATGCAAGTGGCGCAATGACACCTCCGGTAACGATAAATTATGGCAATCTTGTTCAGGTTATTTTTGATTTTCTGATTGTAGCTTTCGCAATATTCATGATGATTAAGCTAATGAACAGACTGAACAGAAGAAAAGAAGAAGTACCGGCAGCTCAGGCAACACCACCTCCTACTCCTGAAGATATTACCCTTCTGAGAGAGATAAGAGATCTTTTAAACAAACAGAAGTAGTCTATACCTCTTTATTTCTCATCTGTGTAGGAGTTTTGCCAAACATAGAACGGCAAAAACGATTAAAATGGGAGGCATCTGTAAAACCAAAATCTCTCATTATAAATACTATTGCGTCGCCTCCATCTGTTAACCTTCTTTTTATTTGATCCGCCCTTCTTGCTAAAATCCACTGATAGGGAGAATATCCAAAGTATTCTCTGAATTTTCTGTTGAAAGTGCTTTGAGTAAGTCCTGAAAGTGATATCAACTCCTCTACACCTTTGTATTTTGAGTAATTTCTGTTTATAAAATCATAAAAATCCGACACTCCGTCATCCAGTAATGCCAGAAAATGGAGCAGGACTCTTTTGGAGTAGCACTTTTTCAATAAAGAGCGCAGCTCATCCTGCAGATCTCGGGTTATATGCCTAAACACGGTTTCATCAGAGAGATTTTCTATAAATAACGACACTCCAGGTTTGATTTCCAGAGAAGGTAAATGAAATAAAAATCTGTTTTTCGGAATTATATGATATTGAGCCTTTAGCTCATTATAGAGTGCATTCCATCCCTCATCCAATACCAGGAAAACAATCTCAGCATTATAAATAACCTCAAGCATACATATACCAGTCCTCATAAGGAACATCTCTCTTGCAGAAAAGATCTCCTCTTTCTGTGTACCTACGAGCAATCTGATCCTGCCTTTATTCACACACACTAAAACAAGCCCGCAGAGCTCGGAGCAATCAATTACAGAGCCTTTTTTTACTGACAGCAACTTAAATCCGGACTTCAAGCTCTTTTCTCTGAGTCTGATTTTTTCTTTATTAATTAAAGGCGTTTGCGAATTCATCTCTGTTTTGAGCGCTTTTTACAACAAATTTATGAAAAAAAACAAATCAGGGGTTTTTTGAAAGAAAAATATTACTATATTTGCAACCTCAAAAGAAGCAGGTTCTGTAGCTCAGTTGGTAGAGCACGACACTCTTAATGTTGGGGTCGTGGGTTCGAGACCCACCGGGACCACTGGAACAAAAGGACATCAATCACTATTTGGTTGCTGTCCTTTTTTAATTATATTTACAGTAATCAATCCCGAAATTTACACAATTATGAACAATTTTATATTTCACAACCCAACCAGACTAATCTTTGGCAAAGAGACAATTGCATCCCTCGGGACAGAGATTCCTGCAGGCAAGAAAATACTTGTAACCTTCGGTGGCGGAAGTGTTAAAAAGAATGGAGTTTACGAACAGGTAATAAAAGCCCTGGAGAATTTCAACTATATAGAATTTTGGGGAATAGAACCAAACCCGACGGTTGAAACTCTAAGAAAGGCTATTAGTATTGTAAAATCTGAGAATATAGACTTTATCCTGGCAGTTGGCGGCGGATCTGTCATTGACGGGTCAAAACTTATAGCTGCGGCCGCTATAATAGAAGAAGATGCGTGGGATCTTGTCAGGAAACCATCATTATACAAAGGAGCACTTCCTCTTGCGACCATTCTTACGCTTCCTGCCACAGGTTCCGAAATGAACAGGGGCGCAGTCATAACCAATCTGGACCTCAAGGAGAAATTTGCTTTTTATAGTGCATACCCTTTATTTTCAATTCTGGATCCTCAGGTAACATTCTCACTTCCTCCTTTTCAGATTGCCTGTGGGTTGACAGACACATTTGTTCATGTTCTTGAGCAATATCTTACCACAACAGACCAGTCACAATTAATGGACAGATGGGCGGAAGGAATTTTAAGCACAATTGTAGAAATAGCCCCCCGAGTGTGCAGCAAGGATCTTGATTACAACGATATGGCCACATTTATGCTCTCTGCAACAATGGCCCTCAATGGATTCATTGCGATGGGAGTCACACAGGACTGGGCGACGCACATGATTGGTCATGAGCTGAGTGCCTTACACAATCTCACCCATGGACACACCCTTGCAATTGTTCTAAAAGGTACCATGTGGGTCATGAGAGAAGAGAAGGGAGATAAAATTCTGCAAATGGGCAGAAGAATCTGGGGGATTGAAGAGACAGACAAAGACCTGGCTATTAAAATGACAATAGAATGCACTGACGGCTTCTTCAGATCACTGGGGCTAAAAACAAGATTATCGGAAAACAATATAGGGGCAGACACTATAGACGAGATAGTGAAAAGATTCAGAGACAGGGATGTCCGCTTTGGAGAAAACCGCTCTGTAGATGCAGATAATACCCGTAAAATACTCGAGTATGTCTTGTAAATATAAATTGGGTATTGCTCTGTCCGGGGGCGGGGTGAAAGGATTTGCTCATGCCGGAGCCTTAAAGGCCATGGAGGAATATGACCTGGTGCCGGATGTGATCTCCGGGACCAGTGCCGGGGCAATTGTCGGATCTATGTATGCGGCCGGTCTCTCGCCAGAGACAATAAAAGGGCTTTTCAAAGAGAGGTATATCAACAATTTCATAGAGTTCACACTACCAAAAGCAGGTCTGTTCGGGACAGCCGATTTTATAAAATTTCTTGAGTCCAGTATACCGGTTAATACCTTTGAGGAGTTGAAGATTCCACTGAATGTTGTAGCTACCGACTTTGATCATGGTAAAAGCGTTGTCTTTAACTCCGGTGAACTATCAAAACGGGTTATGGCATCTGCATGTGTACCGGTTTTTTTCAAGCCAATAGAGATTGAAGGCGTCAGATATGTTGACGGGGGTCTCTTCATGAATTTTCCGGTTTCGGTTATAAGAAAAGAGTGTGACAGAGTCATCGGGATTAATGTAAGCCCTATGTTAACAGATAAATATTCCACAAGTATAATAGGAGTTGCAGAGAGAACATACCACTTTGTTTTCAGGGCCAATACAATAATTGAAAAAAAATTATGCGATATTCTTGTAGAAGTGGAGGAAGCTATGCAATTCAAGGCATTTGACCTTGCCAAAGTGGACACTATATATAATCTTGGTTATCAGGCTATGAAATCTGCCCTCGAGATGCAGAAGGTAAAGATACTGTAAAACGGCTCCATTTACCATACTCGCTTTCGGCGTAAATCGAACCGCTTTGCTTTTCTACAAATTCTTTACAAAGTATGAGTCCCAGCCGGCTTCCCTGTTCCCTGTTTGTCCCGGGAACAGATCTGTCTTTTGTCCAGGTAAACAGAGATGCTAATGTGCTTTCGTTCATGCCTATTCCATTGTCCTCTATAACAATTTCAATATTGTTCCCGTTTACGCGGGCAGAAACAGTAACAAGCCCACCGATATTGCAATATTTGACAGCATTACTTAAAATATTTCTGAACACAATTCGGGACATCTCAATATCTGCCAAAATCTCAATTCTTTCATCGATGTGCAATTCAACAGATATGTTTTTTGATTGAAATAACGGTAAAAGAATTTCAACTACATCAGAAATCAGTGTCTTCACCTTTACATTTTCAAGAGTACGGACAATCTGTCCCAGCTGACTCCTTGACCAGTATAGTAAATTTTCAATAAGTCTGTAGGTATTTTGTGTCTGTGAATCAAGGATCTTTATCATCTCCTGTATTTCAGAAACATCCATCGACTCATACTGCTCATTTATCAACGTCAGAAGGTTCATCATATTGCCCATAGGACCACGCAGATCATGCGCCACAATAGAAAACAGCTTATCCTTTGTTTCGTTCGACACACGAAGCTTCTCTCTGGATATCGTCTCCTCGGTAATGTCATAAAACATTACAGCCTGACCTATGACAATATCTCTTTTATCCGTTATAGGCAAAACCTTGGCTTGAATATATAGTACAGATCCATCATCATCCAAACAAAAATTAAGGACATCATTGTTTTTCTCTTCTATTCTTACCAGAAGCCCTTCATGTTCATTGAGCAACTTGTCGACATTCTCTCCTATTACATCTTTATTAAGAGCCTTAAACATACCACCGGCTGCATTATTAAAGTTCACAATCCTGTTTTTTGAATCCAGCAACAAAACGCCATCGTGCATTGAACTAAAAACATTCTCAAGAGCTATCGGGATAAAACCAAGAAGATGATAGTTAAACAGAGCAAAAGACATGAAAATCGCAGTAAAGGTGAATCCGAAAGCACTAAAATCCACCCCATTGGGACTTTCTCGCAATAAATACAGTGCATTAATGAACCATGGAGGCAATGTTGATAAAAGCATCAGTATTGATTGTGTTCTGAAGCTCCCTCTCTTTTTAATTATTATATTTATTAATAAAAAAACGGAAACCAGGTTAAATATTGTGGTATATACAATCAACGGCCAATAAAGGGGTCCCCGGATAAGCACCAAAACTGAAAACATCCCGGCATCCTTAACCCAGATATTTGTATAGTACAAATGGTGCATGTCGTTTGTATAGTTTGCAACGAGCGTGAAAATCGGAAGCACCACGAGTACTCCTATGAGCCAGTTCGTAATGTACTTTTCTTTACCCGTAAAAGAGAGCACAAACAATAAAAAAAGGGGAGCTACTGTTGCAAGCCCCATATAGCCGGCTTTTAGCCAGAATAGTTTATAATAAATTCTGCTGGCATCTATTTCAAAAGCATAACAAAAGGAAAACAGAGCAATTGAAGAAAGAAGCAGAAAGAAATATTTACCGCTCGGGGTACGTCTGAATTTGAATGAATATATAGCCAATACCACGATGAAGAAAGAGGTAAAGAGCAACAGTATGCTAAAAATATTCATATTATAAAAGTCTATCTATCCCAAAATATTCTGCAATTTAATCTATTTTCCAAGAAAAATAATGCAGGAAAAGAATAATTATCAGGCTTAACGGCAATCTTTTCAATAATTGCCTTTTTAGATTCCCCATATAGGTAAAAAACCAGCTCTGAGGCATTCAGAATAGTCGGAGCAGTCATTGCCACCCTCTTCTGGCCTGAATAGGGATTTACTGATGGTGCATATGGTTCCGGATAACTGAGCAGATGATCCTGTCCCGGAAAAATCGAAGATGTATGACCATCCTCCCCTATTCCAAGAATAACCATATCAAACTGAGGAAGTGAGTTGTATTGTGGCACTGACTCATTAACCAATTTGGAATATCTTGAAGCCTCAAGAACGTTATCGTTTTCACCTGCGATTCTGTGTACTCTGCTTTCTAACACATATACCTGATCCAGAAGCTCTTTTTTTGCATTTCCATAATTGCTTTCGGGATGATCTGCGGGAACACACCTCTCGTCAACCCAAAAAAGTTCTATCTTCTCCCAAGGAATCAAACCGGAGTATATATCTCTCCAAAGCTTAAACAGCACTGAAGCTCCATTTCCCCCGGAAACAGCCAAATAGAAGAAGCCGTCCTTATTCTTTACGGCACTTATCAGAATTTCAGTTAATTCTCTGGCTTGCGGGTAATTATAATTCACAATACAAATCGGTATTAATTAAATTCTTACAAGGATTTGTCCATCTTGCAGTTCCTGAGAATAATGCATCACTCTCAAGCGGCCCCCATGTTCCGGCAGGGTAACCATATAAAGGAGGATTGGCCGTTTTCCAAAAAGTGAGAATTCTGTCAAAAAATCTCCAACTCTCAATCACAGCATCACTTCTGGTAAACAGAACAGATTCACCGTTCATACAATCCTCAATCAATCTTGAATAGGCATCCTCAGTCGGAAGTACCCCCAGTTTATCATATGTAAAGTCCATTGTAACCTGTTTTACTTCAAATCCGGGACCCGGAACCTTCATATCAAGTTTAAGAAGAGCCCCCTCGTTGGGTTGTATTCTTATAATCAGCTGATTATTTGCAGGGATCTCTTTCCTTGCCGAAAAAAGTGTATGTGGTGTTGGCCTGAAATGTATTACAATTTCTGTCACCTTTGTAGGCATCTCCTTACCGGTTCTTATATAAAAAGGGACACCCTCCCATCGCCAATTTTCTATGAAAAGCTTCATGGCAAGAAAAGTCTCTGTATGTGAATCCGGATTCACTCCCTTTTCCTGCCGGTATCCAATTTTTCCCGGTAAAGATGAGGTTGTATATTGACCTCTGATTACATTTGACTCAATATCACGGTCAGTTAAGGGTTTCAATGACTTGTAAACCTTGACCACCTCATCTCTGAACTCCTTTTCGTTGTATTGTCTTGGGGGTTCCATTGCAACTAAAGCCAACAACTGTACAAGGTGGTTTTGAACCATATCTCTTAATGCACCGCTTCCTTCATAATACCCTCCCCTGCTTCCGACGCCAAGATTTTCAACAGCAGTTATCTCTACCCTTTCAACGTAGTTCCTGTTCCATATCGGTTCCAGAATGCCATTTGCGAAACGCAGGGCAAGGATATTCTGTACTGTCTCCTTTCCAAGGAAATGGTCTATTCTGTATATATCCTCCTCTTTGAAAACGCTATGAAATATCTCATTTATCCTCTCAGCGGAATCAAGATCGTAACCAAACGGTTTCTCCACAATTACTCTCCTCACCCCCTTCCCAACATCATTACAATCTGCAAGATTAAGACCGGAAGATTTAAGATATAGCGGAATTTTATCATAAAGCGCAGGCGGCGTTGCCAGGTAGTAGATATAGTTAGTGCATCCCAAATCGATTTCACCTAATCGTTCTTTCAGTTTTATATATTCAGACTCCAGGGTCTGATCCATTGAAAAATAATGTACGGAGGCAAGGAACTCCTGAGCAACATCTTCTTCCCACTCATCATTCCTGACCTGATTTGACAAATATTCCTTCAGGTGCGCCCTGTATGTCTCATCATTATATTGAGTACGCCCAACGCCTAGAATCCTGAAAAAAACGGGAACTCTTTTCTCCTTATACAGATTATACAGAGCCGGAATCAACTTACGTCTTGTAAGATCCCCCGAACCTCCGAAGATTACAAATATCAGATTTTCCATAGCCTTCACTCCTGGATTATCCACTCTTCATGATAAAACTCTCCTCTCGGCTTATCAACCTTTTCAAAGGTATGTGCACCAAAATAATCTCTCTGTGCTTGTAGCAAGTTTGCAGGAGACCTTTTAGTCGTCAGGGAAAAAAAGTAGTTAAGAGACGCAGACATAACAGGGACGGACAATCCTGCAGATAAAGCATCCGAAACAACCTCTTTCCATATATCTGAGTGCTTGTCTATCTCTTCAACAAATAAAGGCGAGAGCAGCAATGTATTATCACTCTTTTTTCCGTCGAATGTCTTAGCTATATCATCCAAAAAAACAGACCGGATAATGCAGCCATTTCTCCAGATTCTTGCTACTGCTGCCAGATCCAGATTCCAACCATACTCTTTGGAGGCCTTCTCCATCAAGTCGAATCCCTGAGAATAGGACGCCACCTTAGAACAATACATGGCATTGAATACCTCGTCCGGTTCCTCAAGATACCCTGCATGAAGTTTACGTTGATATATATACTCTCCGTTATCTCTTAGTTCTGTGAGTGAAGAGAGGTATCTTTCAAAAACAGCCGTTGCAATTATATTAAGAGGAACTCCCAGCTCCATGGCACTGTTTACCGTCCACCTGCCGGTACCTTTTTGCCCTGCAGAGTCAAGAATGGTATCAAGTACATAATCGCCGGATTTGTCCTTGTGTTTGAGTATATCAGCAGTAATCTCCATAAGGTAACTCTTCAGCTTACCCTCGTTATACAACCGGAAATAATCTCCTATTTCATCATTGTTCTTTTTATAAAGCCTCTTCAAGAGAAAATAGACTTCGCTTATTAGTTGCATATCGGCATATTCTATACCGTTATGGACCATCTTCACAAAATGACCGGCTCCGCCCGGACCTGTCCACTCACAACAGGCTGTACCATCTTCTGCCTTTGCAGAAATATCCATAAATAAAGGCTTAACATGAGGCCATGCCTTAACGGATCCGCCAGGCATTATTGAAGGACCTTTCAATGCACCCTCTTCTCCACCGGAAATACCTGTTCCAATATAATAGAGCCCCTTGGATTCCACGTATTTTACCCTTCTGTCTGTATCTTTATAAAAAGAGTTTCCACCGTCAATAATTATATCTCCTGACGACAAAAGAGGTAAAAGACTGTCAATTATCATGTCAACAGCCTCCCCTGCCTTAACCATAAGCATAACCCTCCTGGGCGAAGCAAGAGATTCAACAAACTCCTCCAAGTTGTAAAAAGGAATAATATTCTTTCCTTTTGCCTTGCCGGAGGAAAATTTCTTTGTCACCTCTGCGGTTCTGTTATATACTGAAACCCGATAACCTTTATTCTCCATGTTGAGAACAAGATTCTCACCCATTACTGCCAGGCCGATAAGCCCTATATCTGTTTTTTCCATATCTTTTAAATAGAGTCTAAATTTAGAAATAAACAATATTTATCGCAACAAGTTTATAATTTTGTGTGCAAACAAATATCCGGTATTATGAATTTCTGCAAAATAGCAACAGTTATATGCACAACAGCTGTGTTAATCTCTTGCAAAGGGAATAGAGAAACTTCACATGAATCAAGCAGAGGCATCCTTAAAATGATAGAGGTCCCCTCAATAATCACCGACCAGAAGGAGGCGGCCCTATATATTGCCGACCACTTCTGGGATAATGTAAACTTCAACGACACTTCATACATCGCAAACAAGCAGGCTCTCAATACACACTTCAGCGCATACCTCCAATATCTGACAGCTGTGCCACATAATGCTGCACTGAAATCCGTGACTAAACTGGCAGATAGTGCCATAGCCGGTAATCCCGGAATGATGATGAAGATACAGGAAATGCTTGAGACAGGTCTTTACCACCCTAATTCAATATTCCGTAATGAAGAGCTGTATATCGCCGTACTGAAAAGATATATTCAGTCTGACAAACCTGAAAAAATAATCAAGGAACGACTCTCAAAACAGTTGGATCTAGCATTGAAAAACAGGCTTGGGACTAAGGCAATCGATTTTTCTTTTGTGCATGCCGACGGCAGAATCAGTTCTCTTTATAAAATTTCATCAGATTATCTGATCTTGATATTTTTTGATCCTGATTGCCCAACCTGCAAAGCAACAATGAAGAGCATGGAATCCTCTCCCGCACTTAATGCTGCAGCCGGAAAACTAAAAATAGTTACAATATATGCAGGCGTGGATTTTGAAAACTGGAAATCTTATGCCCCGCAGTTAAATAAAAAGTGGATAAACGGATGTAATAAAGACCTTTCTATAATGGATGGATCTCTTTATGACATGAGGCCGACACCGTCACTGTACCTTTTGGACAAATCCAAAACTGTTTTGCTAAAAGATGCCCCTTTAGAAATAATTGAGGGCTTTGTGGCTGAAAAAATAAACGGACAGTCTGTCAGATAACATCAAATATCTCATTACTCTCAAGATACCATAAATACCCCATTGTCGGAGTTCCGGAAATTTGCTCAATTTGTCTTACATATCCCGCCACTTGTGAGAAGTGAGATTTTTTCTTGATATCCCCGAACTTGAAATCGATAACTATCGCCTTATCCCTATCAAAAAGCACTCTGTCTGGACGGCTTACATCTCCACCCGGATTTAAAACCTCCGGTTCATTATATATCTTGTACGTCGAGTCAAACCAGTGCCGGTCCCTTACGCCAGTAAGCAATGAAGAGAGGTGCTCTGTTATCTTCTTTTCCTCACCTGCCTGTATCTCTCCGGCTGAAACCGCCTTCCTGACACATGACGGGAGGTCTTCCTCCGTATATACTCCGGAAAGAATATTGTGCATTATGACACCGTAATTTCTCTTGCTCTCCTTATCAAAGAATTCCCCGGCCTTTAATGCAAGGCGCAGTCTTTTTCCCGGAGGTACGGATATATATGAATCCTCATACATTAGACCGCCCTGATGATTCTCAACTTTCACTTCCGACCAATGCCCCATGTTATATTCCATATTTTCATCAAGCTGCTCCTTTAAGAAATCATACAAAATACCGGAAAGTGTGTTCCGGCTTTTTCCATTATCCTTCCCCTCAGGATTCTGTACAACAGGAGCATAAACTATAAGTTCCTGCTTTGCTCTAGTAAAAGCAACATAGGCGATGTTCAGATTGTCAACAAAGGCTTTTTCTCTCTCCCGGAGATAGTCATTTGCAAAAATTGTTACAGCGAGATCTTTCTTGTATGAAACAGGCAGATAGGGTATAGTATTGAAAGGTTTTCTGTCCGGTTTGCACCATATTGTAGGATTTTTTTCATGATCCAGGCCGAGATCGAAAAAGGGCACAATCACAGCCTTCATCCCCAAACCCTTAGATTTGTGGACAGTCATCACCCGGATAGCGTTCTGCGCATCTGGTGTCGAGAGTGAAAGCTTATCCCACTTTGTATCGAACCATTCAAGGAAAGAGTTCAAATCCGGTTTCTTATTTATAAGATACTCGGACACAGCATCCATAAACCCCTGGATATATGGATAATCCGACTGTCCAACACTGTCAGACAGCAATTCTATAACCATTTCACACATCTCATACAGTGGCAACCTCATTATCTCCCCTACCGGAATTTCACGAACCTCCTCAAATTCTGCAATCGTTGCGTTTACGGGATCTTCCGGATTGTTGACATACCGCAACAAAGAGACAATCTTTCTAACTCCGGAGGATGAAGAGACGAGCAGGGATTCATTGGATACAACCGGGAACCCGCATTCAATAAGCTTGTTGACAACCATAACTCCCTCTTTGTTGACTCTGACAAGAATTGCAATATCGCTGAAAAAGAATCCGGATTCTAAAAGAGATGTTATCTGAGAAGGCAACTCTTCTAAAACATTCTCTTTCCACTTTTTATCTTCATTATCAACAAATTTCACCTTGACATGCCCCTCTCTGCCTATGTTTAACTTACAGACAGCCTGCTGAGAGTCAGAATATATCGATTGGGCAGTCTTACTATCCTCTCCAAGCAGTATGTCGCATCTTGCAGCTGCGTAGGCAAAGAAACGATTGTTGAAATTCACGATGTTCTCAAAAGAGCGCCAGTTTTCATCAAGAGGCCTCTCTTCAATTTCATCGGAAGAGAAATCATTATAAATTTCGGAGTTAAGGAGTGTCCATTCCGACCCTCTCCAACGATAAATGCTCTGCTTTATATCACCTACGACCAGATTCAGATTACCTGACGCCACACTATTCTTTATCAGCGGCTTAAAATTATCCCATTGCATAAGAGATGTATCCTGAAACTCGTCAAGCATGAAGTGGTCATATCTCGTCCCGATTTTCTCGTAAATAAACGGAGTGTCACTTCCGTCTATAATGCCGTTCAAAATCTCAGTTGTCTCTGAAAGAAGCAATATATTATTATCCTTTGAATACCTCTGAACCTTATTATTTATATCAATCAAAATTCCAAGAGTATAGATATTGTTTCTTACAAGAAGTGCCGAATTATGCTCAATCCATTGTTCCTGTAGATTTATAGTCCTTGTTACAAGTTCAAGCAACGATTCTTTGTATGCAGACTCAATTGAATTGAAAAGAGAGGGGTTACCCTTCACTATGGAACTTGCATACCAATTAGTAAAATCCTCTGTAAGAGGAAGCAAATATTCCGGTGCAATGCTGTAATCCCCGTTAGCTATCTTATCATAGAACCTTATTTTAGAAGAAATTTTTCCTCCCTTAAAGCTATCACTTCTAAGCCCATGCCTTTCCAGGACAGAGAGTAGCACTTTTGCTATTTCAGTAACCTCGACTTCATAGCCCTTGATAATTTTATCCAGATCATCAATATAACTCCGCAATGCTTTACGTGTCAGTATCTCTCCGTCAAATTCGCCTTTAACAACTCTGAAGCTCTCTTTAAACATTTGTTTTGCGAGAACATTAATTCCCCCTTTTACATCCCAGGATCTCCCCTCTTCTATTGAATCAGAAGAGAATTGAATGAGCCAGTCAAGGAGTTCCGCGTTTTCAGTCAGATCCAGTTCCTGAATCATAAGATCTACTGCCTCACTTATCACAAGGTCATCATCCAGTTCAATATTGTATGATCCGCTCTTGCCGATTTCTCTGGCAAATGCCCTCATTGTCTGTTGAAAAAAGCGGTCAATTGTGCTTATATTGAACGATGAGAAATTATGGAGTATCCCAATCAGCCTCTCTCTGGCAACCGGATCAGCAGCAGATCTCTTAAAAAGTTCTTCAATCACTCTCCGCTTCATCTCTTCTGTTGCCTTATTGGTAAAAGTAACAGCCAGAACATGTCTGTAAGCATCTTTATCGTGTTCAATAAGTTTCAGATATTCAGCCGTAAGACTGTATGTCTTACCCGATCCTGCCGATGCTTTCAATATTTTGAGATATCCCATTTTTATCTGCAAATAATTTTAAAAGGACAATATTCACAATTCTTCTCATTTTTAGTCTGAGTAAATGGAAGCTCTTTATCAAAAAGATCTGACAACTTTGAGGCAAGAAGTGGCATAAAATTATCCGCAACCTCGTTATCAATAATTCTGAGATAACGTTTTGCCTTAAAGATGCTTCTCAGCATATATGGTTCAATGACATCTGCCTTCTTTTCGTCAAGAACGACAGCATAAAGAATGAGTTGCAGCATAATTGCATCCCCTTTATCCTGTTTGTCTGAAAACATCCTCTCATAATTTAGACCGACAGAAAAATCTCCTTTTCCGGTCTTGTAATCGACAATTCGCCTCCCATCTGCAGTAATATCCAATCTGTCAATTATACCCTTGAATTTCAATGAAAATCCGTCTCGCAGTTCTACTGTTTTCTCTATTGTTTTTTCAGAATCCAAATAATCAAAAGGGGCTATTCTCGAATCGAAGGAGATCGTCTGTCTGACATATTTTTTTATCAGTGTCTTTATCAAAAGATTACGACCGGCAATCTCGTTCATCTTCATAACCTTTTGAAAAGATTCTGAAAGAGAGCGTTCAATAAGTGCCTCATTTTTCAGAAGTTTGTTTAACATTTCTGAAGTTACTCTATTACCCCTAAATCCGGAATAAAGATTGTTCATGACATCATGAAAAATGGAACCGAATGTCCTGGCCTCAACTCCCTCCTCAACGGATTCCTCCTCTTTCAGACCTCTGATATATTGAAAATAAAATTTCAAAGGGCATGAGATATAGGTATTAATAGCACTGGCAGATAGTGCACTACTCCCTCCTGGCTTATACCTATCAGCCAACTTTGCCATTATCTCATCACTCTTTAAAATTGAAATCTCTCTGGCTGGCGGTATCTCACTTTTTTGTGCAGATACACTCTCTTTAATATGTATTCCGAAATGATATTTAAGCTGATAGATATATCTGCTCATTTCACCGCTCTTAAGCCCCTCACTTCTTGTATCGTATAATAAAAAGACTCTCCGGGCTCTTGATATCAGCCGATAGAAAAGATAGGCCGAGACAGTGTCGTTGTAATCCATGTCCGGGAGTGCGAATCCACGTCTTAAAGTAGCCGGAATAAACGAATTCGAATACGATTTACCCGGAAATATCCCTTCATTCATTGAGCATATTATCACGTTCTCAAAATCAAGTGCCCTTGTCTCCAGCACCCCCATTATCTGAAGCCCGCTCAATGGCTCTCCTCTGAATGGTATGGTTGTACTGTTTATAATCTGTTCCAATATTCTGATATAGGTATCAGTGTTGACTTGTGGAAGAAGATCCCTCAGCCTCGTAATTGATGTATAAAGGGTATAAATAAACTCCTTTTCTATAGCCCCTAGGTCTACAGAATTATTCATATAACCAAGTATATCAAGTAAATAAGAAGACACATCCTTTACTTCCCTGAAAATTAATTTAAACAGAGGATGAGTATCAAATTCTGAATTATTAATATAGACCATATTGAACCGGACAATCCTCCCTATAAGATCCGTAGCTTCCTCTCCCGCAATTGTCCTTATATAGTTGTGTCTCAGAACCGGCAATACTCTACGATAATATGAAACACCTCTCTGAAGCTCAAGAATACTCTCTATAAGAGATACAATTGCACCCTGCTTAAGAGGGTATCCCATAGTGACATTAACACCATCAACCTTCTCAGGAATTGAATATATAACAGGCATTAGCAATGATTCGTCCGGAAGCACAACCGCCGTGTCAATACCGCCTCCGACCTCCTTTATAAGATTCATCACCCTTTTAGCCTGTCCGGTTGATGAGGGAATACCTGTTACCTCAATGGAGCAAAGCGGAGGGTCATCATTATTCAAATGCATCAATGAAGGGAAGTTGCTCAAATTTTCATCCATAAAAAATGATGAACGGTTCTCCCTGTTCTTTATCATTCCTCCGGCATAATCCCAATAAAAATCTGCAGCACCCCTCATTTTAAGCATGTTCATCAGAATTTTCTCACACGGATTCAATGCATTAAATCCAATGAAAACAACCTTCCGATAAGAGAAGAGAGTTTTAAACAGACTCTCATCCTGATATGTTCCATTTAAGATTGAAGAGGCAACTTTTCTGTATATCATCCCTTCATACCCTACAGAACGTGTGGAAAGCTCATTTGTAAAAATGTCATATAAAGGAGCAAGCACCTCCCAGACTGCCCGGAATTTCTGTTTCTCATCACTGTTGCCCACAGGAAGAAAGTTATTCCAAAACTGACGGATAGCCTCCATTTGTCTATGAGTCAGGAAAGAGTAATCGCTTTCTATCTCCTTTAAGTCCTTGATATTTGCAAAAAGCATGGCAGAATCCGCCATGTACTTATCAACATCGTCAAAATCAGATAATATTATGTCTCCCCAAAAGATAAACTCGTCAAAGCTCTCTTTTTTTGAAGATATAATGTTGTAATTCTTCCATAAGATAGTAAGTGCTTCAATCCTCTCTATCTGCTCCAAGCCAGAAAGGTTTATAAACAGGTCGTTTATCGTGGTTATTCTGGGCGAAAAGAGTGGCTCTTCTGCGATGTTGGCTAATGCACGTTGAAAAAAAAGACCGGCTCTGCGGTTTGGGAAAACAAAGCAGTAATCGGAAATTGATTTTCCCTCTTTTTGATAAAACAGTGATGCTATGGAGGTGAAAAAGTTCATCTGACTCTTTTTCTCAGTTCTTCAGCCAGTTCCTCATATCCTGGCTTGCCTAAAAGTGCAAACATGTTCTTTTTATAATCCTCCACTCCTGGTTGGTCAAAAGGATTTATTTCTATCATATACGCACTTACGCCACAAGCAAATTCGAAGAAATAGAATAGTGCCCCAAGTGTATATTCCGAAATTTCTCCTATCTCAACCTGAATATTGGGGACACCGCCGTCCACATGAGCGATTCGTGTGCCAAGCTCTGCCATTTTGTTGCACTCATCAAGCCTTTTACCGGAAAGGAAATTCAGTCCGTCAAGGTTTTGCGGGTCATCAGATATTACCATCTTCCTGGCAGGTTCTCTGACACTTAACACTGTTTCAAACAGAGTCCTCTCTCCATTCTGAATGTATTGGCCCATTGAATGAAGATCTGTTGTGAAATTTACGGATGACGGATAGATGCCCTTGCCCTCCTTGCCCTCACTCTCTCCGAAAAGCTGTTTCCACCATTCGGCAAAATATTGAAATTTAGGATTGTAGTTGACAAGAATCTCTATTTTCCATCCTTTTGAATAAAGTGCATTCCTTACCGCGGCATACTCAATTGCAGGGTTATCGTCTTCCCTGACATAGCATAAACCTTTCATATCTGAAGCTCCCTTCAACATTGCCCTTATATCAAACCCTGCCAGCGCTATAGGCAGAAGTCCGACAGGTGTCAGCACAGAGTAACGCCCTCCCACATCATCAGGAATGACGAATGTTGTATACCCCTCCTGTGTGGCAAGCCCTTTCAAAGCGCCTTTGGCTTGGTCAGTAATAGCAACAATACGTTCCGATGACTCTGTTTTACCATATTTCTCCTCAAAATGTTGTTTTAAAATTCTGAAGGCCACAGCCGGTTCTGTAGTGGTTCCGGATTTGGAAATTACAACACAAGCAGAAGAACGCACTTTTACAAGGTCCATAAGCTCTGACATATAGTCCTCGGACAGGTTCTGGCCTGCAAAAACTATATCAGGCTTACCATCTGACCCCAGATGAAGAGAAAAAGAATGAGAGAGTGCCTCGATTGCTGCCTTTGCACCTAAATATGAGCCACCAATACCCACAACCACAATTAAATCAACCTTTTCTTTCCATTTTGCAGAAACATTTTCAATTTTCATCACATGTTCCTCATCCATCAAAGATGGAAGGTCAAGCCAGCCCAGGAAATCATTTCCTCTTCCCGTGCCTTTTGTCAGTATATCATATGTTCCGTATGCCTTTTCTTTTGCATAAGAGATCTCATTTTCAGTCAAGAACCCTTTTACTGATTGATAATCAACCTTTATTATTTTTTCCATATCTTGATATTTATACTTTATCTATTCTAACTTATCAGAAAGCTCTCTCATTACAAAAGAGACATTCTCATTTCTGTATAGTATTCTGAACATCGCATCCGCAACAGGCATATCCGCTTTAAATTCTCTGTTCAGTTCATAAATGCATTTAGTACCGAAATAGCCTTCAGCCACCATTTTGGTTTCCAGTAACGCACTTTTAACCGGATACCCTTTCCCGATCATTGTGCCAAATGTTCTGTTTCTGCTGAACTGAGAATAACATGTAACAAGCAGGTCTCCAAGATATGCACTCTTTGTCGTAGCCCGTTCCGAATCAGGATGTGCGACATGCAGAAAACGTCTCATTTCATGAAAGGCATTTGTAACCAGTACTGCCATAAAATTATCTCCGTATCCAAGAGATATTGCTACACCTGCCGCAATCGCATATATATTTTTTAAAACCGCAGCATATTCTACTCCAAAAATATCAGTTCCGGGAATAGTTCTTATATAATTACAGGACAGCATCTTACACAAACTCTTTGCTGTTTCTTTGTTTTTACTCGATAATGTAAGATACGAAAGTCTCTCCAATGCAACCTCCTCCGCATGGCATGGTCCGCTTACCACCCCTATTCTGCTGAAAGGTATTTTGTGAACACGATGAAAATACTCGGCGATAGTTATATTATCCCCCGGGATTATACCTTTGATTGCAGAAATGACGAACTTATCCTTCAAGCTCCTTATACATGAAACTTCTGCCAGAAAATATGCAGAAGGGACACAGAACAAAATTACATCGGCGTTTTCTACAACCTTGTTTATATCGTCAGATAAAGTAATTACGGATGTATCAAATTTTACTCCTTGCAGATACGAAGGATTATGCCCTGTCTTTATTATTGAATCAATAACTTCGGAATTTCTTATATACCATACTATCTCACTGCAGTTGTTCAACATAAGCTTGACTAAAGCTGTGGCCCAGCTTCCTCCTCCTATGACAGCGTAACGGAGGTTACTCCTTTCAAGATAATTTTCCATAATAAGACAAATATACCCAAAATAGGACATTCTCGAAATAAATACATATTTTTGTCATGGTCTAAGAGCTTAATTATGAAATATAAAAAATTGTACGACAAGGTTTTGAACGGTGAGTTTCTGAGTTGCGGAGATGGCATGGAGCTCTACAATAAAACGCCGGTCAATGAGCTTTTTTCACTTGCCGACAAGGTTCGTTTTATTCATAATCCGGAGTCAAAAGTCAGCTGGCAGATTGACAGAAATGTAAACTATACAAACGTGTGCATATCCGGCTGCCTTTTCTGCAATTTCCACTGCACTATTTCTCAGAAAGAAAAAAGTTTCACAATAACCAAAGAGGAATTCAGAAAAAAAATTGAAGAACTTCACAACCTGGGAGGAGATCAGTTGTTGCTCCAGGGAGGATTACATCCCCGTTACGGAATAGAGTTTTACGAAGAATTATTCACTGAAATAAAATCTATTGACCCCCTCATCAAACTAAACGCTCTTGGACCACCAGAGGTAGCTCATATAGCAAGAATAAGCAATATTTCCATAAAAGAGACTCTGGAGCGTCTTATAAAAGCAGGATTGAATTCTCTTCCCGGAGCCGGTGCTGAGATTCTTTCAGACAGGGTAAGAAAAATAATTTCCCCCGGCAAACCCTCTGCTTCCAAATGGACAGAGGTGATGAAAGAGGCTCACAAAATGGGCCTTGGCTCTACGGCAACGATGGTTTACGGTCATATAGAAACCATAGAGGAACGAATTGAGCATCTGATTACCATAAGAGAGATACAGGCTCAGAAACCTCAAGGTGTCCCCGGTTTCAGGGCTTTTATAGGATGGCCGATGCAAATTGAAGGGACCAAACTTTCAAAGTTGTATGATATTGCCCCGTTATCTTTGTTGGAACATTTGAAAATGGTGGCAATATCAAGGATAATGCTTTGTAATATAGACCATATACAAGCCTCATGGCTTACAATAGGACGATCAGCCGGCATTCTTGCTCTTCATTGTGGTGCTGATGACATGGGATCGGTTATGATTGAAGAAAATGTTGTATCGTCAGCCGGTGCAAGCAACTATATGGATGCCTTAATGATGCAGGCCGCTATCAGGGAAGCAGGGTTTGAACCCTGGCTGAGGAATCAGGACTACACGCCAAGGTAGGCTGATAGCCTTCATCCGGAGGCAAATCCGGACGTAAGGCCGCCTCAACGGCTAACCTGTCACATCTTTCGTTTTCAGGATGTCCTGCATGACCTTTTATCCATACAAACCGGACTTTGTGCATTCTGTATAAAACCAGAAACTCTCTCCATAGATCAGGATTCATTTTCTTGACGAAACCCTTCTTTTCCCAACCGAAAACCCAGCCTTTGTTCACTGCATCACACACATAAGAGGAGTCACTATACACACAAATTTCAGCATTTTTTCTTTTAACAGCCTCAAGTCCCTTGATAACTGCCAAAAGCTCCATTCTGTTATTTGTAGTTAACGAGAATCCCTCAGACAACTCTTTATAGTGGGACCCCGATTTAAGCACTACCCCATAGCCTCCGGGTCCCGGGTTTCCCCTTGACGCTCCGTCGGTAAAAATCTGGATCATTGTTGTCTCTCTGGAGTTGTGTGTTCAGAAACCAATATATTTGATCTCAAATCGTCAAAATCCTGCCTGTTCCTATATATATCACATGCATAATAGATTGCAGAAAGCATGGATGTTGCATTTGCCCTGTTTTTACCTGCTAATTCAAATGCAGTCCCATGATCTGGTGATGTTCTGACAACGGGCAGACCTGCCGTAAAATTGACTCCGTTCTCAAATGCAAGAGCCTTGAATGGGATCAATCCCTGATCGTGATACATGGCCAGCACAGCATCGAACTTACCCATCATCTCACTTCCGAAAAAGCCGTCAGGCGAATAGGGCCCGAAAGCCAGAATGCCTTCATCCGAGGCCTGTTTGATAGCCGGTTTAATAATTTCTGTTTCCTCATTTCCAATAAGTCCCTGATCTCCACAATGTGGATTGAGCCCCATAACAGCTATTTTTGGCGAAGGAATTGCAAAATCCCTTTTCAAAGAATTAGACATAATCCGGAGTTTATCAACTATCAGTTTCGCTGATATGCGGGATGAAACCTCGGATAAGGGTATATGGTTGGTTACAAGGCCAACTTTTATCCTGTCTGAAACCATAAACATAAGAGTATCCTTGATTCCAAATATATTTGCCAGGTATTCCGTATGACCGGTAAAATTAAATCCTCCCTTACTGACCTCGAATTTATTGAAAGGACCGGTCACCAGCACATCAATATTTTTCATTTTCAAATCCTTGACAGCCTCCTCAAGTGCCATCATAGCAGCCTTTGCTCCATCTTCATTCTGTTTTCCGGGATCTGATTGTATTGAGTCGGGAATACAGTTTATTATATTCACCCTTTTGCTGTGTGCCTCTCTTGGAGAGTTTATTACATTGGCAGAAAAATTTTCTGTATCAGGAGAGT
Source organism: Bacteroidales bacterium (assembly GCA_023227835.1). Taxonomy (GTDB): domain Bacteria; phylum Bacteroidota; class Bacteroidia; order Bacteroidales; family UBA932; genus Bact-08. The sequence goes on from JALOCI010000036.1 coordinate 26,879, forward strand.
GTTTCTTGTAAATACCAATAACCTTCGATGAACCGTAAATCACAGGAATACATGAATCTAGAAGTCTTGAATCTGAAAGTGCCTTTATTATAACTTCAGAGGATATACTGTTTATATCTCCTTGTGAAATCCCTACAACTATTTTATTATTCATCAGCTTTATATATCTAAATTTGATGCAAGATACAAAAAAACGATAAGATTCTTATATTTGCGTATATGTCATCAATTCTGGACAGTGATATTAAGTTTCTCCCCGGTATCGGTCCCAAAAGGGCCGAACTGTTGGCCTCTGAGCTGAATATAAGAACCTTCAGGGATATGCTCTATTTTTTCCCTTTCAGATATCTTGACAGAACCAGGATCTATTCAATTTCCGAGATTGATCCGGAGATGAGCCACATTCAACTTAGGGGGAAAATTGTAAGAATCAACATCAGTGGAGATAAGGGCCGTAAAAAGAGGCTTATAGCAACTCTGTCTGATGCAACAGGTGTAATTGACCTGGTTTACTTTCAAGGCATTAAGTGGATAAAGGATAAGATTAAATTAAACAATGAATATATTGTATTTGGCAAACCAACCGTTTTTAACCAGACAATCAATCTTGTACATCCTGAAATAGACCCGGCCAATGATGACAACGCTGTCTACTCTGGTAATATGATAGGTATATACTCTTCTACTGAACGACTGAAAGAGGCGGGATTCACGAACAAACAGGTTGCAAAGCTGGAAGCACTTGTTATAAAAATGACAGGGGACTCCATATATGAGACACTCCCGACATATATCACAGAATCAAAAAAGTTGCTTCCGTTAAGATCCTCCATAAAGCTCATTCACTTTCCAACAAACCAGAATCTTCTCAACCATGCACGTTATCGTCTGAAAATTGAAGAGCTCCTATACCTGCAACTGTCACTGTTGCGTCAGAAGAATTTAAGAGAGGGCTATACAAGAGGATTCATAATGCCCCGGGTTGGTGATTATTTTAACTTTTGTTTTAATAACATCCCATTCGAACTTACAAATGCACAAAAAAGGGTTATAAAAGAGATCCGATCGGATATGATAAGCGGCAAACAGATGAACAGGCTTCTTCAGGGAGATGTGGGAAGCGGAAAGACCATGGTGGCTGTTTTGTGTGCATTGCTTGCCGCTGATAATGGATTTCAGTCTTGTATAATGGCTCCGACAGAGGTGCTTGCTAACCAGCATTACAAAGGTGCTATAAAAACAATAGAAGGTTCGGGAATCGTGATTGCAATTCTTACCGGTAATACAAAGGCATCGGAAAGAGAGACTATTCTTGAAGATCTATTAGAAGGGAAGATTCATATTCTATTCGGAACGCATGCCCTTCTTGAAGACAGAGTGAAGTTCAAAAATCTGGGATTAGCTGTTATTGACGAGCAACACCGATTCGGGGTAGATCAAAGGGCAAGATTGTGGACAAAATCAGAAGAGTTTCCCCATATACTTGTAATGACGGCAACACCCATCCCAAGGACCCTGGCCATGACATTGTACGGAGATTTAGATATTTCTGTAATAGATGAACTGCCCCCTGGAAGAAAACCGGTAAAGACGATACATGCGTCCGAAAACCAGAGAATGAAAATATACGAGTTCATGAAGGAGCAGATAAAGTCAGGGAGACAGGTTTTTGTAGTATATCCCCTTATCAAAGAAAGCGAAAAGATGGACTACAAAAATCTTCAGGACGGATACGAACAGATAGTAAAATACTTTCCTGCACCTGAATACATAACCGCAGTAGTGCACGGACAACAAAAAAATGAGGACAAGGC
>JALOCI010000037.1 GCA_023227835.1 Bacteroidales bacterium
TAATAGAAAGGCAGTTCCTCTCCCCAGAGCGATCTCCATCCTTTAACCATATCAGTTAGCATTGCGGGATACTGCGCAGAGTTATCCACATTAGCTTCACCCTGGTACCAGAGAAATCCCCTTACGGCATATTGCCCGAGAGGATGTATCATACCGTTGTAGAGTGATGATAAAAGGAATGCATTCGGAAGCCCCTCTTTCGGGGCCGCATTAACTTTCCAGAGGTCGAAGGTGCTTAGGTAAGACCATTCCCCAGCAAGAGATATTGTATCTGAAGAAGAGATAATCCTCATCTCTGAAGGATCTCCGACAATGCCCCCGTTCCATAAAGATGTGAGCACATTGATTGAGATTATGTTTTCTCCGGCTCTGGTCAGATTGCCGGGAATCTTTACCCTCGGATGTCTGTAGGCCCTTGATGGCAGGATCTCCTGATATACCATCTCTCCGTTGAAAAAAATCTGGCAATTCCTGTCAATTTGCGGAAGCTCGAGTGTCAGACCGGAAGAAGAGGGGAGGGTTATTTTTTTATAAATAAAGGTACCCCCTAATGATTCACCTTTCGGTGTATTGAAAAAATAGTTTGGAAGCGATAGCTTGGGAAAATTAGAGAAATCCATTGTGGCAAGCTCTTTTCCTGTGTAGAGCTGTGATTGTTCTATCCATTTGCTGAATCTTTCAGTTGCGGCATCCTCGCCGAGGGTGCTCATCCGGATCTCCTCGTCACGCTCAGAACGTTTTGATTTGTATATATCTGCTGAGGTCTCTTTTTCAGGAATCCAGCTTTCTACAGGTGTACCTCCATATGAAGAATTGATTAGTCCGACAGGTACATTAAGTTTCTCCCGGAGAATTTTTCCGAAGAAATAACCGACAGCCGAAAACCATTCTACATTCTGCTTGTTTTTGAACCTCCACCCGCCATTGGCTACAACGTCATTTTGTGGGTAGAACCTTTCACATCTTGCGACTTTGAATTCTCTGAGGTAAGGATCATCTGCTCCTCCGATAACCTCCTTTCCCCCTTCAATCTTCATGGAGTTAAGCTTCTCCTCGTGGAATGTCATCTCCATATTGGACTGCCCCGAAATAAGCCACACTTCGCCAAAGAGAATGTCGGCCAGCCTTATCTCTTCTCCGGATGATGTGATTTTTACAGAGTATCTGGTATAGTCACCAGGCAGAGTCTTTAGCTCAGCACACCATTCTCCTGACCCTGCGGTCTTTACGATTACGGAATCAGACCATGATGGCGTTACGATCACCTCTGAGTTTGGGAGAGCACTGCCCCAGATTTTGACTTTTTTATTCTGTTGTAAGACAGCACCGTCCGAGAATATTGAGGCGACCTTTAACTCCTGCCCGTTCAGCAATGCTGTCTGAAGGGCTAAAACTATAATTGCAAGAAATCTGTAAAACATAAATCTCTATTTTTCTTCACTTGCATCCTCCCATTGGTAAGTCCTGAAGACACTTACCGGAAGATTCTCATTACTGCGCAAGTTAGTAATCTTTGTGTAACTCCACCCCATCCTTGCAGCAACGGGCACCGGCACTTGCGGACAGGTAAGCTCCACAGTGTTTCCGGAAATCTTTGCATCCGCTGTATAAAAAATCTTGTCGGAACCGCAAATCTCAAACATTGTAGGGGTCTTGCCATCTGTTGTCTTCAGTCCGCTATCTGCATAACTGAAATTAACAACCACCTTGTTGCCGGTTATTACTGCATTATTAAATACAGGGCATCTCTGACTGTTATAAGCGCTTTTGCCGTATGTCTGGCTTAAGGCCAGCGCTGCAAGCCTAGCTCCCACATCTTTCTTATTCCTGGGATGTATGTTCGTGATATCTGTTATATCATCATTTACCTCTATGGCTGTTTTTGGAATTGTCCTGGTAGCTTCGGCCTGGGAAAAACGCATGGCAGGGTTTGAGTAGTTGGTCCTGTAGTTCCACTCTCTCTGATAAGGGGCAATTTGGCATATATATACCGGGAAATCACTCTTCCATATCCCTCTCCATCCTTCAATCATTGTTTTGAGGAATTTAGGATAGATGTACGGACTCCCTTGATTGTTCTCTCCCTGATACCATATTACACCTGCTACAGGGATATCCTTGAGAGGATGAATCATTGCATTGTATGCACTTCCCGGGAGATAAGGACTCCCGTCAGTATGCCCTGTCGACCTTAGTTGAGCATCATTGTTCAGCTCACTGTCATTTTCCACCCATTCAGAGTCCATCCAGACCTCTATTGCAGTATTTCCCCAGTTGGCACCTATAAGACCAATCGGAACACCAAGCTCCTGAAAAAGGGCCTTGCCGAAAAAGTAGCCTACGGCACTGAAATCTCCTGCTGTTGATGGCATACAAGGTAACCATTCGACATCAAAACTCTCCTGTGGTGTGGCTGATGTTTTGCGGGTCATATTAAGAAACCTCACTTTTGGCAGTGTGGCTGAGGCGGCCTCTGTTGTCCCATTCTCTACGTTTTTCAGAAACATCTGCATATTCGACTGCCCGCTGCAGATCCACACCTCTCCAATAAGTATGTTTGTGAACTCTTTTACATATTTACCCTCGACCTTTATCGTGACAGGATCCATTGAGGCCTGAGGTGTCGAAACCGAGAGACTCCACTCGGAGTTGGCCCCGACAATTACTATCTGAGGCTTACTCTGCCATGAACAAGTTATCCTGATCTTCTCTCCTGCACTCCCTTTTCCACGAATCGTGAATTCACTCTTCTGTTGTAACACCATATTACTTTTTAGTGAAGAGCTCACCTCTACGGCTGAGTTGCTTGTGAATGTATCTGTATTATCTTCACCTCCGCTCTTTGTACAGCTGAAAAATGAGAATAAGACAAGTAAAAATATATAAAGTGTCCCTTTTTTCACTATAATTCGTTGTTTAGCAATTTGTCTACAAGCTCGTTAAAATCAGCAGTGGCAACGCCTACATACTTGTCAGCACCACCGTAATAAACATAAAGAGTCCCATCCTTAACGACATTACCTGTCGGGAATACACACCCTTTATAAAACCCGTCAATTTCATAATAGTGTTCGGGTTCCATGATAAAACCTTTTGTTCTGGCAATTACTCTTGTCGGATCATCCAGATCAAGCATGAGAGCGCCAACCCTGTAATATCCCTTTCCTCCGTTCTCCACACCGTGATATAACATGAACCAGCCTTTTTCGGTCTTTATGGGAGGAGTACTTCCTCCGACTTTTTCCTCCCAGCTTCCCTCTATTCCCTCTATCAGCACCTTACTCGGTTCGTCCCAATTTAACAGATCTTTGGAAAACCTTATCCAAACGGCCGGATACTTAGGGCCGAAACCCTCTCCGACCCACTCTTTGGGCCTGTGAAGCATGGCATATTTACCATTTATCTTCTCGGGAAAGAGTATAACATCTCTGTCGTCAAGATGCGACTGTGTTATTCTGCCAAGCCTCCTCCATTTTTTGAAGTCCCTTGTAATTGCAAGGGCTGAGTTGGCTATGTTTCTTTTAAGAAAATCCGGTGCATTGTCTCCCATATCACGGGTCATGACCTCATCATGGGCGAAGCGCCAGTACTGGCCAGGGGGAAATGGTCTGAAAGCGTAGGTCACATAATAGAAGTCATCAAACTTTACTATTCTGGCATCCTCGACACATCCTGAATCAGGCCCTTCTATACTTGGTCCGAAACAGGGAGTGTCCATAGCCCTCTTGAAATTAAATCCATCGTCGCTTGTTGCAAGCCCAAATCTGATGACGTGATTCTCGTCATCACCGGCAGCTCTGTATAACAGGTAGAAAACGCCGTTTTCGTACCATGCACCCGGGTTACAAACAATCAAATTCTCCCAATTGTTTCTTTCAAGTGGACTAAGTATTGGGTTCCCACTGTATTTATTTAGTTTCATCTTTATCAACGGTCAGTTTATTTACCAGAAAACAACCAACATTGCAATGAATGTGGCAAGTAGAATGTAAGAAATGAATCGGTAATTTTTATAGAAAGGTATCCCCTTGAGGGACATTGTGTCTTCTCTGAATACCTCTTTGGTCCAGACAAGTTCTTTTACTCTCTCTTCGTCCTGAGACGGGAAGAGATATGAGCACCCTATCATTATGAGCATACTGAAAGCAAGGTATATAGGGACTGTATTCAGGAAGTGGATATTTCCGAATATAGAACAGCCTGTGTTTATTTTATATATCATATTAACAAGGCCCGGGATTGCGCCTACGATCATTCCGCAGAATGCCGCGTTAGCATTGATTTTCTTCCAGAATAACCCGAGCATGAAAGCCGAGACTATCGGTGGCGCAAGCATTGAGAGCATCTCTTGATAATACTTTACAAGAGAGCTGAATCTTACACCAATTTGTGGAGCCCAAAGAACTGCGATACAGAGAGCAACAAAAGAAACCACCCTTCCAACTTTAACCTGTTGTTCCGGAGTGGCATCCTTCCTGAAAGTCTTGTAGAAATCCATTGTGAACAGTGTTGCGACCGAGTTTAAAAGTCCGCTGAGTGATGATGTTAAGGCAGCAATCAGAGCCGCCAGAAGAAATCCGATCACACCAACCGGCAGGAGATTTATAATCAGAGAGGGGTAAACCATATCTGACTTTTCAAGCCCGGGGAAGAATTCTCTGGCCATGACTCCTGGTATAATGATTACGAAAAGAGTCAGAAGCGTAAGAAATCCGACCATCAGTACCCCCTTTCTCCCGTCGTCAAGACTTTTAGATGTAAGTACACGTTGCACAAGTTGTTGGTTGTTAGTCCAGAAAAACAGCCCGAGAATAGGTATTCCCAGAATCATGCCCAACCAGGGTACTGACGGGTCACTCATCGGCCTGACGAGTTTCATCATCATGTCGTTATTGTTCATCATATCAATAATATATGATGCTCCTCCTTTCAAAGAGATTATTACTGTGAGGCATATCGCACCGACTGTCAGTACAATTCCTTGAATCAGATCGACTCTGATTGCTGATGACAACCCTCCCGGGATGGTATATGCAGCCACTATCAATGCAAATATTACAACAAAGACCTCGATGGAGATATCGGGGAAAACCAGCTTCATCACTAGTGCAGCTGCGTAAAGAGCACCCGCTGCATCCAGAAATATGTTGATTATGATTGTTATAGCAGAGAAGTAATATCGACTTTTTGAGTCGAAACGTTTTCCGAAGAATTCCGGAATAGTGTATACGCCTGATTTAATATAAAATGGTAATATAAACCAGACAAATACAAGCATAACTATTATAGCCATAAAGCTGTAATTGAACACACCTATCCCGGTAGAATATGCATCTCCGCTCTGCCCGATTAATGTTGATGAGGATATACTTGCTGCAAACATTGAAAAACCGACCACAGGCCAGCTAACAGATCTGCTTGCCAGAAAATATCCCTCAGTAGTGCTGCTTTTGCGGTATTTTAAACCTAATAATACTATAAAGACAAAATAGAGGGCAATTACTACCACGTCTATTATGCTCAGAGTTCCTATTGACATGCTGTTTTTTCTTGATATTAAAAAGGAGCAGCTCCCCCGACGAAGCGGAGGAGCTCTCCAGCAATAACTACTTAACTAACCTAATTTGAAGCACCTTTGCTATCTCTTAATGCTTATACAATAACACCACGGATTGGCTATGACTGCATCATACGAGTTATATATCCAATTCCAGCTCCCGATAAACAGACCCAGACTTTTAACGTTGAATATAAGTGTGTTGTCATTGAATGTATAGCCTTTCTTATTATTCGGTTTGAATGTAAAAGGAACGCTTCTGTTAAAAGTGGCACTTATAATCAGCTTCCCGTCGGAATCCTTTATAAGGTACTGATCGGTAACCGCATCATGTTCCCATTTCCCTCCTGTGCGAGGAATAAGCCTGTAGATTCTTTCAGCATTGTCTGTGCCGTTCTTCCATTTAAAATCTGCGTATTTACCGTCAGGGCCTGCATTGTTGACGATATTGCCGTATGAATTACCTGCCTCTGTATATCCTGATTGCTCAAATGTGTATGTGTTGTCCATTTCGCAGCTAGGCTTGTTGTCCAGAAATTCATATATCATCGTTCCAATATTTACCCATGCATCTCCGCCGTACGCTCCTCCGTCACATCCTCCGTAAACCATCATGGCAGATATTTTCCAGGTTCCTTTAATCGGTTCCTGGAAAGGAATCATAGTGATAGTCCACTCAAGATTATTACCATCGGCTGAAGTTACAATTATTTTTGCCTGATTATTTGCATTGTCAAAATCCAGAATATCTCCTGTCTTGATGCTTGCAGTTGCTCCCCAGGACGGAACTATAGAGGTAACCTTAATCTGCTTCAACCCGGTTGCATCCATATTGTATTTGAAGGTAACCGTAGCACTCTCCCCGTCTCTTTTAATGGTAGGAAGTCCAATCTGATTCTCGAATTTGATCTCGGTTATGTTTCTCTCTTTATTCCATTTGCCCTCATTAACCTCATCCATAATATCTTCCTGGCAGGAGAAGAGAGCAAGAGTGAGGACAGATATTATTAAAAAACTAATCTTTTTCATCTCTGTTCTTTTTTTGAATGTTATTTTAAATTTGGATTAAGGTCAATTTCTCTCTGTGGCAGAGGAAAGAATGCCAGTTGTGCGTCAGTAACTCCAGACAAATCGGTGTCACTCCTTCCGTAGCATTTCTTTCCATTTACCTTTGCGCGGACAAGGTTAAACCTTCTGAGATCCTCAAGGCGTTTGTGCTCGAAACATAGCTCAAAAGCCCTTTCCTGTAGCACTGCAAGCCGGAATTCATTGTCATTGGCAAATTCGGAAGCCTGATATTGTTTGCCTCCGACACGTGCAGTAACCTTATTCAGCCATTTAAGGCCTTCTGTTTTACCCAAAGCTTCTGCGTATGCCAATACAATCTCTGAATATCTGATAAGATAAGAAGGAACGCTTGTTCTCTCAGTCCCGTTTGCGTCAACATCGAGATATTTAGATGTGAAGATGTAGTGGGTAAGATTCTGAGGAATCATAGATTCTGCTACATAGTTTGTTCCTGATTTTTTGTAGTACGCTGTATGGAAAAATGTCAGCCTTTTGTCTATTGCGCTTGCGGTCTCCATATCAGATCTGAGTTTGTCAGTTGCAACACATATTGACCATCCGTCACAGGTTATTCCGTAACTCCCGTCAACAGGACTCTTTACATAGTATGCCGCTCCACCGTTGCCTGGAAGGAAATATCTCGGAATCTTTGAATAATCTCCTTCTGTTGAGCTTCCTGAGCGGTAATGCGACAGGAGGAAGATGTGTTCAGGACCATTCTGGACATTGCAGTTGTAAACATTATATATGTTAGGATCCAGGTAATATGTTGTCTGTTCTGGATTATCCACGACCTTTTTTGCCCATTTTGCAGCCTCGGTATAATACGACTGAACATTTACAGATGTCATGTCCTTATACTGAATGGCGTTGTGTTCCTTAGCCGATGCAAGGAAAAGATATGTTTTTGCAAGCATTGCCCATGCGGCAACCTTGTCTGCGCAGCCGGGACTCTTCTTTATGGCAAGCAGCTCCTCCGCTTTTGTCAAATCGCCTAGTATCTGTGTGTATACCTCATCAAGATTTTTTGCCAGTTTAGGGAATGATTCTGTAGTTGTAAGTTTCATGGGAACCCTTCCGTACATCCAGGCAAGCTGATAGTAAGCATATCCTCTTAGAAAATATGCCTCACCCAGCATTCTGTTTTTCTCGGTCTCCGAAAACGGGGCACCGGGGACATTCTCAATTACGTCACAGGCAGAGTTGATGGTTCTGTAAAGGGTCTTGTAGAAATTCAGAATCCAGATGTTGTTTGCAAGTGAACTGATTTTCCACTCTGTAATCTCAGGGTAGGGCTGGTCGTCCATCCTGTTGTTGTAAGCTATATCTGTGGTCATGTCGCCAAAGTATATCAACATGATGCTATAGTCAACATCGCATAGAGACCTGTATGCCGAAAGCAGGACTGATTGAGCACCTGTCTCATTGGAGAACATATTCTCTTTTGAATATATTCCGTATGGATCCTCTTTAAGGTCGCATGAACTTATAAGGCCCATAAAGAGAATCAGTGTGATAATATATTTTTTCATCTTCATTTCTTTTTAAAATTTCAAATTAAGCCCTAAAGTGTATAATCTGTATGACGGAAGACCTCCCCAGTAAATTCCGTCCATGCCTGCCTTTTGCGGGTCATAACCGGAAAATTTACTTATGGTAAACAGGTTTGTGGCATTTAGATTAATCTTGACACCCTTTAGCACATATTTCTTTGTCTTAAAATCGATATTATATGCGATGTTCAGATTCTGAAGCTTCAGATAAGAGCCATCCTCAACCCAGAAATCAGAGAAACGGTATTCGTAACGGGATTCTCTAAGGCTGGGATACTCGTTATTCGGATTGTCAGGTGTCCACCTTAGAGGCATTGTCTTAGGAGTACCGAATTTCTGAGTGTTTATAATATCATTTCCGTATGAACCGTTAAAGAAAAGTTCTGCTTCAAAGTTTTTCCATGACAGGTTAAGGGTCAAACTGGCAAGAAAGTCAGGATTAGGGTCTCCGATTACTGTCTTGTCACCATCGTCAAATACTCCGCTATTGTCAAAATCGACATATTTTATCTCTCCGGCTTTAGCCATATCCCCTGACAATCCTGCTTCAAGTCCTTCCGCAAGGCTCTGGACAATACCGTCGGTCTTGAAACCGTAAAAAACATTGACAGGTTTTCCTATGGCAAGAATGTTCACACCTGATTCACGGAATACGGATGGAACTGATCCCCAGTATTGATATGCCATGTTGTCTTTAGGGTCAACATTGAATCCCACACTTGTGACATCCCCCAGACTATGAAGTTTGTTTCTGTTTAATGTGAAGATTGCTGTGGCAGAAATCTTGAAATCTTTACTTCTCTTTATATCTCCGCCGAGTGTGATTTCAAAACCCTTGTTCAGCACTGTCCCGCCATTGATTTTCTTACGGTCGAATGCCGATGATGGAGGAAGATAGCCGTCTCTGAGGAGATTGTCTGTTCGTTTATTATATATATCGAAAGTAAGCCTTATTCTATTATCCAGCATTCCGAGGTCAACACCAAAATTTGTCTGGGTAGTTGTCTCCCATCGAAGTGACGGGGCTCCCAATCCTTCGAACAATCTTATTCTGCCGTTAGGACCTGTCCATGCGGCTACAAATCCTTGTCCGATTGCGTTTGTCCACTCATTGTCATAATAGTAGAGCTGTTGTCCGTATCTAGGCAGTGTCTGGTAAGCCGAGATGCCCTGATTACCTGATGTACCGTAGCTGAGACGGAATTTTAACTCATCAAAAAGTTGCATGTTCTTTATGAAATCTTCATTGTGGGCTTTCCAGCTTACAGCTCCTGAAGGGAAGAATGCATATTTATTGTCTGCACCGAATTTAGAGGAGCCGTCCATACGAGCTGTGACTGTAAAGAGATATTTATCCATAAGGGAGTAATTGGCCCTGAACATAGTAGAGACAAGTTCTGATTCAGAGAGGCTGTTGGATACCCTCATTTTCTCTGCCTTGCCTGAACCTAGATTCTCATTGCCGAGAGCAGAGTCTATAAAATCTTCCGAGGTAAGTGCAGAACTACGGCCTGTTGCATATTCGTATGAATAACCGGCCATTGCGTTGATGTTGTGTATCTCTCCGAATGTCTTGTTGAATGTCAGATATGCATCAATTGCTGCATTCTGGCCGTTCCAGTTTGAAATCTTTCCGTATCCGTTCCTGAGATTTCCCTCTGAAGTATACTTGGCAGGCTGGAAATAGTCATTTATGGAGTTTCCGTATTTATAACTTGCCTGTGCTGTAAATTTCAGCCAATCTGTTATTTCGCTCTCAACTCCAAGCATTGTGATGCTGTCGAATCCGTTGGAGTAGTTATAACTGTTGTCCGATACGGCTATAGGATGAGAATAGTCAACACTGTTGAGCATATAATATGAGCCGTCTTCGTTGAAAGCAGGGAAAATAGGATTCCTAAGCCACAGAGAGTTGTTGTATCTGTAATCTCTCGACAGAATCTCGCTGAATTTGACGGTTATACTGTTGTTTATCTTGTGCTGTAATGAAAAGTTGATGTTCCCTTTTTTGTAATCGTCCCTGATTGATTTGCCTTGTTCATATAGGTATGAGACTCCAAGGTTATACTGGGTCTTTGCGTTAGACCCGCTGATGCTTACATTCATATCGTTAGTGACAGGTACGGACCTGTACACAAGATCTTCCCAATTTGTATTATAGGGCCAGGCACCTGATGAGATGTCTCCCAAAGATGGGTAGTAAATTCCGGATGCATCAGTTTTGCCTATGTATCTTGGATTGAGGCCGGCATTTATTGAAGATTCATTGCTCAGCTGTGCCATGAGAAGCAGGTTGTGCCAGCGGTCAAGTTTGGAAGCAAGCTGGTTGAACGTTGTCTGGTTACTCACCGAGACACGTGTTGTCCCCTCTGCTGCTTTCTTGGTTGTAACTATAATTACACCGTTTGCTCCCCTGGAGCCGTATATGGCTGAAGCGGAAGCATCTTTAAGGATATCTATTCTTTCAATCTCGTCAGGGGATATCTGCTTCAGACCTCCTGCACTTCCTAACGGGAATCCGTCAACTACCAGAAGTGGAGAGTTGTCAGAGTAGATAGAACTTCCTCCTCTGATTCTAATTGTTGCACCACCACCGGGAGATGTATCTGTTGAGACCTGAACGCCGGCCACCCTTCCTTGCAATGTTTTTTCAAACGAAGGAACAGGCTGGCGGTTAACAATGTCTGATTTAACGGAGGCGACAGATCCGGTGAGGTCGGATTTCTTTATGCTACCATATCCCAGGACTACTACCTGGTTTAACAGAGAGGCCTCCTCCTTTAGAATAAAGTTGATTGAGGCTGAGCTGGATACAACTACTTTTTCAACGGTGTAGCCGAGTGACTGGCAAACAAGTGTCTGCCCTTTGGCCGCGCTGATGGTATAATTGCCATTTGCATCAGTATTGACACCGGTAGTGGTTCCTTGTACGAAAACATATGCACCGACGATAGGTTCTCCCTTTTCGTCTTTAATGCTTCCGTTTACCTTTATATTCTGAGCAATTGCCGAGACGCTCATCAATAAAAGCAAACACAGACTTAAGCTGAATTTTGTCATTGTTCAAGTGTTTAGTTAAATGTTTGTCATAATAGTGTAAAGTTATCCCCTCACATGTTAATTTATTTTATATATTCTGTTAATATTTGATAATATTTTGAAAAGAATAGAGAATAAGTATGTAAACAACAGAAAAACAGGCAAATAGAATTGTGTAAAAATGTGCTATAAACTTGTATTATTTTGAACATATTTATCCGGGTATAGTGCTTAATTAATGCTGATATTATCAGGCATTGAGTACATGTCGGGTATATCTTTTTCAAATAACAGGGATTTCCTTGAATGTACATTTATAAAGTCAGAGGCTGACGCATCTCCCTGATAAGGGCCGTATGCATGAGTGGTGCTCTCGTTTCTCCACATTACCACCATTGAGCAGTATGTCTCTTTTACCGGATACTCTATCTGTGTTGACCAATAATCGGCGGATCTTCCAGAAGGTATGCCTGTTTCGGTTACGCCGGCCGGTTTTTTCAGTCGGAATGAGAGCTGGGTAAGAGCTGCAAGATTGCTCTTGAAGGCGTTGGTATTTGTTCCGTGGTAGCAATCCATTCCTATAAAATCAACATAATTGTCACCCGGCCATCTGAACTGAAGTCTCTCCGGCGTTGCTGTACCGTAGTTGGTATCCATTTGAGGAGAGATGGCGTAAATAAGGTTGTGAACCTGCCGGGTGTCTCTGAGATATGTTACAATCAGCCTCCACAGATCTATAAATTCCTGGTCTGTGGTCGCAGAGCTTCCCCACCAGCTCCATGACTGAGTGTGCTCATGCAGTGGCCGAAAAATAACAGGGATGAGCTCTCCTTTGTCGTCTTTAAGACTTGTCATGAAAATGGCAACTTTATCAAGCCACACTTTGTACTTTATATTGATCTCACTCCCGTTATTCAGAATTTTGTCCACAGCCTTGCTGTTGTCCCACGCGTTACCTCCTGTGACAGGATTCCACTGGTGCCAACAAATCATAGTTACGCCACCTCTGGCATGGCACTCCTTTATTAAAACTCTCAGTTTGTCAAAGGGGATTCTTGTTCCGTTTTCTGTGCTATCTCTCTCTATTCCGGCAATATCAACGCTCAGGACGGCCGGATTGTCGCCGCAAAGAGTTTTTACGTCGCTCTTTCCTTCTATGTCTCTCCATCCCACACCATAAGCAGAGTAATCATGATGCCCGAACATCGGGGCAATTTTTTGTGTCATCCATAAATTGGCATAAAGGGCTTTTGTCGCTTCAGTTGCATTTTTGTCAACAATGGATAGAGTCGTTTTTGCCGGTTCTGGCTTAGGATTATCTTTTTTATCGCAGGATGTTATTGATAAAGTGAGAAGTGACAAAGAGAAAAGCGATATCCAATATGTCTGTGTTTTTTTCATGTGGAGTGAATTATAGTTCGGTTAACACTAAAAGAGATTCTGCCTCTATTTCTGTCCTGAACACTTTTTCCGCTTCAATTCCGCTTCTTTCAGGTTCTAGTGAGTATCTCTCATTACCTGTGTTTCTTTTATAGGTATATATACTGGCATTCTTTATGGATTTGGGTAAAACAATGCGTAAATCCTTCGATTCTGCAGAAAGGTTGAGCAATGCAACGGTGATTTTCTCATCCTTAATTGAAGCCACTGCTTTTAAATTCTTGGCTGTAATTTCTTCCAGTGAAAGGATGTCGCTTCCCGCGGGAAAGTATTTACACATTAGAGACCATGCATAATACCACGGGCGGATATTCTCTTCCTCTTTCATGTTCCATACCTTGCCGCCTAATATGTTCCACATGCCCCATATTTTAAGATTCTTCGGTTCTCCCGTGTCCCCGACGCTGTGTGAGTCGTCCAGCATCCATACTGCTACTCCTGACCCGCCGTTATTCATCACCTCCATCGCGAGCAAAGCCATATCCAGTCCGTATTCGAAATCATATACTCGCATGTTGCAATCGGCTCCCTCTTTGTTTTGAATGAGTGGCGTGTTTTTTAATTTTTCAAGGTGCGATTTGTTTTCCAGAGAGTCCTCCGTTCTGCCCGGTTTGTATCCGGCTTCGCCGAGTATGAGTCTCTTTCCTTTTGGTACTCTCTGCGCAACTTCTCTGAACATTTTGGCGAACTCTCCGCTTCTGACTTGTTTGTACCCAGGGTAAGCATGAATCTCATATATTCCTACAAGGGAATCAATCTCTGCGGTTCTGGAAATCCAGGCGGAGTTGTCCATTTCATACTTTGGATTTTTATAACCAAGAACAATGTCCGGTGCTGCAAATCTGATATGTGACACTAGTGCGGGATAGCACCTGATTTCGTTGTTGAACATCTCCACTACTTCCCGGTACATTTGATAGTCTCCGTCATATACAGACCAGTTGCCGTCAGGCTCATTTGTGGGTATGAAATACCTGATGCAGGTGAATCCGCAATCTGCAACCAGATAATTCAGATATTCAACTGACATTTTTATCCATCTTAGGTCATTTTTTAGCCCGGATGCAGGGGGATTGAACTCCCCGTACATTACTGTAATATTGTTCTTCTGGCAATACTCGAGTACTCTTTTAAGAGATTCAATGTTGTTTTCCCGGTTAAAGGATCCGCTATTTTTGTCATAATACCTGAATTGGCTGTTTATCATGCACCTGACAACTGACATTCCCATTTTGTCGGTTCTTTTGAATATGGTTTCCCACATCTGATTCGTCAAAGGGGAATTCCAGGAGACAGCTTCGCAATAGGGGTCCCATTCCGCACCGTTTCCTACAATGTCCGGATTTGATATTCCGGGACAGATTGTAATTGTCGTTTCTGAGGTTGTGCAAGAAGAAAGTCCGGCTATTAGCAGCAGGTTTAAGAGTAGGCGTTTCATGTTAAAGTTTGATAATTCTTATAATGTAAAATTAAACCAATGATTCAATTATTAATTGAACTTTTATGTTTATTATTGACGGAAAATTGATAAAAATATGTTGATGGATTGTAAATGGCAGATAAACAATGTTATATAAATATACCAACTTGTACTATTTTGAGTTCAATTTTGCAGTGAATATGCTAAAATTTATTACTTTTGTGCCAAAACTACTCAAATGTCCAAGATTCATTCAGAGATAACCAACCTAAATACGGAGGATCTCTTTCTGCTGGCAAATCATAAACCGGCCAAATTCGATTACCCGATCCACTTTCATTCGGATTATGAGATTAACCTTGTGATGAATATCAGCGGTAAAAGAATAGTCGGTGATTCAGTAGAGAATTTTCAGGCGGATGATCTGGTCTTGATAGGCAGTAACTTGCCACATGCATGGAAAGCCCCTTTTGACAAAAAGAACCACATTATTAATATAAAGTTTCAGGCGGAGATGCTTGATTCGTGGTTATTGGGCAAAAGACTTTTTCTTCCTGTTAAGGAGATGCTGGAACGTTCATCGCGAGGCATTCTGTTTTCTCCGGAAACAGTTTCAGTGATGAAGGAGAGGTTGCTCAAACTGAGCCATTCTCAGGGATTCTCCTCTGCGCTGGATTTCCTGTCTGTTTTATATGATATGGCTACATCGCAAAAGCAGAGGATACTTGCAAGTACAAATTACAGCTCTCTCTCTATTGTGAAGACCTCTCAAAGCAGGAGAATAAACACTATATGCCAGTATATCAATCAAAATTATCATAAAGAGATAACTCTCAAAGAGATAGGGGAACTCGTGAATATGTCGGAGTCCGCAATCAGCCATTTCTTCAAAAAGAGAACAGGGCGCAGCTTTATTACATATATGAATGATGTACGGATTGGAAACGCTTCAAGATTATTGGAGGAGACAACAAGGAGCATATCTGATATAGCATACTCCTGCGGTTTTAATAACCTTTCCAATTTCAATCATACTTTCAAAAAATACAGAAACCAAACGCCCCGGGAATACCGGAACGATATACAGAATACAGTTCAGAAGTTTTAAGCGGAAAGGGCTATCTTATCTTAACAGCAGTTCCGGCAGCAGTAACCATAAGCATTGAAGAGCCTATGGTCTCATAATCGAGGTCAATCCCTATAACGGCATTTGCTCCAAGAGCAATAGCCTGATTTGACATCTCTTTTAGCGCCTCGTCCTTTGCCTCTTTAAGCACTCTTTCGTAAGAGCCTGCCCTTCCGCCGACAATATCGGTAATGCCGGCGAAAAAGTCTTTGACAATGTTTGCTCCTATTATAGTTTCACCTGAAACAAGACCGTAATACTGATCTATTTCGCGACCCTGAACTGTTGATGTAGTTGTGAGTAACATGATTTTATTTTTTAATTTGCTTTTGCATAAAGTGATACAAGGTTCAGTATGACCTCCACGGCTTTTTCCATACTCTTTACAGGTACATATTCAAGCTTTCCGTGAAAGTTGTGGCCGCCTGCGAAAATGTTAGGGCAAGGAAGGCCCATAAAAGAGAGCCGGGCCCCGTCAGTGCCACCACGTATCGGTTTAACATCTGCTGTAATTCCTGCCATTTTCATAGCCTCAATGGCCTTTTCAATAATATGATAATGAGGCTCAACCATCTCCTTCATGTTGTAATACTGATCCTTGAGCTCAAGTCTGAAGCGGTCGTTGCCGTATTTCACATTCATAAAATTTGTGCATTCCTGTATGAGCTTCTTCTTGGATTCGAACCTTGTCTTGTCGTGATCTCTTATGATATATTGAATCATTGACTCTTCAACAGTCCCGCTCATATGAACTATGTGGAAGAACCCCTCGTAATCCTGAGTCAGTTCGGGTCTCTGTTCTACCGGAAGCATTGCATTAAACTCTGTTGCAAGTAATATGGCATTGATCATCTTGTTCCTGGCGTATCCCGGATGGATGTTTCTTCCCTGGATAAAGATCTTTGCTGATGCAGCATTGAAATTTTCATATTCCAGTTCGCCGATTTTGCCGCCGTCCATTGTGTACGCATAATCTGCACCAAAGCGAGAGACATCAAATTTGTCCACTCCCCGTCCAATCTCCTCATCTGGTGTAAATCCTATTTTAATCTCTCCATGCCTGAATTCAGGATGAGTAATAATGTATTCGGCTGCTGCCATAATCTCAGCCACTCCTGCTTTGTCATCGGCACCCAAAAGAGTGTTCCCGTCAGTTGTTATTATTGTTTCTCCTTTGTATTCGGATAACTCTGGAAAATCTGCGGGAGATATAACAAGGTTCTTCTCTTTGTTAATAACAATCTCCCCGCCGTCATAATTGTGGAAGAACTGAGGTTTTATCTCTTTTCCGGAAGCATCAGGAGATGTGTCAACATGTGCTATGAACCCAAGTTTTGGCCCCTGCTCTCCATTTCCCAGATTGGAGGGTATTGTGGCCATTACATAGCCGTATTCATCAAGAGAAACATCTTTTATTCCCATTTTTTCGAGCTCGTTGACAAGCACCTTCATGAACTCGGTCTGCTCTTTTGTGCTGGGTTGGGTTTCAGAGTCCGGATCTGAGGAGGTTTCTACTGATATGTAACGTATAAATTTATCAATTACGGATTCCATTTTATTTATTTCTAAAGTTTATTTCTGTTATTAAAAACGTACAAAGTTTATTCCCATCTGCCAGGCCTGAAAGTGTCGCATTGGTATATGCCTGCCAGAAGCGTCATTATAAATGCATATATAAGTTTACTGCCCACTTTGATTGTCCGCTTTTGCCCTCATACTGTCCCATGCAAGGTAAGCAATTATAACAATGTACATGAAGAGGGCAAGAATAACTGCCGCATTGGATTCCATCCACTCCGGACTGGACAGGTTTATGCCTCCGAAACGTATAATGGCACTTACAACACCCATTAATGCTCCACCGGCAATGAATCCTGATGCAAGTAGGGTTCCTCTCTCCTTACGGGCGGTATTGAGGGCCTCATCTTTACTGCGTGTTGATACAAACCATGCAATTGCCCCGCCTACAAGAAGAGGGACGTTTAGTTCAAGCGGAATAAACATTCCGAGAGAAAATGCCAGGGCAGGAACCTTGAATACGGTTAATGCTATTGCTATCAATGCTCCGATTCCATATAGAAGCCAAGGTGCTCCGCCGCCTGACATGAGGGGCTCTATAACAGCTGCCATTGCATTTGCCTGAGGTGCTACCAGTGCATGATCTCCGGTGAATCCGTATGTTTTGTTCAGTATCATCATTACTCCTCCGACTGTTGCTGCGGCAACCAGTGTTCCGAGAAATTTCCATGACTGCTGTTTTGCAGGAGTCGATCCAAGCCAGTAACCAATCTTGAGGTCTGTTATGAATGCACCTGAAACCGATAGTGCTGTACAAACGACTCCTCCAATAACCAACGCTGCTGTCATGCCGGCAGTTCCTGAAAGACCGCTTGCAACCATTATTACAGATGCAAGAATCAATGTCATAAGAGTCATGCCGCTAACCGGATTTGTTCCGACAATCGCTATGGCATTTGCGGCAACAGTAGTAAAGAGGAAGGCAATTACGCCTACTACAAGCAGAGCTATCACTGCATGGAAAAGATTCTCAACAACCCCGAAATAGAAGAATAGGAAGGTAATTGCCAGGGTAATCATGATGCCGATAGCGATAATCTTCATTGACAGATCTTTTTGTGTCCTCTTGACATGGTTCTTTACATTTCCCGAGCCCTTAAGCTCTTTAGCTGCGAGTCCGAATGCAGATTTAATGATCCCGGCCGATTTGATTATTCCAATGACACCGGCTGTTGCTATACCTCCTATACCGATATGTCTGGCATAGGTCTTAAAAATTACTTCAGGTGACATGCTTCCGACAACGTCGGTGAGTCCTGTATTCATGAGGTCTATCACACTCGCGCCGAAAAGCAGGTTCATCAGCGGTATTATTACAAACCAGACGAGGAATGAGCCACAGCAAATTATAAATGAGTACTTGAGACCTATAATATATCCAAGACCAAGAACGGCAGAACCGACATTGACCTTGAAAACAAGTTTTGCCTTATCCGCTATTGCCTCACCGTACGGCAGCACTCGGGTTGTAAAAACTTCAGACCACCATCCGAATGTTGAGACTATGAAATCGTAAAGACCACCGATCAGGCCGCTGACCAGAAGAAGTTTCGCTCCTTTTCCTCCGGTTTCGCCACTGACAAGAACTTGTGTGGTTGCTGTTGCCTCAGGAAAAGGGTATTTACCATGCATATCAGAAACAAAATATTTACGGAAAGGGATAAGAAATAGTATTCCAAGAATTCCTCCTAAAAGTGAGCTGAAGAATACTTTCATAAAATCAACAGTTAGGTCAGGATATTTTGCCTGAAGTATATAAAGAGCAGGGAGTGTGAATATGGCTCCGGCAACTATGGCCCCGGAACAGGCTCCTATAGACTGGATTATGACATTCTCCCCCAGGGCATTTTTTCTCTTCATTGCTCCTGATACACCTACCGCTATGATTGCAATTGGTATTGCAGCTTCAAATACTTGCCCGACTTTAAGACCAAGATAAGCGGCAGCCGCAGAAAAAATTATTGTCATAAGAACACCTAATGACACCGACCAAACGCTAACCTCTGGATAAACTTTATCCGGAGACATAATCGGTTTATATTCTTCTCCTTGTTTAAGTTCGCGGTAGGCATTTTCCGGCAGACCTACCGATTTTTTCTCTTCGTTTTGCATAAATTTTAATGATTAGTTTTCAAAGATAGGAAAATTCTAAATAATTATTTTACCTTTGCAGCCGCAATGAAAACCAATAGCTGTTATATAGAGCTTAATCACAAGCATAGACACGTCCGACGATGTGCCTAGGGGGACAGCATTGATCTGATCCTTCCGGGATCAAAACACTACTACGCAGGTAAAGTCTCCTGCAAAACAATCATATTTTAACCTTATATTGTTAAGAACATAATGGATGTAAACATCTGTGTGGCTAATATTAGTCATGTGAAGTATGCAGAGAGGATTTGTGAACTTATGTACATCTCTGCACAAGAGAGAGGTACAGGTATAGCCAAGAGGTCTCCCGAATATGTCGCCGAGAAGATGATAGCCGGTAAAGCTGTCATAGCCCTTGCCGGAGATGAATTTGCGGGATTTTCGTATATTGAGACCTGGAGTCACAGCCGATTCGTTGCCAATTCGGGTCTGATTATTGCACATCAATTCAGAAAATCAGGGTTGGCAAGGAGGGTGAAGGCAAAGGTGTTTGAACTTTCACGGCAACTTTATCCGGAGGCAAAGATATTCAGTATAACTACCGGTTTGGCAGTAATGAAACTGAATACAGAATTGGGTTTTAAACCCGTTACATTTTCTGAGCTTACCGATGACGAGGAGTTCTGGAAGGGATGTCAGGGTTGTATAAACTTTGACGTGCTTCAGAGAAACAACAGAAGAATGTGCCTGTGCACAGGATTGTTATATGATCCCGCAGAGCATGTAAAGGAGAAAAAAACGGCAGCAATAAAGGCCTTGCCGTATATAGCATCAAAAATTAGTTCAATAATAACCCTAAAAAAATAATAGAGATGAAAAGTAAAGTAGTGCTGGCATTCAGCGGTGGTCTGGACACATCCTTTTGTATTCCGTACCTTAAGAACGAGAAAAATCTTGAGGTTCATACAGTAATGGTAAACACCGGCGGTTTTACTGCAGAGGAGGAGAAGAAGATTGAGGAGAGGGCAATGACTCTGGGTGCGGCATCTCACAGAAGCATCAATGCGGTTCAGGAGTATTACACAAAAGGTATAAAGTACCTGTTATTTGGTAACATTCTGAAAAACTCTACCTATCCTCTTTCTGTAAGTTCTGAAAGGGTCTTTCAGGCTCTTGAAGTACTCAAGGTTGTAAAGGAGCTTGGAGCAGAGTATGTTGCACATGGCAGTACAGGTGCCGGAAATGACCAGGTTCGCTTTGACCTTGTGTTTGAGGTTATGGCCCCTGAAGTAAAGGTTCTGGCTCCGATAAGAGAACTTTCTATTTCCCGCATGGACGAGATAGAGTATCTGAGCAAGAATGGTTTTAAATATTCATGGGAGAAGGCTCGCTACTCAATAAACCAGGGTATCTGGGGAACCAGTATAGGTGGTGTTGAGACACTAAAGGCATCCGGAGTCTTGCCTGAAGAGGCTTATCCGTCTCAGGTTACAAAAACTGGAAGCGAGAGGGTAAAAATTTCATTTGAGAAAGGAGAACCTTGCGCTCTTAACGGGCAGAAGATGGATTCTGTATCATTGATTCACAAGTTAAATGCGATTGCATCGCCGTACGGAGTAGGCAGAGATGTCCATGTAGGCGACACTATAATAGGTATAAAAGGAAGAGTCGGGTTTGAAGCTGCTGCTCCGCTGATTCTCATAAAGGCACACCATCTTCTTGAAAAACACACATTAACAAAAGGTCAGTTATACTGGAAAGAGCAGCTGGCAGGCTGGTACGGCCAATTAATGCATGAGGCTCAATATCTTGATCCTGTCATGAGAAATATTGAGGTTTTTCTGGATGATACACAAAAGAGCGTAACCGGAACCGTTGAGGTGGAGCTCAGGCCGTATCACTTTGCGGTTCTCGCTTGTGAAAGTGAATACGATCTTATGAGTGCAAAGTTCGGCGAGTACGGTGAGGCGAACAAATCATTTACAGGTCAGGATGTGATTGGTTTTACAAAAGTCTTGGCCAACCCGTTGAAGATTTACTATTCAGTACACGATAATGATTAAGGCAGCAATAGCGGGCGGTACCGGTTATACGGCGGGAGAACTGCTTCGGATTCTGATACGCCACCCACATGTGGAGATAACCTCTGTTCTGAGCAGCAGTACTGCCGGAGCAGATGTTACGTCTTTTCACAGAGACTTGTTGGGAGAGCTTGATATGAAGTTCTCAGACAAGAGTGAATTTGCCGAGTCTCTTCTCTCTGCAGATGTTGTATTTCTTTGCCTTGGACACGGACTTTCCAAAGAGTTTCTTGACGGATATACTCTAAAGTCAGAATGCAGGGTAATAGATCTCGGCAACGATTTCAGGCTGGAGGATAGTCACAGGGATTTCACCTTCGTATACGGATTGTGCGATCTTTTCAGGGATAAGGTAAAAAGCGCCTCAAACATTGCAAATCCGGGATGCTTTGCGACAGCAATTTTACTGGCATTGTCACCTCTGGCTCTTGCCGGAGAGATCAAAGACGAGATTCACATTCATGCAATAACAGGGTCAACGGGCGCGGGGAGATCACTTTCAGACAGCTCTCATTTCAGCTACAGAGACAACAACATCTCTGTTTATAAGCCTTTTTCACACCAGCATGTACCTGAAATAAGAAAGAGTCTTGAAATTCTTGCATGCAAGACTATTCCTCAAATCAACTTCGTTCCCATGAGGGGGGATTTTACCAGAGGAATATTTGCAAGTCTCTATACAAAGGCATCTGATGGCAAAGAGCTGACAGAGATTGTGGCATATTTTAAGGAGGTCTATAAAAATTCTCCTCAGGTTATTGTCTCTGATAAGTCAATATCTCTCAAAGAGGTTGTAAATACAAACAAAGCCATAATCCACATAGAAAAGCACAACGGATACTGGCATATTACATCGGCTATAGATAACCTTATAAAAGGTGCATCAGGACAAGCCGTTCAAAACATGAATTTAATGTTCGGGTTTGATGAGAATACTGCTCTCAGCCTGAAGGGCAGCGCATTTTAAGATGAAAACATTTAACGTATATAAACTCTGGCCGATAGAACCGGTTAAGGCAAAAGGGTGCAAGGTCTGGGATAAAGATGGGCAGGAGTACCTTGATCTTTACGGCGGCCATGCTGTTATTTCGATAGGTCATGCACATCCTCATTACAGGAAGATGCTGGGCGAACAGGCCGAGAAGCTGGGATTCTACTCAAACTCTGTGCAGAATTCTCTTCAGGAGGAGCTTGCTGAAAAGCTTGGAAAGCAGAGCGGGTATGAGGATTATTCTCTCTTTTTGTGTAATTCAGGTGCTGAGGCAAACGAAAACGCATTAAAACTGGCCTCTTTTGTCTCGGGAAAAAAGAGGGTGGTGGCATTCAAGGGCGCTTTTCACGGAAGGACTTCCGGTGCTGTTGCAGCTACGGATAATCCCAAAATCGTCAGCCCTTTCAATGCAGGACATGAGGTTACATTTGTACCAATGAACTCAATTTCATTCGTGGAGGCTGAGCTCGCCAAGGGAGATGTGGCCGCGGTTATAATTGAAGGGATACAGGGAGTAGCAGGTATATATATGCCTGATCCGATGTTTATGAAGGAGCTCAGCCTCCTCACAAGAAGGTTCGGAGTGTTTCTCATCCTTGATGAGGTTCAGTCCGGCTATGGCCGTACCGGTAAATTCTTTGCTCATCAATATTCAGAGATCAAACCGGATATGATAACTACAGCGAAAGGAATGGGGAACGGTTTTCCGATAGGTGGTGTACTGATATCTCCGGATATAAAGGCAGAATATGGTATGCTGGGAACTACATTCGGCGGAAATCATCTGGCCTGTGCTGCTGCCATTGCTGTCCTTGATGTTATTGAGTCCGAGTCTCTGGTAAGAAATTCTTACGAGGTTGGTTCTTATCTTATTGAGAACTTGCTGAGGATTCAGAAAGAAATTCCGGGCAGGATTGCCGGGATACGCGGTAAAGGTCTTATGATTGGCATTGAGATGGAAAGTGGCTACGAAGATGTCAGGAACAGACTGCTTTTTGAAGATCATATATTTACCGGAGCTGCAAAAACGAATATAATAAGGTTGCTTCCTCCTCTGTCTATTACAAAAGAGGATGCAGATCATTTCCTTAAATGTTTTATTCACCAATTATCTAAATAGTATCCATGAAAAAATTCACATGCGTACAGGACATTGGTCCATTGGACATTGCCTTGGCAAAGGCAGCCGAGGTAAAGGCAAAACCTTTTTCCGACCAGATTCTGGGGAAAAATAAGACTTTGCTTATGATCTTTTTCAATTCAAGTCTCAGGACCAGACTCAGCACACAGAAGGCAGCCCTGAACCTTGGGATGAATGTAATAGTCCTTGATATCAATCAAGGAGCATGGAAACTTGAGACAGAGAGGGGCGTAATCATGGATGGCGACAAATCCGAGCACATTCTTGAGGCGATTCCCGTAATGGCTTCATATTGTGATATAATAGGTGTGCGCTCCTTTGCAAGGCTGGAGGATAAGGAGTTTGACTATAATGAGACTATTCTGAATCAGTTTATTGAATATTCAGGAAAACCGGTATTCAGCATGGAGGCGGCAACACGTCACCCGTTACAGAGTTTTGCCGATCTCTTAACAATAGAGGAGTACAAAAAGATTGAACGACCAAAAGTAGTCCTGACGTGGGCTCCTCATCCCAAGGCACTTCCTCAGGCTGTAGCAAATTCTTTTTCGGAATGGATGAGAGAGACAGATTATGATTTTGTAATTACCCATCCCGAAGGGTATGAATTGTCAGAGGAGTTTACCAAAGGCGTTAAAATAGAGTATGATGTTGAGGCTGCTTTTAAAGATGCAGACTTTATATATGCCAAGAACTGGTCAAAGTTCAATGATCCTGATTATGGTAAAGTTGTGAACATCGACAGAAGTTGGATGGTTGACGAAAGGAAGATGCAACTCACTCGGAATGCTAAATTTATGCACTGTTTGCCTGTGAGGAGAAATATGATTGTTGCGGATGACGTTATTGAATCGAAAGATTCGATAGTGATTCCGGAAGCTGCAAACAGGGTTGTGTCAGCTCAGGTTGTTATTAGGGAAATGTTGAAATCCATTTAATAAACATCAGTATATGAAACAATTGACTGTTATTAAAATTGGCGGCAATATCGTTGATAAGCCCGCAGCGCTCGAAGAATTCCTGAAAAAGTTCAGCAAGGAGAGTGGCCCGAAAGTGCTTATTCACGGTGGTGGAGTGATGGCAACCGAGCTTTCTGCCAAAATGGGACTGCAGGTAAATATGCAAAACGGGAGAAGAGTAACTGACCTGGATACGCTTAAATTGGTTACAATGGTCTATGCCGGATGGATAAATAAAAGCATAGTCGGATTGCTTCAGAAGTTCGGAACCAATGCAATAGGACTTTCCGGAGCAGACGGAGATGTTGTGCCTGCGACACGAAGATCTCCGTATCCTGTTGATTTTGGATATGTCGGAGATGTAAATCCGGTAGATATAAATATAGCACTTCTTGAAAGTCTGTTAGGAAGAGGAATAACTCCTGTTTTCTGCGCAATTACCCATGACAGGAATGGATCTTTGCTAAACACTAATGCCGATACTATGGCTTCGAGTCTGGCAATAGCTCTTTCTAAGGATTATTCGACAAGACTTATTTACTGTTTTGAAAAGGAGGGGGTTCTTTCAAATCCGGAAGACGAGGATTCTGTAATTCCACTGATTACAAAAAACAGCTATGAGATATTAAAGGAGACAAAGGCTGTCTCCGGAGGCATGCTCCCGAAACTTGACAATGCTTTTTCAGCCATTGAGAGCGGAGTGGCTGAAGTGTGTATCAAGCATGCCCTGAATTTGGGAAACAATAAAGGAACAGTATTAAAACTTTAAAATGTAATATTATGGATGGCAGGTATTTAAATGGAGCAGTGGAGCTTTTAAGAGAGATGGTTTCAATTCCGTCAATTTCAGGTGAGGAGTCAGCAGTATCTGATCATATTTATAAATATCTGGTATCCACCGGTCTGTCCCCCGTAAAGATAGCAAATAATATTGTTGTCTATTCAAAGCGCTTTAATCCATCAAGAAAAACGCTGATGCTGAATTCTCATATGGATACTGTAAAACCTGTAAGCGCTTACTCGTTCAATCCTTATGATCCTCAGAAGGATAGTGAAAAAATATATGGTGTAGGAAGCAATGATGCAGGAGCATCAGTAGTCTCTCTGTTACACACATTTTTATATTTCGAGGAGCAGGCAACAGACTTGTTGAATTTTAACCTGATGTTGCTTATCTCCGCAGAGGAGGAGACATCCGGGAAAAATGGAATTATTCTAGCCTTGAAAAATATAAAGAGGCCTGATTGCGCAATAGTAGGCGAACCTACATGCATGAAAACGGCAGTAGGAGAGAGAGGACTCCTTGTTGTCGATGCTGTTGCCCACGGAGTATGCGGCCATGCTGCCAGAAATGAAGGCGTTAATGCAATCATGATTGCTTTTGATGATATTGCATGGCTGAGAAATTACTCATTTCCACAGGTATCTGAGAGAATGGGTACCGTTAAGTGCTCAGTGACACAGATAGAGGCCGGTACACAACACAACGTTGTGCCTGACGCATGTAAGTTTGTAATTGATATAAGACCTACGGATCGTTATACTAATCCTGAGATCATGGAGGTACTGAAAGCAAATATGAAGAGTGAAATGAAGGCCCGTTCTCTTACAAACCGTTCTTCTATTACACCGGAAGGTCATCCGCTTGTTGAGGCAGCTTTGAGTTGCGGTATTGAGACCTATATCTCTCCTACAACATCTGACTGGATGAGAATGGACTTTCCTGCCGTGAAGATGGGGCCGGGCGACTCTTCACGCTCACACAGGGCGGATGAGTTTGTATATGTTGACGAAGTGAGGGGTGGTGTCGAAGGTTATGTTAATTTTGTATCTAAAATGAAAATGTGAGATTATGGCAAAGTTATGGGATAAAGGTGTGACGGCAGACAGTCTTGTGGAGAAATTCACAGTCGGGAACGACAGGCTGCTTGATGAAAGAATGGCTGAATGCGATGTCAGGGGCTCAATTGCCCATATAACAATGCTTGAAAGCATCGGTCTGCTTACATCTGAAGAGTTGCAGACATTGACAAAGGAGCTTGAAAATCTCCTGGTAATCATTAAGGATGGGGAGTTCAAAATTGAACCGGATGTGGAGGATATTCACTCTCAGGTTGAGTTGTATCTTACAAACAAACTTGGTGATGTCGGGAAAAAAATTCACTCGGGTCGTTCAAGGAATGACCAGGTTTTGGTTGATATTAAGCTCTATCTTAAACAGGAGATACTAGAGTTTAAGGATGAAATTGGAGATTTGTTCAAACTCCTTCAATCACTGAGTGACAAGTACAAAGATGTCCTGATGCCGGGATATACTCATTACCAGGTGGCAATGCCGTCTTCATTCGGGTTATGGTTCGGTGCTTATGCTGAGACACTCATTGATGATATTCACTCATTTGTCGCTGCCTGGGAGGTGGTTAACCAGAACCCTCTTGGATCTGCGGCCGGATACGGCAGCTCATTTCCGCTTGACAGGGAGATGACAACAAAGTTACTTGGATTTGGAACGCTGAATTATAACTCAGTTTCGGCACAACTTAGCAGGGGAAAGTCAGAGAGGGCTGTGGCTAATGCGCTCTCTTCACTTGCCTCAACACTTAACAAACTCTCAGCAGATTGCACTATTTTCATGAACAGCAACTACGGATTCATCTCATTTCCAGATGAACTGACCACCGGTTCAAGCATAATGCCTCACAAGAAGAATCCTGACGTATGGGAGCTTATCAGGGCAAATTGCAACAGGATTCAGAGTGTGCCGAATGAAATTTCTCTTCTCACAACCAATCTTCCTCACGGATATCACCGCGATTTTCAATTGTTGAAGGATATTCTTTATCCTGCACTCGATAAAATGCACATGTGCATCAAGATGTCTATGCTTATGCTCTCTTCTGTGAAGGTGAATAAAAATGTAATAGATGATTCGAAGTATGATTATCTTTTTACAGTCGAGGAGGTAAACAGGCTTGTACTGGATGGTGTTCCCTTCAGAGAGGCATACAAGAGAGTGGGGCATGAGGTTAACGAAGGAAAGTTCATTCCTGAAAAAAAAGTTGCCCATACTCACAAGGGAAGTATAGGCAATCTTTGTACAGCCGAGATTCGTGCTAAAATGGAGAGCGCCCTCTCTAAAATAAACTAATCGGTTTAGTTGAAATAGGAGTAGTTTCCGAACAGCAGATAGGCAACAAGCAGGGTAACCGCAATGTTGAATGTCTGTGCTGTAAGGAATGTGTAGATGTTTCCCTTATTCTCCTTGGTGAAGAGTTTTCTGAAATCTGTCTCAAGACCTATGGATACGAAAGCCAGTGAAAACAGGGTCTCTCTGAGACCTTTCGCAACCTTGCCAAGCTCTTTCGCATTGTTAGGCTCCAGGAAAAGGCTGAAAACAAGAGAAGCGAGTAGGAATCCGATTACAAACTTTGGAAATCTTTCCCACAGTACGGATGCTGACGGCTTGATATCTTTATTAGTCCCCTTGAATGACCAGTAGATTGATATGGCAAAGGCCGCAAGACCCAGAAGCACGTTCTGAGAAGATTTGATAATTACACTGTACTTCTCTGCAACATCTCCAAGGAATTTGCCGGATGCAACAACGGCTCCGGTTGTGTCTATCGTTCCTCCGAGCCATGCACCCGCGACCTCAGGAGTCAGCCCGATCAGTTTTGCCAGGTAAGGCATGAGGTACATCATAGGTATTGCTATCACTAACACAATAGAGACTACAAATGAGAGCTTCTTGCTGTCACCCTTTATAGCACCGCAGGTTGCTATAGCAGCGGAGACTCCGCATATTGAAACTGCACTGGAAAGCATTACGGCCATCTCTTTATCAACTCCGAATTTCTTTGCAATCCAGAATGAGAAGTACCATACTGAGATTACAACCACTACGGCCTGTACCATTCCAAGTGCACCTGCCTTCATGATTTCTGAGAATATGATGCTTGTACCGAGGAGAACCAATCCGGCCTTGATGTAATATTCGCTTCTGACTGCAGGTTCGAGCCATTTTGGAAGCCCAACGGTATTCCTTATGAGTAATCCGATAAGAACAGAGAAGAATACTGCCTCAAATCCGGTTGTCTTTATGAAAGAGAGTCCGCTCAGATATTGGGCAAATAGTGCTATCAGGAATACTACTGTATAAGAGAGGGCGAACATGGTTTTTATGTTGTTCCCCAGGAGCATAAGCCCGAGGGCAGCAAGTACACCTATTGCTGCGAATATGACATATATATTTGTCATGAATGTGGGGAAGGCTATTACTGCTGCTACCAGTAATGCGCCGATGATTGTGGCGATCCAGTCTTCGTTGCGGAATTGGGTGAGAAATTTATTCATATTAATTGGTTTCGTTAAAGTATATGATACAAAGATAATTTTTTTAAAATAATAGTAAAACATTTTACTAATTTATGGCGCTGATATTACTCATTTCAATAAGCCCTGAGGCTCGGGGAGGGGTTCCGTCAGGGCTGTTGCTTGCCTAAGCATTTCCAATCAAAATGCTGACTCACCTTCGGCTCAGACAGACGCATTTTGCTAAGAAATGCTGTCG
>JALOCI010000122.1 GCA_023227835.1 Bacteroidales bacterium
ATTGCGGGCTGCCGGTATTGATCCGGTGTGGGAACCATCGTACACAACAGAGATGCTGGAAATGAGGCGGGATGGCAGCAAAAATTAAGACGTGCCGGCGTTGTGGGCAGACCTACACTGGTTTTTTGTGTTCGTGCCGGCGGCGCGGCAAGCGCGGGGGGCGCCCGCGAAGCGCCATTTCCGTGGGTTGCGGGACGCGTAGTTGGAGCCTGGCAAGCGCCAGAATGCGGATGCTCGGCGGGTGGGATGCTGGCGCCGCATTTCTACCGGAGGCTACAGTGGGCACGGAGGCGGGCGTGGCTGGCCCAGAGGACGCGCAGCGCGATGAGCCTGAACGTTGATACCCCGGTTTGCGCAGGGGGCAAAATTTTGCTTCCGGTAATTTGCCGCAGGTGTGGGACGGCGACGGAGGCGGGCCGATGCCCGGCGTGTTTTGAAAGCGCGAGCGCTATTTCGCATAGTAATAAGGGGGAAGCTCCGCAACGGTATAGAGTGCGTGCCCCTCTTTTTCTTATAGAGTCTGAAGTTGGGTGTAAGTTGGATGGATAGCGATTTGTGGCTCACGGATACAGCGCGCGCGGCGTTGGACGCGATCACCGATGCGAATGGGCAGTGGGGATCGCTGGACGCGCGTAAGCGGCGGCACACGGTGCAGCGGCTGGCGTGGGCCTTGGCCTCCGGCGAGGTCTGCACGGATGACGAGTTTTTTGTGCGGGAAAAGTCAATCCCCAGCGGCGACCCGCGTCGGGACAAGTTGCTGACGGCGCGCTCTACATGGTGGAAGGTGCGAGACCTGCCCGACGTGAAGGCGGCGCGTGAGGCGTGTTTGGCAGCGGCACAGGCCTGGCGGGACGGGGAACTGCAACGCGAACAGACGGCGGCGCAACGGCGCGTGCTGCTGGCGTTGGCGAAGAATGCGGAGACGGCGATTGTCGATGGTTTGATGGAATTGATCCAGGATGCCAACGTGCGTGGGGATTATCGCTTGCAGAGCATCGACCGCTATACGCAGTTGTTTAGCCCAGAGATGGCGGAGCGGATTCCGGCCAGCGGCAGCCAGGCGCTGGCGGTGGATGTGGTGAATATGCCCTCGGCGGACGATTTGATGAAGGCCCGGGCGGATGTGTTGGCGTGGGAGCAGGAGCGATTCGGCGATGACGGCGATGACGTTGAATCTGACGGGTGACGAGACCGCGATACAGCGCGAGTTGTTGCGTTGTGCGGAGTCGCCCGTGTATTTCCTTGACCGGTACGGCTGGATCTACGACGCCACGGCGCGCGACTGGGTCCGATTTGCGCTATGGGCGGCGCAGGCGCGCGCGTTGCGGATCATCGATCAACGGCTGCTCGTGATCATCTTGAAAGCGCGGCAGTTGGGGATGTCGTGGCTGGTGCTGGGTTATGCATTGTGGTTGATGTTGTTTCGCGCTGCGGCGACGGTGCTGCTGTTTTCCAAGCGTGATGATGAGGCGGTACATCTGCTCACGGATCGGCTGAAGGGCATGTACGCGAAGTTGCCGGTGTGGATGCGATCCCCGGTGGTCGAGGATAACGATCACGAGTGGGGCTTGCAAAATGGCAGTATGGCCCGCGCGTTCCCCACCAGCGCCGGAGACTCGTACACGGCGACGCTGGCGGTTGTGGATGAGGCTGATCTGGTGCCTGATCTAGGCCGCTTGATGCGCTCGGTAAAGCCGACGATCGACGGTGGCGGGCGGATGATCCTGCTCAGCCGTGCGGATAAGGGCAAGCCGGGCAGTGAGTTCAAGCGCATGTACCGTGAGGCGAAGCGCGGACATTCGCCGTGGACGCCGATCTTTCTGCCGTGGAATGTGCGGCCGGGCCGAGACGCGGCCTGGTACGCCGCGCAGAAGGCCGACATCCTGGCGCGCACGACGAGCCTGGACGACCTGCACGAGCAATACCCAGCCACCGAGACGGAGGCGCTTGCGCCACGCACGCTGGACAAGCGCATTGCGCCGGATCACATTGAACGGTGTTACCGTCCGTTGGAGCCGATTCCCGGCGTAGGCCCGGCGATCCCCGGTCTGGAGGTGTATGTGCTGCCCGTTCCGGGGCGGCGCTATGTGGTGGGCGCGGACCCGGCCGAGGGGAATCCCACCAGCGACGACAGCGCGCTCACGGTAGGGGACGTGGTGACCGGCGAGGAGGTGGCTGCGTTGGCAGGAAAGTTCGCGCCGGCGACGCTGGCCGCACACGCGGACACGTTGGCGCAGTGGTACAACCAGGCTGAGGGCATGGTTGAGCGCAACAATCACGGCCACGCGGTTTTGTTGTGGCTGTCAGACAACTCGCAAATGACGATCCTAAGCGGATATGACGGCAAACCGGGATGGCTGGATAACAGCCGGGGCAAGACGTTGCTTTACGACACGGCGGCGGACGCCTTCCGCGAGCAGGATACGGTGCTGCACAGTTTTGATTCCTACGTGCAGTTGGCGAGCATCGAGGGCAGTTCGCTACGGGCGCCCGAGGGCGACCACGACGACCGGGCCGACAGCTACGCATTGATGTTGATTGGCCGTGTGTGGAGCGCCAAACAGGCGCAGCAGGAGGCCGGATTTGCCTTCTGATAATGTCCATACGCGGAAGCTAAAGACGATAGACAGTAGACGGTAGACGGGGGAGCATGGGATTACCTGATCCAGTGAAAGGCGCGCCGAGTCGGCAGCCGCAGTTGACAGCGACGTTCACCAGCCGGAATGCATTTCCTGGTTGGTGGAGCTACTTGCCGGAGTTTGAGTTGCTGCGCACGGAGCATAGCCGGATCGTGGGAAATCAGGGTATCCCTGGAGCATGCGGCAACACGTTGCGCCATCAAATGGCGGGGCTATCCTACCAGGTCCTCACGGATGATGAGCAGGAGACGGCGGAGACGGAGTACTATACGCTCCTGCTCGATAATGCCAAGGACGCCCTGGGGAACGTTATCGGCGGCAGCGGACTATTCGATTTGCTGGCGCAGGATGTGCTCACCGCGCATCAAGGTGGCAATGTCGAGGTGGTACGGGTGCGCAACGGACGTTATACCGGCGTGCCGATTAGCCTTTATGCGCTGGACGGGGCGAGTCTGCGTTATGTGGGCGGGGAGTTGCCGGTGGCGCAGGTCAACCAGGTGGGGCAGG
>JALOCI010000039.1 GCA_023227835.1 Bacteroidales bacterium
GGCGCGTTTTGCCGCCGATGAGGTGCTGCACGCGGGGTGGAACCGGTACGCGCAAGCGCAGTTGACATGGTACAACCGGCATCCGGTCCAGCAGGCGTGGATTGCGATCAACGCGTTGGCGGCCGGGGATGACTACAACTACAGCCTGCTTACGGATGTGATTCCGCAGGGGCTTCTTAACTTAGGACCTGGGTTCGACAAGGACAAGGCCTTGCAGTGGAAGGCGGCGTGGGACGCGGCGAAGGTCAGTGGCAAGCTGGAGGATATTGGTTTGCTGTGGGGAACGGATAAGGCGGAGTTCATTCGCTTCCAGGAAGTGATCAAGGATCAGCCCTTCCAGACGATGGCTTATTGGTATTTGACTGTTGTTACGGCGAACTTCGAGATGTCGCCCCTCGACATCGGGTTTATGACGCAGATCAATACGAAGGCTGCGGCAGAGACCAGCGCGGAACTGTCGAAGAACAAAGGCCTGCAGCACCTTCTGCGCACGCTCAAGGAGGCCGTGGAGCATTGGATTCTGCCGAGTCACTTGCAGTTAAAGTGGGAGGATATTGATCCTTCGGACGAAAGCGCAGAGGCAATGACGCGCAGGACGAACACGGAAGCGCTGACGATGGCGCTACGTGACGGGCTGCTGTCGTTGCCACAGGCGCAGGCGGAAGCGCTGCGCTTGGGCGTGTTTGAGATCGCAGTGACGGAAGAGGAAGCGCTGGACGTGACCACGAGTAGCGAGAGCACGGACATGGATGAGGCGGACCAGGAGACGACCGAAAAAGCGTGGTTGCCGGAGGCGTTGCGCGGGATACGTGAGAGCATAGCGCGGTGCTATGCGGACGAAGCGCACGGGCATCAGCACGTAGCGAAGGCGGAGGATACCGGCGAGGATTACGCCGCCGATTTGAGCGACGCGGAACGCGCGCTGCTGGCGCAGTTGGAAGCGGAGATGCAGGCGGCATTGGTCGCGGCGTATGCGCAGGCCGGCACGACGCTGCCCTCCCCGTTACCCGGAGAATCGCCAGAGGAATGGGCGGCGCGCGCGGCGTCCATCGTCAGTGGAAGTGTTCCCCTGGCGAGTATTGTGGCGGCATTGGTGCCGTCGATCACTGCACTGGTGCAGGCCGGGATCGAGCACGGCGAGGCGATGATTGGTATCCCGCTGGATTTCAACGTCAACGATGATGCGGCGCAGCGGTTCATTGCTGAGTACGGCCTGCGGATCGCCGAAAAGCTCCAGGAGACGACGCTCACCCGGTTGACGGAGACGCTGCTCGCCGGGTGGAATTTGGGTGAGGATATGGATCAACTCGCGGCGCGCGTGGCGGCGGTGATGGATGACATACCGGACTGGCGCGCGCTGACTATTGCCCGCACGGAGACGATTCGCGCCTTCAACGGCGGGATGTGGCTGGCCTACCAGGAAGGCGGTGTAGTCGTCACGAAGCGCTGGATCGATGGGCAACCAGGTGCGTGCGTGATTTGTGTGGATTTGAACGGCGAAGAGGTGCCGCTGGGCGACGATTTCTCTATTGGCGTACAGTTCCCCCCGGCGCATCCACGCTGTCGATGCGCAGTCGGACCGGGGAAGATTGATGTGACGCGGTATAAGGCCTAACTATGTACAGCGTTAAGTTGCGGGGATTGGATGAGTTTGCGCGGGCGTTGCGCCAGGGTAATGCGCGAGCGTTGCCGGCGTTTAAGGCGGCGATGGTAGGGACGGCGCAGGAGGCCGGGGGCGCGATCAAGGATCGGACGCCGGTGCAGACCGGCCGCCTGCGGGCCAGCATCCGTCATTTTATGCAGAATCTCGCGGGATGGGTCGTGACCGATGTGCATTATGCGGGATATGTGGAATTCGGCACGGCCAAAATGGCCCCACGGGGCTACTTCAAGCGTGGGATAGACGCGGCGATGCCGCGTATACAGGAGTTGTGGAAGCAGGCGATGGTGAGCCTATGGAGGTGAAGCGTGAAGAAGAAATTTAAGTTTTTGGTGCCGTTGGCCAAGGCAGTAGATGGTGATGACGGCGCGCTCTTCGTCGAGGGTGTAGCTTCGGACACCGGATTGGATTTGTACGATGAGCGGATCAGCCTGGCCGGGCAGGAAAGTATGGCCTCGTGGGCGCGCACCGGCACGGTGGCTCTGGGCGGCGAGGCAAACCATTTTCAGATTGCCTTCGACGACGATCTGGGCTATCTGAACGATGGGCGGGTGCTGGAATCGGGTGAGTTCTACATCCGCGCGGAACTGGATCGGGACAATCCGCGCGCGGTAGGGCTGCACAAGCAACTGGCGCGGGGTCGCCAGTTGGGGTTGAGTGTTTTCGGCTTCATCACAAAAAGCCACACGGAGGGCAGTACGCCCGTCATCGATGGCGTGCAGTTGGAACGCGTGATGGTGACGCCGATGCCGGTGAACCCGCGCACGTGGCTGGAGTCAGTGGCGAAGTCGCTGGACATCACAGGCGATGACGAGGCCGATGCTGACGCCGATGCAACGGACGAAGTTTCTTCCGCTAATGCGGATACGCGGAGTATTGCCAAGGGCGCCTTTATGGAGGCGGTAGAACGTTGGCAGCAGTGGATGACAGAACGCGCGCCCTTTGATGAGCAGTGGGATCGCATCATCGAGATCGCGCAACTGCTGGACCTACTGTGGGATGTAGCCTACGATGCCTGGTGGGCGAGCGACACCACTGACGAAGCCGTAGCATCTCTCCGTGAGAGCATCGAGGAGTTCAAGGCGCAGGTGGCCGCAAAGGCACAGCAGACAAGCAAAGCGGATGCCCCGGCAGATGAGGGCAGCGCGACTGAAGCTGCGGCTGCGGCTGAGATTGTCGCTAAGACAGAGACGCCGGCAGAGCCACAGGCGGATGCCCCCGTAGATGAAGCACCCGCAGTGCGCGTGGCGCGGTCGTTTGCGGATGCCGCGCAGCAGCTCTTGAGCGATGACACGCTCGACGCGGGCACGCAGCGCAAGGGGGTGATGGCGGCGCTGGCGAACGTGGCGATGGCGCTGGATCAGAATTTGCCCGATCCAGATGAGGATGAGACGCCGCCGGCCTGGGCGACGGTGCTGATGGAACGATTAGGCGCGGTGGAAAAGGCGTTGCAAACGGCAACGTCCGGCGCGAATGTCAACGCTGGCAGTCTGGTGACTCCCCCAGAGAACGCGGACAATCTCGCTCCAGTTCCGGTGCGCAAGTCGGTTGCGCCCGATCTGCGGCCCAGTGCGGTTGTGGAAAAGGCCCGTACATTCTCGGAATTGGTTCAACAGTTGACGGGCGGCGGTCTACGCCTGCCCTAACCCACATAGAAATCAGGAGGTGCAACTATGGGTATGGAATATATCGGCAAAGCGGTCGATCCGACCATCATGTCGGCGCTGTCGGCAAACGTAGCGGCCAGCTACGGGGTGGTCATCGACCCGGAAGTGATTGCGCAGCTCGATCTGCGCGCGCCGCTGTATGAGCGGCTGATGGGACTGGGGCGCCCGGTGATCAAAAACCAATTGGCCGCCATCTATGCGGTCCTCACGGCAGCCTCGTTTGTCTCCGGCAGCAACCGCAAGGCCAGCTTTGCGGCCGGCGGCGACCCCAACGACATCAACCCGACGCGCGCGACCTACGCGGTCGCCAAAAAGTCCTACGGTGCGTCGGGCGGGTTGAAGGACGTGGACGTGCTGGCGTCGATGCTGCCGGGGTCCCCGATCAGCATCAACAGCGACATGTTCAACGACGATGCTGCGCAGCTCCTTTCACTGCTGACCACACGCACGATCCAGGGGATCGACTACGGTATGATCAACGGCAACGCCGCCACCGATACCGAGGACTTCGACGGGATAGTGATCAAGGTGGTCAACGGTACGTCGGGCTTCTACTACGACGCGGACGGCGATGCCGTGAGCGCCGGATTGATCAATGAGCACATCGTCAAAATGATGGCCTCCGGGGTCTATCCGACGGCGATCTACTGCAACCCCATCTTCCATCAGGCTATCGTGGAGGCATATCAGGCGCGCACGAACGCGAGCATCGCCATTATGGACGGCGGAAACCGCAGCGTGGGTCTCTGGGCGACCAGTGTCATCACGCCGGCAGGCGAGTTGCCGATCATCAGCGACCCGCGCTTCGCGATCACGGCCACCGGGGACGGTCCCTACTCGATTCAGGGGAGCATCTACCTGGCTGTGGAGTTCCACGAGGGCGTGCGGATCCTCTACCCAGAGTGGCAGGTGCCGCCAACGGCCATCAATCTGAGCAAGGTGATGGGCCGTGGGCGCGCCACGTCGAGCGAGTTTGCGGTATGGTCGCACTTGTGCCTCGTGGAGCGCTCCAACTGGTGGGCGCAGGGCGTGATTGCGAATGTGATCACCACGGCAGCGCAGTCGTTCGCTACGGCGAGCGAGTAGTTTCACGATAGACGCGCCAGCAGACTGGCGTAGCAAGTGTACGGGGGCTGGTCGGGAGACCGGCCAGCCTTCCGAGTAGTGTAATTAGCGGAAGGAAAAAACGGGAGGTGCAGCATGGGAAACACAGCGAGTGCGCGGGCAAAGGTGGTTGATGAGACCCTGCGCTGCGTTGGCTTTCAGACGTTGGCAATCACGACTGACGCGCAGAGCCTGACGCTGCCGACGTCGGCGCAGGCAGCGCAATGCCAGGTGCAGGATCAGCCGATTCGTTGGCGCGCGGATGGTACGGCGCCGACTAGCACGGTGGGCGCCGAGGCGAACGATGGCGACGAGATCACGATCCAGGGGCGCGCAACGATGAGGAGCTTCGAAGTGATCCGGCATAGTGAGGGTTCCGCAGGCGGCACGCTGGTGTGCCACTACTACGGCTAAAAGCGAGGTGAGGGGATGAAACTAGGGGTTAATGTCGAACGCGCCGAACCATTGGATGTGATGGGGCCGTTGACGGATGCGCAGTTACGCGCGGCGGATGTCGCCGTGACGCTGGATAGTGAGAGCGTGGCGGTCACCGGTCCGTTGACGGATACGGAGTTGAGAGCAACCGCCGTCCCGGTTTCTGGGCCGCTCACCGACACAGAACTCCGCGCGGCGGATGTCGCCGTGACGCTGGATAGTGAGAGCGTGGCGGTCACCGGACCACTCACCGACACGGAGTTGAGAGCAGCCGCCGTCGCGGTTTCTGGGCCGCTCACCGACACGGAGCTGCGCGCGGCGGATGTCGCCGTGACGCTGGATAGTGAGAGCGTGGCGGTCACCGGTCCGTTGACGGACACGGAGTTGAGAGCAACTGCCGTCCCGGTAAGCGATGCCGGTGCAGCATGGGTTTCGTCCCGGCAAACGACTACCTCGGCGGATATGACCGGGGCGGCGGACCTGACACCAGCGCCGGAAAGCGGGGATAAGATCGTCGTCGATGACGTGATTCTGAGCGCAGACACGGCGATGTACGTCGATTTCATTGAGGAAACGAGCGACACACTGATCTTCCGCTTGTTCGTGCCTGCCGGGGGAACAGCCCAGTTCTCGCCCCGGGCGAAATTGCAGTTGCCGACAGCGGACAAGAAGCTGCGCGGCGATGCCAGCGCCTCGGGGAATGTGGCGATCCTGGTGCTGTATCATTCTGAAGCGTAGGAGGCGAGTATGCCAACAGGAGTTACGATGCAACGGGTGAATTCGCCGGGAGAGGCGCGGATTCTGGAGGCGCTGACGAGCGGAGGAACGGTGGCCTTTGCTATGGCTTCTCAGACGGTATCAACTGCGGTGCTGACGCTGGCGGACGATTTCGGGTTTACGGAAGCGCAATTGGCGCGCGCCAAGCGCGCTTTTATCACTTCGACAAAGGCCGCGGTGCGATACACGTATGATGGGACTGCGCCGACAGATGAGTTAGGGCATCTTCTCCCGCAGGATGCGACGCCGCCGCTGGATGTGTTAGGAGTCGCCAATATCGCCAATTTGCAGTTCATTCTGGATAGCGGCGCAGCCACAGACGCGATTGTGCTGGTTACGTTGGAAGAATAGGAGGCTACGATGCCGGTTCAGGGCGCATACAGACACACTCAAGTTGAGGTCACAACGACGGGCTACACGGTAGCCACCGACGTTTGTTTGAAAATCCCGATCTCGTTCGAGGATGTGAGCGGCGTTGTGGCGACGCTACCCGCGAACTGCTTAATCACAAGCCGCCAGGTCGTGCGCACGACGCCTTGGAATATCCTCGCGCTATTTGCGGCGGGAAAGGCCGATGATTTGGATTGGCTTGTGCAGAATTACCAACACAATCTTTCACAAGCCTTCGCCGGGGCGACGGAGATTACTGGCGGGCCGATTTACGTTGCTGCCGAGACACCAATTGTTTTCACGTGGGATCAAGGCGGGGCGACTGCCGGCGAGGGCTACGTGGTGATCTGCTATACGATGTTGGAGGCTGCACCATGAACACGATTTGGAAGGCCGTGATTGTGGGCGCCGCACTGATCGCAGTATTGGCGTTGGGGATGGCGACGGCGGCGTTGTTCGACGTGGAGGTCGCGCAGAGCGACCCGGAAGCGCCGGTGTACATCGATCTTGATGAGCTGATCCTGCGGTATGACGATCCAATGCGAGGTATGTCTGGCAGTATCACATACCGTAACGTGGTGCAGGACGCACTGTGGTATCAAATCAATAACCCGCAGGTAGATGAGGAGACCAGGGTTGAGCTCTTCACCGTGGTTGGGGTACTCCACGAGGGACGTAGTGCGGAGATTACGCAGGCGCAGTACGACATGCTGATGGACGCGGTGCAGTTGGTGTGGGGGCCGGCTGTGCTCAGTAAGCTGGCGGAGGATATGGGAAGATGACTACAAAACAATGGGCACGGCGCGCGATAGCATTGCTGCTGATTGCGGCTCTAGTACTGGTTTCGACAGTAGATCATCAAGTGCAGGCGCAGAGCGGCGGAAATTATTTTGATGACGTGACGGTAGGCGGCGACCTGGACATCTATGGCACAGGAGTTATCCGTGACACGGATGATGATACAGTGCAGGCCGCAGCGACGTCCGGGCGCTGGACGCTGGCGGGGAATGCGACGAGCGCAAACCTCTACGCCGGGGCCACAGGAAACGCGGTGGCCGCTGGATTGTACGGCGCCACGATCGCCGGCGGCGGCACGGGGGTAACCGGGGACTGGGGCACGTCGGGGACGTTTTATAACATCATCAACTATGACGGTGACTTTTCCACAATCGGTGGCGGGCTAAAAAATACCGTCTCCGGTGGCTACGCGGTAGTTGGAGGAGGACAGAGTCACACAATCGAGCAGGCAGCTTGGTGGGGGACTATCGGCGGCGGCCAAATTAACCGGGTGCGGGGTCCCTATGGGGTTGTGGCCGGCGGATTCGGCAATACCAGCCATAACGGTGGCGCGGTATTGGGCGGTACGCAGAACACTGCGTTGGCACAGTACTCCGGTAGTGTGGCCGGGTATCGCAACGAGATTGATAGCGTGGCCTCAATGGGATGGATTGGTGGCGGTTACTGTAACACCGTGGGAACAGGGAATGCGTGTCTAGGATCGACCAATCCGTTCAATCGCATTACGGTGGGCGGCGGGACCGGCACGTATAGCCTGGTAGCCGGCGGGGATCGGAACGCGGTCAACGGCTACAGTGATTCGATTTTAAACGGGTTTTTCAACACTGTATCGAATGAGGTCACAGCGACGGTGACGGGGGTGTACACCAGCGGGGTGTACTATGAGTGGACTGATACGCCGATGAACTCGGTGGAGGCGGAATACGATTTCGATACGAGCGTGGCGACGTGCAATACGGCGCACAACAGCATTCTTGGCGGCTCGCAAAACACGATTGCTAACGCGGGCATACTCACATACACGCAGATTATCAGCGCGTACAGCGAGATCACGCCGGCGTTGGTGGTCGGCTGCTATAGCGGCTACGGGCTGGTGGGAACGGGCGTGAGCAATACGATCACGGGGACGACAGCGCAGTATACGACCATCCTGAATGGCTTCGATAACGAAGCCAGCGGGCGGTACTCCACTATTTTGAACGGCTATCAGGCGCGGGCAGTAGGCGAGTACAGTCTGGCCTCCGGGCGTTATGCCCGTGCGTTGCACGATGGTGCGTTCGTGTGGGCGGATGGGGAGGACGCGGTTTATTCGTCTACAGTGGCAAATTCGTTCAATGTGCGCGCCGGCGGCGGGGTAACGCTGACGACATCCGGCGCGGGACTATCGCTAGATGGGCCGGTGATCGTGGACGGGATGGCGTTCACATATACCAACCCCATAACAATATCGGGAGTGTTGACGAATGTCAGACTACTTTTCTACCAGGTGCCCTGACCTGGACTGGCTGCGCGGCCAGGCGCTGCGGCGGCTCCCTGAACATATTGTGGACGACGTGGTGCAGGAGACGGCGCTAGCGGCGTGGCGGGGCCGGGGTACGCGAGAGCGTTCCAGGTTGCGGACGTGGTTGAATGGTATTCTCCGGCATAAGGTCGCGGATCACTATCGCCGCGAGGGCCCGGTGCTGATCGAATTGCAGGATTGGCATTACGTGCGACCCGGTGTGGATGTCGATATGTGGGCGTGCTTGATGTTGGCGGACCTGCCGGAGCGCTATGCGCGGGTGCTCTGGCTGCGATTTTGGGGCGGATTGTCGTTCGCAGAGGTGGGAGTCGCGATGGGATGCTCGTTAGAAGCGGCTAAGAGCGTGTATCGTAGAGCGATTAACGCAGCGCGGGGGTGGTGGCTATGCTGAGCGCATTGCTGTGCGCGTTGGTGGCGGCGCTGCTGTTGGTGTCCCCGGTATCTGCCCAGGAGCCAGGTGTGCGGTTTTCTATGCCTGCGGCAGGGGTGACGTTGGCGCAGGTGGTTGTGAGCGCCCCGTGGAACGGGCGGGAGTGGGTGCTCAACGCGCATCGGGACGGGGACGAGATGGCGGCGTGGTTAGACACGGCGGGCTTGCCGCCGTTCACGGAATTGCGGTATGTGTGGAGCGGGGTACGCGCGGACATGTCATCGTTCGAGATGCCGCCGGTAACGATCGAGATTGCGGACGAGACGTGTAATTGGCTGCGCGTCGAAGGTGAGCATGTCATCGTTTTTGTGTGCGATGAGTCGCCCAGCGCGGGCCGGCGCGCGCTGGATGTGGCTGAACTGCAGTTGGTTGCGCTGGAGCGCGATCTAGGGCTGACGCTGCCGGGCCGGGCGATGTTGGTGCTGAGTGATCACTCTAGTGGAATGATCTCTGGTCAGGCATACGCACGGTACGGCGTGATGGTTGTGGCGCGGGATAGCTGCCCGTGCAATGGCGAGTATCTCTACGATGTCACTATTCCGCACGAGGT
The DNA here is from genome assembly GCA_023227835.1 of Bacteroidales bacterium. Classification (GTDB taxonomy): domain Bacteria; phylum Bacteroidota; class Bacteroidia; order Bacteroidales; family UBA932; genus Bact-08. Next base: position 9,334 of record JALOCI010000039.1, read on the forward strand.
TACGCACCTGGCGTTGGGCAAGCACGTCAGCCGGTTGCCGCTATGGTTCCGCGAGGGGCTTGCTCTATGGTCCGCGCCAGTCGCGATGCCGGAGGTAGAAGCGGCGTTTTCCTGGGGGGAGATGCAATATCGCGCCTACAGCGACATAGCGGGTATGTGGCGCTGGTACGCGCAGGCCGGCGGTGTCACGCGGTACATCGACCGTAGATATGGAATTCGCACCGTGCTGGATTATCTGGACGCACACTCGAATGCCTCCATCGAGGATGCGCTGCGGGCTATCGCCGAATTGAACAGCGCGCAGATTATGCAGGCGTGGCGTGTAGAGGCCGGGCTGGCGGAGGCGGCAACGCCTGCGCCAGCGCGACCCGTAACAGCGCGAGCAGAGATCCGTTCGAAGGCCATTGCGTGGGGTGTGGTGGCGGCACACATTGCGGCGTTGGCGTGGCTGGCGTGGCTGCGATTGCGATTGAGGACGAGAGAATAATGAAAACGCTCCTCTATTGCTATCGATCGGGCTGGATCAACAATGCGTTGGGTTTATTACAGGCGGGGATTGTGACACGACCGCTGACGTGCCCGCCATTGACGGCGGAGACGTTCCCGTATGAACAGTTGGCGGAGGTGGATTTGATCTACATCGCGTTGCACGGAACGCCAAAGGCGCGGGTGCTGCGCGGGGATAACGAGGTGGCGGCGTTATCATTGGCGCGTCTGGAGGATGGCCAACAGTTGGAGCATCAGCCGGTGGTGATTTTGGAGGGTTGCTATCAGGCGAAGACGCGGTTCCCGGCGGCATTTTTGGCGAAGGGCGCGCGGGCTGTGTTTGCCAGCCCGGAGCGGACGTTCGACCGGCGGATGGGGCTAGGTGCAGCGGGTAAGGCCGGACTGGAGATTGTGCGGCGCTTGCGCGCCGGGGCGTCGCCCGATGCGGCCGCTCAGGATAGCGGGTTTCTAGCGTTTGTTGGGCAAGACATTAACGGCGGTTTTGTGTGATCGCTACAGAGCAACGCCGGAGCTTGTTGGGTGGGGTTTGAGCGCGAAAAGCGCCGTTAATGATGGTTAGCGGCGGTGGTATCTGTAAACGTTTATGGATAGAGGTGTAGGGTGCTGATTACGATAGCCGAGTACGAGACTCTTCTGGGAGAGGATTTAAGCGCGCTCGATGAGGATTATGTCGAGGGTATCCTGGACTGCGTCTCTGAGGATTTGGAGATATGGCTTGGTCGCTCGTACTCTGCGGCAGCGCAGGTGATCGACACGGTGCAGGCGACGCTGGCGCACTATGGCGGACTGCCAGTGTTGCAGATAGCAACGCCCCGCGCGCCGGTGCAGTCGGTGGATGCGCTGACGGTGTATCTGGTACCCGGTTCGGCTTCGACGGTGGACGTGAGCGACGCGATCATCGACGCGGCGGGGATCGTGCGGGTGACCTTCGGGGTGTTCAATACGTATCGGAATCTGTTCAGGCAGAAACAGTATCAGGGAACGCTGACCTACACAGTCGGCGGGGCGGCGGTCCCTGTGGCGATCAAGCGGGCGGTGGCGTTGCTGGCGCAGGAGATGTTGCATCTCGACGCCAACAGTGCCTATGATGCCGGGCTGTCTGGCGACACGGAGACCTTCAGGATCGGGGATTACTCCGAGACGAAGGCTACCCGGGACCTGGATGCCTCGCAGGGGTTAGGCTTAGGGTCAGCTAATGCGGTTTTGGCGGCGCGCCTGGCGGGCCGCTATAAGGCACAAGGCGTTGTTTTAGTTTAGTCAACTATCAGGAGGATACGATGAAGGGTTTTCAGGCATTTGTAAAAGTTCTGGGCGTTACCGCCGTGATGATAGGCTTGGTGGTGATGTTGGCAGCGGCCGCGCCGGAGCCTAGCGCGATTCTGGGGACGATCAATTTCTACGATGGCAGCGCGTCGATCACCACTACCACATATAGTAACGCACCCTACGTGGGCGGCTGGGGCAACGATCACGTGGAGATTTTCGTCAGTGCAGACGCGGCCACGTCCGGCGCCCTGACGACCACGGTACAGGTCTCCTATGACAATACAAACTGGATCGATCTGTACACGGACTATCTCAGCCAGAGTTCGACGGGCACGACGACCAGCGCCGTCACGACGACGACCACAACTGACGTACTCACTTCCACCGGGGTCTTGACCGCATCGAGCACGGCGACGGATCAATCCGACTCTACCTCTACAACGACAATGGCCTCGGCCTGGGCAGAACGGACCTACAGCGTGGTTTTGTCTAGTGTCGTCAGCACGACCACGAGCGCCGACTACATCATCGCGCCGGTGCAGGGGTTGTATATGCGCGTCAAGCTCGAACCGAGCGGGACGATCACACCGACGGTCAAGGCGGTACGCCGGTGATGTTGCGGCTGCACCAGTATGGCGTCGCAGTGGTGTGTGGACGGTGCGGTCGGGCCGTCCACACGCTCTACGCACGCACGGCGGCAGAGGGGCGCGCCGAGCGGGGTGTGTGTGTGGCATGCTCGCGGCGTGGGGGCACGGCGCTGACGCGTCTCGCCGGGATAGGCGCGGTCCGCGCGGCAGAGCTACTGCGCGTGGGGGTGGCCTCGGTGGAAGATATGGCCGCATTGAGCGACGCCCGTATCGTGGAGCTAGTGGCCAAGCCGGGCAGCTTGAGCATAGAGCAAATGACCCGCTGGCGCGCGGCGGCGCAGGAGCTGGGGCGTGAGCAAGGCAACGCAGTTTAAGCAGCGCGTTCAGGCGCACGGGCAGACGATCACGCGCATCCCCTTCGCGGCCAACGCGACGGGGACGTATGTAGACGGTGATTGGCACACGCCGGATCCGGAAGCCGCGTCCTATCCGACGACGGGGACGCCGCCCGGTCCAACCTATGGTACGCCACAATCAATTCTGGCATTCGTGCAACCGGCGCGTGGCGGGAATTCGGGCCAGCGCTTCGTCAAAACGCCGCTGGGCGAAGAGGTTGAGGTCCAGTTGCGCGCATTTGTGGCGTATGATGTGACGTTGACCTTCAAAGACCGGCTCACTGTGGATGGAATCATCTACTGGGTGGCGCGGGTTGAGGACTGGCGCGAGGCCGGGCAGTTGGTCTACCGGCTGGCGTGGCTGGTGCAGGAAGTAGCTTAAGTGCTTCCGTTAATGGCAGTACCCGGAAGGTTTTATGAACGAGGTTGACGCGATCAAGGCGGTGATCTACGCACTCAAGGGCAGCGCGCCATTCAACACGACCCATCCGCTATACCGGCTGGTGCAGTTTGTGCCGAGTTATCCGTTGGAAGACCTGGGCCTGCCGCGCGTGGGATTTACGCCGGTGGGTGGTGGAAATCAGCCCAGAGGCCTGGGGACGTATCGCCGGATTCGCCGCCCCGATTACCAGGTGGATGTGCTGGCAGCCACAGAATTAGAGGCGCGCCGCATTTTGCAGTGTGTGCGTGAAGCGCTGCTGGCCGACTATGAGGACGCCGACCGCGACGATGAGGATTTCGGGGAGCCAGGCTGCGGGTATCTGGGGCAGCAGGGTATCAAGAGCGTGATCGTAGGCGAGCCGAGCAGCGAGGTCTGGGACGAGGCGCGCCGGGTGGGGCGCATCGTTGCTACGTTGAGTTTGCGGTATCTGGAGGATTGATATGGGCATAGGATGGCAACCCAGCGCCTACACCGGCGCGGAAGTGAAATGTTTTATTCGGTACGGGGAATATGACCTGCTGGAAGTGCAGGATGTGGAGTATAGTGTGGATCGCAGCGCCCGGCCTGGCGGTGCGGGGCTGGGACATCCACGGAACCGTTATCACAAACGCGGTGTGCCGTCCGGCGAGTGGAAGATCAGCAAGAACTATCTAAACATTGGCTATCAAGCTGACCTTTTCGCGCAGTTGATCGCTGGAACACAGACATTACAATCCGAGGCTCTGGCGGCTGATGTTTTTAATCACACGACCACACGAGCAATTGTATCCGTGCTATACGTACGTCTGACGACTGGCAGAGTGTTGTATGAAGGCATAGACTATGTAGTCGATTACGAAACACATACGATCTATTTTAATGCAATCACTACTGCAGGAGTGATTGTCTATATTACGGATGGAGTTGCATTGGCTGATGATGCGATGGAAGGTCAGCGACATCCGTTCGTCTTCGATGTAGAGTGGCGTGAACGCGATTCTGGTACGGTGTTGAAGCGGTTGCGCGGTTGTATGCCGTACACCCACAGCATGAGCAGCGGCAGCGACGAAGAGGCCTTTACCGAGGATTTGGAGGGCGAGTTCCTGGCTATGGCGACACGTCCGATTGATGAGGTGTGCGAACCCTATGTATTGCTGGATGCGTTCAATCGCACTGATGGTGCACTGGGTGACGATTGGTTGACTAATCCACTGGCCCGTTCATCTGGCGCTGCACCAGTTATTGTAGATGGACAGGCCAGCACTACAGATGGGCTGTCTGAGGTTGGGGCCTACTGGCTCGTAATACCCGAGTCCGGTGGATTCGAGAGCGTGTATTTTACCAAGCAGGGCGACAATGCCAATGTCCCTTACATGCTGCTAGCGCGGCTACGGAATCCAGAAGCCATATCTGTAAATGGTTATATGGCATTGATCGGCAGCTCTACTGTAGGGATTTATCGTATTGATGACCACGAGACCTTTGTGCAACTTAATGAGGAGACGTATACAGTCAATATTGGTGATGTTGTGCGGTTCGAGTTGGTTGCGGATGGGCTGAGTGTCGTTGTAGGGGATGGCGTCACCATGACGGAGGTTTGCGCTGCAACAGATGTTACATACGCAGCTGGCGGGCGTGTCGGGTTTGAGATTGGGGTTTATAACCCCGGCTCGCCAGCCATTGGCGCAATTGATGATTTCGGCGGCGGTATATTCTGTCATAATCTTTAAGCTGAAGGAGGCTTGAAATGGGAATTGGATGGATACCGAGCGCATACACGGGTGCAGAGGTTAGGTGCGTGATCCGGTATGGCGCATATGAGTTGATCGAGGTGCAGGACGTGGAATATAGCGTCGATAAAAATGCACGGGCAGGCGGGTCGGGGTTGGGATTCCCGCGTAACCGGTATCATAAAACGGGTGTGCCGGAGGGAGAGTTCAAGATTAGTAAGAACTACTTGAACATCGGCGAGCAGGCGGACTTGTTCGCGCAATTGATCGCGGGGACAACGGAGATTCAGGTTGAGGAATTGACCGCCGGCGCCTCAACATATACGCCGACCTACGGTATCGTGAGTGTGCTCTACGTGATGCTGGACGATGGGACGGTGCTGCACGAAGGCACGGATTACCTGATCGATTACGCCAACGACGCGATTCAGTTCCTCAGCGCCTTGACCGACGATGGCTACGTCGCGTACATCACAAATGATGCGACATTACTGGCCGACGACGCGATGGACGGGGTGATGCACCCGTTTGTCTTCGACGTGGAATGGCGCGAGCGCGATGCTGGCACGGTGCTCAAGCGCCTGCGGGGGTGCATGGTATACACCCATAGCATGAGCAGCGGCAGCGATGAGGAGGCCTTTACCGAGGACATCGAGGGGCAGTTCCTGGCGTTAGAGAGCCGGGGCGTAGGTGACGGGATTCTAGCGAATGGGAGCACGGGAGGAGAATAATGGACGAGCAAAAACAATTTGTGACGCTGGCTGATTTGTGTAAGGAAGACGCGACGCGCGACCAGGCGGAGACGTTTCTACCGCGCTATAACGCCTACATCCGGCATCGGACGCGCGTGCCTCTCTCTATGCTCTTGAAGGCGCAGAGTCGCTTCAGGATGGGGCAGAAGCGGGCCGATTCCGAGGGCTATTTCATCTATCTTCTGCGGTATCTGCTGTTGAATCCGCGCGTGGAGACGGACGAGCAAGCGCGCACGCTTTTGCACGCCGACGGGCAGGTGATGATGGACATCATCGGCCAGGCGGTCAACACGGATTTCGAGGAGGACGAAGACGCGGCTGATGAAGCGGGGGAATCGCCAGGCTTTGTGTAAATGGCGGTGAGGCGGATGCGCCAGAGGTCGTGTGGGCGGCGAAGGTCGCGCATCTGGCGCAAGCAACACGACGCGGATACTGGGAGGCGTTGGAATACCTGGAATACGTCGAAGCGCACTATGGGCGCGCGGCGGCCGCGTTTGAGCTAGAGTTACCGTTGGCGCTGGTGATTCAGGAGGCGAGGGCGCGGCAGAAAAAAGGAAAGGGCAAAGCGTAAGTGATGCCCTTTCTTTGTTCCGGGTATTCACATTAGCGGAAGGTATTTTTAGGGATAACCAACGATGGCAGGAAAGTCGTACACGGTAACCGCGGTCTTTGAGGCCGTGGATAAGGTCACAAAAACGCTGGCAGGGATCGAGCGCGCAGTGACGAAAGTGGGCGTTTCCACGAAGAATGTGGAGCGGATCAGTAAGGGCGCGCGCACAGCTTTCAGCGGGATGGGCGACGTGCTGAAGGGGATGGGAAACCTGGCCCTGGGCGCGGCGCGCGGCGTGGGCGCGGTGGGTGGGGCGGTGCTACGCGCCATCCCTGGCACGCGCGCCATCGGCAGGGCATTCGAGCGCGCGGGGACGGTGATCCGCTACAGTGTGGCGACCGGCATCGAGACGGCCGGCGCTAAGATCCGTGGCTTTGTCAGCAACATGGCGCCGCTGCAGGGCCTTTTTGCCAGCAATTCGGCGATTGGGCGGGCGGGGGCGATGTTCAAGCGGTTTGGCGCGACGGTGTCCAGTGTGGCCCGCCCGCTGGTGACCGGCTTGGGGCAAATTGCCGGTGGCTTTGGCAAGATTGTAGGCGGCGCAGCCGGGATGGCGCGCGGTGTCCTTGGCGCGATGGGCAACGTGGGCAAGGCGATTGTGGGAACCCTGGGCAACGCGGTCGTCAAGGCGGGGAGCATCGGCGCGACGATTGCGGGTAAGATCGGGGGCGCGATACAGGGCGCCATTCCACACTTGCAAGCGGCGGGGAATGTAGCGTTAAAGGCGTTTGGGGTGATTGGCGCGGCGGCAGCGGCGGCCGGGCTGGCGCTCCTCTCGTTCACCACGTCGGCGGCATCGCTACAAAACGTACAAGCTGCGTTTGATGGCATTGCGACCGCTTCGGGTAGGTCCGGTAATGAAGTGTTAGCAGCCCTGGAAAAGGGTAGCGCGGGGATGGTCGGCCAGCGCGATTTGATGCTGACCTATAACAAGGCCGCGCAGCTCGTGAGCAAGGACTTCGCCAATCAGTTGCCCGATGCGATGCAGTATGTGGGCAAGGTGGCCGCGGCAACCGGTCAAGATATGGGCTTCCTGATGGATAGCCTCGTCGTCGGCGTAGGGCGTCTATCTCCGGCGATCCTCGACAATCTCAGCATCCAGGTCTCGTTAGAGGAGGCCACGGCACGCGCCGCGAAGATGTTCGGCGTCCAGGCCGACAGCCTGACGAAGGCGCAGCAGCAGGCCGGGATGATGGCGGTGGTCACTGAAAAGCTGGCGGCAAACACGGCGGCGATGCCGGAGGTGGCGGGAACGGCGGCGGCGCAGTTGGCAGAGATGAGCGCGCAAATCCAGAATGCCAAGGATCAGGCGGGGTTGGCGTTCATCCCGGTGTTGCAAACATTGCTCCCTCTACTCCTAGGGTTGCTGACGCGAGTGCAAGGGCTGGTGCCCCACCTGCAACGGTTTGGGGAAGTGTTGGCGCTCTTGATCAACTACGTCAAGGGCGGCGGGGACGTCTTCCAGGGTCTCTCGACGGCGATGTTGATGCTCGGCGTGCCGCCGGGCGTGGTGGCAGCATTCGACGCGTTTGTGGCGAAGTTGCGCGAATTCGGCGGGTTGATCCAACAGGTTATCGCGTGGGCGGCGCCCTACGTGGCGATGGTGGCCGGCTGGATTGGGCAAAATGTAAAACTGCAAGATGGCCTGACGGCAGTCGGAGCGGTGATTATGGCCGCGCTGTTACCTGCAATCGGCGCGATTGCGGGGCCGATCGCGGTGATAGCCGCTGTAACGGCTGTTGTGGCCCTGTTACGCACGGCCTGGGAGGAGAATTGGGGCGGCATCCAGGAGAAGGCGGCGGCGGTCGGGGAATGGCTCAAAACGAATATACCACTGGCATTCCAGGCAATTGTCGCTTTTTGGGAGGGCACCCTACGCCCGGCATTACAGGATTTGATCGCCTGGTTGAGCACGAACGTGCCAGCCGCGATTACCGTGCTACAGGGGTTCTGGGAAAATACGTTGCTACCGGCCATTCGCAGCGTGTGGAGTTTCATCCAGACCAATCTGGTGCCGCTTTTTGAGTCGTTGGGGAACTTGCTTAGCGCAGTGGTCGGAGTAGCGGTTACCGCACTGGCCGGACTTTGGGAGAACGTGCTATTGCCGGCGTTAAAGACGGCAGGCGCGTGGATTCAAGACACGTTTGGTCCGATTTTGGAGAAGTTCGGTGAATGGCTGGGGAACGTTACAGGCGGGGTGGATGGTATATCGACGGCGTTCCAGAACGCTATCAAGTGGATTCAAGATCTGGCAGACAAGATCAGCGGGCTTTCTCTGCCGAAGTGGCTCACGCCAGGCTCACCCACGCCCTTCGAGCTCGGCCTGCGGGGGATCGGAAGCGCCGCGCGGCAGTTGGCGCGGACGGAGTTCCCGCAACTGGGCGGCTCGTTGACGGCGTTGCCGGCGCGCGATCCACTGGGGACGCAGGCGCGGAGCGTAGATAACCGTCAGGAGATCGGCGAAATCAATGTGTATGGGGCGCAGGACGATGAGGCGCTGGTGAACCGGTTAACGTGGAAACTGAGGAGGCAACGCGTTTATGGCGGTGCTTGAGCTGTACAACGATTTGCGCGAGGAGACACTCCTGCTGGACTGGCCGGTGTATGTGGTGCGCCAGTGGAAGCCGGCAGCAGTACGCGGGGAAAGCGGCAGCGAGACGTTGGAGATCGAGATTCACGGGATCGATCACAGCGCGGTCTACGCGCACGCCTCCACGCTGGAAGTGTGGCTCAACGACGCGGCAGAGGCGACGGATGACGGGCGCGTCTCGCCGTTGTGGATCCGGCACACGCCGACCGGGCGCGCGCAGCGCCAGGCGCGGGTGCGCGGCGGCTCGCTTGATACGGCGGACTACGTAGGCTATACATCCCACGGCTGTATGTTGGACGCCCTGCTGGTCATCACGCGCGAGCAGGCGCGGGGGACCGAGGGCACGCTGCCGCTGACTAACGTGCACGGCACGGACGTGCAGACCGGCTTGACGGTGGACAATGCTGCCGAGGCCGCGTTGAACAACTGGGTGGGTATCGTCGGCGATGACGTGGAGGGCGACCTGCCCGCGCCGTTCCGCCTGGTTTTCCAGAACACGTACAACAATGACCGGCGGCTGGCGCAGATTTACTATGGCTTGCGGCACATCTCCACCGGACCGACGCACGGCGCGTTCCTGCAAGATGCGAGCTCGGCGGTCGAGGGGTTGGATATGTACACAGACGCAGACGCCAATCTAGACACGGTACTGCGCGGCGCGGGCGCAGTGGTGGCGCAATGGCAATTTGCCAGCGCCGCCACGCGCACGTGGGAGGGGACGTGGTTCGCCTTTGTGGTGGGGGAGTTCGACGCGGACACAGAATACTGGCTCGAAACGAGTCTTATCGAAACAGAACTGACGGAGACGAAGGCGCTGACACCGCCGGTTTCGGCAGTGGCCGCCGATCACATCATCCCCTTGGGCACGATTGAACTGCCGCCGTGGCCGAAGGTCGCGCCGCCGGCGCTGCCGTACCTGTTCGACCTGGTGCTGAAGTCCGACGATAATACGGCGGAAACAACGCTCGACTACGTACTTTTCATCCCCACGGATTTAGGCATTCGCAAGATCGCCTATCGCGCCTACAATGCCGTCTATCAGCAATACACTGTTGATGATGGAATCAATGACGAGGTGGCCGCGCATTACACCGCGCGGGCCGGGTCGATTGTGTTGGGCACGGGTCAGCGGCCTAAGCTGGTTCCGGGAAGGGATCAGCGCTTGTACTTCGTGCAGATCGGGGACCAGGGGGATGTGCTGAAATCGCGGACGATGAGCGTGCGCGTGGAGTATGCGGCGCGCTTTGCGCTGCTGTAAGTAGACGGTAGACGGTAGACAGGAGAAAGCGCTATGGTATGGCGAGTGTTGGATGTGGTTGTGGCGGGCGTGTACGCGCAGATGCTCAAGCGAGGTAAGTATATAGCTTGGGTAGATCGCTTACAGGCGTGGGCGTGGAAGAGGGCCTATCACCGGGGATGATGACGCTAGATTTTACGTTGAATGGGAAGCCAGTGATTCACCAAACGCGGCTCGCGCTTACGGAAGTGAGTTGGTTGGCGGTGGGCGGCTGCGAGGCCGCGCGCATCACGGCGACGGGCGCGGCGGACGCGTTGTGGCTGTGGGCGACGCGCTTGCTGGCGGACCTGGATATCTACGCGCCGGATACGACGCGTATCTGGGCCGGCGTGCTGTGGGCGGTAACGCTGCAAACGCCGTGGGGGACGTTCGATTATAGCCTGGATAAGCTGTGTAATCGGGTAGCGGTAGAATACTCCTACGCCACAGATGGCACGGTGGGAGACCGGGCGCTTACGGACTGGGGCGAAGACGCGGCCAGTATCGCCCGGTACGGCACAATCGAGCAGCTCATTTCCGGCGACGGGATGACGCCAGAATTGGCAGATGCGTACCGCGATCAGTATCTCGCGCTGTATGCCTGGCCCACGCCGCTGCTCAACCCGGGCAGCCGCAGCGAGCGAGTGACCTGCGAGATGGTGGCTTTTGGGCATTGGGCCAGGTTGCAACATCAGATCTATAGTGATACCGCGACCGGGCAGTTGGACACCGCGGCCATTGCGCAACTGATTGCCGGAGACTTTGCCTGGGTGAGCGACGATATGACCCAGGTAACGGCGAGCGGGATCACCACGAGCCGCCACCGGTCGAATAACTACACCGGCCAGCAGGAGATGGTGAACTTGCAGGAGGCCGGGAGCACGGCCGGTCGCGTCATCGCGGGCATCGATGCACAAAAGCGGCTGTACTTCAAGCCGGTGAGCGACGCTCTGGGCTATTACTGGCGCAAGGGCGAACCGCACAACACGAACCTGCAGCAGTTGGACCCGTGGCAGGTACAACCGGGCGCGTGGGCGGAACAAATCGACGTGATCGCGCCCACGCTCGTAGATGTGATCCCGCCCGGTCGTTTCTTCGTCGAACGGGTAACATTGAACGCAGCGGGCACGGGATGGGATGTCGGCATCGAGCCACCAGACGCCCAGACACTGGAAAAGTTGATTTTGGGGGGATGATGAAGACGGGTATCCTGACACTAAAGTCGTTTATGGACAATGCGCGGGCCATCGGCGGACGCGCTGCACAGCTCAGCACGACCGGACCGGTGCATGATCCACCGGATGCGCTGGGCGTCTTCCTGCATCCCAGCGACGATGGGCGCGCGTGGGAGGATGACGCGCACCAGGTTGTGGCGACCGCCGACCAGGTGCGGGCCTGGCCGCTGGACAAGACGGTGGTCTTCCTCGGCGTGTGCTACGGGCTGGAAAACCGTGACATGATCGATGCGCTCTTCGAAGCCGGCGCCCGGGCGGTGATCGCCGGGCCGGGCGATAATTACGGCGGTACGGCGGGCATCCTGGCCGGAGCCGACATACTGGCGAAGGCGTTGTTCGCTGGATTGAGCGCCGGAATGGATATAGATGTGGCGTGGCGCACAGCGCAGACTACGGTACAACTGGCAGCGCAACAAGATATTCCGGGGGCAATGGACGCGCTAGGGTTTAAGTTGCTCGTGCCAGCGACGCCGGAGACGGATCATAAGCAGACAGTCCGCCGTCCGCGTGCCTGGCTACAAATGCTGGCCGGGCTGTTGTCATTGATAGTGCTGTGGGTAACGCTGCTGCTATGGAGTCCTCACATCGAAATGCCAGGGCTACTCACGACATTCTCTTCTATTTTGCCGCCGGCCGGCCTGACGCAGTGGAGTAAGGACGTGTACAGAGACGGCACGCCGGTGGCCACCTGGTGGAGCACGCCGGTGGTCATCACTAACACGAACACGCTGATGGTGATTGACCAGGTCTCCGGTACGGTGGGGTACACGCTGACCGAGACGTGGGACACCAGCGCGCTTTCACTGACTACGTACAGCGCCAGCGCGGGCAGCACGACGCCCGGCAGCGGCTCGTTGGTGTGGACGGCGCCGGCCGGCAACGGGACACTCACAAAAACGTGGTCAGTGGTCGGCACGTGGAGCACCAGCACTCTGACAGAAGTGCTGCAAGGCACAGGGATCAACACACAAACCGTGGACCTGGTCCGGCAGACGCCGCCCACGCCCACTCCCACAGCGTCGCCTACGCAAACGCCGCGCGCCAAACCGACGCGGATCGACCCCGCGGCATTTTATGGGGGCACGCCAGAGGTGTGGATCACGCCCTACGCGACGCCATATCTACCAGACCGGCCGATTGTCGCCGTCTATCTGCCGCTGGTGATGTTCAACTACGCGGGCACGGCGATTCCCCCGACGTCGCCGGAAATCGCGCTGACCGGCCCGGCGACGGCCTACAGCGGTCAGGCGCTGGACTACACGTTGACCGTGACCGGGACGCAGGACGGCGTACACACAATCATCGTCACCCTTCCCCAGACAACGACGCTCGTTTCCGCCACGCCGAGCGGCTACACGCAGAGCGGCTATGATCCGGTTGTGCTGACCTGGGTCGAGGAGGACCTGGAGACATGGGACGGCACCGTGCGAGTTATAGCACCAACCCTCAGCGTTACAGAAACCATTACCGCACGGCTGCGCGTGTTGTGGGAGAGCGCTTCAGTGACGGAGGATGTCGCTACGACGGTCGCGCCGTAGTTCTGCTAACTGTTCTTAACAGCGGTAAACGCGCGGATTTCGAGGGAAATCCGCGCGTTTTGCGTGGGGGTGGGGGAGTGGAAAACAGCGGTTATGTCAGAGTCGCCAGTTATCGACGGGATCAGCCGTTTTGTGGGCGGCGGCGCAATCGGCGGCGGCGACGTTGGCGTAGCGCCGTACCATTTCCAGGGACTCGTGACCGAGCAGGCGCTGAAGGGTAAGCACATCACCGCCATTGCGCAAATAGTTGATGGCGAACGTATGCCGAAAGCGGTGGGGGTGGGCCTTCTCTATGCCGGCGCGTTCGCCGATGCGCGAGACCAGGCGCGAGAGGACATTGCGCGAGAAGGCGCGTTCCTCGTCCTCCGGTCCCACGGTGAAGATGGGATCGGTGGGCAGCATGTCGCTCAGACGGGGCGTGAGGTAACGCCACAGCGCCTTAGCCGTGCGCTTGCCGATGTAGACGCTGCGTTGTTTCGAGCTGCGGCCCTTCCCTTTCCCGGCGACGTCGATCTTGTTGTTGCCGAGGTCGAGGTCGCGCTTGCAGATGCCACACAGCTCCGACGCGCGCATTCCGGTAGAGAGCAGGACGAGGATGATAGCGCGGTCGCGGTCGGCAGTGTGCCGATTGCTGCGGATGCCCTCGCGCCCGGTCCAGGGGTTAGTGACATCGCACGCTTTGAGCATGGCGGCAACCTGATCCTGAGTGAACGGCTCGATGTCTGGCTTCTCGAACCGTGGGCGCGGAATGCGCCGGAACAGGTGCTCTTTGACGACGTTCATGTCGGTAGCCCAGGTATAGAGTGATGATAGATCTGTGTGGATGTTGGCCACGGATTTGGGTGCCAGGTTGAACTCGTCGGGCACCCAGGCCATGAAGCGCAGCCAGTCCTCCAGGGTGATGCCTTCGAAGGCAGGGTCGGCGTGGAAGTACAGACGGACCTTCTGCCAGGTCTTTTGATAGTTGGAGATGGTGTTATCGCTGACGCCGCTGGCGCGCTTGTAGAGTACAAATGTTTCGTATGCCTGTGATAGTTTCAAGCCGCGTATCCTCCTATGTTGTGGGCGCTTCCGGTAATACGTTGATTAGTTTCCGGTAATTGCTGGAAGCGTTTTTTTATAGAGGGAAAGGCGTATCCGCGTGGGCGGATATTTCGCGCGCGCGTCCGGGTCAGGATACGCGGCTAGTGTTTTGACCGTTCCTTGTGGTCGCAGTCGGGGCGAGAGGATTTGAACCTCCGACCTCACGGACCCAAACCGTATGCAGGTTTTGGGTAGATGCGACTACGCGGGTAGCGGTTTTTGATAGCCGCGTAATGTGGCGGGGACACGTTCCCCCATGTCGATGCTGTTGTTTTTTAGGGCCAGAAATGGCCCTTTTTTGTTTCCGTTAATGTGGGTACTCGGAAGTTATGGGTTGCAACGCCCGCACGGTTCAAACCCGGCGTTGACGGCGGCTTCGCGGCTCTCGAAGCAGACACGGTTGTGGGCGGCGATTTGTTTGACGGAGCTACAGCCGGGTTTGTGGAATTTATTGGTACCTGAGCCGATGTAGGCTGCGCCAGCCGTGCTATCCGGGCACATCCACGCGCCGGGGCCGATGTAGTTGCGCTCCGGCGCGGCAGTAGGCGGCGCGGCAGTAGCGGTGGGAGGCCGTGGCGTGGCGGTAGCGGTGGGAGGCCGTGGCGTAGCAGTAGGGCGCGGAGTGTGGGTGGGGGTAGGTGTGGGAGACGGCCCCGGCGTGTGGGTAGGTGTAGGGGTGCGGGTCGGCGTGGGGGTACGTGTAGGCGTGGAAGTACGTGTCGGCGTGTGGGTGGGGGCAACGGTGGCGGTTCGCGTGGCCGTAGCGGTGGCCGTGGGGATTGCGGTAGTCGTAGGCGTGTAGGTGGGCAGTAGGCCCCAATCGCGCAGCCGGTTATCGACCCAGAAGATGCCCACGCATAGGCAGCAGAGGAGTATCAGGACGCCGATGATGATAGCTACGGCTTTGCTCATTCTTAAAGGGCAGCGGCGATAGCATCGCGGCAGGCTTGGGCTTTGCCGAAGCCGCCCAGAGCATAGGTATGTTTTTTCCCGTCACTAGTGTGGATGATGAGCTGTTTGGTGAGTTTGGCGACTTCGACGGAGGTGATGCTGCGGAAGGGGATGCTGCTTTTCTTGACGAGCGGAAACATGCCGTCCTTGATTTCGACGCGGTTGTCGTGGATGGTGAAGCTCAGAAATAAACGTGAGAACTTTTGCGGTTTCAATGTGATCAATGTCTCCTGGAGATGGATGGGTATCATCTTTCATCGGCCATGCCCATTTGCTACAATTAGCTATCACGGGGAGGAGGTATAGGAATGGTCTTTTTGATTGTACATTCGGCTCTGTTGTCTGCGATTGTGGCCTGGCTCTGGCTAAAAAAAACCTAGACGGTAACAGGCAACGACTTGGTAATCGTAACCACCGTTATGGTTGTAATATCTACCATAATACACCATATCATAATATTTGTCAATACCTAAAACCGAATTGGTAGCTAAAATCACCGAAAAATATAATACACTATGAAAGTGAGTGACAAAATGGTTATTTGGCTAACCGAAGAAATTCAAAAGCGAGGATGGTCACTTCGGGAACTTGCACGTAGAGCAGACTTATCACATGCTACCATCTCAAATGTCCTGTCTGAACAGAGTAAGCCAGGCTTTGATTTCTGTGTGGGAATTGCAAAAGCCCTTGATATTCCAGCCGAAGTTGTACTTCGTCACGCAGGATTATTACCAGACACATCAACCTATGGTTCATTCGAGGACATGAACTTCCGCGAACTCTACGACCTGATGCGCAACCTGACGCCGAAGGAACGGCGCGATGTGTTGGAATACACGCGGCTGCGCTATCGCCTGCTCAAAGAAGAGCAAGCCGAGTCCCCGGCCGCAAAAAAGAACGCGGCCCCGTGAGCGAGGCCGCCAGGGGGTTAAGCAATGCGAAAAG
>JALOCI010000101.1 GCA_023227835.1 Bacteroidales bacterium
CCGCATCTCAGACTTATTCGCAGGTAAATTTTTGCAACAATTTCTGAGATCGTGGCATAAGTTTTTTGCTATTAGTTATGCCTAATTATTATGGAAATGATAAAATGTGAATTAAAAAATCACAAACGAGGGATGTTAGAACGTGGGAAGAAAATCTTCTGGAGGTAAAATCGCGCTAAGGGGTTTTTGGTATCAAATATTATACTCCATTTTAAAGACAACCTATGGTGATATTTCAGAGTATTCCCCCGATGGTGATAATTTTTCGGCGAGATTTGTTTATGAAGGTTACAATGAAGAAGATCTTATAGTCTCCTATCCTGGCTATACCGAGTATGTTCAAATCAAAACAAGAAGATCAAAGAACAATTTCTGGACCTTAAGCGCAGTTATATTGATATTTGGGCAATTATTACAACAAGTTAAATGCTCGGTTGGCGATATGTACACATTTGTTACAGATGGCAAATTGGACAACAATGCTTCGAAGTTTCTTGAGCTGTGCAAGTTAATCAAGCAATTAAAGACTTCAAATATAACTTATGACGGTATCATAAAAGTCTTAAATGATAAGGACATTCATTTCAATTCTAAAAGTACCCTATTTGGATCACGGGGGCTAAAGGGGAGTTATAGGGAATTATTAAAATGCTTACTGTCTATCTATAACTTGTCGGATAATACTGAGCTTTTTAATGTGCTATCTAAAGTAAATATCATTGAGGGGTATCAAGAGAGCATTATTGAAAGCGCTATTGTCGACACCCTCAAACCTTATATACCTAATGAGCGCATTAAACAAGTCATTAATGAATTAATCGCAGAAATTATAAGGGTTGCCAAAGACGCGCCCATAGTGTTTTCAAGAGATCAGTTATTTAAGAGTATTAATGTCCCAACGATACCTCTGACAACGCGAGTAATTAAGAAAGCATGTTCATCTTTAATACACAGAAACTCATCATTTCACAGAGAATTACTTTTAAATAATGGAATTAGCCGACCAAAATTGGAAGGAGTGGTTGCTCATTTCATGCAGGATAAAGAATCTCGGTATTTCCTGCTGACAGGTAATTCAGGGGTTGGAAAAACCGTATCATGTACTAGATTAGCCTTTAGCTATTCAAAAATATTTCCAACAATATACATTGCGGCGGAAAGATTTAGAGATAGGGATCCAATAGAAATAATGAGTATTCAATTGTCTACAGAGCTAGGAAGATCTGAGACATTGCCTATTAGGACTATTATCTTGCGAATGGGTGAAACCGCGTTAAATTCACAATCGAAATTGATAATCATTTGTGATGGTATAGACATGCTAACGCCTAAGAGATTCGGACAGATCTTCTTATCAATATATGAGTATTTTATCGATTTGGATGTCAAATTTCTATTTTCATGTAAACAAGAAAAACTTGATGACTATTTGGAACTATTCAAAAATATAAAATTATATTCTCATACAGAAATTAGTAATGATTACGAAAATCAGGCCTCTTTTATATTAAAGGACTACAACGAACATGAATTTCATGATGCTTTAAACCACTATGGGTATCAGGTAAGTAGGATAGATGATTTAGGTAATAGTATTCTATTCAATAAAAACATTCATCTACATAGACCACTGTATCTATCCATATTTTCACAAATATCAAAGAATAAGAAGCCCCAATACCCGCCTTCGCTCTCTATTAGTTTAATATTTGAAGTTTACTTCGAAAATATTGTTACAAACATTGCACAAGACATTGATATCAGTCAAACAAAGAGCATCGAAAATCTCATATGGGATACCATTGTAACCATAGCAAAACAGATAACTGACCATAATGATGTATCAATAACAGACATTCACAGTTTGATGGTAGAGAAGTATAAACACTTTAGTAGCCAAGTCTACACGGTGATTTCAACACTTTTAAATATTGGATTGATATACGAAAATATTGTTGATCCACTGAGCAAAGCTATTACAAAGACATCAGTGCTCATGTCTCCTACCCCAGTGGTTAGCTTTTATCACCTAGACATCGCAAAGTGGATACTTGCATTTGATAATGCGAAGAATCTCTTGAAGCAAGATATAAATTATCTTCACAATATTTTTCAAACGAAAAAAATAAATGAGGAAGTTATAATGGCATTTGGCATTATATGTCGCATGAATCAGGACAAATACAATGATCTAGTACTGAAAATATTGACGGACTTAAATAGCGCAAAGGCTGCATGTGATTTAATGCAAGTACTGAATACACCGGATAGACCGTTTATAATGAGAATTATAAATATATTGAAAGAGAAAAATCGCGATTATCATAAGATGTTAGAAAGTTTAAGTAGTCTTTATATAGATAGAGGTATTCAGTCAAATGCTATGTCATTATACTATGCGGCAGGTTCTGCTTTCGAAGCAGCATTGGAAATTACAGAAAACACTAAGGAAAGGTTTTTAAGTGATTTTTTCTATAGAAAGGTTAAATCAGTGATCTTGAATAATTTGGCTGTTTCATACAATAAAGCCGATCAAAAAAATATGGCGATTGAGATGTACCATAAAGCTATTGATTTGGAGCCCAATTGGCAGTCATATTTTAATTTATCGATTATCGTGGATAATAAAAATGAAGCTCTTAGGTATATCGATAAAGCTCTAGATTTAGATTTTCAAATGAGTCTCGGAACAAAATTTTTAATCTTAAATCATAAAGCCGCAATCTTATTTAGATCGGGGGAAATCAATAAAGCTTGTTCGATATGGAAGAGCATTGTAGAAGTGAAGTTGCCCCCGTTAAACCGGACATGCCTCTAACTTAGCCGTGAGTCGTCTGAACTCTCTCGGCGACTTCATCTTTAATGCTTTATGCGGATGGTATTCATTATAATCCCCAAACCACTTCGGAAGATACTCCATAACCGTAACCGCATCTGGTAAATCATGAACACCAGCATAATCTCTTTTAAAGGTCTTTACGAATGCCTCTGCCATTCCATTGGACTCCGGACTCCGATACGGAGTAGTACAGACCAATAATCCCAATGCCTGTGCTGTCACCCTTGTCTCAATCGCCGTATATGCCGAGCCATTGTCACTCAGCCACTCAATAGGAGCTGTTACCTTATCAATGCTGCCAAACCGATTCTCTATCGCATCGATCATCAGGTCCTGTACCATTTCACTGCTAACGCCTCCTGTCGTCGCAACGTAACTCATAATCTCCCTGTCACAGCAATCCATACTGAATGCCACTCTTACTCGCTGTCTATTGCTGCAGGCGATCTCAAATCCGTCGGAGCACCACCTCTCATTGCTCCGCTCTGTCATTACCTTCCCCTCATGTCTGTATGTCGGCCTCCCCGTATATCTGGTAAGAAGCAAATCATTCGCCTTCATGATCCGGTACATCCGTTTATGGTTTATCGGTGCTTCTCCCCTTGCAATGAGTTCCCGATTAACGATAGCCGTTATCCTCCGGTATCCATACGTCGGTCTTTCTCTTATTACTTCATAGATAAGCGGCAGGCAAAGGGTATCCTCTTCCTTTGGCTGATACTTACCTCTCTGTCGTATGCAGTTGCCCTTTTTCTCGTATTGCCGGGATCGGGATATACCCAGACTGTCTGTCACCGCTTTCATTGGGTATCGTCCTTTGGTAATAAGGGTATGCGCGATATCAGTTTTTTTTCACGTGCGATCTCCAGGGCGTCTTTCAGTATCTCTACTTCCATTGTCTTTTTCCCCAGTAACCGTTCCAGTTCACGAACTTTTGCCTTCAGGCTCCTTGCTTCTGATGCAGGAACCACTTCTTCGTCGGCTCTCATTGCCGAAAGCACACCTGAATACATGAGTCGCCGCCACCGAAAGACCTGGTTGGGATGGATTCCATATTTCCGTGCCACCGCTGATATACTCATCCCTGGCTGTTCTGCTTCCTCTACCACTGCTCGTTTCTCTTCGGCGCTCCAGCGCCTGCGCCTCTGGACTGAGGTTATTACTTCCACCGGACTCATTTTCCTCCTTTTCATGGTTATAGGGTTAATTCTACAATTATTCCTATAACTTATTTTAGGTTCTTTTTCTGTCCGGTTTATACGGGGGCTACTTCACAAGCAATAAAAAGAGACCAAAAAGAAATGAAGCAAAAACTATTGCTGTAATTATTAAAAGAAGCTTGTCGGACCACGTTCTTGGTTGCTGTTTTTTCAATGGATAATCGTTTAATCCAGTTTATACTCAGCCCAATTATATCAGGATTCTTTTACGTGGACTACAGGAAGTTATCTTGCCTTTTGGAAATGCCTGGAATGTTGTATGCCTTCTGCCCTAGGAAAACCATGTTCTCATTTTACAAACTTAATAGATGATAAAATTCGGTCACAGTCCATACGACATTCAATTTTATAAACCAAATTATCTCTCAAAATATAAATTTCTCTTACATTTGTGCTTCCAGAGCCAGCATCGCCTATATTTACATAAGATATTTCTTTTGCTGAATACCCGTCTATAATAATTTGTTTAACCTTAACCTTATCTATACCGCTTGGTGGAGGTTCCGATAACTGATCATAAGAATAGAGTGACATATCCCATACTTGCACAGAGAGCTTACCAATCCAAACGAAA
>JALOCI010000038.1 GCA_023227835.1 Bacteroidales bacterium
GGAGCGAAGCCGAGCGGCGGGCAGACTCCCACCAGGAGGGCCGAGGGTCACACCCGCGAGCAGGTCATGAGCGACCGCGCTACAACCTGTTCCCGGAGCGCTTGAGGGGGCAAGGTCAGGAGCAAGACCGTCCTGCCGGACGGGCGTCTGAGCGGCAAGCGCTCAGACCATGCAGGGAGAGTGATAATGGATGCTTATCGGTGGGATAGGCTTCGGTGAAAAGGTCGCTGACCCGCTCCGACCTGCTCCCTGTGGAATCCCCGCGATGCGCCGAAGCGCCAGGTGGTGGCGAGCCCTCGAAGGGATGCCCCATCCCCTTCCCCTTCCCCGCCCTCAGTTGATTATCCGCCCCTTCTGAGCACTTGACAAGTCCCGACTATCCTACCGCAGCGGTCGAAGTACCCCCTGTGACCTGCGAAAACGTGGAATCTGGCGCTTTTCCAACTCGTCCGGAACGGTAGAGTGACCCCCTCTGACCTGCGGAAACAGGTTTTGAGGCACTTTCGTCCCTCTACCGCAGCGGTAGAGTTGAAGCTGTGACCTGCGGAAACAGGCGGGCACTTTACCACACTACTGTGGTAGTCGGCGAGAATATGCGGATTAGCCTATATTGCGCTGACCTGCACAGATAACATAACAGCCCCACACGCTGAACGAACATGAATGACACAAAACGCACGTAACTTGCCCCAACTCCCGACCCGTTTTCGGCCCCTTTTCGGCCCCTGCTCGCGCTCGTGCGCCCGTTACTGCCCAGGGCCGCACGCCCGTCTTGGAACCGCGTACGCGTGGAGCAACTCGTGTGCCAACTGGCATTGGTGGCCGCCTGGAAACATTTGGTCGCCGTTCACCGATTGCCGGAAACTGCCTCTTGACATCCCCCGACCGAACCCCGACCATGGGGCATGTACCACTTGGCACACCGGCCCCGACCGAAGGGAGCACGATTGTGGACATCTTCGTGATTCACTATCAGACCACGGACGGACTATGGCACTTGATGTATGTCTCGGCAGAAGGTCACACCGAAGCCGAGGACATACTACTCCGAACCATTGGCCGTAGCCGAGTAGTGCGGCTGTGGTCTGAGTAGCCCCCGACCTTCCCCCACGCCCACGAGCGCCCGCCCGTGAGCGTGCAGGAGTGCCGCGAGCACCCACCCGACCGAAGGAGAGAGGCAGCATGTACGCAGTTGACGACACAGGCGGGCGCAGACTTGCAACCGCCGCCGAGGGCGCCATACTCGACGCCTAAGCGACAAGGAGATCCGACCATGAGAGCACCGAAGGGCTGCCCACGAGACCACCTGCGCCTATGCGGGCGCACCACGAGCGGACTTGCGAAGTACAAGAAGGCCCACGAGCACGAGGAGCGTTCCTGCGCCGAGTGCCAGGAGCGACACGCGCCGAAGGCCGACAACGAGGAGGCAACACGATGAGCACCGCACCCGACCGTATCACGCCCGAGGTTGCCGCCGAGCGCATCCACAAGGCCGCGAGCCGAGCGCACCGCGCCGCGAACCGCGCCCGCATGCTCGCCGAGCACGGACACACCACCGAGGCCGCGAGCATGAGAGCCGAGGCCG
This sequence comes from Bacteroidales bacterium, assembly GCA_023227835.1. Lineage (GTDB taxonomy): Bacteria > Bacteroidota > Bacteroidia > Bacteroidales > UBA932 > Bact-08. The sequence continues at coordinate 1,586 of JALOCI010000038.1, forward strand.
GAGGCTACGCCGCGGAGGCCGCATTCTACCGCCACCGCGCCGCCGGTGAGACCCTGCCCCGCGCCGCGATGCACGCGCTCGCCGAGAGGGGCTGAGACCGATGCGCCGCCTGATTCACCGGCTGCTCAAGGCCGCGCGCGACCTGCTCAAGTACGGATGTTTTGACGCCTAAGCGACAGACCGAAGGAGGAACCGACCGTGAGTGAGACCAAGCACACCCCCGAGCCGTGGGTGAATAAAGGCGCTGGCAACATCAGAAGCACCGCGACCGACCAGGGCATCGCACTCGTCGGGACTACTTGGGGCGATGGCGCGGTGAGCCACAACCAGAACATCGTCAACGCCGAGCGCATCGTTGCGTGCGTGAACGGATGCGCTGGTATCGCAGACCCGAGCGCGGTGAAGGCTATGTACGAGGCGCTGAACGACCCGTGCATGATGCCCGCGCTTGAGGCGTGGGCAAAGGGCAAGAACGCGAACGCCGTTCGGTGCCTTGAGAACGCCCGCGCCGCACTCGCACAGGCCGAAGGGAGGTAGCCGTGACGGACATAGACCGTGTGAGCAGCACCGAGACCAGCATCACCGGCACCATCACGCTCGCGGACGGGAGCACGTCCGAGTTCAGCGTGAACGACGCGTACGGGTGGCAACAGTGGGGCGCCACCACCGAGAGGCTTGGCCGCACAGTCGGCATCGTCGAGGCGATGGCCGAAGCCGTGTTCGATATGACCGAGGAGGGAGACGTTGATGCCTAAGCGACAGACGACGACCGCGCCTGCCCTGGAGTTGCAGCAAGGCGACACCATCAAGACGTACGGAAGCGGTGGAGCGTGCGGGTTCGCCGGTGAGGTAGTGGTGAAGGCCGAGGCCGACCCCGCGCGCAGCCATGAGGTCATCGTGACCACCGAGAGCGGCTCGCGTATCCGCTTCGGAGATGGGCAGACGCTCACCGTCGAGCGAGAGGAAGGGTAGAGCGATGACCGAGTTCAGTGACGCCGGATTCATCTGCGAGTGTGGGCACGCGTGGTCATTCGACGGCTACGCCCGAGCGCACAAGCGCGACCACCTCACGCACACCTGCCCCGACTGCCACCGGAAGCACCGCATCTACAACCTCACCGCCGTGCTCGTGGCCGGAACCGAGCCGAAGCCGATGCCCGAGGGACTGTTCCCTGACCTCACCGACCCGAAGGAGGAGACCGATGCCCAAAGACACACCAACGGATAGGCTGTTCTTCGCGCTCGGGCAGACCGAAGGAGCAGCACGCGCCAACGAGTACGCAGCCATCAGCCGCGACACGTTCATGCTTTGCACCATCATCGTGCGAGCGACCGTTGTTCTGGCCGAGGCCATCCGAGAGACAAGGAGAGACCGATGACCTACAAGCCCACCGCACTCCTCGCGGGCGGCATCATGCTCGCGTTCGGCCTCATCAACGCAGCGGCGGGCAACGCGCTCGTCGCGCACGTCTACCTCGCTGCCATCCTCGCCGCCGTCGCTATCATCAGCATGAAAGGAGAGTGAGCAGATGGTGAAGGGTATCCCCATGCTCACGACCATGCACCAGTTCGTGAAGCAGGGCAAGGAGACCATCGGCCAGATTCGGTATCGAGAGACGCCGGACGGCACGCTCGGATTCTGGCAGGTGAAGGCTCGCGGCTCGCAGGTGTGGGAGGGCGAGTACGAGACCTTGCTCGAGGCCGAGCTCGAAGCAGGAGGAGGACGAACGTGAGCGGCACCGGAAAGCCGATGCTCGTTGGCCGCGCGTACGTGACGCGCATCATGGAGGAAGAGTACGGCAGACGCACCACGCTCCCCGAGCAGCGCGTCGTGATGTACGCCTTGTCGCGCCACATCAGCCCCTACTACAACGCCTTCGAGATGACCAAGCTCCGGCACTTTGCGCCGCTCTACCGGCAGGAGGACGTGGACGACTTCGTGCGCGTGTACTGCCGCCTGCAAGTGCAGAAATGGAAGGAGGAGGGACGCAAGGACAAGCTCCGGCGGGATGACGCCTAAGCGTCAATCCAGAACTGACACTTGACCAACCCCCGACCGACCGCTTACTGTGAGACAGACCGAAGGGAGGCACCCCGAATGGCAGACGAAAGGCAGTCGCGCGTGCGCTGCAACATCGAGCGCACGGCATCCGGCAAGGTGACGAGGGCCGTCACGTACGAGCACTTCCTGGCCGAACCCGTGAGCCCTGACGAGACTCAGGCCACCGTGGACGAGGCAATCCGCCTGTTCACGTACGCCGAGCAGCAGCTCCGCACCCTGGGAGTCACCGAGTAGACGAGAGGAGTGACCATGCGATACACGGCCAAGCCCCGCCTGAGAGACCGGCTCATCCAGCTCAACGGTGGAGAACATGGCTACCTGCACAAGCTCCGAGCAGCGATGGCTCGCAACCATCGGGACACCGAGCTCCCGAGCATCGACTTTCTGAGCCAGGCGGTGAACGTCTACAAGAACAAGGCGACCCCGCCGTGGCAGGTGGTGGAGATTGTCCGGTACGTCGAGCGTGCGCTCGATATGCCGGAGTCCGAGGCGTACGACCGTGCGCCCATGTGGTTCGACATCAAGGGAGGAGGCGACCAGCATGACCGAGCAGACGACAGCACCGGAGCAGCAGCCGAGTAACGCGCTTGCGCAGCGCGTCATGGAGCAGCGTCAGGCGCTTGAGAAGGCGCTCGTGCAGACGGACGACCGAGGCTACACGCAGATTGTCATTCCGCCTGAGTTCAGGCAGAAGTACAACGTGCTTGCTCCGGCCGCAGCGCTCATCCAGCAAGACCCCTACTTCCGGCCAGGGTTCATCGTCATCCAGTCCACTCCCGACAAGGACTTCTACGAGATGACGGGCGCCAACAGCGGGAAGCTGGCGATGCGCAAGGAGGCCATCGCTCGCATTGCAAATGCCGGAGGCGTTGACTTCTCCCGCGACCCAGGCGGCAGCGAGTTCGGCGACATGATTCCCGTGTACCTGTTCGAGAAGAAGGTGCTGGAGGTCAAGGCGTACAAGTACCGCGCTCTTGGCACACTCCGGCGCAGCGACGGTACTACCATCAGTGGCCCCGCCGAGAAGGAATGGATACCGCAGCAGCAGGCGCTTGAGATAGAGATGCAGGCGAGCAGGCGCCAGGGCGATGCAGCAGCGAAGCTCGAATGGGCGAAGAAGGAGTTTCTGCGCAGCCTTGAGTTCCGCTCCATGATGACCAAGAGCAAAGCGCAGAGCGCCGTGACCCGCTACTTCTACGGCATCGAGCAGAAGTTCAGCAAGGCAGACGCGGCCAAGCCCTTCCTTGTCGTCACCTACAACTTCACCGCCGGTGATGACCCGAACGCGCTCTCCATCGTGGCATCGCTCGTCGGTGCCGACATCGGCAACCTGTACGGCACGGACGCACCGCCCCTCACCGATGCTCCGATGCTGGCGCAGGGAGTCACGACCGAGGATGGCGCCACCGTGACCGTGGACGTGGAGACCGGCGAGTACGAGCCCGAGCCCGAGCCCGAGGATGCTGGCACTCCCGAGGTCATCGACGAGGAGCCCGACATGTTCGCGGGCGTCGACCTGTCACCCGAGGAGGAGCCGGTGTATCTCGACCAGGCTACCGCCGCACAGTACCGCTTCCCGTCCGGCGACTTCGAGGGCATGACCGTCGGCACGCTCTACCACTCGGAGAAGGGGCGCGAGTTCCTCTTCCGCGTGAAGGCTGGATTCGGACGCCTGCGTGACGATGGCACCATCACGTCACCGCAGCGTGAGGCGCTGCGTGCCATCGAGAGCTACATCTACGCCGTTGAGGGTGGGGTGTAGCCATGAAACCCATCATCCACGCCGCTGACTTCCACCTGGACTGCCGCAACCCCGACATCATGGCCGGAGGCGAGTACCTGCGTGAGACCGAGGCTCGCCTGATGCTCGACGCGCTGCTCGCCCGTGCCGTGGAGGCAGGCGCCGGTGCCATCGTCATCGCCGGTGACGTGTCTCACTTCCGCAACCCGCGGGCATGGACGTACGTCCTGTTCGGTGACTTCCTGATTCGCTGCAAGCAGGAGGACATCGAGGTTCACATCATCCGAGGCAACCACGATGGTGATGACCTCGGGCGCAAGGAGTTCTGCCAAGCGTTCGACGGGATACGCGGATTCCACTACTACCGCACCCCGCAGGTGGCGCAAGTGTGCGAGCGCAGCGTGCTCATGCTGCCGTGGGCCGGTCGCTCGACCGTCGCAGCGAAGGCAGGTCACACGATGACCGTCTCCGAGCAGAACGCCTACATGCGTGACGCCTTCGAGCGCATCATCCAGACCTACCCTGCCGAGGTCATCGTCACGCACTTCTCCATCGCCGGAGTGAAGTACAGCAGCGAGGCGCAGCCGCTTCTCGGCGACAGCTCCGAGTTCATGCTGCCACTCATGGCATTCTCCACACCGGAGCTCAAGTACGTCGTCTCCGGCCACATCCACAAGGCGCAGGTGCTCCACAACGGGGCCGTGCCCATCTACTACCCAGGCTCGACCATCCTGTGCGACTTCGGCCAGGAGCGAGAAGTGCCGATGGTGCTGCTCGACGACGGCGACCCGCGCCACGTCCCGCTCGTGTACGACCACCTGCGGTTCGTGACGGTAGGCATGGATGAGGACACTGTGAGCATGAACGATGATGTACGCGGCGCTATCGTCCGGTTCAAGGCCGAGGTTCCCTCGGGCGACGAGGGGCAGCGCAGGGTTGCCGAGATGGAGCGCCTCATCGCTTCGCAGGAGCCTGCCTACATCGCCAAGCCAGTGTTGACGCTTAGGCGACACGAGGCCCGCTTCACGCACACCATCACCGCCGAGACCACTCCGGCCGACGCGCTCACCGAGTACATCGGGCTCGTCGGTGGCGAGTACGCCGAGCGTGCCGAGGCTCTTGCCCTCCTGCACCACGGCATAGAGAAGGAGGTATCCAGTGAGACCATCAACGCCTAGCGTGATTGTCGAAGGACTGGCCGGTCGCATGCTGCGAGGGGCCGTCATGCTCGACAACGGGATGCTCGGACTGCTCTTCGAGGACGACCGCATCCTGGCCGTGTCGGACACGGCGTACCTCATGCACGATGAGGCAAGCGCGAACGTCATCACGTCTGTCCGCAAGCGTCTGACCGAGGCAGCGGCAGAGCTCGAGACTCTCTCGGCTGGCGTCGTCGTCCCGCACGCTGGTGCCGACGTGCTCACCGAGGCTACCCGTATGCGTGATGAGCAGTCGCTTCGCGGCTTGCGCACAGGCGAGAGCCGCAAGAGCGCCCCGCGTATGCTCGACGACTGCGCCGAGCTGCCGTTCCTCGCTGGCGACCTGCTTGCTGACCAGGGGCAGACGCTCCACACCGAGATAGAGAAGCGGGCCCGCACCGAGCAGCTCGCACGGGAGATACCGGAGGTGAGCCGATGAGACCCACACACTTGACCGTGCAGGACTTCGGCTCGTTCGGCACCCTCGACCTGGACTTGACCCCTCTCTCACTCGTCGCAGTCGTGGGCGAGAACGGCGCGGGCAAGTCTACCCTGCTCACAGCCATGCTCGTCGCACTCTACGGCTCGGCCGTGGCCCCGCTTGACGGGTTCGTCCGGCAGGGAGCGCAGGGATTCAAGCTCACCCTCGACTTCACGGTTAGCGGTACGCTCTACCGTGTCGTGCGTGAGTATGGTAAGGCGCAGAAGGTATCGTTCAGTCGTGACGGCGTGCCGCTCGCCATCGACAAGGTGCGGGAGGTGGACGCCGCAATCGTGGCGGCAGTCGGCTACGACTTCGCATCCTTCACCGTCTCTCACTGGCTCCAGCAGGGCGACCTCGGCCGGTTCGCTGGCTTCGACCCTGCCGCTCGCAAGGAGTGGCTCATCGCCGCACTCGGGCTGCACGCCTGGCCGAAGATGGAGGCGGAAGCGAAGCGTCGCCTAAGCGACAAGCGCACGGAGGTCGCAGCAGCGCAGGCAACCGTCGATGCGCTCGAGGAGGGAGACGCCGGTGAGATACGCACGGCCCTGGTGGGGCTCATTGACGGCGCGGAGGATGCGCGTGCGGCCTATGAGGTTGCACGTCTCCAGGCTGCCAGTGCATCCGAGCAGCTCTCCGCAGCGGCCCCGAAGATAGCGAGCGTCACCCGCTGCAAGGCGGCAGTCGACCAGGCCGCGCAGCGTCTCTACGACGCCGAGCGGGAGGCTCACTCGCAGGAGGATGAAGCTGCCGAGCTCGAGGCCGCGGCGAAGGTGGAGCTGCCCGAGCTGCCGGACACCGCCGCACTCGATGCCGAGCGGCAAGAGCGCACGGAGGAGCTCAAGCAGTACGACATGGCCGTGCTCCGCAAGGAGCAGGCGGCCGAGAATGTGACACGGGCACAGGGGGAGGTTGCGCTTGCCGAGCAGCGCATCGCAGCTTTCGACATGGAGGTAAGCGCTCGGCCCGCCGACGTGTGCTCCAAGTGTGGGCAGGAGCTCAACTTCACGGCACTTGAGAAGTCTCAAGAGGACGACGCACACCAGCGCGCCAATCTCACCCGAGCAGCCGATGACGCAGCATTCTCTATGTCCACCATGACCAGCATCCTCCAGGCCGCGACTGTGCCACCGTTCGACCGGCAGGTCATCACCATCCGCATCGCCGCAATCGACAGTGAGCGGGAAGCAGCACGCTCACTTGCAGCACGTCACCAGGAACGGGATGCCGCTCGCGCACGACTGGCGGGCAAGATGGAAGCGGTCGCCGCTTCTGCTCGCGTGCTGGCTGACCGGCGCAAGGAGCTTGACGGGGCGCGAGATGAGCTTCTCCGCGCCGAGCAAGCAGCGTCGGGAGTCGACATCGCAGACCTCACGGAGAGGGAGCAGGCGGCGGTACGCGCCGAGCAGGCAGCAACCGCACGGCTGGCGGAGCTCCGGCGGGAAGAGGCCACGCTCACCGAGCGACTCTCTCGCCTGGAAGCGGTAGCCGAGCGCAAGCGTGCTGCGCTGGCAACGCTTGAGACTGGCGCCCGCGAGGCGTCCGACCTCGAGCTGCTCGTGAAAGCGTACGGCAAGAGCGGCATCCCTGCCCGCATCCTCGACGTGGCCGTGACCGTCATCGAGACGGAAGCGAACGAGTACCTGTCGCGCTTCGCATCCGGCATGTCGCTGTCTATCACCACGCAGCGGGACAACAAGGGCGGTGGCATCCGCGAGACGCTCGACATCCTGGTGACGGATGGCATGGGAACAAGGCCGCTGGAGCGCATGAGCGGCGGCGAGACGACACGGGCGAACTTCGCCCTAGCCGTGGGCCTATCCCGCTTCCTGGCCCGCCAGCAGGGCCACGTAGAGTCCTTCGTGGTCGATGAGCCGGAGTACCTGGACACAAAGGGCATGGCCGAGCTCGTGGAGTGTCTGCACGCGCTGTCCGGTGACGTGCCGCTCGTGCTGGTGGTCTCGCATCTCGAGAGCATCACCGAGTCTCTGCCGCAGCGGTTGACCGTCAAGCGTGGCAGCGGGGGGAGCGTGGTGCAGCTATGAAGAACACAATGCTCGAAGCCGTAGCATCAGAGTGGCGGCGATACGACCCGCCAGATTCGGCTCCGCCTATCACCGCTGCGCTCGTGGAGCTCTACGCCTGGCAGATGCGCGGCGTTGCCATCGCAAAGGTGTGGGAGGAGACGCTCGAGCTTGACACAGCGGCGCTCGCCGAGGTCGACGAGGGCATCCGCACTTCGCGCGATGCAATCACGGCCGCGCTTACCGAGGCAGGTGTCGCCCTATGAGCATCCTCCTTGACTCCTGGCTGTGCTGGTTCGTGGCCGCGTTCGTCATCCTTGCCATCATCGCCGGACGGAGGCACCACTCATGAGCGACTACCACGACGACGAACAGCGCATCGCCCGTATCGAGGCCGAGAACGAGCACGCGGTACTCGACCCGGACGTGATGGAGTATGACGTTGCTTGGATTCGACATGACGACAGGTGCGTGCTCAAGTATCGCGTGATGCACTCGTGGCGCTGCTATGACACGTCGCCGCAAGCCGAGGCCGCGCGGTTCGCCTCATGGGACGACGCGAGGGCGTACATCAAGTCGAAGGGATGGAGAATGCTACGTGCATCGAAGGAGGCATCCGATGACTGACCACACAATGCCCGACCCGGACGCAGCCGAAGTCATCATCGGCTGTGCGCAGGATGCGGAGGCTGATGCGTTCAGTGACCGCAGATTGTGCGACCTGCAACGCTATGCCGAATACGCGCTCAAGCGGGCGCTGACGTATGAGGCAGATGAACCGTTCGCTTACGTCACGGAACTCATCCCTGTTGCGGTTGTCACCTCAACCGAGGCCCGTACTGTCATCGCGCTCATCGCAGAGCTGCGACGGCTCCGGGCCATCACCGACGCGGGACAGGTGCAGCAGTCAGCGCCGGACGCTGCACCTTCTGTCCCCTGCCCGACATGTGGCGGCGCATGGGATGAGCGACGGCACCGGCACCCGTCGCCACACCTGTGGAGCGGAAGTACGTGGGCTGGCGATGAGTGTCAGTCGCAATCGAAGCGCGAATACTGTACCGACTCCTGCCACGATACGGGCGTGAAGCAGGTTGAGCGCACCGTGGACGTGGCGTTGCCGTATCCCTGCCCGACGTGTGGCGGGAGCGGGAATGACCCTACTCCTGACGAGTATCGGCACTACAACTGCCCCACCTGCCACGGTACGGGGGTGAAGTGATGAGTCGTGAGTGGATGTGCAGCCTGTGGCTGTTCGGACTCTTTGCCGTCCTCGCGTGGTGGCGGCTCATGGACTACCTGGAGGACAAGGAGTTCAGCTTCCATTGGGGAGTCGCCGACGAGCCGAACGACGAACCCACCACGCCCCTACCCGACTTCCCAACCGAAGGGGTGAAGTGATGAGCGTCCGAGACATCATCGAGGCGGGGCTTGTGGCGCAGGGCGCTACCGGCCTCGTGAACACCGAGGAACCGTGCGGCTGCGGCCTGGACGACCTCATGCCGTGCGGTGAGGCGTGTCCCGACTGTGAAGCGGCCTACGCGGTGCTCTGCAACGGGACGAACTGCGAGGGTGGGTGCGAGGCGCGTCCGCACCCGAACAGACCAGACTTCGAGACGACCTGCTTCGTGGCGGTTGGCATGATGGACGAGGGAAAGGAGCGCAACCTATGAACCGACTAGACGCACTCAAGGCTGCGTTGGAGGCGAAGCGGGAGGCGTGGGCCGCGTTTGAGAAGGTGCGCGGCACGAAGGCAGCGTGGTCAGCGGGCGTGCGACATGCCCAAGCCGATGACAACCTGAACTACCTCCTCACCGACGACACCATCGCCGCACTCATAGCGGTGGCAGAGGCGGCGGTACATGTCGAGGATTGGCTGCACAACGACCTCGGATTGCAGCCCGAGAGTGACCTACGCCGCGCCCTCGCTCCGCTTGTGAAGGAGGCAGACGATGACTGATACCGACAACGGCTCACTGGCAAGAGGCGGGCATTGGTGCGACTTCTGCCAGACGTTCCACTCCTCGATGTCCTGCTACCATCCCGGCAACAACGGAGACCGCAGCACACATCCGACCGTAGCGCGCCTCGAAGCCGACCTCGACGCCGCCAACGCACGCGCAGATGAGTGGATAGACCGCTGCTACAAGGCTGATGAGCGGGCAGATGAGGCAGAGGCGATGTGCGAGTGGCTGGCCTACCCGTTCGCGCAGTGTCCTATCGCGGCGGCTGGCAGGCAGTGTCTATGCGAGAAGTACATGACGGCACATCGGGAAGGCCGCACCATCACTTGCAAGGAGTGTCGCCTCGCCGCTGCACGAGAGGCGGTGACGCCATGAGCCACGATGAGGACGTGCGGCTGGTGGACTACCTGCGGAAGCGGCTCGTGCAAGCTGCCGACCGCGACCATGCAGACTACGCCAGTGCCGCCCGCGAACGCGACCATGCAGCTCTCGCGCAGATTGCCAACCTCCGCGCCGAACGTGACGCGCTGATGGAAGAGCATGAGGCGGGACACGGCATCCTGCGTGCGATACGCGACATGGGGCCGAGGCCGGACATCCACCGAGATGTCGTCGTCTGGGTAGAGCGACACTGGCCTACGCTCTGGAACGCGCTATGCGCGTATGCAACCCGCCACGACAAGGTAGAAGGGATGCTTGCCGAATCCGCCCAACAGTCGCACGATGTAACGACCACCCACGACCGTGAGGAGACACCATGAGAAGCGTTAGCTTCACTGTCGCTACTTCCGTGCAAGGCAAGCAGCGGGCCCGCACCGTGACACACGGGAAGGGCGGCAGGCCGCTTCCGCAGGCACGCTCCTACACACCGAAGGCGACTACCAACGCCGAGGGTGAGGTACGAGCAGCCTTCCACAACATCGCCCCCTTCTGGGAGTGCGTGTACGACACGCCGGTTCAGCTCACGGTGCTCGCGTATGCGGCACCACCGAAGGCGATGCTCACCAAGAAGCGCCTCCCGCTCGTCATCGCCGAGTTGTGGCAGAAGCTCACCAAGCCGGACATCGACAACGTGGCGAAGCTCATCATGGACGCGCTCAACGGCGTGGCCTGGAAGGACGATGCGCTCATCTCCGACCTCATCGTGCGCAAGCGGTACTCCATGACGCCGCACACTGACGTGCTCATCGAGGTTCTCTCGTTCCCCGAGGCATAGACTCATGGCCGGAGAGGGGTGTGTCCCTGTCCGGCGCGGGCTGCTCGGTCACATGCCCGCGCTCGGCCCATACGGAACGACGCTATACCTGTGGCTCATGCTCAACATGCACCCGCAGACACGGCGCATCGAGACGACCGGCGAGGAGATGCGAGCAGCCATCGGCACCGGCACGAATCAGGTCTCGCGCTCACTGACGTACCTCGAGGCCCACGGCTACATCAGCTACATGCGTGGCGGCGGTACGCACAAGAGCATCATCACCATCCTGAAACCTGAGTGCCCCACTCTCGGGCAGCCGTGCCCACTCGGTAGCAGCGCCGAACCCTGCGTGGTGTTCGAGGACACGGTACGCGAGGCAGCGAAGGTGGTGCGTGAGGAGAGGGAGGCGAAGACAGACAAGCGCGTGGCGCGCGTGCTCAAGACGTGGAACGAGCAGAAGCCGTGCATCACGCACCGCAAGATGAACGAGAAGGAAGCCCGCAAGGTGCTGGTCGCGGTCAAGCGGTTCGGTGTCGACGAGGTGTGCGGTGCCATCGTCAACTACGCTGCCGTGGTGGAAGACTCCGAGAGCTGGTTCAACTACCGCTGGACACTGTGGGACTTCTTGACCCGCAAGCAGGGCAACAACATCGCCCGCTTCTCGGATGCGGCCGAGCCGCTCGTGAACTTCCGCGGCCCTCGCGCCCCCGCTGGCGCTGCCGCAGATGGCAAGTACGACGACCTGTAAGGAGGAGAGCGTGGACATACGACCGTGGGAAGCCTGGTTGCGTAGACTGGCACAGAAGGCTGGCAAGGAGCATCTACTCGAGGCGCCACCGATTGAGGTAGCCGAGGACGCGACACGCGACGTTGAGCGTGACCGCGAGGAGCGGTACGCTGCGTTCGTCGCAGGGCTGCCGGAGCTCTACCGAGGCATGACGTTCGGCACGCTCACCGACATCACCGGAGGGTTCACGGCGCCGGAGAGTATCGCCCGCATGTGGGCTGACACCTACCCCGACGTTCCGGCCGGACTGTTCCTCTACAGCAAGGAGCGGGGCACCGGCAAGACGCACATCGCCATCGCCATCGGTCACATCCTGGCGAGTCGCGGATTCTCGGTCGGCGTCATCGACGTGGTGGCGCTCCTGAGCCGCATCCGCAACGGCTTCGAGGACAAGCACCCGAGCGTTGACGTGGAGCGCATCCCGAGCGGCCGAGACGTGCTCATCTTAGACGACCTGGGCGCCGAGAAGCAGAGTGCGTGGGTCTCGGAGCAGCTCTACTTGCTCATCAACACGGCCATCTCTCACCGCGTCGACCTCATCGTGACCTCGAACAGCACCTTCAAGGAGCTCGGTGAGCGGATGGACGACCGCGTGGTGAGCCGCATCATCGGCTGCACCGACCTGGTGCTTTTCAACGGCGTGCCGGACTTCCGGCTCGAGCAGCACAAGCGGAGGCGAGCAGTATGAGCGGCGATGGCATGAAGGCTTACCAGGAGGAAACCGCGCGGCTGCGCGATGCCACCTTCACCAAACGCTACAAGAGCGCGGAGTATGTCCACGACCACAAGACTCTCTGGAGCATCCTCGTCGAAGACGCCGAGCGTACGTGCGGCTGCTCGGAGCGGTGGACTGATGGGAAGCGAGCCTCAAGTAACCTGCAAGGACAGTACCTCTTGCTGGAGCGGGCGCTCATCCGTGCCGTGCGGACGATTGCCGCCGACTCCAGCCAGGCTTCCGACGACATCATGCGCGCCATCATCAGGGAGGCGACCGAATGAGCGGCCAGCGGTTCCCTATCCATAAGGCGCTCAAGACGTGCCCCGACGAGAACCTCGGCTTCATGCTCCTCGAGCAGCTCGAGAAGGTGGGCGAGGAGATGGAGGAGCTCGGCGCCTGCATGGAGGAGACGGACGACCACGGCGTCTTCATCAACGCGTCCGGCCTCATGGAAGAGGCGCTCGACGTGATACACGCGGCCGAGGGTGTGGCCTACCTCCTCGAGCGGATGCACCCGCAGGTGAGGATGTCCGACTACGTGAACTACGTCATCGAGAAGAACAAGGCGAGGGGGTACTACGATGCCTAGCAAGCAGGTACAGGCGCGTCTTGACGCGCAGGAGAAGCTGGCGGCCGACATCCTCGAGATGCGGGGCGTGTCGCACGCGGGGTTCATCGGGGAGCAGAAGGTGATGCTCGCCCTCGAGGTGGTGCTCGAGGAGTCACCGCCCTTCGTCGCTCTAGTCTTCGAGCATCGGTGCCGCAAGCTGGCGCTGGAGGCGGTCGCCCAGATGCAGAACTCAGCCATCATCCACCCGCCGACCGACAAAGAGATGGCGAACATCAAGTTCCTCGACAACGCACACACGGTCGCGTGGGGCAAGGCGGAAGAGCTCATCGAAGCGATGCTCGCCTTGCGTGGCGGTGCGAACGTCGATGGCTGACACCATCCCCCTCTTCGACTACGATGAGCGCCAGCCGCTCGAGATTGAGCCGAACCCGTGCATCCACGCATACGGTCTCGGGCCGGAGGGGAAGAAGTGCAAGACGTGTGGGCACCTGTTCCGGTCGTGGGGCGCGTGGTTCAAGTGCGACCTTCGCCGCATCACGCATGGTGCCGCGACCGACCACCGCGCGAACTGGAGAGCGTGCGGGAAGTACGAGGAGGATGAGCCAGTGTGATGAAGGTAGGCAATCGACAGGAGGAGGACGACGACGATGGCGCTTAGTATCTGGAGAACACCGCAAGGAGACGCGAGGGAGTCGAAGGTGATGCAGCGGCACGAGCAGCTCGCTGGCATCAACGAGACACTCGGAGAGTACGCCGAGCTGCTCGAGGGAGTGTCGACCGAGCGGGCGCACCTGCTCAAGACCATCTCAGAGCTCCAGCTCAAGAACGCCGAGCTGGCTGTCGGGAAGGCACTCTATGCCGACCTGGAGGTTGAGCTCGCCGAGATGCGCAAGGTCTCGCAGCAGGCGGTTGATGCCGTCGCCGAGAACCGGAAGCTCAAGGGCCAGCTCGCCGAGGAGAAGCGTGAGAATGCGGAGTTCGCAGCGGAGGCCCGCGCCCTGCGCACAGAGGTAGGCGTGCTCAAGGGACAGCTCACCAAGCTGCGCAACAAGGAAGGCAACCACACGCCGCAACAGCCGAGCGAGAGGAGCAACGACGATGCAAGCTGAACTGACCGCGATTCTGAGCAAGGTGGTGTTCTCGAAGAGCGGCGCCCAGGTGGTGCTCGAGTGCCACACCGCCGCCAGCGTCGAGTATGCCCGCCAGGTCTCGAGGATGACCGACAAGGTGGTGGCCGTGACCTTCGATGATGGCGAGGAAGAGCTGCCGTTCGACGAGGATGAGGACATCGAGGAGGGCCAGGGGGAGTTTGCCCTGCCAGGCGATGAGGAGCCCCCGCCGTTCATGTCAGAGCCGAGTGCTACTGTATCTGTCACCATCGACGTGCCGGTTGAGGACGAAGAGGACGACGAGGACGACATCCAGGTGGTAGACTAGACACGCCCACGGTCGGGTACAGAGAGAGCCCCCAGGTCGCAAGACCCAGGGGCTCTCTCGTTTGTCGCCTAAGCGACTAGCGTTTGGTGCCTGCTCGGAACTTGTTCAAGTCCACGAGGCCCGACGCATGTAGTCCGGTGAGCACACCGATGATTGCGACGATGCCACCAGGCGGTACATCCAGGTCGACGGTCGAGAAGACGTACGCAGTTGCGTATGAGGCTCCGACGGCCACGACCATCGACGTGAGCCACCACACGTAGTCCGGCACGACCACCTTCACGAACAGCCCCTTGATGCGGTCGACAATCGAGACGATTGCCGGTGCGACCGCGAGTAGCATCACCAGGAAGAACGGGGCGAACACAGCGAGCTTCTCCCACACAACCTCCATGACTCATCCTCTCTCTTACGTGACGGGCGCTGTCCACGCAGCGACCCACGAGTGGCGGCCGACGATACCGTCGACCGTGAGACCCTTCTCGGCCTGGAACGCACGGCACACGGCGTAGCACTTGGGCCCGAACACGCCATCTGCCGCACCGATGTTCCAACCACGCGCCGCCATCTGCCGCTGCCACGGCTTGAAGTCCTCGCCGTAGCGCTTCGAGGCGATGTACCGACCCCGCTTGTCCATGCGAGCCTTGAAGTTACGCCCAGGCCAGCCGTAGTACGCAGGGACAGGCGCTGTCGGCGGCTTCGGGGTAGGGCCAGGAATGGGCGTCGCGGGCGGCTGAGGGGCTCCTGTGACGCTTCCGGCCGTCAGGTAGGCGGCGACCCTCCCGATGATGTCGGCGTTGAACCAGCCCTCGGTCTGGGAATCCGGCTCGTTATCGGGGTCGGAGTCGGCCGCGCCGGTGTCATGCGGGCTCGAGGTTTTGCCGATGTGACCGACGGAGAGCGCCACGATGCCACCGGCAGGGAAGGCAGCGAAGATGGACTCGGCAACACACGCCGCAAGGCGCGCGCGGTTCGGGGCATCTTCCATCCACTTGTCGAACGCGACGTGGTTGATGGGGCCAGGCTCACCGAGGCAGGCGGGCATCGCCGTGAGCCGGATGTTGTAGTCGCCGCGGCCCTGGTAGGGAATCTGGCGCACCCGAGTCGGCAGGAAGGTGATGGCCTGGTAGCGAGCAGCCATGTCGGCCGCCCATGACTTCGACTTGGCGCTCGCGTTCGATGCCACTTCGACGAGACCGTACTGAGGCGCGGTGGTCGCGTAGCTGTTCATGTGCTGCTCGTAGTAGCAGACAGCACCGAGCGCGTTGGCCTTCGCCTGCCGCGCCCCGTAGTCGCCGGTGAGGACTGCTGGAGTCCACTTGCCCATGTGAGCCGCCTTTCCTACTTGGAGATGTTGAGCAGCTTCTCCAGAACCGGAAGCAGCTCATTGAACATCCAGCCGACCATCAGCCCGAAGAAGCCGACGACCCACTTGGCCGTCTTCACCGAGGTCTTGGCCGATGACCAGTCATCCTCGAGAACCTTGATGCGCTTCGCGTGCTCAGTCGTGATGGTGCTTCGCGCGGCGACCGCCTCGGTGAGCGCACTCTCGAGGTCATTGAACCGCTTTCCGCCAGCCTCGAGCGCGCCTAGCACGCGCACGAAGTCCTCGTTGTGCGGGCAGCTCTTGAGTCGCCCATCAAGGCCCATGTTGGCGAACCCCTCTTTGACATCCGCGCGTACGTCCTCGACTTTGCCAGCAAGCACAGCCAGTCCGACCTCGACGGCACGGAGCCGGTCGTCCGGCAACTCATAGGAGACCCCACTCTGATGCTCAGTCACGCCGCTTCCAATCTCTGCCAGTCGTCTACAGTTTGCCCTCATCACGGAGTCGCTGCAACTCGTCTTCGATGAGCGCCTTGAGTCTACGCCGCTTCGCCTCCTCGAGCTCCGCATCGGTCACGGGGTCGAGCTTCATGCCCGTGAAGATGGCGGTACGGTTGCGCGTGTCCTTCACGGGGTCGCCTTCACCAGCGAGGCGGCCGACCGTGTTCTCCATGAACGGCAGGAAGTCCTTGAGCAGCTTGCGCTCACGGGCGGGCATGGCGAGGTAGGTCTCGCCGGTCTCGTCATCGAGGATGTCGACCCAGTTCCAGTGTGCCTTGACCGACTCCCACGCGGCGCTGCCGCCGAGGAGGTCGACAGCCTGGTCGAACAGGCGCAGGTAGCCAGGAACACGCTCGGCCTGGTCGTCGTAGTCCGGCTCGGACTGGCGCCCGCGGAAGGTGTCGTAGTTGAGCCCGTACTCAATCGGGCTCTTGATGAGCGGCGAGGTCATGCCGACGAGCTCCTTCATCCCCTGCGGGTCTTTCACGCTGCCGCCGAGGCGCTTCAAGTCCTGAATCGGGAACTGTGTCGGGTTCCATATCGTGTGCGTGCCGTCGTCGCGGTTGTTCGGGAGCGGGACAGCGTAGCTCTCACGCATCCAGTCCGGCAGGTCGGCGGGGTCGATGCCGGTGGCGGAGAAGCCAGCGTTGCGGATGCGCGTCAGGAGATTCGCGCGCCCAGGACGCTTCGCCATGTTCATCAGTTGCGCAGGGACGTTCTGCTTTATCCAGGCCCAGAACGGGATGACCCGCTTGATGGCCTCGCGCTCGGTGCCGGTCATCGCCGAGGGCAGGTAGTTGTAGAGCACGCGGTCGGGAATGAGCAGCGCGGCCTCGTGCGCGACACCCTGCCGCCGTGCAGACAGGTAGACGGAGAAGCGGGCGGCGTCTTCGGTGAACGCTCCGACCTCGCCACCGACGTGCTGCGGGTTCAGCTCGCGCATAGCCTCGGAGAAGATGTTGCGGCGCGGGGTCTCCATCTTGGCCGTGCGGACACCTTGCAGCCCGATGTCTCCCTGGCCGACCTGCCCACGAATGACCCACCCGCCGAGGTCATCGTAGATGGCCTTCGCGCTCTTCACTTCGTCGCCGACGTTTATCATCACTTCGTCGCCGATGCCCGCCTTGACGGCCGCATAGCCACGGTAGCCGTCAGTCCATGAGGCCACGTCGCCGTAGCCCTGCGAGTAGCCCATGAGGTAGTTCGACGGCAGGTTGCGCAGGTGGAACGCTGGCCCCCACGCGGTCATCATGCCCTTGAGGGAGCCGAGCAGCCGGTCGTATCCACGCAGGAACAGGTTGGCATCCTCGTCAGTGATGAAGACCTTCTTGTACGTGTCGGCCCACTTCGCCACGGTCTCGTCGAGGATGTAGTCGACCGTCTTGCCGTCGCGGGTGACGGGTCGCTTCACGTAGCCCTCGGGGATGATGCGCGCTTCGATGTCCTCCACACTCTCACCCGTGCGGCGGGCCATCGTCTCGACGTCGAAGTTGAGCGGGCGGCCTTGCGAGGAGACCAGCTCGTCCTCGAACTTGGCGGCCGCGACCGTGCGCAGCGAATCGTCGGCCTTCATAGCCGCAGCGGTACGGATGTCGGTCGAAGTCTGGAGCCCTGGCACGTCGACAATCTGGCCGCTCTCGTCGACGTAGTGAGTCACGACACGCCCAGGATGCTCGGCCGTGCCCTCCATGCCCTTGAAGACACGGCTCTTCGGCTGTCTCGGACGGATGGAGCGCGTAGATGAACCGGCACCAATACGCCCGCCCTCCGGCGGCTCGAGGTCGGCCCACTTGACGCCGTACACGTCTTCTATCGCCTTCGCCTGCGCACGGTATGAGGCAGGCTCGAGCTCTACGCCGGTCTTCGCGGTGAACGCCTGGCCCGCCTGTGTTCCGGCGGCCTTCACACGGGCGGTCTCGAGAATCCCCATCGGCTGCGGCGGCATCTGCGGCACGTAGCCAGGCAGCTCGTATTCGCCCATGCCGACGGCCTTCTTCGCCTCGAGTGCTTCGTGGAAGAAGGGCTTGAGGTCATTCTCGGCGTACTCGCGCAGCTCCCGCGCACGCTCGGGAGCGTAGCCGATGCGGATGAGCTCCTGCTCCATGAGGTCATAGTCCACATCATCGAGCAGCTTGGTAATCTCGGTGTCAATCTCGTTGATGCGGGCCCGCTTGGCTTCGATGGTGGAGATGGTCTTCTCGAGTCGGTTCGCCTTCGTGGTGCCAGCCTGGAGCCGGTCAGCCTGGACAGCTTGCTTCACGCGGATGTTGTTGGTGCGCGTCTGCGCGGCCGACGCCTTCTTGCGGGCCTCGAGCAGCCGGTTCCGCTTCTCGTCGAAGATGCCCACGCGCAGGGCGTCATCGTCCATCTGCGCTTGGGCCCCACGAGCACGACGCACGGACTCCCAGGAGTCACCAACAGCGGTGCGTGCAGCTTCGGGGATGACGGCCTCGAGTTGAGGCTTAGGCGTCACTTCAAGCTCCAAGTCAGTGAGCCCGCGCACGCTATCACGCTGCGCGCCAGCCTTGCTCGAGAAGCCCTGTGCCTTCCAGAAGTCGGCGGCGTCATCGTACGCAGAGACTTCCCACCGCTCCACTCCGTAGCGGCCCTGCACTTCATCCTGCACGGCGCGGAAGGCGCTGCTGCCAAGTCCCTGCCTGCGCGCACCCTCTGGCACGGAGATGTCTGCTATCCACGCCGTCTTTTCGGTGGGCGACACTTCGACATCAAGTGTCACTTCTCCGTAACGCATGGCAAAGCGTTCGTTGCCGCTGCCGAGCGTGCGTTGTGAGATTGTCTCGAGCGCAGCACCCTCCGTCTCCGGCGTCTTCCCTGCAATCGTGTCGAGCACCGTCGGCTTCTTGGCCGCCTGCTCACGGAGCGTGGCGGAGCGGTTGACGAACTTGTCGATGTCGGACTGCGCTTGCCGGTACGCGGCGTTGGAACGCTCGAAGGCCACGGCGTAGCCCTCTTGCCGCCCACGCAGCTCGGCGGCGGCAGCACGCAGCGCGTCGGCCGATGCAGGCTCGAGGCCGAGAACCTCGAAGGAAGCGGCGAGCTCTTCGGCAATCTCGGCCTCTTTGATGGCGAGAGTATCCAGTTTGGTGGATGCTTTCGCGGCATCTTTGCCGACCGTCGCACGGGCCGCCTCGAGGTGCTCATCATCGAACAGCTTGTGGTCAGCGATGAGCTGCTCAGTCTGCCGAACGAGACGCATCTTCTCGTCGTTCAGCTTGGTCGTCTCTTCCCAATGCGGGAACGCCTTCGGGATGGTGGCGCCCACGGCATCGGCCGTGGCATCGTCACCCACGACTTCGCCGACAGCGCGGTACATCTCGGCACCGGCGTGAGTCGCAATCGAGTTGGCGGCGTCAAGCCCTCCACCGGCCATGCGGGCCCAGGCGGAGAGCAGCCGGTCGCCTTCGATGTCGATGCGAGCGTAGTTGTTGACGAGCCCCTTCGCCGCGTTGTAGATGCGGTTCTGGTTGAGCGTCTTCCAGATAGCGCCCGAGGCTTTCTCCATCTGCGGTTGCACGTCGAGGAGCGTCTGCCCGAACATCTTGACGCCGCCCTTGTCCACGCCCCGTGTCCCGAGCTCGAGGAGCGGCACACGAGCGCCCTGGTGGCCGACGGCCTTCAAGCCAGGCGTCTTCCCGAACCGCTCGAAGATGGTGCCCGCTTCCCCCGCGCCGCGCTTCGCCACATCGTCGAGTGTAGGCACGAGAGCGCCGAGGCCATAGCTGGCATCGCCCGCCTCGTCGACAGCCTTGCGCAAGAATGGCGCATGGACGACGCGCTTGGTGCCCGCCTGCGCGTTCTGCGCCCACCGCGTCGACGCGTCCCATATCTCCTGCTTGGCCGCCGGTGGCAGCTCTTTGAGGTTGACGCCCTTCTCAAGACGGGCTGCGAGGTCGACAGCCTCATCACCTTCGCCGCCGATTCGGGCCGCGGTCTTCGTGAAGTCATCGGAGTAGCGTGCGACAAAGCCCGCGTCACCGCCGACTTCGATGCCGATGTCCGCGAGCTTAGCGGCCGTGACACCCACGTCGCCGACCGTATCGGCAGCCTTGACAGCCCGCGATGCTTTCGTCCCGCCGGACAGGCCGAAGGACGGGTCGAGGGCGACACCTTCGCCAACGTCGAGCGCCATTCCGAGCCAGAACTGCGTCGTCTCTTTGCCAAGCCAGTCACGGACGGGTTCGGGAAGCCACTGTTCATCCGAGAAGTCTTTGACGGCGTGCGTGAAGGACGCGCCCTGGCGGCCCGTCAGAGACTTGGCTGCCTCCTCGTTCGCATCGAAGTAGCCGCGTTCTTTCAGGTACGCAGATTCCTCCGCCAAGCGTGCCTTCTCTTTGGCGACGCGCTCGTCGGACATACCCCACGTATTAAGGTCGAATCCCGTAGTCTCGCGCAATAGGCCACTCACACCAGACAGCGATGCCGCAAGAGCAGAACCCGCTTCTTGCCAGTCCGCTTCGCCGCGCAGTACGCGACCGGCCAGATGGCCCGCATTCATTTCTGCGGAACGGCGCGCACTCCCGAAAGCGTCGAGCGGCTGGAGGAGCTTGTCGAGGAACTTCGGCTCATCCTCGTCTTTGAGCAGACGCGCCGTTGTCGCGGGGTCGATACCCCTGCGGGCGAGATACTGCGCTCCCCACTTGGGGTCACGCCGGATGCGCCGCATGATTGCGTCGGAGAGCGCCCCGCCGCTTGAGCTTCGCCCGAGTCGCCCCTGCATGGCGGCCTACAGGTTCGTGACGGGGTTGGACAGGGCCGTCGTCTGGCCGTTCCACTGGGGCTGTATCCAGCCGATGAGCTGTTGACCTGCGGGTGTGTTCCAGTCCGCGTCAGGATAGGCAGTCACGAGAAGCTGGAGCGCCTCTGCGCCGGTGCCAGTCTCGTCAATGAGCATACGCGCGTCGGCGACGATAGCCGACCAGTCGGTATTGTCAGCCGCGCCGCTCGAACCGTACTGCATCGTGATGGAGCGGTTCTGGACTTCGAGCTCGGCTGCCGAGATTTCAGCCTGGAGCTGGTTCTCGCGCTCGGCTAGTGAAGCGGTCATCCGCATCTGCGCGTAGCTCTGCTGAGTCTGCTGGTTGGCGAGCACCCGCTCGGTCTCGAGCTGCGAGAGAATACCGGCGTACTGCATCCCGATGCCGCGCATCTCAATCTCGGCGGCCTGGTTGGCGAGTGCGGCTTCCATCTCCTGAGACGCCTTGAACTGCTGCGCCTGCTCGGTGAGCACGTTCCACGCCTCGTACGCGCGCTGGTTGGAGAGCTCGCGCTCGGTCTGGAGCGAGGCATACGCCTGCTCGGCCGAGGCATTGAGCCTGGCCTGCTCCACCGCTGCTGTCGCCGCGGCTTGCTGAATCTGAATCTGCGTGTCACGGATGACCGCATCTTCGGAGAGGATGGCGGCACCGGAGCGGCCCATCCCACGCGCGACCTGCTGCTCACGAGCGGCAGTCAGGCGTGCTTCCTGGCCGTACATGGCCTGCGCGGAGATTGCGTCGACCCACTGGCCCAGGTTGTAGTCCTGGTCAACGTCGATGGAGATGCCGTTCGGGTCGATGAGCATGGGCCCGTTGACGGTCTCATCGTAGTTGGGAGCGGCGACCCGCGGTGTGGCCGCGCCGGAGATGAAGTTCTGGAAGGCGCCACCGCTTGCATCCCAGGGAGTCGTGCTCACCTGCGGAGCGGCCCCGACGTTGTACGGGTTCCACTGACGGGCGGTGGGGGTCGGAGTCGGTGCGACCGTCGGAGAGCCGAACGTCCCCGACCCACCCCTGCGCGATGTGACCACACCAGGCTCGTTCCGAAGCCCGTTGTAGATGCTGGTCATACCTGCCTGCTGGATTGGTGCTCCGAGTTGACTCTGGAAGCCGGAGGTAGGCGCCGTGTGATACGGCTTGAAGCCAGCAGCGGACGGTGCTACAGGAAACGGAAACGCCCCAGGATACGAATAGTAGTTGCCCTTGCTCATCGTGCCGCTGTCATTCGTAATCGCCATGATGCCCGCCCTTCCGCGGTCACTACTGCCAAATCCTACCACGTCGTCGCCTAAGCGTCACGAACGCAGGTGGGGCCACATCACGTTCTCGACGGCCGAGAGCCAGCTCATCATCAGCCCGCAGTCGAGGGCCGCGATGGTGAGCGGCGTGATGGCCGTGATGCTGACTGTCGGCGTTCCGCCACCGCCGTCCACGTAGTGAATCGACTCGGTGTACCCCGCAGCTCCAATACCCCACTCGTGGTTGCCGGACGTTGATGGCCCTTCCTCCCATGCGTCCCAATGCTCGTCCGAGCGCGGGTCGGAGGTGCAATCGGTATGCGTGCTCGACACCGTGAAGTCCAGGCGCACGTACGTTCCCGCAGGTTGAGAGTAAGGAACGTACGTGTCGACCGTCACCATGCCGAGCCCCGCTGTCGCGGATGTGCAAGCAGCCTCGTTGAAGATGACCGCGCCGTTCACGCGATAGATGACGTCGCCGCCGGAGAGCTCGATGTCGATGTCGATGCTCGCACCGGTGTAGGACCGGTCTGTGCTGACACCACCGGCGCGGATGAAGGTGAGCTCCCAATCGCCGTTCGTCTTCTTGCTGACGCCCACCTGCGCGTAGACGTAGGAGCCGCCGTACGGGGCATACCGGCGGAACGTGGCGAGCGACATGACGTTTGCCGCAGATACGTTCGACGTCTGCGCGAGATGCAGGCTGCCGGACTCACCCGAGTAGATGCTCGTGGAGTAGGCGTTGAGTGTTGGAGAGATCTGACACTGTGAGTTGATTGCCGAGCGCGTCGCCTTCACGTAGCCGCTCTGGCTCACCGTGTAGTCCCACAGCGTCGTCCAGTCAGGCGCCGGATGCGGCGCGTGCATGTGCAGGTTCCAGGCCGTCGCAAGCCACAGCGTCGCCAGGTTCACGAGCGTCGGTGTCGCCATCATGTAGCGCAGGTCGAACGGCGGATACATCGGCCGGAGCCCAAGCGCGGCCCGATGAAGCGCGGTTGCGTTCAGAAGCGCCATCACGCGAGCGGCGAAGGCATCGTAGCAAGGCGGCCGCGTCGGGTCGACGTACCAGGGCGAGACATCGTACTCGAAGTCGAAGTCAGGCGGCCACGGTATCTCGGCGGGCAGGTCGGGGAATGTCGGGACGACAGGCGCCCAGGGAGTGAGCTCCGGCATCTCCGGCATGGCGCGGGGCGCGGGGCGCGGCATGGTGGTGAAGTAGCCGAGTGTGCCGAGCTCCGCGGCGGAAGGCAGGGACTCCCCCTTGTCTACCGCCGAGCCGCGAAAAAATAGTCGAACTCATTCCCGTTGACCTCGAGGTACACGTCATCGGTCTGCGAGAACTCGACGCGGAAGTCACGCCCGCGCATGTGATGGACGCGCTTGACGATGACGCCCTCGCCCTCGGCGGTGATGCCGTGAGCCACCGTCGCGCAAGGCGTAACGTCGCCCTCGCGGTAGAGGCTCATCGTGAGCGTGGTGGGCCCACCGGCGTAGTACGGGGCGCGCATCTCGATGACCTGCTTGTCGATTGCCTCGCGCCCGCAGTCGTAGACCTTTGACTTCGCGCCGAACTCGAAGGCCACATCGTCGTCGAGGAACAGGTCGTTCTCCCGCAGGATGTTGCCGCTCACGGTGCCGAGCAGAAGTGCGGCAGCCACGCCGTCACCCGTCTCATCACAACTCGAGCACGTCACAGGCTCGGCAAGCTCCCACACGCCCGCGAAGATGGAGCGCCGGAAGTCGTAGAGGAGCACGCGGTTGCAGCCGGTGTCGGAGCCGTCGGACTTGTAGAAGACGAGCAGGAAGTCGCGCCACACGTCGATGAAGGAGCCGTCCCACTCATCAGCCGTGAGCGGGATGAAGTTCCGGCACGCCTGCTCGCGGCTCTTGACCGCGTTCGAGATGACTCTCGGACGGCTGCCGTCGAAGACCGTGAGGCCAGTCTGCGAGAGATAGACGGCCACGCCCTCGAGTTCGCGGAGAGTCGCGGAAGCACCGAGCGGAAGGCCGAGCCCCTCGGCAGAAGCGCGTACAGTCGACCAGGTAGTCGGGTCGGTTCCGTCGACGCGCATGATGCGCTCTTCTTGGAACGCCAGAAGGACTCCGGCAATCTCGACGATGCCGGTGAAGCGTCCGCCTGGACGCCACACATTCGCCGAGTTCCACGTCCCAGGCGTGAGAGCATCACACCACCGGAGTGATGCAGGGTCGGCAGCGTCGATTCCGAAGATGCGGTCAGAGCCTTCACGCGCGGCCAGATAGCAGAAGTCGTAGTCGTAGAGCACGAGCGCCGCGTACGGCTGCCCTACATCGGCACCGCCGTAGAACTGCGTCTCGGCTACCTCGACGGCGAGAGCTGCCCCATCAACCGCTGTCCAGTCGACCGGCATGGCTGCGACGCCGTTGAGCGCCGCCACGACCTCGGTGTTGGTGGACGTTATGACGCCAGCGCCATCAGTGGCGAGCACCGCTGAGATGTCAGTGCCCGTCATGGACGCCGAGAGCGACCCGCCTGGCGCGCTCTTGGTGACGGTAAGCGTGTAGACGTTGCCAGCATCACCGGCAAGTGCGGTGCCGTAGTAGCCGCTCGTAAAACGGGCGTATGGAGAGTAGACGTGCGCGCTTGCAGCGGTCTCTGCGACCTGGATGCTGTAGAGCCCCGCCCACTCCATCTCATAGTAGATGGCCTCGGCGAACTCACAGTGGGCCACGTCGTAGGCCGGCGTCTCGACAGGATGTGCGATGAGCAGACGCGTGACGCCAGCATCGCTCACGTCCCAGACGTTGCCGCCCTCCCACACGATGAGGCCGGAGTACAGCCCGTTCGCGTCACGGAAGCGGCGGATGGCACGGATGGGCGATGCGAAGTCAGAGGCCAGAAGCGACGTGAAGCCAGGGCGCCGCACGGCGCGGTTGGCGAGCGAGATGTAGCCGTTGCGCACGAGCTGGAGCTGGAGCTTGTCGATGTCGCGCGGGTCGGTCGCAGAATCCATGCCGCCGGAGTAGTTCTCACTCGCAGCGAGCCAGATGGTAGGCGCATTATCCACCGTCTCCCGCATGTCACGCAGAGAGCGCCTAGTCGTCATGAGCAGCTACCCAATCTCGTCAGGATACGGGAACGCCGTGCCGAACCCGAAGTTTTCATTCGGAGACGGTTGCGAGGCGATGACCTCACCCTTGTACGGGGCGCGGGAGTTGTACCAGCGCTCGTACTCCATCATGCCAGAACGGAAGAGTGTTTCCATCTCGAACGCCGCTTCCGGCCGACGGTCTTTGCGCAGGAGCACGGCCGCGGCCCAATAGCACGGCAGGAAGTGGAAGCGCAGATGCCACGTCGGGTTGCTCGTGGACGTGTCGAGAGCGGCAGGAACACCGAAGTACAGGCCGTGGAGCGAACCCGTGATGCCGGTCGCGGGAGTCGGATAGACGACCACCTGTGTGTCGCCGTCGTCGGACACAATCTCGGTCGTGTAGTAGCGGGGCTCGGAGCCAGTGAGCTCGAGTAGGTGCTCGAGGTTCTCGCTCCCGACGGGGAGGATGTTCGTGTAGGAGTAGGGAGCCACGGTGCCCGTGCGGTGCTTGAGCCACACCATCCGGCCGAGGTCAGCCAGCGGGTAGGCGGCTTGGCCCACCACGAGCGCCTGCGTCGTCTGCTTCAAGAGCACGTCCATCGAGGAGAAGAGGATGGTCA
>JALOCI010000134.1 GCA_023227835.1 Bacteroidales bacterium
CTTTGCAGACCGTCTCGGTATCCCTGATCGAATCCGTCACGATACCCAGCGGAATGCTCGGCCATGTGCTCGTTGTGGCTGCTTTTCAATTCCAAATTCTCGATCCGGTTGTCGTCCTTCACGCCGTTCTTGTGGTGGATAACCTCCAGGCTGGTGAGCGGCCGCCCCAGGTGCCTGGCCATGACGAGGCGGTGCTCCAGGACGTACCGACAGCGACCGTTGCGCGCCCCGTGCTTGGCCATGCCGATCATCGGGTCATCCTCGTGAACGTAGGCCCCGATGTATCCGCCAGACAGGCGCACGCGGCCGCCTTTCCAAGATGGTCCTCCGGTGCCCTTCTGAGTCTCCGATTTCTTCTGGTTCGCGCAAGACTTGCACACCAGACACTTCCCGGCGAGGAACTTGTTGATCTGCACCCATTGCCTGGAGCCGCAACGACATAGGCGCAGAACATAGCGGGCCGTCCCCTTGCGTCCGATTTCGGACGCCTTCCTCGTGTCACCGATGCGCGGCGTTTCCATCTGCTAGGCGCTCCCGTCCACGCCCTGGGTGGGCGGCTGGGACGGCTCGGCGGGCTCGGTCGCTGCCGGCGGCGAGGCCTCGGGGATCCCCTGGAACTCCAGCGGATCGGCGGCGGGCTCGGTGCTCGTGGCCACCGGCTCGGCCTTGTCCGGCTTGGCCGGCTTGTCCTCGATCCCGACCTTGCGCTTCAGCAGGGCGATCATGTCCGGGTCGGTTGGGGCCATGAGCCTGATCTCGCCGGTCTTGTACGCACGACCGCGCGGCAGCTCACCGGGTGGAACGGGGATCGGTCGCATCTTGCGGCGCTCCAGCCAGACCATGGCGACGCCTGCCCACACCCTCCACCGGCCGATCGGTGTCTTGCCCTCCTCGCCGGCAGTGACAAGAGCCGCCTCGAATTCCGCGTTGTAGGCCTTGGCGTCGATCGGGTCGGTGAACACGAAGTTCACGTACCTGAAACCAGGCGGCCCAGGGGCGAGCGGCGCCACGGCGGCGAGCACCAGTTCCCAGGCCTTGAAAGCGGCGTCGATCTTGGCCATGGTGCGCTCTCGTTCGGCCATGCGGCGCAGGGTCATGGGGCGCTTGTCCGGGTTGCGGGCCTGCTCCTCCTGCCGGCGCTTCCCGTTGCGCACGCGGCGAGCCTCGCGCCCCTCTCGTGTTTCACGGCGTCCCATGTTCGGCTCCCTTCTCGATCCGCACACGGCCCCGGCGCGGCTCCCAGGCGGCGTTGTCGATCCAGTGCAGGGTCGTGGTCTGGTATCCACCGTTGCGCGCCTGGGCGTCGGCGGCGGACCCGCGCCAGAAGAACAGGCCGTAGGCCGTCGAGTCGGTCTTGCCGTGGGCGAACGAGGGCCGCGCGGTCAGCACGTGCACCTCGGCCGGTGGACGTTCGGAGAACAACGCGGATCGGGCCTGTGATTCCAGGAACCCCAGGCGCAGGAGGAACACCGCCACGCCGTGCCCGTCCAGGTCTCGGTCGATCACCCGGCGCACGAACTGCTCGGCCATCTTGAACGGGGGATTCACGGCGATCAGGTGGTAGACCGTCGGCAGCTGGGCGGTGAGGTAGTCCCAGCACGACAGGATCTCCACGGGTGCACGTGGTGCGAGATCGACCCCGTGCTCCCGTTTCCACAGCTCGCGGATCGCCTCGCCGTTCACGTCGCGCAGATCCTGGAGCATGGTCTGAAGCCCACGCTGGGCCATGGCCATGCCGAACGGCGCCGTGTCGCCGCACGCGGGCTCCAGCGCCCGCAGGTGCGGGTACGGTGGCGGCTCCATGGCGCCCAGCAGCTTCAGGGCGTGCACCACTGCCCACCGCGCGATCAGCGGCGGGGTGGCGTAGTTGTCGTCGGCGATTCGCTCGTGGTTCATCGGCCGCCCTCCCCGTCGTCCTCGCCGTCCAGCTGGTCCAGGATCGACCCCATGCGGATCGGGCGCGACTCGGCGAGCCGCTGGGCCATGATCAGATCGAGCATGTCCCGGCCGCGGCCGTACCCCACGATCTCGCGGAGGTCCCGGTTGTCCAGGCGCCCGCCGATCTTGGCGAGCTTGGACAGCAGCCGGAACACTCGGCGCAGCCGGCGCAGTTCCTCGGTGTCGGCGACGGCGGCGGCGAGATCCCCCTGCCCCTCCACGGCCTGCTTGACCATGGGCTCGGTGGCGAGCCCGTGGCCGTCCCAGTCGTCGTCCTCGGGCTGCGCCTTGTACGCCAAGGACACGGGGGTCATGCGGTCGCGCAGAACGTCGCCGACGGTGGCCGGCGTGTCGCGGCGCTTGGCCTTGTCCAGCGGGGGCGGCTCCTGGGTCGGGTCAACGGTCCCGTGCAGGCTGGCCACGGTCACGCCCAGGCGATCGGCGAGGCGTTCCAGTGCGCCGTCGCACCACGGCTCCTCGGCGTGGAGCTGTCGGGAGGCCCGATCTTTGGGCTGCCCGATCGCCTCCCACAGGCCGGTGGTGGACACGCCGGCGACTCGCGCCGCGTCGGCCACTCGGATCGCCTCCATGGCGTGCTGCTCGCCGGCGGGGCTGAACCGGTAGGCCGCGCGGCGATAGCGCGACGACCAGATCGCGCCGGTCGCCGTCCACTGCCGCAGGTCGGGGCGCGCCGCAGCCCAGGAGGCGAACGACT
>JALOCI010000102.1 GCA_023227835.1 Bacteroidales bacterium
AATGTATACTATTTCTATATCTCTGGCTTAATGTTATGTTATACTCGATTTCTACATTTATAACTTGAGCACAAATATCTATCGGAGGGTTCTCTCCATACAAGCCATTTGTAAAATCTGCGGCAACGGCAATATAATTATTAACAGCTGAAACATTAGTAAAATTTGGTTCGACAGGACCAGTCAGTGAAAGAGTACCTGTTGCAGCATTATATGACACCAAAACACTATTCCTGTTAGTATATGAAATTGAAGAGGATAAAGTAATTCGAAGAAAGTTACCTGCATTTACTGGACTTCCTGTCATTGCAACCGGGACTCCACCGACGGTAATCGTCCATCCTGCTGATGTCCCAGATGCTATAACTGTTCTATCGAACTCAAGTACTAATACTTGCTGTGAAACATCAGTAAATGTTATTGGATACTTATTGTTTGGGGCATCCACAGGAATCAGATAAGACTGAGAATATAGAGTAATTGTTGACAAAATAAAAATTGCCAGCAAAGAAGATACTTTACTTGCTTTCATATTGATAGTGCTTTTGTTTTCAGAGGTAGTTGACGTTGTCATGTCAGGTTGTTTTAGGTGCAAATAAAAGTGTAGCCACTTCGGCTTAAAACTAGACTACAAGATACAAAAAAAGGTTGCATCTTTTGTTGAATGGAGAATTCGGAGCATCTTGACCCCCTGAAAACGGAATAAAATTTATTTTTTATTGCTGGATTTCATATGACATTCCGGCGGATGTTGACCCCTTTTACTGAACCAGGTAAGGGATTTTTGTTTTTTCAGGGGTCTGGCGCGTAAGCGCGTTGAACTTTTCGGAGCATGTTGACCCCTTTGACCAGGATCTTCACTTTGCCTTTGCAAACTTTTCGGAGCATGCTGACCCCCTTGGTTCTTTGATTATCAGTAGGTTTTATTATTTAGGGTTTTAAACTCTAAAAAAAGACAGATGGCAGGAAAAATAAAACCTATGAGTCAGATTAAACAGTTATTATTATTACTCGGACAAGGAAAGAAAATCAAGTTCATTGCTCGCACCCTTGGGATGAGCAAGAACACGGTGAAGTCCTATATATCCAAGACCGCTGAGTTAAAACTTTCTCCCGAGCACATGCTATCTCTGGAAGATCCTGAGTTGGAGACTTTGTTTTCATCCGGTAATCCAGCATATAAGGATGAGAGGTTCGAATATATTAAATCACAACTTGATTATTATCAGTCACAATTAAAGCAAAGAGGTGTTACCCGCAAGCTCCTGTGGGAAGAATACCTTGAAGAGGTTCCATCGGGTTATGGCCTGACACAGTTTTGCTTTCATCTTAACCAGCAACTATTAGCAAGGAACCCATCAATGGTACTTACTCATGAACCAGGAGATAAACTCTTTGTTGACTTTGCAGGAAAGATGCTTCCATATATAGATCGGGATACCGGAGAGTTAATCTATTGTCCGGTATTCGTTGCCTGCCTGCCATTCTCCGATTATGCTTTTGCCATGGTTGTAAGGAGCCAGAGTATAGATGATTTTATTTATGCCCTTAAACGTTGCCTGGAGTTTATCGGTGGTTCTCCAATGGTATTAGTTCCGGATAATTTAAAGTCTGCGATAATTAAGGCTAACCGTTATGAGCCAGATATATCACGTGCACTGGAGGATTTTTGCAACCACTACAAAATAACTGTACTCCCGGCACGTGTCGCCAAGCCCAAGGATAAGGCATTGGTAGAAAATCAGGTTAAGATGATCTATACGCGTGTATTTGCAAGGTTAAGGAAACAGCAGTTCTTTGATCTTACTTCACTCAATGATGCAGTGCTGGAAAAGGTTAGAAGGCATAATCAGACAAGAATGCAGAAGAAGCCATATTGCCGTGAAGAACGCTTTCTTTCCGCGGAGAAAAAATATCTTAATCCATTGCCAACAGAAGGGTACGAACTTAAATATTACCGTGAACTGAAGGTTGCCATGAACAATCATATCTACCTGGCCATTGATAAGCATTATTACAGCGTTCCTTTCAGATGGACCGGAGAGAGAGTAAAAGTTATCTATACACGTTCTATTGTGCGTATTTATGCTCAGGGTGAGATGGTAGCAATACATCCCAGGGATTATACCCCCGGAGTGTATTCCAGCATTCCGGAACATTTATGCTCAACTCATCAGCATTACCTTAAAAGAAGCCCGGCATATTATATGCAAAGGGCAGAGCAGGTATCCTCACCGCTACTACAACTTATACAGTGTCTCTTTGATGGAGGAAGACCGCCGGAGCAGAACTACCGTACATGCGATGGTCTGCTAAATATTTACCGTAAAACAACTCCTGAGATCTTTGACACTGCCTGTAAAATGGCTATTGATTATAAATGCTATTCCTACAAGTATATATTAAACATGGTTGAAAAGATACAAAAGCATGGGTTGCCTGAGGCAGAAACACCAGTTCCCCTACCCATTCATGAGAACATACGTGGGCGGGACTATTACAATCAACTTTCACTAAATCTTTAAATTAAATTTATGGTACAACAAATTGATCTTAAACTACGCCAGATGCGACTAACAGGGATGGCTCGCGGCTGGCAGGCACTAAATGAAACAAAACAGGTGTTCGAACTATCCTTCAGTGAGGGGTTGGAAATCCTCATTGAAAGAGAGGAGGAAGAACGAAAGAACAACCGGTTTAACCGGATGATCAAGGGAGCCAGGTTCCGCTATCAGGCAAGTCTGGAGGAACTTAGTTATGAACCATCCAGAGGCCTTAATAAGTCAATAATAAGCGATCTTGCTACCTGTGCTTATATTGCTCGTGGCGAATCTGTATTAATTACAGGAGCAACAGGTTGTGGTAAAAGTTTTTTGGCATCAGCTCTTGGTCATCAGGCTTGTTTGCATGGACACAATGTTATTTACTTTAACACCCAGAAATTTATGCTCCGCACTAAAATGGCACGATCGGACGGAAGTATTTTAAAGTATTTTGATAAAATTGCAAAGGCATCTCTGGTTATACTTGATGATTTTGGTCTGACCAGAATGGAACAGCAACAGCAGTTTGATCTGATGGAAATCATAGAAGACCGCCATGGTAAGGCATCAACGATCATTGTAAGTCAGTTACCAGTAACAAGTTGGTTCGATGTAATCAGTGAAACAACTATTGCAGATGCCATTTTAGACAGATTAGTTCACTCTGCATACAGAATCGAATTGAAGGGTGAGAGTATGAGAAAAAAACGGTAATATTGTCAGTTACCATCAGTTCTTTGAGATAAAACCTACAAGGGGGTCAACATGGCCGTTTTGGGGGTCAATATCACTGAAATATCCAATATACCGAGAGCCAGATAACCGGAGCCCTGAAGGAGCATGAGGCTGGCAAGAATGTTATTGATATTTGTCGGGAACTTAAAATTAACCGTGCCACCTTTTATAACTGGAGGAAGAAGTATTCAGGAATGGATTCTGAGCTTTTACGGAAGTATAAAGAACTTGAGAGGGAGAACTCTGAACTCAAGCGGATGTATGCTGATTTAAGTCTGGATCACAGGATATTAAAGAATGTTATAGAAAAAAGCTTTAACGCCCTGTCAAAAGAAGGATCTAGTGAAAGAGATAAAAGAGGAAGAGAGTATTTCCATTGCCAGGGCGTGTAAGTTAATAATGTTGGTCAGGAGCATGTACTATTATGAGTCGATAAAGGATGATTCAGAAGTAGAAGCAAAACTTAAGTGGGATGGAGATAAGCTACCAGCCAGAGGCTTCCCGGAGTATTTTAAACGTATCATAGGTGAAGGACTTACATGGAACCACAAAAGAGTAAGGCGAGTGTATATAAGCCTTGGGATGCCGCATCGGAGGAAGATAAAGAGAAGGATACCTAATCCGGAGAAGAAGACTCTCCTGCAACCAACCAGACCTAACTTAACCTGTAGCATTGATTTTATGGAGGATAGACTTGAGAATGGAAGGAAGTTCAGAACTTTAAACATACTTGATGATTTTAATCGTGAAGCTTTGGCTATTGAAGTTGATTATTCATTTCCTTCTTTAAAAGTTATTGAGCGTGTAAAACGTGTTATTGAATGGAGAGGTAAGCCAGAGGAGATCCGCAGTGATAATGGGACTGAGTTTATCGCAAAAGTTTTTGGTGACTTTTGCTCAACCTCAGAGATCAATCACGTACGAATCCAGAAAGGTAAGCCCATGCAAAATGGTTTTATTGAACGATTTAACAGAACATATCGAGAAGATGTATTAGATATGTACATATTTGAGAATGTAAATCAGGTAAAAGAAAAGA
>JALOCI010000040.1 GCA_023227835.1 Bacteroidales bacterium
AAAGAACTGTAAAAACGCCCAATGCAATGTATTGGGATTTAATATAGATTCTCTTCACCTCTCCCTCCTTGCCTAAAAGCCGGTTTTGGGTCAGTTTGGGAAGAAATGTCATAAACCATATTAGAGAAAGTGTGTATGTGAGATCTGCTATCTGCTTTGTAATTCCGTAGGATCCCAGTACAGCCAAAGGTATGAAAAGACCTCCTATAAGTGTAAGCATTTTGTTTGTAAAGACAAGGCTCAGGTTTGCCAATCCGGATTTGTATGCCGTCTTCCATAAAGTTTTAAGAATGGAAACCCAAGATGTTTGTTTGGAGGTTCTGAGCTTGGTTTTGGTCTCCTTGTCATAAAAGGCTCTTCTGGAAAGCATTCTGTTCAGAATTGTTGCCAGTGTCTGTCCACAAACCATCGAGATAATCCCAAAACCCATAATAAGCATTGCAGAGGCCAGAATAATGTGGGTACACTGAGAAAAGACTATTATCTGCCGCGATCGTTTAATCATGCCTCGTCCAACCAGAAGTGCGTCGTAAAAATAGGTATAGAACTGGTAAGAGAGCAGTATTCCGTACAGATACCATGCAATTCTTGCATTTTCAATATTACCGGAATACCCGTCAAGAAGTTTCTCTATATAAAAATAACCTCCAGTAAAAAGCAAAATAACAAGAAAAATGGCAACTCCGGCATAATAGACCCTCATAGACGACAATGTTCCCTTAAGAAGCGAATAATCAATACTTCCGTCTTCATTGGTCTTCCCCAATCCCTCACCTCTTAACTCTTTGGCACCGGAAAAAATATATGTAACTGCTCTTGAAAATGTCTGGAAGAATCCAAAATCCAAAAGATATATCATTGCATTAAGGCCAATCATGACATTCCACAACCCTACCTCCTCATCCGGAAGCAAACGTAAAATCAGAGGAAGGATAATCATTGCCGAAGCAAGTCTCATAAAACTTGCCGCATAGTTCCAAAGAAGATCGGTCCTTCCTGTGTTCACTTTTAGAAATTAAGTTTTGCCATGAATTCCAGTCTGTTGTTGTGGTTAACGTCAAAACTGGTTAGTGGTTTCAAGTTTGCATCAACGCTTTTTGACCACTTTGCAAATGTAAGATTATATTCGAGACCAAATATCAATTTTTTAGACAAGCTATAAGTTATCCTTGGAGATACTCTGGAAAACCACTCCATCTTTTGATCGGAAAAATAGAGATAGTTTGCCCCTGAAGCAGAAGTATCCAGCTTATCTTTTGTACCGCAATTTTTCTGATATCCATAAAATAATCCAAAATTGAAGTTTTTGTATGAAGGCGTTTCAAATTCAGCCCAAGTCGACAATGTGCGTAGGTTAGAGTAGTCGAAATCGAGAGGTTCGGAAGCAGTATATGCTAGCTTTCCATATCCGCCAAGCATGTTGTACATCGAAAGATTCTCACCGTAAATACCCCAGAGCTTAACTGAAAATCCCCTGCCTATGACAGCCTTTGCAAACAGACTTACATCAAATGCAGATACAGTTGTAGAAATTGGGTTGTTATTACCGTCTGTGTTTCTAGGCTTAAAAAATTTATATCCAAACGTAGCTCCTCCGAATATTTTGTTAGCATTACCCAGCTTTATCTGAGCATGCAGATCTGGAATTCCTGACTGAGCCTGTGCCGATGCTGGTCCTAAGGATTTATGTCCACTGTACATTTCAGCTGCAGCAAGGAATTTCATATTCTCGGATAACATGACCTCATATCGAACCTGCATACCTCTGTTAAGTGTATTGAAGGGATATCCGGATCCGAATCCTACCATGTTTGATGAGACTTCCGACACATGAGTCAGATGGTTTGTCTGCCCCAAAAGCAGAGCACTTTTCTTCCACTTGAAATTCATGTAAATGTGACGAAGGTTGAACATACCGATATAACTCTCTCCAGAACCAAGAAAATCGGCTTCTACATAAGTATTTACATCTGCATTCAGGAATTTCATTCCAGCGACTGAAAATGTCAACCTGCTTGCAGCTATGCTGTAATTCAAAGAATTGCTTTTATTTATATCTATACCATCATCATTCATGTTCGGAGACAAAGGATACTTGTATTGCAGGTCATATCTTGAGGTTCTTGACCTGTAGTCATCAAAATAGCTTTTAAATTCAACAAATCCTCCGAATTTGTACAATATCTCCTTTGTCTGTGCTGTAACTATTACCGGGACTGCTAGCAATAATAGCATTACTATTGTTTGTATCTTTTTCATAATTCTAATGTTTATAGGGTAAAGATAATAATCTTTTTAAAATTAGTATCACCTTTTACTATTATAGAAAAATTTTTATTGTCTTATATTTTTAAAAATTACTACTTTCATACAATAAATATAAATATCTCAACCATGAAACTATTTATTACTGCACTTATATTAATGATGGGGATTTCTCCCGAATGCCCTGCAGATAATCCTGAAAACGGAAAGGTATACACATTGCCTGCTCCCTCGATAAAAGGAGCTATGAGTGTCGAAGAGGCCCTTCAACAGAGACGTTCCAGAAGGCAATTCCTAGACAAAGAGCTCTCTATAGAGCAGCTTTCTCAGATCTTATGGTCTGCATACGGTATTACTGTTAAAAGAGACGATTACCCCGTTTTAAGGGGAGGTTTGCGTACCGCACCCTCTGCCGGTGCTCTTTATCCTTTGGAAATCTATGTGCTAATAGGAAATGTAAAGGGAATCGAGCCCGGTTTATATAAGTACAACTCTAAAGAGCATAGTATAAAATGCACCATATCAGGTGATTTAAGAAAAGATGCCTGCTCTGCTGCCTATAATCAGAAAATGTTAAGAGAGGCTCCGGCTACTTTGTTCTACAGTGCTGTTTTTGAAAGATGTACAAAGAAATACAGAGAGCGCGGTAAAGAGAGATATGTATGTATGGATCTGGGTCATTCCGCCGAAAATGTCTATCTGCAAGCCGAAGCTCTTCATCTTGGCACTTGTGCCGTTGGTGCATTTTCTGACGAAGCCTTGAAAAAGCTGCTTCAGCTACCTGCTGATGAAGAACCTCTCTATATGATGCCTTTTGGTTATTGTAAGTAATAACCGATTATCGTTTAAAGAAAGTTTTTGACTATTCAGGATCGTAACCCCATTTATAGTATAAAGCACCCCAGGTAAATCCGGCACCGAATGCCGAGAGTATAAGTGTGTCTCCTTTTTTGAATTTCTTTTCAAATTCCCAGAGAACTAAAGGAATAGAAGTACCTGCTGTGTTTCCGAACTTTTCTATATTAATAAGCACCTTATCTTTCTTCAGTCCCATCCTTTTTGCCGTTGCATCAATAATCCGAAGGTTGGCCTGATGAGGAATCAGGTAAGCAATGTCCGAAGCTTTAAGATTGTGTCTCTCCATCATCTCAACAGAGACATCAGCCATACGGCTTACTGCATACTTGAACACAACCTGTCCATCCTGATAGATGTAGTGCTCCCTGTTCCTGACGGTCTCTTCTGTCGGTGGATACATTGATCCCCCGGCCTTCTGGAAAAGATACTGCCTCCCTATTCCGTCAACATGAAGTATTTCATCCATAAGTCCGACAGAAGAATCTTCGGTTGCCTCAACAAGCATGGCTACAGCTCCGTCACCAAACAAAGGACATGTTGTCCTGTCCTGGTAGTTTGTTATGGAAGACATTCTCTCTCCGGTCACCAGAATTATTCTTTTCGCTCTGCCAGATTCTATGAATGAGGCGGCAGTAGAGAGACTGAATATAAAACCGGAACAGCCGGCATTTATATCATACCCCCAGGCATTCTTAATACCTACTTTGTCACAAATTATATTGGCTGTAGCCGGGAATAGCATATCCGGAGTTACAGTCGCACAAATAAGCATATCAACATCATCCTTCGATATCCCCGTTTTTTCCAACAAATTCTCAACAGCAAGAGTTCCCATGTGGGAGGTGCCGAGGCCGTCTTCCTTAAGAATACGTCTCTCTTTCACACCGATTCTTGTCATTATCCACTCGTCGGTTGTATCTACCATTGTGGATAGTTCCTGATTTGTCAATATATAGTCCGGAATATAACCGCCTATTCCTTTAATTACAGCTTTCATTCTAGTTTCGTAAAAGTACCTCTTTGAACTTTCCTACCAAATCCCGTTCCAAAGCCCGTTGGGTACTGGTTATCATATTTGCGACAGCTAACGGGGATGAGGCACCGTGACCTATAATCACCGGTGCCGGTACTCCTAAAACCGGTGTGCCGCCATAATCTTCATAATTATATCCTTCAAGAAAGTCATTCTTTATATTTAGTTTTCTTAAAAGATTATACATTCCTTCTGCCTGCTTAAGACAGATGTTTCCGGAAAAACCATCGGTAACAAGGACATCTGCAATATCACCATCAAAGAGACGGTTAGCCTCCATGTTGCCTACAAAGTCAAAATCTGCTGAATCTGACATAAGTTTATATGCCTCTTTTGTCACCATATTTCCTTTCTCCTCCTCTTCTCCAATATTGAGAAGAGCAACCTTCGGCCTCTCAATTCCCATCATAGCCCTTGCATATATAGATCCAAGTACTCCGAACTGGTAAAGAACATCCGGTTTGGAGTCCACATTAAAACCAACGTCCAGAATCAGCATCTTCTTTCCGTTAAGGAGAGGCATCTCGACTGATATACAAGGCCTCATAATACCCGGCAGTGGTTTCAGAGTCTGGTAGGAGCCTG
This sequence comes from Bacteroidales bacterium, assembly GCA_023227835.1. Taxonomy (GTDB): domain Bacteria; phylum Bacteroidota; class Bacteroidia; order Bacteroidales; family UBA932; genus Bact-08. Next base: position 4,742 of record JALOCI010000040.1, read on the forward strand.
TAAGAACCGCACCTGTATTTCCTGCACTCGCAAGAGCATCTATCTGACCATTGCGCAGCATATTGAAGCCTACAACTATGCTTGAATCCTGCTTCTTGTGATAAGATTTTACAGGATGATCATCCATTTTTATTGTCTGAGAGCAGTGGACAATAGTAAAATTACCGGGATTGAAGCCCTTTTGGCTACAAATCTCGGTAATCCTGAACTGATCACCTAACAGGTACAATTCTGTTCCCGGACTTAGTTTGGAATAGACGTCTATTGCTCCCGAAACAGTATTCAAAGGAGCGTAGTCACCGCCCATTACATCCAGACCAATCCTCATAAGAGAAGACTACGATGTAGCTTTCTGCACCATAAGACGGCCTCTGTAGTAGCCGCACTCAGGGCAAACACGGTGATAAAGTACTGCGGCACCGCAGTTAGAACAATTTGCAAGTGTTGGAACCGCTGCATGATCATGGGTCCTTCTTTTATCCCTGCGGGTTTTTGAAATCTTGTGTTTCGGATGTGCCATATCTAAATATTTTAACTTAATTAATTCAATAAATCTTTTAATTTGTCAAAAGGAGATCCACTTTCCCCAACGGGCTTTTCTCCCCTAGCATTTTCAAGTCTTGCAATCATTTCAGGATTGCATTTTCCCTCTTCATGCACCATCTGCATAGGCAGAGAGAGACAAATATAATCGTAAAAGAACTGTCTGAGGTCTAAAATAGCCTCTGAAGGATCAAGTGTTATTGTTTCCAGATCATCCTCTTCCGGTTCATCCTCGTTTTTTACAAACCTCACCAAAAGAGAGGCTTCTGTTTTCAAAGGAATTGCCAGTTCATCCAGACATCTGTCACACTCAACGGAGAGAGTCCCATGAATGGCACTTACAATCTTAATCCATGTCTCACTTCTCTCCAGTTCCACATCAACATTTAATGATGCCCCTAGTATCTGTGAGTTTTCAAAATCCTCAAAAAACTTATTATCAATCAGAAAACTGTACTCATGTTTTCCGATTGACAACCCCTTTACAGGAATTGTGTACAAGTTATCAGGCTCTTTTCCCATATTATAAATGAGCCCGCAAAGATAATCTATTTTTTTAAAATAGCAACCCTGATCAGCCCTTTCTTCTCTTTCTCTCGTTCTCGTCCAGGTATATTTTCCTTAGCCGCATACTATGCGGTGTAACCTCAACAAGTTCATCTTCCTGAATATACTCAAGGGCCTCTTCGAGAGAGAACACGATAGGCGGAGGAAGAACAGCCTTGTCATCTGTTCCTGAAGCCCTAATATTTGTGAGTTTCTTTGTCTTGCATATATTTATACCCAAATCGTCAGCTCTGGTATGCTCTCCGACAACCTGACCGGCATAAATATCCTCTCCTGGGCTAATAAAGAACTTTCCTCTGTCCTGGAGCTTATCCATGGCATAAGCAACAGCCATTCCTGATTCCAAAGCCACCAGTGATCCGTTGTTTCTTTTCTCTATATCTCCTTTATAAGGCTCATATCCTTTAAACCTGTGGGCAACCACGGCCTCACCCTGCGAAGCAGTCATAAGGTTGCTTCTCAGACCAATCAACCCTCTTGAGGGAATTTCAAAATCAAGATGCACTCTGTCATTCCTGTGTTCCATATGCATCAGACTTCCCTTTCTCCTTGTTGTCATCTCGATGGCCTTGCCTACATGCTCTTCCGGTACATCAATTGTCAAATGCTCAATAGGTTCACACCTGACTCCGTTTATAGTCTTGTCCAGTACTTTCGGTTGCCCCACCTGCAATTCAAAACCCTCTCTTCTCATTGTCTCAATCAGCACTGAAATATGAAGCACTCCCCTGCCATTGACTATGAACGAATCTGCAGTCAGGCCACTCTTTACTCTCAAGGCAAGGTTCTTCTCCAACTCCTTGTCAAGTCTCTCTTTTATATGCCTTGATGTAACAAACTTTCCCTCTTTGCCGAAAAATGGAGAATCATTGATAGTAAACAACATACTCATTGTAGGCTCATCCACCGATATCGGCGGTAAAGCCTCAGGATTTTCATAATCAGCGATAGTATCTCCTATTTCAAATCCCTCTATGCCTACAACGGCACAAATATCCCCACTCTTCACCTCCTCGCTTTTGGATTTTTCAAGACCGCTGAAAACCATAAGGTCTTTAATGCGGCTTCTTTCGACAGAACCATCTCTTTTGCACAGTGAAATCTGCATCCCGGGCTTTAAAGAGCCTCTGCGGACGCGTCCTACCGCTATCCTTCCCACATATGGAGAATACTCCAGAGAAGATATCAGCATCTGAGGTGTCCCTTCAAGCATTTCAGGTTCCGGAATTTCAGAAAGAATAGTATCAAAAAGGGCTGTAATATCTGTTGTCTCATTCTTCCAGTCCATAGACATCCAGCCTTGCTTTGCACTACCGTATACTGTCTTGAAATCCAATTGCTCTTCGGTAGCATTAAGACTGAACATAAGGTCAAAAACCTGCTCATTTACCACATCCGGTCTGCAATTCGGCTTATCAACCTTATTTACTACGACAATTGGCTTTTTGCCCATCTCAATGGCTTTCTGAAGAACGAACCTCGTCTGCGGCATGGTTCCCTCAAAAGCATCCACCAATAGCAAAACTCCGTCTGCCATGTTAAGAACTCTTTCAACCTCTCCTCCGAAATCAGCGTGACCCGGAGTGTCAATTATGTTGATTTTATAATCTTTATATGGAACCGATACGTTCTTTGCAAGAATTGTTATTCCCCTCTCCCTTTCAAGATCGTTGTTATCCAAGATTAGATCACCCATTTTCTCAATCTCTCTGGAGAGCTTGGCATGGTGTATCATTCTGTCTACCAATGTAGTTTTGCCATGGTCCACGTGGGCAATGATGGCAATGTTTCTTATTTTTTGCATAATTCAGGGCGCAAAAGTAATATTTTATTTATTTTTGCAGGTTACAATTTACGAAAAATATTCCCTTATGACAGAAAAAATCATTATACTTGACTTTGGCTCTCAGGTGACTCAACTCATTGGAAGGAGGGTAAGAGAACACAATGTCTACTGTGAAATATACCCCTATAATAAAATTCCGGAAATTGACCTAAGCGTAAAAGGGGTTATATTGTCTGGCAGTCCTTTTTCTGTCCGGGACCCACAGGCTCCGCAGGTTGATCTCTCAAACATCAAGGGCAAGTTACCGCTTCTTGCAATATGCTATGGTGCACAATATCTTGCACAGAAATTCGGAGGCGAGGTCAATCGCTCTTTTTCAAGAGAATACGGAAGAGCCATGCTCTCAATTGAAGATGCTCAATGCCCATTATTCAGAAATATTCCTACCAACAAACAGGTATGGATGTCCCACGGGGACACGATATCATCTCTTCCGGACAACTCTGTAGCCATAGCTTCGACAGGTAACATATCAAATGCAGCATTCCGTATTAAAGATGAAGAGACATATGCTGTTCAGTTCCATCCTGAAGTCTATCATACAGAGATGGGATCCGAGATGCTTGGAAACTTTGTAAAAAATATATGTGGATGCAAAGGAGACTGGACGCCTGACTCTTTTATAGAAAACACTATAACCGGTCTGAAACAACAACTTGGAAACGACCACGTGATATTAGGCCTTTCAGGCGGTGTAGATTCCACTGTCGCTGCCGTACTTATGAATAAAGCCATTGGAAACAACCTACACTGCATATTTGTCGATAACGGTTTGTTGAGAAAGGATGAGTTCTCGTCAGTCCTGGCCTCTTATAAAGATATGGGACTGAATGTAACCGGAGTGGATGCCTCCGAAAGATTTCTCTCTGCTCTCAAAGGTGTTACAGATCCCGAGAAAAAAAGGAAGGCTATCGGAAATGCATTTATAGAGGTTTTTGATGCCGAGGCTCATAAAGTAGAAAATGCAAAATGGCTGGCTCAAGGAACTATTTATCCGGATGTAATTGAGTCAACCTCTGTGAACGGACCGAGCTCTACAATCAAGTCTCACCACAACGTTGGCGGACTGCCGGAATACATGAAACTAAAGGTTGTAGAACCGTTGAGATCGCTTTTTAAAGATGAAGTTCGTAAAGTGGGAAGAACTCTTGAGATAAAAGATGAGCTTATTTCCAGACATCCGTTCCCTGGTCCGGGACTTGGGATAAGGGTATTAGGCGATGTTACAGCTGAAAAACTTAACATTTTAAAAGAGGCGGACCACTATTTTATTGACGGGCTGAGAAAGGCCGGCTTATATAATCAGGTCTGGCAGGCGGCCACAATACTTCTCCCGGTAAAAAGCGTAGGAGTCATGGGAGACGAGAGGACATACGAATATACAATTGCCCTTAGGGCTGTAACATCAACAGACGGGATGACTGCAGACTGGGTTCATTTACCGTACGAATTTCTGGCTGATGTCTCAAATGAGATTATAAACAAGGTCAAAGGTGTTAACAGAGTGGTGTATGACATCTCGTCGAAACCACCTGCAACCATTGAATGGGAGTAATTCCTTAATCGGTATAATCTGAAATTTAACGGCGTGGATGGCATCTTAAAATACCTTCACGCCATTTTTCACTATCCACATGAGTATATATCTCAGTTGTCAGAATGCTTTCATGACCCAGCATCTGTTGTACAACACGCAGATCCGCACCATTTTCCACAAGATGAGTTGCAAAAGAATGACGGAATGTATGCGGCGAGATCTCTTTGGTTATTCCGGCTATTTCCGCCTGATGCTTTACAATCAGGAAAATCATCTGACGAGACAGTTTCCCTCCTCTCCTGTTTAAGAAAACCACATCTTCACAACCATGTTTTACCGGTAATCTTCCCCTTACGGACAAATAGACGGTCAATGCATCTGCTGCAGGATCCCCGAGTGGAACAAGTCTCTCCTTGCTTCCCTTTCCCATCACCCTGATAAAGCGTTCTTCCAGAAAAAGGTCCGAAATCTTCAGGTTCACAACTTCGCTTACCCGCAAACCACATGAGTACAGCACCTCGAATATCGTCTTATTCCTCTCTCCCTCATATGTGGTCCTGTCAACCGAGTCAATGACAGACAACACCTCCTGTACTGAAAGAACTACCGGAAGATATTGGAGTATCTTGGGGGGGACCAGTTTTTCAGAAGGGTTTGTCATACACTGTCCACTCTCCTCCAGAAAACCGTAGAAAGACTTCAAGGAACTTATCAGTCTGGCCTGTGACCTTTTTGTTATTCCTGTCTTCATTCTCGAAGAGATAAAGGCATTAAGAGTCTCCGACGTTACCTCGTCAAGTCTTACACCTCCCTCATTATTTTCGTTTCTCTCAATAAATGAAAGAAGTAACATCATATCAGAACAATAAGATCTTATTGTATTATCTGACAGTGAAAGTTCCAGTCTTAAGAACGATGAATAATCAGCAATAAGTGGATCCTGGTATCTCTTTTTCAAAATTCTCCGTACATTTGTGAAACAAAATTAGCAAAATATGCACGAAAAGAAAACCAAGATAATCTGCACGATTTCCGATAAAAAATGTGACTCGGAATTTATCCGCTCACTATATGAAGCGGGCATGAACGTTGTGCGGATCAATTCAGCCCACACCACCCTTGATTCATCAATGGAGATTGTCAGGAATGTCAGAAAAGTGTCAGAGAAGATAGCAATCCTCATTGACACTAAAGGTCCGGAGATAAGGGTGACTGCTATGAGGGAGAGTGATGGATACAAGGTTAACAAAGGTGATGAGGTGGTTTTTGCAGATGATGTTAACGGCATCTCTTCGAAAGAGTTGTTATATACCAATTATGGCCATTTTGTAAAAGAGGTGCCTGTTGGTGTAAAGATACTTATAGACGACGGTGAGATATGCCTCACAACAGTTAATAAGCTTGATGGAAAGCTCGTTTGTACGGCCGACAATAACGGTGTAATAAAGGGCAAGAAAAGCCTCAATGTTCCAAATGTAAAAATAATGCTCCCCTCTGTCTCGGATAAGGACAAGGAATTTATAATATGGGCGGCAGACAACAATCTAGACTTTGTTGCCCACTCTTTCGTCAGGAACAGAGATGACCTTATAGCCGTCCAAAGAATATTGGATGCAAAAAAGAGTCATTTGAAAATCATTTCCAAAATTGAGAATCAGGAGGGTGTTGACAATATTGACGATATTCTTTCCAATTGTTACGGTATCATGGTAGCGAGGGGAGATCTGGGAGTAGAAATCGAGTATCAGAAGATACCTATCATTCAGAATAACATTATAGAAAAGTGCCATAAAAGGAAGAAACCTGTCATTATTGCAACCCAAATGCTTCATACAATGATAGAGCATCCGAGGCCCACACGGGCAGAGGTTACCGATGTTGCCAATGCCATTCTAAAAAGCGCTGATGCAATTATGCTGAGCGGAGAGACTGCCGGCGGTGCATATCCTCTTGAAGCAGTTCAAACAATGACCAGCATTGCGATGGAGATTGAGAAACATCAGACTCCGTTCTATGACCTTGAGTTGCAAAATGTAACAGAGCCTACAGCAGCAGTGCTGTCTAAATGTATTGTTGAGGCAACGGCTAAACTTCCTATAAAGGCGATAGTTCTTGACACTATGTCCGGAAGAACCGGCAGATACCTTTCGGCTTTCAGACCTAATGTCCCTATATATGCAAAATGCTATAAAGACCATGTAATGAGAGAGCTCGCCCTATCGTACGGTGTTTACGCATACTACACAAACCCGTACGACAGCAAGGAGGATTTTATCAAAAGTGAAGTTAAGGCCTTGTTGAAGGAAAAATGTTTTAACAGACATGATACAATAGGAGTCGTGGCAGGAAGTTTCGGAACATCAACCGGAGCAACTTTCATGGAGATCAGTACTGCTATGAATATGATAATGTAGGCACCATTTATTCAGACCGCACAAGTTACATTTCGGCTTTCTTGCCAGACATATATAACGACCGTGCAGAATAAGCCAGTGGTGGGCTGTTGCTCTTTTCTCCGCTGGAATGTTGGCCGTAAGATCAAGTTCGACACCCAGAGGAGTCGTTTTATCTGATAAACCCAGCCTCCTTGATATTCTGAATACATGAGTATCCACCGCAATCACCTGTTTGCCGAAAATGACAGATGCAACAACATTGGCTGTTTTTCTTCCAACCCCGGGCAACTCCTGAAGTAACAGTGGATCTGAAGGAACTATGGAATTGAATCTGTTTACAAGCACCCTGGCCATGTTTACAAGATGCTTACTTTTATTGTTAGGATATGTTACAGATGATATATACTTAAAAACCTCCTGTACCGACGATGCTGCCAGAACTTCCGGATTAGGATATCTTGAAAAGAGCTCCCTTGTAACCATATTGACTCTCTTGTCTGTACACTGGGCAGAAAGGATAACTGCGACAAGAAGCTGAAAAGGGTTGTCGTACAAGAGCTCACTCTCGGCAACAGGCATATTCTTTTCAAACCAATTAATGACACCTTTGTATCGCTCTTCTTTATTCATACAGCAATTGGGAAAAATCAATCTCTTGCGTCTCCACAATCTCTTTAAATACAAGATTTTCACATAGCATGAGCTTCCCGGGGTATCGTTTGAGTAAAGCCCGGTTATGAGTGACCATTATTATTGCCGGCTCTTGTTCTTTATGAATTCTCATAAGAAGATCCATTATCTCACATGCTGTATCGGAATCAAGATTTCCTGTAGGTTCATCGGCAAGAATTATCTGAGGATCATTTAAAAGAGCGCGGGCTATAGCAACTCGCTGTTGTTCTCCTCCGGATAACTGATGCGGCATCTTGTGTGCTTTTAGAAGCATTCCTACACTTTCAAGTTTACTCTTGATTTTATGTTCAATCTCTTTAGAGTTGGTCCAACCGGTGGATTGCAACACGAATTTCAGGTTATCGAATACACTCCTGTCTGTAAGGAGTTGGAAATCCTGAAAGACAATACCGATTTTTCTCCTAAGAAGTGGTATCTGGTTCCGTTTAATCTTTTTAAGATCAAAACCGGCAATATATGCCTCACCTTTAGCCACCGGGATCTCCCCTATTATTGTCTTAATTACGGAAGACTTTCCACTACCCACTCTGCCAACGATATAGACAAATTCTCCTGCATTGACGGTAAGATTAACATCAGACAGAATCAGGCTATCCTCTTTTATAATATCTACTCCACTAAGTTCTATTAATTTTTTGTTTTTTTCAGTCGGCATAATTTTCGCTATTTCCTTACAAAATTACTAAATTTGAAACCTAAACCATTATTTGGGCAAATTATTTCTTAAATGAATAGACTTATAAAAAGATGGAGCCTGTCACTAAGTGCAATCCTCTTTTCAATCACACTAACATCAGCACAAGACCAGCATCCGGGATTCCACTACTCCAGACATTATAACAGAGGAGTGGAACTTTACAACAAATCTCTTTTTCAATCTGCGGAAGTGGAATTTGACAAAGCTATTCTGCTTATATCAGAGGACATGGTTGTTCGAAGAGCGGAAGCGGAAGGGTACAAAGTACTGATTGCCATTGAGCTTAACAAGCCTAACAAGGAAGCGCTTGTCAAAGAGTATGAAGCAGACTACCCTTATTCCAATCAAATGGGTTCTATCTACCTGAGTTTTGCAACATCATTTTTCAACGAGGAAAACTTTGAACAGGCTCTGGAACTGCTGAACAAGATTGAGATTAAGAACCTCAGTAAGGGTCAGGTTGCAGAGTATAAATTCAGGCTCGGTTATTCGCACATGAGAGTTGGAAACCTTATCAAGGCATTATCAATATTTGATGCTCTGTATTCGGGACCATATACTACATATTCAAACCCGGCATGTTATTACTCGGCTTATATCCACTATATGCTAAAAGAGTTCAAGCAAGCGAAATCCGGTTTTGCAAAAATATCCGGAGACTCAAGATTCAGCCTGCTCGCCAGGTTTTATACACTCGAATCAGATTTCATGCTTAAGGATTATGATTCAGTTATAACAAACGGTGAACTTCTGTACGAACTTTTATCAGAGGAGTTCCGGACCAAGACAGCAAGAATGCTCTCAGAAGCATATTACGACAAGGGTGAGACACAAAAGGCTCAGTCATATTTCGACAAATACTCTCAGACCAGCTCATCCCTTTCCAGGAACGACCTGTATTACCAAGGGCTCATTTCATACAAGCTAAAGAGTTACAAGCTTGCCGTGGAATCATTTGGAAAGATTTTAAACACGGCAGACTCCCTGACTCAAAATGCAAAATATCACATGGGATTTTGTTATGCCGAGATGAAAAACAAACAACAGGCCCTGACTCTTTTTAAAGAAGCATCCGAGATGAATTTTGACCAGCTGCTCAAGGAGGACGCAATGTTTAACTATGCAAAGCTCTCTTTTGACCTGAATTCAGACATATCAAAATTTCAAAACTATCTGTCCACGTACTCACCTCCCGACACTAAGTTCAACGAGATACAAAACTATATTTCAAGCCACTACCTCGTTTCCGGAGATTACAAGTCAGCAGTGGAGGCGTTAAAACTTATCAGGCGCCCGACTGACAGGGACAGACAAAATTTACAGAAAGCCTCATTTTTAAGAGGGATGCAACTGGTTGATCTGGGGAGTTATCGTGATGCCATTCAATATCTTGAATTATCGATAGGCAATTCCAACGGAAATATTTACCTGAAAAATCTGTCCTCTTTTTGGTTAGCGGAGGCTTACTACAGAAACGGACAATTCCAGAAATCGATAGAAATCAATCAGGTTTTAATAGGTAAAGATTTAAGTTTCAGAAAAACCGCCGAGTATCCTGTCGCTCTTTTTAATCTTGCTTACGGGTATTTCAAACTTCCTGATTACAAAAAAGCTGAGGAGATGTTCAAAAAATATCTTTCAAACTCATCATCTGCACCGTCATATGTGTCGGAAGCCAGACTTAGACTGGGAGATTGTCTTTTCATGCAGAAAAACTACAATGCTGCGATTGACATCTATTCGGAAGTAAGTCAAAAGGACCAACTTTCATATACCTATGCAAGGTATCAGATGTCGGTATCATACGGACTTATTGGTGACGACGGAAAAAAGGTTGAAGTTCTGAAAGAGGTTGTTAATTCAAAGGTCAGAAACAGATATTATCCCGAGGTTCTTTACGAACTTGGAAGGACACTTGTCCAGACAGGGTCAAACAGCGAGGCTGTACAGTATTTCAAAGAGTTAAGTGAAGAGTATCGTGAGGGCCCTTATTACACTAAAGCATTACTGGAACTTGGGCTGATATGCCTTAACACGCAGGATAATGCCGGGGCTACCGATTATTACAAGAAGATACTTGAGCAAGGGCCGGATTCTCCTGAGGCACAAAGTGCCATTGCCGGACTGGAAAATATATATCAGGAAAAGGGTGAAGCGGAAGAGTTTCTCTCATACCTTGACCAGAAAGGACTTTCCACAACAAAATCTGCCGGCGACAAGGAGCTGATGCTGTTTAATTCTGCCGAGAAGCTTTACCTTTCAGGCAATACTGCCGGTGCAATAAGCTCTCTTACATCTTTTGCAACAAGATACCCTTTAAGCATTAAACTTTCTCAGGTATATTATTATCTCGGAGAGCTATATATGAAAGCCGACAAGCCGGAACAAGCTCTTGACGCATACATGAAGGTTATGCAACAGGGAGAAGGCTCTTTTGTTGAACTGGCAACACTTAATTACGCCAGGATTGCATACAGGTTAGAGAAATACAAAAAAGCACTTGAGGGGTATTCTACTCTGAGCATAATTGCCAAATTACCAAACAATAAGACAGAAGCAGAAGTTGGAAGAATCAACTCCTTCTTTATGGACAAGCAATATGAAAATGCTATAGCAGAGGCCAAGAAGATTCAGACTCAGAATTTGGACGAATCCAATCAACAGCGGGTAAAGTATGTTATGGCTAAATCATATTTCCTGCTTGGGGAAAGGAGCAAGGCTCTTCCACTCCTGAAAGAGATTGCAAAAAACAAAGCGATACCTGAAGGTGCGGAATGTCAGTATATGATTATCACAAACGCATTTGACAATGGTGACTTTACAACTGTAGAGAAAGAGGTATTTGCCTTTTCTGATTCTAACACACCTCAGACCTACTGGCTTGCCAAGAGCTTCATACTTCTCGGTGACAGCTATGCAGAGAGAGAGAACTGGGAACAGGCAGAAGCGACTTTTAAAAGCATTCTCGATTCATATAAATCAACATCAAAAGATGATATAGCCGATCAGGTAAAGATGAGGCTTTCAAAAATTGCAAAAAAGACTAAATAAACTTGAAGCATGAGAATTAAAAAAAATATATATCCGATAATAGGCGTCCTGGCTTTATTTTCCGCTACCCAGCCTCTTTCCGCCCAACAAAAGATTGATCCGACACTTGAGGTCAGAAGGGATTTTGATGCCTATCTGCTGGAGATACAAAAGGGGAAAATCAAACCGGTCTATCCGGACTCATTAGGAAACTTCAATCTCAATTTTGATTACTCGATTTTTGACAAGCCGATTGCCAACCTTTATGAGTTTTCTCCTTTACCGTCTGCCCAGATAGAGCATGGCACGAGGAATCGTTATCCGATACTATATGGGAACCTTGGTGTAAACATACCGCTCAATCCTCACTTTGACTTATATTTCCAGCCAACTTTGCCTTCAAATTACAGCCTTACCTTATACGGAAAGCATGACTCATTCTGGGGTGACCTAAACAGAATCCGGACGGAAAACGGAGAAACCCTGAAATCTGAACAACAAACAAAGGCGCCATACAGTAAAAACAACATAGGGCTGAATGTAAGCCACAGCTTCACCAAAGGGGAGTTCGGCCTGGATCTTGGATATGACAGAAACCTTTTCAGTTTTTACGGGTTCAATGACAGCACATATCAGAGAAACGACGTGCTTATTTCGCCCGAATCAAGATGGGGTACGGCATCTTACCTTAAAGATACCCTCTCCCACTCTTATGACAGATTAGGGGCTAACTTTTATCTGAGATCGACAAATAGTAAGTCCAACTACTTTTATTACGATTTTAACATAAGATACAACTACCTCAAAGACAGGGTAAAGTACCTGGAATTGCTGGAAGCTGCATCCCAATACTACAACCCGTATTACTTAAATGAAGAGAATTATATTGATGCTAAAACAACTATGGGACCGGTATTTGCCAAATACCACCGATTTCTTGTAGATCTTGAATACCAGGCAGCCAACAGCATCAATTCCCAGAAGCTGGAGAGATATAACGTAGACGTCTATCCTAGATATCTGTTCAATAAAAACAAATGGATTTTCGAAGTTGGTTTAAAATTAGGAAAATATGTTGACAAGAGTGAAGATGCATTCAATGTATATTTCAGGGGATCACTTTCGTACGAGCTATTGAGGGATAAACTATGGTTCTATGCTTCTGTTGACGGCAACAACAATTTTAGAACTTACAGCCAGATGATGGATCTCAATCCATGGATTACACCATCAATCGGCATTAAGAATACAAGAGAACCGTTAATAGCAAGGACAGGCTTTAAAGGCGAGATACGAGAGAGACTGTCCTACAATGTCTGGGCAGGGTACAATGAATACAAAGGTTATATGACTATGTTCCATTTCACCGACAATGTCTATGGTCCGGTCAATACATTTATTTCCTCATATAAAGATATGAACAAGATATCTGCGGGAGGTGAGGTCTTCTGGAAATCAGATGCTGTTGAGTCCGGGTTAAGTATGATATATAGCAAATGTGACAATAAAGACGGATCAACTGTCTTTAACATACCGGCATTTGAGACTAGAGCGTTCGGAAGATACAACTGGCGGGAAAGAATAATCGCCGGTGTGACCGTTCACTACAGATCATCATGTAAGACTCTTGCACACTATGATCCCAACGACAACCTGAATGAAGAATCAAGTGTGACAATTCCGTCATTTACTGTTGTAAATCTTGATCTGACTTATGCTTATAACCGCAACTTGTCTTTCTATATTAAAGTAAACAATCTGCTGAATGCCAATGACCTTTACTATCTAAACTACGGGAACCCGGATATGGGAGCGGGATTGGGAGTTGTGTTTAAATTCTAATATTCAACACATTACAATACTGATTAAACCTAATGATTTATGGAAAATTATTAGGTTTTTTTGGGGGATTTTTTGTAACTTTGTTTCTTTTAAAAGAGATAATATTTCAAAATGAAGGAAAAAGAATCTGCGGTTGTCAGTGGTGGCTATTCTGCTGACAGTATTCAAGTTTTAGAAGGATTAGAGGCAGTCAGGAAAAGGCCTTCAATGTACATAGGGGACATTGGTTCAAGAGGATTACATCATTTAGTATACGAAGTTGTTGATAACTCGATAGATGAAGCACTTGCCGGCTTCTGTACAGACATTGATGTCGTTATTAATCCTGACAATTCGATAAGTGTTACAGATAACGGACGTGGTATACCGACTGGCATGCACGAGAAAGAGGGTAAGTCAGCTCTTGAGGTTGTGCTGACAGTACTTCATGCCGGAGGAAAATTCAGTAAGGATTCGTACAAAGTTTCCGGAGGACTTCACGGAGTAGGTGTTTCATGTGTAAATGCCTTATCCACTCATTTGACTGCCGAGATTCACCGTGATGGGAAGAAATTTATTCAGGAGTATTCAAAGGGTGTTCCTTTATATCCGGTTAAAGAGGATGGTGATTCCGACAGGACAGGCACAATCATAACATTCAAGCCGGATCCTGAGATTTTTACAATGGGGACAGTATATAACTACGAGATACTGGCAACCAGGCTCAGGGAACTGGCCTTTCTGAACAAGGGAATCAAATTAACACTGTCAGACCTTCGTGATAACCAGGAAGATAAAGACGGGAACGGGAATCTGGAGGAGACGGAGAATAAAGATAAAAAGGAGATATTCTATTCAGAACTTGGACTTTTGGAATTTGTCCAATATCTTGACGGAACCAGGGATAAACTTACTGAAAAACCTATTTACCTCGAAAACGACAAGACCGGAATTCCTATTGAGATTGCCATGCAATACAATAATGGTTTTTCTGAGAATGTACATTCTTATGTAAACAATATAAACACTATTGAGGGGGGTACACATCTCAGCGGATTCAGAAGAGGTCTCACCACAACTCTTAAAAATTATGCCGATAAAAACGGTATGCTTTCAAAACTCAAATTTGACATTGATGCGTCAGATTTCAGAGAGGGTCTTACCGCCATTATTTCAGTAAAAGTGCAAGAACCTCAGTTTGAAGGACAAACCAAAACCAAACTTGGCAATCCGGAGGTAATGGCCTCTGTATCTCAAGCGACCACAGCTGCTTTGGAAAATTATCTGGAGGAAAATCCAAAAGATGCCAGAGCAATTATAGATAAGGTTATTCTGGCTGCAACAGCAAGGCATGCTGCAAGAAAAGCAAGGGAGTTGGTACAGAGAAAAACCGTGATGTCAGGTTCAGGCCTTCCCGGAAAATTGGCAGACTGTTCAGACAGAGACCCTTCAAAATGTGAAATTTTCCTTGTCGAGGGAGACTCTGCAGGTGGAACAGCAAAAACAGGTCGTGACAGGATGTTTCAGGCAATCCTTCCGTTGAGAGGAAAGATTCTGAATGTTGAAAAAGCAATGGAGCATAAAGTCTTTGAAAGCGAAGAGATACGCAACATCTACACGGCTCTCGGTGTTACGGTCGGAACAGAAGATGACAGCAAGGCTCTTAATCTATCTAAACTGCGTTACCACAAAGTTATCATTATGACGGATGCCGATGTTGACGGAAGTCACATAGCAACACTCATACTAACCTTCTTTTTCCGTTATATGCAAGACCTTATCAAGAACGGATATGTTTACATCGCAACCCCGCCTCTCTACCTGGTAAAGAAAGGCAAACAGGAACAGTATTGCTGGACAGAGGATGAGAGAAAGGAGACTATTGAAAAGTTGGGACAAGGAAAAGAGAGCGGATTACATGTACAGAGGTACAAAGGTCTTGGAGAGATGAACGCTGTTCAGTTGTGGGATACAACTATGAATCCGGAGACAAGAATTTTGCGCCAGGTAGATATTGAAAATGCTGCCGAGGCTGACAGAATTTTTTCAATGTTAATGGGAGACGATGTACCACCTAGAAGGGAATTTATTGAAGCTCACGCAAAATACGCAAATATCGATGCCTGATACTGATAACCTTAAACTTATATCGCTGCTGCTTATATTCCTGACATTTTCATTTGTCATGACAGCAGAAGGAAAATCAAAAAAGCGCGAGATCGTACTGCTACCGATCAAGCCGACAGTAATACTGCCGGATATTCCCGTATACACTCCGGACTACTCTTCTGAAATATTTGGATTGAACTATTCAAGGCCTATTCCTGACCTTATTGAATTTGACAGAGGATGTGAGATATCCGACATGCCTGAAGAGTACGATATTTGGAGCGATAGTAAAATCAATCCGTATCAGGTAGATCTGGTCAACATGAAAGACACAGTTACGCTGGACCTATCGGGATATTGCCCCCCTTCTATAAAATATGTTACCTCTGATTTTGGTTTTAGAAGATGGCGGTACCATTATGGAATAGACCTGAAAGTTGAAAGAAATGACTCTGTGTGCTGTGCCTTTGATGGTGTTGTAAGGCTTACAAGATATGACCGAAGAGGATATGGTTACTATATACTGGTCCGGCATTTCAATGGTCTGGAAACTTTATACGGTCACCTTAATAACATCATGGTTAATCCCGGAGACACAATCCGTTCAGGAAGCATAATCGGCCTGGGAGGGAGTACCGGACGTTCAACCGGATATCACCTTCACTTTGAGACAAGATACCTTGGAAATCCGATTAACCCGCATGACCTTATAGACTTTGAAACACAGAAAGTTAAATTCGATAAATTCCAGCTTTCCGCAAATAACTTCCAATATAAAAAAGAGATTTCGAAAAGACGTTACTGGACTATCCGCAGGGGTGACACCTTAGGCCGAATTGCCATGAGAACCGGTGTCTCTGTTTCAAGACTATGCTCTCTTAACGGCATAAGAAGAAACTCACTGCTAAGGATTGGCAGAAAATTGAGATACACATAATATTATATAACAAATGGATATTTTTGAAAGAATAATTAACGATGAAGGCGGTCCTTTAGGGCAGTACAGAACAAAGGCTCACGGTTATTTTGCATATCCCAAGCTTGAAGGTCCTATTCAGCCTAGAATGATATTCAACGGGAAAGAGGTTCTTGCCTGGACATTTAACAATTATCTCGGGTTGGCTAACCACCCTGAGGTAAGAAAAGCAGATGCAGAAGCTGCTGCGGAATGGGGTCTTGGTTACCCTATGGGTGCACGTATGATGTCAGGACAGACCAAATATCACGAACAACTCGAACGAGAACTTGCAGATTTTGAGCTAAAAGAGGATGCTTACCTTTTTAACTTCGGTTATCAGGGAATGGTATCGACTATAGATGCACTTGTTACAAGACATGATATAATAGTATATGACTCTGAAGCTCATGCTTGCATCATGGATGGAGTAAGGCTTCACATGGGACAGCGCATAGTTTACCCTCACAACAACATTGAGAAATGCGAAAAAGCTCTTCAAAGGGCAACAAAACTTGTAGCTGAGACAGGTGGCGGCATTCTTCTCATAACAGAGGGTGTATATGGTATGACCGGAGCACTTGGAAGTCTTGACAAGATTGTTGAGCTTAAGAAAAAGTACAAATTCAGAATACTGATTGACGACGCTCATGGTTTTGGAGTAATGGGAGCCAATGGCCGCGGTACTTCGGAGCATTTCAATGTAATGGATGATATTGATCTTTACTTCGGAGCTTTTGCAAAGTCTATGGCATCTATTGGCGGTTTTGTTGCCGGACCTACATCAATAATCAACTTCCTGAGGTACAATCTCCGTTCTCAGATTTATGCAAAATCTCTTCCTATGCCTCTTGTAATGGGTAACCTCAAACGTCTTGAGCTGATACGCACAAAACCGGAGCTTCGCGACAAATTGTGGTTGATTACCAGGAGATTGCAAGAAGGACTCAGAGAGAGAGGTTTTGACATAGGAAAAGCGGAGGCGTGTGTAACACCTATTTTCCTTCAGGGAGATGTTGTTGAGGCAACAAACATTTGTGTGGATCTTCGTGAGAACCATAAAGTGTTCTGCTCCGTGGTCGTATATCCTGTTGTACCAAAAGGTGTAATAATGTTCAGAATCATTCCTACAGCCATGCACTCTCTGGAAGATGTAGAATACACACTAAATGTATTCTCAAAGATTGCAGAGAATCTTAAATCAGGCATGTACAAAGGGAGTGAGATGCAAAACAAGGCTATTGATTAATAATTAACATGCTTAAAGACAAGGTTGTAATAATTACAGGAGCTAGTTCCGGTATCGGTCTTGCTGCAGCAAGGGCTTTTGCAAACAAAGGTGCAAAGGTCGTATTAGCTGCCCGTCGCCTGGATAAGTTACTAGAAATAGACAAGGAGCTTTCATCTGTTTCCGAAATACTCTCCGTAAAGACGGATGTATCATCTGAAAGTGAATGCAAAAATCTTATAGAACAGGCAATTGCCCGTTTCGGCAAAATTGACATACTGGTAAATAACGCCGGAATATCTATGAGAGCCATGTTTAAAGACCTTGATCTTTCGGTTATAAAAAAACTCATGGATGTAAATTTTTGGGGCACGGTATATTGTACAAAATATGCCCTGCCCCATATTTTAAATACACATGGGTCAATTGTAGGAGTAATATCAATCGCAGGGTTCAAGGGTTTGCCTGCCCGTACCGGTTATTCCTCCTCTAAATTTGCGATTTATGGATTTCTAGACACCCTCAGAGTAGAACATCTGAAGGATGATTTACATGTAATGATATTCGCCCCGGGATTCACCGCATCCAATATCCGGGAAGAGGCTCTTGTATCGGACGGTTCGCGTCAGGGAGAGACACCGAGAGATGAGGCCTCCATGATGAGTGCCGATGAGTGTGCAATACATCTGATAAAAGGTATTGAAAAGAGAAAAGCTCAGATAGTCCTCACACCTGTAGGGAAACTAACGGTTTTCCTGAATAAATTCTTCCCGCGTCTTGTTGACCGTCTGGAATACAATTACATGAAAAAGGAGCCTGATTCGCCCCTTAAATAGACTACATTATAGATTTAATGTTCTGGACAATCATCCCGGCAAGCCTGGTTCTTGCCTGAATACTCGCCCACCCCACATGTGGAGTCAACAGAATTCTTTCAGAACAACATATTGAAAGAAACGGATGATCTGACGGAAGAGGCTCTTTTTCGAAAACATCAACAGCAGCACCGGCAATAATACCATCATTGACTGCTGAAGCCAAATCCCGTTCATTAACAATTCCCCCTCTGCCGAGATTAACTATGACAGCTGATTTTTTCATAAGTTTCATCTCTCGCAATGTGATGAGATTTTGTGTCTTTTCATTGAGCGGAGAGTGGATTGAAATAATGTCAGAAGTGCTCAACAATTCTTCGAAAGTGACCATTGGATAATCCTTGCAATGAGCTGTCCCACTTGTAGAGTAGTACTGGACCTCAGCACCGAAAGCACTTGCAATCCTTGCCACATTGCGTCCGATATCACCCATCCCTATTATTCCGAATTTCATGGTAGACAATTCTGAAAACTGTCTCTGCAGGTTGGAGTACATTTTTCCCCTGCTGTACTCCCCGCTTTTCACATAGTTGTCGAAATAGGGAATATGGTTTAATAAAGCCAGAATCTGGGCGAAGGTTATCTGAGTGACACTATCGGTAGAGTAGCCCTTTACGTTTTTTACAGGAATTCCCTTTGAGGCAGCATAGTCGCTATCTATATTATTTGTGCCGGTTGCAGCCACACAAATAAGCCTCAGCCTTGGTGCAGAATCGATTTCCGGCTTCCCCAATACAACTTTATTGACAATTACCACCTCGGCATCGCTTATACGATCCGCAACCTCTTCCGGTGATGTAAGTGGCCATCCCGTATAATCACCCAACTCTTCAAACTGAGTAAAGGAGATATCATCTCCCATGGTTGCCTGATCAAGGAATACTATCTTCATAAAATAAAAAAGAGCCGTCGTTAAACGGCTTTAATTTTTTGGTGCCCAGAACAAGACTTACCACCATGTCACAAGGCCATTTTACATTCCGTTGATATATAGCCCAATAACGCCATATATAATTATGGCACAAATATATACATAAATTTTATCATTTCAGACGATTTCAGATTATTTCATCTATTTTCAGATTTGCGGACGTTTTGCGGACGTGAAATTGTGAAATTGGCACATGAGATTTTACTTCATTTCATAATTTTGAAGTGCTTAAATACTATCGTCATGACTAAGATCTTAAAAATTCTGGCCAAGAAGGTTAATCCCGTTTCCGGGAAATCTGAAATTCTGCTGAGGTTGCGTCACGGACATAATATTTCTCTCCGTGCGAAAACCCATTTATTCATTTCACCAAAGTTTTTTGTTAGACAGAGAGAAGGGCTGGATATCCCTGGCGAGATAGTGGTAAAATCCAGGATTCCTTTACCGGAAATTACCCAGGCAAAAGAGGTAAGGAATAAAATCGAAGAGATGTGTCGGTTGTTTGAAGATTTGATCTGCACCGAAAAGTCGGCCAATATAACTTTAGACTGGCTCCAGAACCAGGTAGATAGATATATTTACGGAGACAATAGTTCCCATGTGGTTGAATCTCTCAAACCAAAAGCT
>JALOCI010000041.1 GCA_023227835.1 Bacteroidales bacterium
AAAATACTCCAACATCCCTGTCGGCAACAACAATGAATAACCACTCTTTTGCATTTTTCTCTTTCCTTTTTCGTAACGCAAAGATAAAATTTTGTTACCCCTGTCCCCAACTTTTACTTATGATCCCTTATTGTGGGGGCTATACTGGCCTACTGATTACCTTACAGGAGATCCCTGGACAGCAAGATACGGAAGTTATGCATATAACCCTGTATATTACAACAACGAGTGGGAAAACTCTTCGAAAATGTTGAAAGTTAGTGCTAATGAAACACTTACTGTAAAATTACTACCAGAACTTGTTTTAAAGAGCGTATTCTCCTATGATAACACAAATACAATGGACCACCTTTATTATAGTGCTCTACACTTTAATGGTTCATCGACTTCTGGGGCGGTTCACGAAATGACCACAAATGAGACAAAACTAGTCTCTTCAACAACTTTAAACTATAATAAGGTATTTGCAGATAAGCATACTTTAGGAATATTGGTCGGATGGGAAGCAGAAGATAACAGAACATATTTCCACAGATCTTCAGGTACAAACCTGCCTACCAGCGCACTGCATACGGTCTCTACTGCCGGTAAGCTTGATGCTTCGGGATATAACTGGGGCAGTACTATGATGTCGGCTCTCTCTCGTCTCGAATATAATTATTTAAATAAGTACTATTTCTCCGCATCTATGCGTCGTGACGGTTCTTCAAGACTGGGTGAGACTACACGTTGGGGTAACTTCTGGTCTGTTGCAGGTTCTTGGAAGATCAACAGTGAGAAATTCATGGAGAATGTTGATTACATAAGTAATCTTCGTTTGAGAGCTTCATACGGTGTTAATGGTACTTTGCCTTCATCACTTAACGGATGGCGTTCACTTACATCATATAACAACAACTATATGCAGACTCCCGGGGGTGGCGTGAGTACTATTGCAGATGCGAACCTCTCTTGGGAGACAAGCTATACTTCAAACATAGCTCTTGAGTTCGGTCTGTTTGACCAGAGACTTACCGGTTCGGTTGAATACTATAACAGAACTTCAAAGGATTTGCTTCAGGATGTTCCAATATCTTTAGTTACAGGTTTCGGTACAACTCTGAAGAATATCGGCGAGATCAGAAACCGTGGTGTTGAAATTGAACTTAACGGTGATATCATCAGGAACAAAACAATCACATGGAGTGCAGGTCTGACAGCATCGACAGTGAAGTCTACTGTTGAAAAGCTTTATGGCGGGCAGGATATTATTTGGTATGACCCTACAGGAGGAGATGCAAGAGCTAAGTATATATACAGAGAAGGTGAATCAACTCTTGCACTTTACGGCCTTGAGTGGGCAGGGGTAGAGGATGAGACAGGAAAGAATCTCTGGTATCTTAATGATGATGATGCTACTCCTGACCTTACTGTTAACGGACGCCCGGCTACATACAGCTATTCGAAGGCAAAAGAGACAATTATCGGCAACATACATCCAAAACTCTTCGGAGGGATCCATACAGATGTTAAATGGAACAACTTCACAGCAGGACTGAACTTTACATATAAGATCGGCGGATACACCTATGACGGTGCCGGTAAGGATGTAACAGACGATGGTTACTACTGGGAGAGGATTATGTCAAAAGATCAGTATGAAAACAGATGGACACCTGAGAACAAGACCGCCTCTCTTCCAATGCGTGCGGCGATTGATATGGAAGATGTAAATCAGAAGAGCAGCCGTCATATGCATAAGGCAGATTTCTTGAGGTTGAAGACTATCAATGTAGGGTACAATTTGCCTAAGAATCTGATCAGCAAGATTAATGTCTCCAATGTCAGAGTTTACTTTAACGGGTCAAACCTATGGACAATGGCGGCATATGACGTGTACGACCCAGAGGTCAATGAATATGGCACAAGAGGTTGGGAAACTCCTATATGCAAGACATATACTTTCGGTGTTGAATTTACTTTCTAAAATAAAAAGACTCTACAATGAAAAAGATAAATATACTTTTCACAATACTAGGCATTGTACTGCTTTCATCATGCGAAGGTTTTCTTGATGTTAAGCCGACAAGCTCTGCTGATGCCGCGACCTCTATTACAACAGCTTCAGATGCCAAGGTAATCATAAGCGGATTGATGAGCAAGATGGTCTCATCCAACTATTACGGAAGAAACTTCTTCATGTACGGAGATGTTAAAGGCGGTGACTTTGCCATTCGTTCTCAGGGACGTGGTTTGGATGCACTTTATGTCTTCAACCACTCTGCATCTTCAAACTCTTACTCCGGTTACTGGTCACAGATGTACCATTGCATACTTCAGATCAACAACCTTCTTCAGAACATTGATAAGATTGAGGCAGCAGGAAAAGGTTCTGCGACACTCAGTGAATACAAAGGACAGGCTCTTACTGCAAGGGCTCTTATATATTTTGACCTTGTTCGCTTGTATGGTAAACCATACAATATGGATAACACATCATTGGGCGTTCCGCTGATTCTTGAGACACTGGATGCATCTGCTCAACCTACAAGGGCAACAGTTGCACAGGTGTATGAGCAGATCGTTACAGACCTTACAACAGCAGCACCATTGATGGGCAAAACTAAGGTTCTCGGCTACCTGAACTACTATGCGAACCAAGCCATTCAGGCAAGGGTATATCTGAACATGGGCAACAATGCGGCTGCCCTGACAGCTGCCCAGGCGGTGATTACAAGCGGGAAATATTCACTCTATTCAAACGCAAACTGGGTTAGTTCATGGTCTGCAGAGAATGGTTCAGAGTCTATATTTGAACTTGGGGTATACCTTAGTGAGGCTGACCTTGGAACAGGATCCCTCGGCTTCTATCTTCTCCGCGCCGGTACCATAAAAAATGCTATGGGATGGTTCATGGCAAGTGATGAATTTCTGGCAAGACTTAATCAGGATCCTGCGGATGTTCGCTGGGGAATAATGGATTACGATGAAACTTATACAGATACAGGTGTCAAGAGATATGGCTCATGCCGCAAATATTCAGGAGTGAATCTTCTTGGTGACAAGGGTTCTGCAACAGCTGTTAATGTCAAGGTTATTCGTCTTTCAGAGATGTATCTGATTGCAGCAGAGGCAGCTTTCCCGACAAACAAGCAGCTGGCAGCCGACTATCTGAAAGAGATCCGTAAGAGATCTCCGAATCTTGAAGTACCTACAGCTACAAATATTACTATGCAGATGATAAAGGATGAGAAGAGCAAGGAGTTGTTTGCAGAGGGCCAGAGATATTTCGACAGGATACGTTGGAACGAGTCTATAACATTTAACGATGATTTTATCTCTCCGGCAGTAGTTATCACTCACAGAGATAAGACAATTGACAGGACTTTCTATAAGACAATTCTTCCTATTCCAAAATCTGAAATAGATGCCAATCCGGCATTAGCTTCACAGCAGAATCCGGGTTATGCAGAATAAAGTAGAAATAGTGAATGATTCAAGGAGGCCGGTATCACCGGCCTCTTTTTATATGGGGAATGTTTAAATTTATTTATATTTGTATCCTTTTTAAATAAAATAATTACAATATCTAATTAATATGGACTATTTTCATATAACTCTCAATGAACAAACACTTGGCGATATAGAGCCGCTATTTAATCCTGATATAAAAATAAGATTATCAGAAGATGCTGTCGAAAGAATAACCAAGTGCAGGGATTATCTTGAGAGAAAGATGAAAGAGCAGAAGAGTCCGATTTATGGAATCACTACAGGATTCGGATCACTATGCAATATATCTATTGACAAGGAGCAACTTTCCCAATTACAAAGAAATCTGGTAGTCTCACACTCATGCGGGATAGGAGAGGAGGTGCCCTTTGAGATAGTCAGGTTGATGATGTTGTTGAAAATCAGATCGCTTTCATTCGGGTATTCAGGAGTAAGACTCGAAACAGTAGAACGTCTTGTGGATATGTTCAATAACGGAGTATACCCTGTTGTATACAGGCAGGGTTCCCTGGGAGCATCAGGAGATCTTGCTCCTCTCGCAAATATGTCTTTGCCCCTTCTTGGCCTGGGAGAGGTTAATTATAAAGGAAAAAGATGCAGCTCAGAAGAGGTAAACAGAGTATTTAACTGGAAACCATTGGTGTTGGCATCTAAAGAGGGGCTGGCCCTTCTTAACGGAACGCAGTTCATGCTTGCATACAGCCTTTGGAATCTCAGACGGGCAAAGAATATGGTTTCACTTGCCGACAAGATTGCCGCACTTTCACTTGATGCATTTGACGGCAGGGTTGAGCCGTTTACAGAGGCTGTGCATTTAATAAGACCTCACAAGGGACAGCTTGAGACCGCTTCAAATATGAGAAAATATTTAGATGGAAGTGAAATTGCTTTCAGAGAGAAGCAGCATGTTCAGGACCCATATTCATTCCGTTGCGTGCCCCAGGTACATGGTGCCGTCAGGGATGCTCTCGACTATATTGAGAAGGCTTTTACAACAGAATTGAACAGCGCAACTGATAATCCGTCTGTAGTTCCGGAAGAGGATCTTATCATATCTGCCGGAAACTTCCACGGAGAACCTCTTGCAATTCCGCTGGATCTTTTATCGATTGCTTTGGCTGAGTTGGGGAGTATTTCAGAAAGGAGAACCTATCAGCTTATAGGGGGGAAGAGAGGTCTGCCATCTTTCCTGGTTGCCCACCCGGGGTTGAATTCAGGTTTTATGATACCTCAGTATGCACAGGCTTCTGTTGTAAGTGAGAACAAGCAGTTGGCAACACCGGCATGTGTAGATACAATAGATTCGTCTCAGGGTCAGGAGGATCATGTTAGTATGGGGGCTAATGCAGCGACAAAATGCTACCGTGTGGTGGAAAATCTTGAGAAGATACTTGCAATAGAGTTGATGAACGGGGCTCAGGCTTTGGAGTTCAGAAGACCTTTGAGGAGCTCTCCGGTCATAGAGTCACTGGTTGCCGATTACCGTAAAATAGTACCTTTTATTGCTGAAGATGAGGTTATGTATACACATATTCATGATTCCATCAGGTTTATAAGAGAGCATACAAAATGAAACGTCTGTTTATAAATATTGGCAAACTGATACAAGTTGAGCAGGGAAATCTTGTTCAGCGCCGTTGCGGAAAAGAGATGTCCTCGCTCGGGATAATTGAGAATGGCTATCTATTGACAGACGATGATCTGATTTCAGATTTCGGAAAGATGTCTCAGCTGACAGATGAGAGGCTGAAGAGTATGATGCCGGAAGAGAGTGTTGATGTTTGCGGACGAATGGTCATTCCTACATTCTGTGATTCTCATACACATCTTGTATATGCCGGGAGCAGGGAGATTGAGTTTTTTGACAAACTGAAAGGGCTTTCATATAGCGAAATAGCGGCGAGAGGCGGTGGAATACTTAACTCTGCAAAGCTGCTGCACGAGGCTACAGAGGACGATCTTCTCAAACAAGCCCTCTCAAGGGCAAGAGAGATAATCTCCTTTGGGACAGGAGCCGTTGAGATTAAAAGCGGATACGGGCTCTCTCTGGAAGATGAGTTGAAAATGCTGAGAGTGGCGCGTAGGATTGGCGAATTCACACCGCTGACTATAAAAACTACTTTTCTTGGGGCGCATGCGGTTCCTGAAAGATATACAGGCCGGAGAGAAGAGTATGTCGATGAGATAATAAGCGAGATGATTCCTGTCATCGCAACTGAAGAGTTGGCTGATTACATAGATGTATTCACCGAAAAAGGATTTTTCTCCGTTGAGGATACGGACAGGATTCTGAATGCAGGTATGAAGTACGGGCTCAGGCCAAAAGTTCATGCAAACCAGATGAGCTTTTCAGGAGGCGTGCAAGTCGGTGTAAAGTACAACGCCATATCAGTTGATCATCTTGAATTCACCGGTAAGGAGGAGTTCGGAGTTCTTAAAGACTCGGAAACAATGGCTACACTATTACCTGGAGCAACACAATTTCTGGATATGGATTATGCTCCGGCAAGAGAGATGATTGACTACGGACTCTCTGTTGCAATAGCAACAAATTATAACCCCGGCTCGTGTCCTTCGGGTGATATGCGCTATATGATGTTCCTTGGAGCTCTTAAAATGAAGATGACTCCGAATGAATTGATAAATGCCGCAACAATTAACGGTGCCTATGCAATGGGGCTTGAGGAGACCCATGGAACAATCGCCGTGGGGAAAAAGGCAAATTTTATAATCACGGCGCCCATACCTTCTATTGAATTTATTCCTTATGCGTTTACCTCATCATGGATAGATAAAATATATTTAAACGGAAGATTATGGCAAAATTTGTAACACCTCTTGGCAAAATTGATGTCACCATTATCGGACACGCCTCTGTATTGATAGAATGGAACGGTCTCAAGATAATGACAGACCCGTACAGTGAAATTGCTGACTATACAAAACAGCCTGTTGCTGACCTGATACTGATTACACATGATCATTACGACCATTTTGATATAAATGCCCTTAAACCGGTTACAGGAAAGAGTACAACAATATTATCAACTCCCGTGGTTGCCGGCCTCCTGCCTGATGTAAAACCGCTAAAGCAAGGTGAGGGCTCTACTTATGAGGGTTTACATATAACAGCTACATTTGCTTACAATATAGAGCATAAAAATGAAAATGGGATGCTGTTCCATCCAAGGGGAGCAGGAAACGGATATTTGCTTGATTTTGGCGGATTCAGGCTGTACTTCGCCGGAGATACGGAACTTATACCGGAAATGAGAGAACTTGGCCCGATTGATGTTGCTTTTCTTCCCAAGAATCTGCCGTTCACGATGAGTGATGACATGTTCGTTGAGGCAGTAAATGTTATAAAACCTCACAATGTTTGCCCGTATCATTTCTTCCACCTTGATGTGGAGTAACTGGAAAAGAGAATGCCACAAGGAGTAAAAATGTTTACAAAATAGAATCAGATATAATGTTAAGAAGATTAATAGAGTGTGTCCCTAATTTCAGCGAAGGGAAGAACATGCAGGTAATAAAACAAATTACCGATGCAGTAGAAAGTGTTGAAGGTGTAAAGCTTCTGAATGTAGATCCAGGAAATGCCACCAACAGAACCGTTGTTACATTTGTCGGTGAACCTGAGTCCGTTGTTGAGGCTGCATTCAGGGCAATCAGGAAAGCTTCAGAGGTTATAGATATGAGACATCATCACGGAGAACATCCTAGAATGGGTGCAACTGATGTCTGCCCGCTTATTCCGATTGCCGGTGTCTCAATGGAGGAGTGTGCTGAGATGGCAAGAGTACTGGCCAAAAGGGTAGGAGAAGAGTTGTCAATACCTGTATATTGTTATGAAAGCTCTGCTTTCAGACCTGAGCGCAGAAACCTTGCCAACTGCAGGGCTGGTGAATATGAAGGACTCTCAAGAAAATTTACCGATCCGGAGTGGAAACCTGATTTTGGCCCCGGTATATTTGAGGGTAGTGTTCTCCATACAGGAGCAACAGCAATAGGTGCAAGGGATTTTCTTGTGGCAATAAATTATAATCTCAACACTACATCCACCAGGAGAGCAAATGCGATTGCATACGATGTCAGGGAGAAGGGTCGCAAATTAAGAGAGGGGAATCCGATTACTGGAAAGGTTGTGAAAGATGAAAACGGCAAAGATGTCTGGATTCCGGGTACTCTCAAGGGATGTAAGGCTATTGGCTGGTTTATAGAAGAATATGGTATTGCACAGGTTTCCATGAATGTGACAAATATTACTCAGACACCAGTTCATGTGGCGTTTGAAGAGGTCGTAGCCAAGGCCGGGGCTAGAGGTATTAGAGTGACGGGATCAGAGATTGTAGGATTAATCCCGAAGAAAGTACTTATTGAAGCAGGAAAATTCTATCTTGCAAAACAGCAACGCTCTCTTGGAATTTCTGAGGAAGAGATCATTAAGATAGCAGTCAAGTCTATGGGACTAGATGATCTCAGGCCATTCGACCCTAAGGAGAAGGTGATTGAATATCTGATTGAGGATAAAGCCAAAAAGAGACTTGTGGATCTGACTTCGGCCGGTTTTGTATCTGAGACAGCTTCTGAATCTCCTGCTCCGGGAGGAGGATCTGTTTCTGCTTATATGGGATCTCTTGGTGCGGCTCTTGGGACAATGGTTGCAAATCTGTCGGCACATAAGCCCGGATGGGATGATAAATGGGAATTTTATTCTCAATGGGCTGCAAAAGGACAGGATATAACTGCTGAGCTATTGTTCCTGGTTGACGAGGATACAAACGCATTTAACCGAATTCTGGAGGCTTTCTCAATGCCAAAGAGTACCGACACGGAGAAGGCTGCAAGATCTGAAGCAATTCAAACTGCAACACAATATGCCACAGAGGTACCGTTAAGGACTATGAAAGTGGCATATTCAGCATTTGATCTGCTTGAGGCGATGGTAAAGGATGGAAATCCGAATTCTCTGTCGGATGCGGGGGTTGGCGCGTTGGCAATAAGATCAGCTGTTTACGGTGCATATATGAATGTTTTGATAAACTCGGCAGATCTTAAGGATATAAATATCTCCGAGAACCTTACTTCTGAGGCCCGGACTATTTTTGAAAAGACAAGGGAAAGGGAAATTATTATTACCGATTCAATTTTTAAAATTTTAAAATCTCGCCGATAAATGACTCGAAATTGAAATTTGAGTGATATCTTTATGGCGGATTAACAGAAATTTTATGCAGAAAATCTTTGTGCTTTTATTTTTATTTTTTGTAATATCCTGTAATTCAGCAAAAAATGAAAATGACAAGCTAAACTCTCAGATGCATTCCTGGGAAAGGTTAGTCATTGTAGATTCTGAAGCACTGCTTGACAGCCTTATGACTATAGATAAAACTATATTGTCTGATGAGAATGAGGCCTATTATTACTTGCTGACCAGCATGGCTAAGGAGAGGAGTGGAAGGTCATTCCGGGAAAAGGATAACGAGAATATAGATAAATCGCTGGAATGGTACAGGAATCATGACATGGAGGGTGAAAATTATTGCAAGGCTCTCTTATATAAGGGAATAATCATTACAATGAGCAACAATAAAAGAGACACTATTGCATATGAATATATCCTAAAAGCAGATTCTGTATATCAGGAGAAGCAGGTACACGATAAGTACACACTTGCCAAATGTTACGAGTACAAGAGCCGGATCCTTAAGGCACAGAATGCATACCCTCTTGCAGAGATATATCTTGGAAAAGCATTAAAAGCTACTGCGGACTTAAATGATTCGATAGGTATATTAAGGTTGAAGACCAGGCTTTTCAGATTATACCTCTCTATGGGAAAGCTCACAAAAGCGTTTCAGAATATATCTGAATTCCAGTTCGAACAGAGCGCATCTCCATTGATTCAATACGAGTTAAGCAACGCTTTTTATTTGTTTTACAGTAGTGCCAAGGATAGTGAGATGGCTGTCACTTACCTTAAGAGAATGATCGAGATTGCAAGGAGATATGACCTTAAGGATATTGATTATGCTAATCTTAATTACAGGCTTGCAATATTTTACGAACAACACGGACCTAAGGACAGTGCTAACATTTTTTATTTGAAAGCTCTGGATGAAACCAAGGACTCCCTCACCAGTCAAGCGGCAACATATTTTTCTAAGTATGCTTACTTCCTTGAAAAGAGTGACAGGCATGATATGGCCTATAAATATCAAAAAGAGGCATTTGACAGGTTGAGAAGGTACTCATCCAGAAATTCGCACCAAAAATTACTGGAGATAGACAATAAGAGTGAACTGATAAAACTTTCTGCAAAATTGGACAAAGCGGAGAAATATTATATTTATATGGTTTCCCTGGCAGTCATTCTCTTTCTGCTAATTATATATCTGCTTTTCAGGAACAGATTCCTTAAAAATTCAAACATCAGTGCAGCAGATACAGAGAGCAAGGATTGGCTTATAGCTGAGATCAGCAAGGCAAATTCCTCTGCAATGCCTCGTTTTATTGAGGAGGTTTTTGATGAGTCCGAGAGATGCCGCCGCCACAATCCGGAGTTTGCAGATAAAATCCAGAAATCAGTAAAATCTGCAAGGGATGAGATGAAGACTCAGTATGCACTTATTGTTGATGATCAGAGATTTGTATCTGCGTTCCCTTATGTCGGTTTTCTTAAACCTATTTGCTCTCCGATTGATATTCTTATGCTTGTCTTGATAAAGAGCGGCCTCACATCCAAGGAGATTGCACAAGTCCTGTCAATACAATATTCCAGTGTAAGGGCGAGAAGATCAAAAATAAAGGATACTATTACAGAATCCGGGGATATTCCGGAAGAGTATAAGAAAGCTATGCTTTTTTAAACACCCAAATATTAAGAATGATGGATAACAATAAAAGCGGTTTTAATACAAAGCTGATTCACAGCGACTATTTTGAAGATCAATTCGGTAGTGCAACGGTTCCTATTTATCAGACATCCACCTTTAAATTCAAGAATGCACAGGAGGGAGCAGACTGTTTTTCAGGCAAGAGTGATGGTTATATATATACCCGTATAGCCAACCCTACAATAAGATCTTTTGAAAAATGCATTGCCGGACTTGAGAACGGATATGACGGGATTGCAACAAGTTCCGGCATGGGTGCCGTTACATCTGTTTATATGTCGCTACTGGCTGCTGGAAGTCATATTGTAAGTTCAGATGCAGTTTACGGTCCTGCCAGGGGTGTTTTGGAGCAGGATTTCTCGCGCTTCGGGGTGGAGGCGACTTTTGTAAATACCACAAATCCGGAGAATATAAAGGCAGCAATCAGGTCCAACACGAAGGTTCTGTATATTGAGACTCCAGCAAATCCTACAATGGACATAACTGATATATCAGAGTGTTCCAGAATTGCTAAGGAGCATGGGTTAATACTGGTAGTAGACAATACATTCAGCTCCCCGTATATTCAAAGACCGCTCGATTTGGGTGCCGATGTGGTTTTACACTCAATTACAAAGTTCATCAACGGACATGCCGATATAGTCGGTGGCGTGATTGTGACAAAAGAGAAGGATTTATACAAGAAGATAAGACACTCAATGGTCTACATGGGGTGTAATATGGATCCTACCCAGGCTTATATGGTTTTGAGAGGGGTCAAGACTCTCGCCATAAGAGTGGACAGGGCTCAGGAAAATGCAATGAAAGTGGCGGAATTTCTTGAGAAGCATCCTAAGATCTCCTGGATTAAATATCCCGGACTACCATCTCATCCCCAGTATGAGCTTGCAAAAAAACAGATGTCCGGGCCAGGTTCTATGATGAGTTTTGGAATAAAGGGTGGTGTTGAGTCCGGAAGAAGATTAATGGACAATGTACGGCTCGCATTACTGGCCGTGTCATTGGGAGGTGTAGAAACATTGATTCAGCACCCGGCTTCCATGACACATGCAGCGGTCAGCAGCGCGGACAAGCTTGCTGCAGGAATTACTGATGATCTTGTGAGATTCTCGGTAGGTATAGAGAATGTTGAGGATATAATCGCAGATCTTAGTCAGGCTCTGGAGAAGATATAAGGACATAAAAAGACATGAAAAAGGCTGCCTGTAATCAAGGCAGCCTTTTTTGCTATATGTCGGCAAGATTATACTCCTGCAAGTTTCTTGTAAGAATTATACCTCCATTTTGCATACTCTTCAGTGAGTCTGAATAACTCCTCTGATTCCTGTGGGAAAGTCTTGGCAAGAGAGCTGTAACGCACCTCTCCTTTGAGGAATTCCTGGAATTTAGTCCAGTCAGGCTCCTTGCTGTCAAGGGAGAAAGGATTTTTACCTTCAGCCTCGAGAGCCGGGTTAAACCTGTATAGATGCCAGTAACCACATTCCACAGCCATCTTCTCCTCTTTCTGAGAAGCACCCATGCCATGTTTCAGGCCATGGTTGATACAAGGTGAGTAAGCAATGATAAGAGATGGTCCGTCATAAGCCTCAGCCTCTTTCAACACATTGAAGAGCTGATTGTGGCTTGCACCCATTGCAACCTGTGCAACGTATACATAACCGTAGCTCATGGCCATCATTCCAAGATCTTTCTTGCGGACTCTCTTTCCTGATGTTGCAAATTTGGCAACAGCACCTGCAGGTGTTGATTTTGAAGATTGTCCTCCGGTGTTTGAGTAAACCTCTGTGTCAAGCACAAGTACATTGACATTTTCTCCGGATGCAAGGACATGGTCAAGTCCGCCGTATCCTATGTCGTATGCCCATCCGTCACCGCCGAAGATCCATTGAGAACGTGCGACCATGAAATCTTTCAAAGATGTGAGCTCCTTGCAAATGTCGCATTTGCATGTTGAAATAAGAGGTAAAAGCTTATCGGCAACCTCTCTGCTTCCTGCAGCGTCATTTCTTTTAGAGATCCACTCGCCGAACAAAACTTTCATTTCAGCAGAACATGAGTCGCATTCAAGACCGTCAGCCATAAGCTTGGCAACCCTGTCACGTACCCTTTCTGCTCCCATATACATACCCAAACCGAATTCAGCATTGTCTTCAAAAAGTGAGTTTGCCCATGAAGGACCATTACCGTCTTTGTTGGTAGTGTAAGGGGATGCAGGGAAAGAACCTCCGTAAATAGATGAGCAACCGGTGGCGTTGGCTATCATCATGTGATCTCCGAACAGCTGAGTTACAGCTTTTACATAAGGAGTCTCACCACATCCGGCGCATGCTCCCGAGAACTCAAACAGTGGCTGTGAGAACATAAGGTTCTTGACATTCTGTGTCTTAGGCTGAACTGTATCTTTATACCCGATAACAGAGTGCAGATAATCAAAGTTCTCCTGCTCGTGCATTTGGGTCTCGATAGGTTTCATAACAAGTGCCTTTGTCTTGGCAGGACATACATCAGCACAGTTACCGCAGCCTGTACAATCGAGTACAGATACTTGAATGGTAAAGCTGTGTTCTTTGAATGCTCCGTTTCCGGTTACTTTCTTAATGCCGGCAGGAGCCGAAGCCTGCTCTTCAGCAGTCATAAGGAAAGGACGAATTGCAGCGTGAGGACAAACATAAGCACACTGATTACACTGAATACAGTTTTCACTCTGCCATTCAGGTACGTGGACTGCAATACCTCTTTTTTCATAAGCGGCAGTTCCGGCAGGGATTGTCCCATCTTCCAGATGCAAGAAAGCACTTACAGGAAGATCGTTTCCATTCTGTGCATTTACAGGATCGGCAACATTTCTTACCCAATCCGGAGCGAGTCTGTCAAAGTTTGAAGGACGGAATTTTGCCGAGAGGTTCTTCCATTCACACGGAATCTCAACCTGAACATATTCTGCGCCTCTTTCGATGGCAGCATAGTTCATCTTAAGAATACTTTCACCTTTTCTGCCGTATGATTTTTCGGCAGCTTTCTTCATCTCCTTAACTGCTTGCTCGTAAGGAACAATGTCCGCTATTTTGAAGAAGGCTGACTGTAGAATAGTATTTGTCCTGTTCCCGAGACCAATCTCTTCGGCAATGCTTGTTGCATTAATAATGTATAGCTTGAGCTCTTTCTTTGCTATTGTGGCTTTTATAAAATCAGGCAACTTTTCTTTTGTCTCCTCTGCAGACCAGAGTGTGTTCAGAAGCAATGTGCCTCCCTTCTTTATACCTTTCAGAATGTCGTATTTGTGAAGGTAAGATGTTACGTGGCATGCAACAAAATCAGGTGTTGAAACCAGATATGGAGACTGAATCGGAGAATCGCCAAACCTCAGGTGAGAACAGGTGTATCCGCCTGATTTCTTTGAGTCGTAGTCAAAATATGCCTGAACATATTTAGGAGTGGTTTCACCTATAATCTTGATTGTATTTTTATTTGCACCTACAGTACCATCTGAGCCGAGTCCGTAGAATTTGCACTCTTTAACGCCTGGTTTTGCAAGACTTATCTCCTCTTTAACAGGAAGAGATTTGAAGCTGATATCATCGACTATACCAATTGTAAAGCCGTTCTTAGGCTCTTTGAGCTTGAGGTTTTCAAATACTGATATGATCTGTGCAGGGCTTGTATCTTTTGATGAAAGACCATAACGTCCGCCAACAATAAGAGGCATCTTTCCACCCTTGTCGGTAATTACCGATTTAACATCGAGGTAGAGTGGCTCTCCTGTAGAACCCGGCTCTTTTGTTCTGTCGAGAACAGCAATTTTCTTAACGCTCTTAGGTAATACTCTGAAGAAATACTTGGCAGAGAATGGCCTGTACAGACGAACTGTAAGAAGTCCGACTTTTTCCCCTTTTTCTTTGAGGTGATCGATTGTCTCTTTAATCGTCTCGCAAACCGAGCCCATGGCAATGATGATATTCTCGGCTTCAGGATCTCCATAGTAGTCGAAAGGAAGATAGTGACGGCCTGTCAGTTCGCTGATTTCTCCCATATATCTGGCAACGATATCAGGCACTGCATCGTAATACGGATTGCAAGCCTCTCTTGCCTGGAAGAATACGTCAGGATTCTGGGC
The DNA here is from genome assembly GCA_023227835.1 of Bacteroidales bacterium. GTDB lineage: Bacteria > Bacteroidota > Bacteroidia > Bacteroidales > UBA932 > Bact-08. The sequence continues at coordinate 14,506 of JALOCI010000041.1, forward strand.
AGTACCCTTTGTTACAGGTTTGTTAGGATTAAGTGCTCTGTTTCTGAATGAAGCAAGAGACTTGTCGCTGATCATATCCTTGAGGGCATCCGGATCCAGAGCCTCAATTTTTTGTATTTCGTGAGAAGTTCTGAAACCATCAAAAAAGTGTACAAAAGGAATTCTTGACTTGAGTGTTGACAGATGTGCAACGGCACCTAAATCCATTGCTTCCTGAACACTGCTTGAAGCGATCATAGAAAAACCAGTCTGTCTGGTAGCCATTACATCGGAATGGTCTCCAAAAATGGATAACGCCTGAGCAGCTAAAGTCCTGGCAGATACGTGGAAAACTGTCGGAAGCATCTCTCCCGCTATTTTGTACATGTTTGGGATCATCAGAAGTAAACCTTGAGATGCTGTAAATGTTGTGGCCAGTACACCCGCCTGGAGTGCTCCGTGCAGAGCACCTGCTGCTCCGCCCTCACTTTGCATTTCAACGACCTTCACATTTTCTCCGAAAAGGTTCTTCTTCCCGAAGGCATTCCATTCATCCACATATTCCGCCATTGTAGATGATGGAGTGATAGGGTAGATTGCTGCAAGTTCGCTGAAAAGGTAGGCAACGTGTGCTGCGGCGTAGTTACCATCACAGGTAATGAATTTTTTTTCCTTTGCCATAGCTGTTTTATTTTATTTATAAAGATTTTTAATATAAATGAATTTCAATTTGAACGTAGTGTAAAAAAATCAAAATGGCCGGTAATAAAATATATTACAGACCAAGGTTATATCTTCAACATATTGATTGTGGTAAAGTCCCTTACAGAGGACTTTACCGATATGAGTTCTGTCTCTAGCTCGAACTCCTTTATGGTTTGAATAGGTTTTAGCATTTTATATACTTTTACAAAAATAATCAAAAAAATCCAGATACTAAAGTTTATTTTAGCTAATTTCATGCCATCAAATCAACAAGAAAACAGAGATGAAAAATTGGTTATTAGTTTTAGTTTTTATCACAATTCAACTGCCACTATCTGCTCAGGATGGTGTGTTAAGGGTACGGGACGGCAAGATTGTTGACAGCGAGGCTTTCTTGAAGAGCAGATACGCAATGCCTGTATTTAGCAACGGGAAAATTATCCTTAAGGATAAAATGACTTATAACGGAAAATTCAACATTGATAATTGTTCGCAGACCTTAAGAATGTTGGATGAAAAAGGGGATACTCTGGCCGTCGCCTCAGAAAACATTGTAGTATCCATGAGTGCCGGAAGTTATCTTTTTTATAAGATTAAGAACAGATATGTACAAATACTGGACACTGACGGGAAATACAGCCTGGGTCTTACAAAGCAGGTGACTTTCGGGAGAAAGGCTCTTACCGGTGCGTTCGGCATGTCTGATGATGTGGCTATGATGGATAATGTTGTCTCAACAGAAGACAATTTTTATTATCAGATAGAAAAGGGGCTGTGGTCAGGTTCTGTCCCGTTCAACTATAGAGAAATAGTATATATAGTAAGCAAGGGGCGGCTTTACTCTTTCACAAATTCAACTCTGAAAAAGTTCTTTCCCGATAAGTATGCAGATATAGAGAAATATATAAAAGAGCAGAAACTGGACATCTCTAAAAGAGAGGATGCGTCTCTGCTCTATAAATTCGTAATACGTCAATGATTACCTTCTATTGATATCCGTTTGTTATGCTTTCCGGCAGGATTTTTTTAATCATGTTTTGAAGAACATTGCCGGGGCCAAGTTCGACAAACTCCCTTCCACCGTCGTGCCACATATTCTCTACGCTCTGTCTCCATCTTACGGGAGCAGTTAATTGCAGAATGAGATTCTCTTTAATCTCTTCAGGAAGAGTATGAGGCTTTGCATCTACATTCTGATATATCGGGCAGATAGGTTTGCTGAAGGTTGTAGAGCCAATTGCAGCCGCCAATTCCTGTCTTGCAGGTTCCATTAGTGGTGAGTGGAAAGCTCCGCCAACAGCCAGTATGAGAGCTCTCTTTGCTCCGGCAGCCTTAAGCGATTCACATGCCTGATTTATTGCTGAAACAGAGCCTGATATGACAAGCTGACCGTTTGTATTATAGTTTGCTGGAACAACTATTCCCTGAGTTTCTGCACACACTTTTTCCACAGTAGCGTCATCAAGCCCGAGAATGGCGGCCATTGTTGACGGCTCAAGCTCACAAGCCTTTTGCATTGCTTTCGCCCTTGCAGATACCAGACGTAATCCGTCCTCGAAGGTTAATGATTTTGCTGCCACGAGAGCGGAAAACTCACCAAGGGAGTGGCCTGCCACCATTTGAGGTGTAAAGTCGTTATGGCAGATTGATAATATTACAGAGTGGATAAAAATTGCCGGTTGAGTTACCTTTGTTTGTTTGAGTTCATCGTCACTTCCCTCGAACATGATCTTTGTAATACTAAATCCGAGGATATCATCAGCTTTCTCAAAAAGTTCCCTGGCCTGAGGATAAGAGTTGTAAAGTTCCTTACCCATGCCACTGAACTGTGCCCCTTGTCCGGGGAAAACAAATGCTTTCATAGAAAATAAATTATTAAGCAGCAAAGATACATTTTTTAATCAATATTAAAATTGTACCTTTGCTGCTCAATACAAGGCCTAGTAGTTCAGTTGAATAGAACGTCAGATTCCGGTTCTGAAGGTCGGGGGTTTGAATCCCTCCTAGGTCACTGCAATTTGCTTAAAATTAAGCTCTTTAATCAAGGAGCGGTTATTCAAAATCTATAACTTTTCAGTTGTAAAGAAATGCCAGATTTTCAGAATCTCTTGTTTGCTGCTACCCCAAACATTTGAATCTCAGAATCATGCATCCATTACGACCAATTAGCCACAGTATGAATAAGAACTTAAATTCTTTTTAAATAAAATTACTTGATTTGCCAATCACTTAATAGATGCACAAGAGAGCAGTTTCGTTGCATCAAAAAAGGGAAAATTTTTTAAATTTTCCCTTTTTAAGTCTTTTTATCGATTTCTAAAAAAAATGAGATTACTCAACAAAAGCAATTATCTCACCTTTTTGTACTGTCTCCCCGTGTTTTGCGCAGATGGCAACAATTTTGCCTTCAAAAGCAGGCTTAATCTCTTCAAGTCCGTAAAAAGCCTGAACAAAGCACATAGGCTTGTTTGCTTCAACCTTCTCACCTATGTTAGGAGCAGACGATTTGTCGATAATATCGTATTGCCAGATAAGTTGTCCTTTAACTGTTGACTGAACAGGTTTTGCATTAGGGTTAGCAGCAATAATCTTCTCAACGTCAACCTTAGGCATTTCAACTACAGGCCTTGTAATTACTATAGGAGCATTTGCCTTTGCCTTGGCAGCCTCAAGCTCAGCAGTGAAACGTTGTTTTGCCACGCCGCTCTTATAGTCACGATATTGTCTTTCGTGCATTGCAAATTCGAATAATTCCTCTTCGTCCTCTCCCAGATCCCAATTATTCTCTTTCATCTCTTTTCTGAAACGGTCAAGTTCATTAGGGAATGCATCCTGTGGATTGCCTTCATAGAACTCCATGCCTTTATCTTTAGCAAGCTGTTTGATTTCAGGGGCAAGTTCACCAGGAAGTTTACCTGTTTTGCCGAGAATCATGTTCCATGTATCCTTGTCAATGGTTGACCATCTTGGTTCGCCCTTGAGCGTGTGCATCAGGTTCATGAGTGCAGTGTTCTTCACATACTGGCTGAAAGGAGTTACCAAAGGAGGGTAACCTAGTCTAGGCCAAACATATTCAACCTCCTGGAACAGCATTACAACAAGTTCGTCAAGTTTCAGCTCTTTCTTGCCCTGATTTCTCAGAGATGAGTTGATTGCACCATGGAACCCTTTAAGGTCTGCCATCATTGAGCCCATCATTCCGCCGGGAAGACCACAGCCAACAAGGAGAGATGTGCTTACTTTGTTACTAGGATCCATGAAATATCCGAGATAATCATCCATGAATGACTGGGTTAGACTTCTCGCCTCCATATAAGCGTCCATGTTGATGTCCTTAACAAGGAACCCGGCATCTTTAAGCATTGCCTGAATAGTTATCACGTCAGGGTGAACCATTCCCCAGGCAATCGGCTCCATTGCAACATCAATGTAGTCGGCACCTGCGCGGGCAACCTCAAGCATTGAAGCTACAGAGAACCCGGGACCACTGTGACCGTGATACTCAACGACAATATGAGGATATTTGTCCTTTATCGCTTTTGTAAGTCTTCCAAGGAACGCAGGACGGCCAATACCGGCCATATCCTTAAGACAGATTTCATCAGCTCCGAATGCCACAACTTTGTCAACAAGGCTCATGTAGTATTCAACAGTGTGAACAGGTGAATATGTGATACTCAGTGCAATCTGAGATATCATTCCACCCTTCTTTGCATATTTTGCAGAAAGTTCAAGGTTTCTCGGGTCATTCAAACCGCAGAAGGAGCGGGAAATGTTTGTTCCCTGTTTTGCTTTAACTTTATACATGAGTTCGCGGACATCAGCCGGTACCGGATTCATACGGAGAGCATTAAGGCCTCTTTCAAGCATGTGTGTCTGGATACCCACTTTGTTGAATGGTGCTGTCCATTCCCTGACTGCCTTGTTTGGATTCTCCCCAAAAAGAAGGTTTACCTGTTCAAAAGCACCACCGTTTGTTTCAACGCGGTCGAAGCAACCCATGTCAATAATGACAGGGGCAATCTGTTTTAACTGATGAACCATAGGGACATATTTCCCTGATGATTGCCACATGTCTCTGTATAACAGAGAGAATTTAATTTCGCGAGCCATATATCATTAATTTAATCTTATAAACAACTTTGGATCGCAAAAGTAAGAAATATTTAGAGAATATAGGTATCGAATTGAAACATTTTGCTTAAGAATCGAAATCTTAACTTTTTTTAAGGTTAATTGTATTTTTATTCAAAAAAATGACTACTTTTGCAGCCCGAATTGTTCGGAATTACGGTGGTTGTAGCTCAGTTGGTTAGAGCACTAGTTTGTGGCACTAGGGGTCGTGGGTTCGAATCCCATCTTCCACCCAAAGAAAAAGCCGGCGCAGAAAAGCGCCGGTTTTTTTATTGCCCCGCTGCCAAGCTTGCTTGAGCAGCGAAGGGCAATAAAAAACACCCGACAAGCGGAATCCCCAACGCCTGTCGGAAGGCTTTTTCTTTGAAGGGCCACCACCCGGGGATCGCCGAGCGAATGCGAGGCAATCCCGTTCAAGATAAGTGAAGGTTGCCTGGCGCTAGCGAGGCAATCCAATCAGCGATTCATCCGGTGGTTGCCTGGCGCTAGCGAGGCAATCCCCCGCTGCCAAGCTTGCTTGAGCAGCGAAGGGCAATAAAAAACACCCGACAAGCGGAATCCCCAACGCCTGTCGGAAGGCTTTTTCTTTGAAGGACCACCGCCCGGGGATCGCCGGGAGGCACTTTGGCGCAGTTTGAGGTAAATGCCAGATATTGAATGTGATAAAAATAGATAACTTTTGAGTTTTAAAAGAAGTCAAAATATAAACAACAAACATTTAGGTACTTACCTCAAACTGCGCCAAAGTGTCCTTCTCACTAACTCATAACTTTCATGTGTAACCGATGCGATTTGTCTGTAAGAAGCTCCTGATTCTTTTCTCAAAGAGATAATCAGCTCTTCCATCTCACCTTCGCTGATCTGAAATACATTCCGTCCTTTCAGTAAAGTGTTTAGACATTTGATTACAAATCCGTCAGTTACACGGGTCCAGATATCATGTCTTTTATCTCTTATGTCTTCAAGATCAGATTTGTAATACATGATTGCTTTATCTAATGATTTTCTGTTAGGATAAATCTTTGTTAAGAAATCAGTGTCAATTTTAATATACTTTCTTAAAGGATTCTTGTTGTTTAAATGAAAGTGGTAGGAGCTCCATAAATATTCAGACGGGTACTTACACATACCTGACTTAATAGGGTTATTTAAAATATATAGGATACTATTCTCTATCCATTTGTCAGAATGTTTGCATGCACTGCTAAAGGGTGTCTTGAACAATTTGTCTGATAGACCATTCTTCCTGTTATACCATTGAACATAACCCTTTAACAGGTCACTTACAAAGTTCGTCAGGTTGTTTGTTACTAATTGTAGATGCACATGGTTATCCATTAATACAAATGCAAGTATCTTTGTATCATACTTATGCGCCACATTATTGCATCTAATTAGAAATTCAATACGATCCTTGTCATCGTAGAAAACATTATACCTGCAGTTCCCTCTCAAATAAACATGAATATTTCCCGACTGAATGCGAGCTTTTCTCCCGAATACTTTTTTCTTCCCTTCCATCTCTTTCACTAATTGTACATAAAGTTAAATCAATTTTTATTGATTAACAAAGCCGAGTATAAGCCTAAGACAATAAAAATTACCATTTAAGCTAAATCGCTGTTATCTTACGACAGCAAGACAACCCACCCCGCCAAGCTTGCTTGAGCAGCGAAGATTGCCATTAGATTCCATCTAAACCTTCCAACTACCAATTACGGAAGACATCAATTTCCTCAGGACTTAAAACTGCCCCCGGATTTTTTTTAATAAATCCTTTAGGAGGCATACTCCCCTTCGATACCTCCTGATAGCACTTTTGAGCAATTTTTACCTGCTTATCTGCCGGGTAACCTTGCCATTTGTCAAAGTTTACCTTCATTTTGGCCATTCCGCTACCTTTGTCTGAGTGACAGGCAACACAGCTGCGGGTTATAATCTGACTTACATCTTTTGAAATAGCCTTACCCTGTTCCTTCTCCTTTTGTTGGGCGGAAACCAGAATAAAGCCGCAGCAAAAACAAATGATGACAGTAACCCCGCTTAATAGAATACTTTTCATACAAACAGAATTTAAAGTGAAGTTTTATATAAAGCTAATAAATAATTAGCATATAGACTACATCTTATGCTTACTCCTGCCGAAAGTAAACCCGAAACCAAAACTTACGTTAATGTTTCTCCCCTCGGATGATGTTTTATATGAAACCCGGCTGGTCTCTGTACCATTTACTGTCTGGTATAACTCGGCATAAGAATTTTTAACAGGTTGTTTGTAATTTGTATTTATTGTAAGGAAACATCGTTTTGATACAAAGTAATCGGCAGAAACGCCTAGACTGATATATGGTATAGATGCATTTTGCTTATATATTGTAACTGTTTTTATATCGTTGTTGATACTGGTGGTGCTTGCCTCTCTGTCAAACAAATGGCACAGGTAACCTATCCCAACAGCCGGATGAATATTCCACCTCCGATTTTCTATCCTGTATACCAACCCTGCTTCTATAGCTGGATGCATAACAGAAACAGGCCAGAACAATTTCTCAAAGAACAGTTCTTCAATAAAATCACCTAACGGAGATTGAACCGAATATTCAGACTTCTTTTCATCGAAATGATTTATTTGAACAGAGGCATTCCACCCCCATCTTTCTGAAAACAGGCGGGTTATTTTGAAATTTATCATCGGAGCACTCCCCGGTCTGGAGTAGAAAAGTTTTGAATCAGGATTTGAGCTTGAATTTGGTATGTTAATGTTTGATCCTATGCTGCAATCCAGTTTCCAGTATTTATCGCAAGATTTAAAGGTTCTTGGAGAAAATTCATTTTGAGCAAAAGCAAAAAAGTAAGAAAATGTCAACAAAATTAGGAAAGTAAATTTTTTCATTATTGGGATACATTATGATTTAAAAGTCCGCGAAGGTAATGCCATTAGAACTAAATTAAGTAATATCTAAAAAAAAAGTTGGTCAAAATGACCAACTTCTCGCTTAAAACCGGATTAATTTAATTTATTTAACATACTTCTTTATCGCATCTCTCCATATCAGATAAGCCTCTCCGGAAAGGTGTAGCCCGTCTTTGGTGTATTTCGGGTCAAGCTCGTCACTATCCTTGCATTTGAAAAGAGGATAAAGATTTATGAATGTTATACCCTTTTCATTGCACATCTTCTCAATCATTGAATTGTAAAGTTTGATCTCCTCACCCCTTGTCCTGTGTTTAGGATAATTGGTAAAGGTGCTGTTGACAGGAAGCCCGCTCTGTATATAAAGCTTTGTTGTAGGGCACTCTTTTGTGAGTTTGTCCACAATCTTCACAAGCCCCCTGTATGTAGAATCAACGGTATAATCTCTTGATAGATTGTTTACCCCTATCATCAAAAAAATCTTTTTAGGTTGCCCCTTGATTATCGGGTCAAGCCTGTCGTAGACACCTTGCACTATGTCCCCGCTTATGCCGCGGTTCTTGATATGACTGTCATTGAACAGCTCAGCCCATTCGCAGTAATGTATTATGCTGTTGCCAAGAAAGACAATGTCAGATTTCTCGATAGGAAGCACCTCAAAAAGTGATGCCCGGTGGTAGTACAGAGGAGTGTATTTTGCCTCCTGTCCCCACATCATGCAAGCCATGCCAATTATCATGGTTGCGGTCAGTAATATTTTTTTCATTATATGTTGAAGTTAAATTTTTATATATCAGTATATCAGGTATCCGGCAACTCCGGCAAGTATTATAACATATATTGGATTTACTTTGCCCCACTGCGTTATAGCAAAAGCCACACCAAAGATTGCCCAGCTTGTCCAGTCGATGAAATTTTCTTTAGTGACAAGCAGAGTTGCGGCAGCGCCTATCAATCCAAGAACAACAGGCTTAATTCCGGACAAAGCAGCATCAAACCATTTATTCTTTTTGAACTGGGAATAAAGGTAAGCTATCAGAAAAATTATAATAAATGATGGCAGCGAAACCGCAAAGGTTGCTATTGCAGAGCCAAGGGCATTTCCTGTTACTGAATATCCTACATACGTGGCGCTATTGATGCCGATAGGGCCGGGGGTCATCTGAGATATCGCAATCATGTCTGTAAAACTGGAAGCATCCACCCACTGATGTTTGACCACAACTTCATTCTGTATAAGGGAAATCATTGCATACCCTCCGCCAAAGGTGAAAAGACCAATCTTGAAGAATGTTATGAAGAGCTGAATGTAGATCATCTTTTAATTAAATAATGGTAGAAGATTCCTAACAAGGCACCTGCTATAAGGATGTAAATCGGAGATATCCGGAAAGCAACTATGAGCAGGAGAGTGATTATCGGTATCAAAGAGGTGTACCTGTTAAGATTCATCCCTTTTGACATACCTATAAGTGGAACGGCAATCAAAGCCACAACTGCCGGTCTGATGCCTTTAAAGACACTTTGTACAACCTCATTTTCTTTAAATGAGTCGAAAAACATTGCAATCAGGAGTATTGCAACAAACGACGGCAATGCACTTCCTAAGGCAGCAATGACACTTCCGGCCTTGCCTTTTACCCTGAGCCCGATAAACACGGACATATTAATTACAAAAACCCCGGGAGCTGATTGTGAGATGGCAAGGACATCCAAGAACTCCTTTTCGTTAAGCCATTTTTTTTTGGTAACGACCTCTGTTTGAATGAGAGGAAGCATAGCATACCCTCCACCAATCGTAAAAGCCCCGATTTTGGCAAAAGTGGAAAATATCTCAATGTAGATATTCATAACAATACAAAAGTAGTTCAATTTTTAATGAGCCTGAAAAAAAACATGTCAAAGTAGCAGTATGGTGTTGATTTGATAGATTATGTAACCCGTCAGAATGACGCCAATCCGGAACTTGTATTTCTAACTGTAAAAGGAGTACTTTAATTTTGAGTGAAATTTTATAAATTTTTAGACGAATAATTTTGTAAGATAAAAAAAGTCGCATATCTTTGCAGCCCGTTTCGAAAATGAAACGCTGAATAGAAAGTTCTTTGATAGCATTATAAAGAGTAATAAGGTAGAGGTTTTTTATAAACCTCGTCAACAAAAATCTTAGTTGGGACAAGCTAAAAGTATAAAAATTTTTTACAATGAAGAGTTTGATCCTGGCTCAGGATGAACGCTAGCGGCAGGCTTAACACATGCAAGTCGAGGGGCAGCGAGGGTAGCAATACCTGTCGGCGACCGGCGCAA
>JALOCI010000103.1 GCA_023227835.1 Bacteroidales bacterium
ATCGAGGTTCTTGAGCAACGCGGCGCGCGCGTAGGTGTCGCTCACCTTGCGGACCGCCACGTCGTAGCATTGGCGATACCGCTCGAGCGCGACATCGGCCAGGAGATACGCCGATTCGGTGTGGACGGCGGAGAGCGCACCAGGCACTATCTCCGCGCCTTGCACCCACGCGAGCGGCACCTGCGCGGCCAACCACACGGCCATGCCGCCGACGAACGCACGCATGAGGCGTTTCGCCTCGTCGCGCACGTCCTCGCCTTCGGCTGCGCGGACGTTGAGGTCAGCGAGCGCGGCGTCGTATTCGTCAGGGGTCAACTACACCACCCCCGGTAGCGTCATCTCCGGCACCTCTACGGTGTCCTCGGCGGTGATCGCTGCGACCTCGCGGTCCAACTCCACGCCGCTGTATCCCGTGACGGTCGCGACGGACAGCTTGCGGGAGCGCACGCCGCAACGACGCAGCAACTCCTCGGTGCGTGCCGTCTCCTCGGGGTCGTCGGGAACGCCGTCGCGCCAATCGACGCGGATGATGCCCACATCGGTGTTACGCAACTTGGCGGCGGTGGCGATGATGCCGGGGATGGCATCGTTCCACGCCATGCGGAGGCGGTTGACCTTCGCGAGCGGGCGGATCAGCAGCCGCTTGAGCGCGGATGCGGACTCAGTGACGCCCTGCCCGCTGTCGATGCGACCGAACAGCGCGGGACACGTCTCGGTGTCGACGTAGAGCTGCTCGACGAGCTTCTCGATGAACCAGCGGTTCGCTTCGAGTTGCCCGTCCCATGTGGCGTAGCCGGGGATGGGCGTCTCTTTGTCAGGAAGCTCGATATAGCCGCCCGTCTCGTAGTAGACGGCACCGTCCTCTGTCTCACTCGCGGCGTTGGGGCCGTAGGCGGTGGGGTCGGTGTGCTTGTCGAGGACCTTGCTGACACCAGCGAAGCGCACCTCGAGCTCGGCGACGATTGACTGCATTGAGCCGATGTCCGACGGGCCGTGGAGCTGGCGCACCGAACGCTTGGGGTTCGGGATGTGGAACACGAGCGGCGTGTCGATGCCCGTGCTGATGGCCGTAGACGACGCGATGCGCTCGATGCGGTAGACGTTCTCGACGTGCGATGCCTTCTTGCAGTCGAAGGTCATCTCCGTGATGCTGCCGGGGTCGTGTATCTCGGCGTAGCCCTGATAGACGGGCTTGTCCTTCGTGCCGATGTTCGTGACCCACGCGATGACGTGGCGCAGGATGTTGCGCGTGTCGCGCTTGTCCACGACGGGGAACCAGAACTCGGCGGGGACGGGCATGAGCTTGCGACCATCGAGTGAGAGCTTGACGACGCAATCCCCTACCGCGCCTATCTCGACGGTGCCTTCGTGAACACTCGACATCAACTTGAGGTCACGAGTTAGCGCGTCGAGTGCTTCTTGCTTCGCGGTGTCGGTGGCGTAGATGCTGCCGGGTTCTCCCGCGAGCAGGTCGGCGAACACGAGCGGCACCTTCTCGCACCAGTTCAGGATGACGCTATCTGAGCGGTGCTCCCACACGTTCGTCTTCTCGATGCGCCGCAACGCCTCGGCGAACACGTCGGCGTGCTCACCGCCGTACAGCTTGCGGTCGCTCTCGATGTCGGCCAGCCGCTTACGCTCGGGCTTCGGCGGGAACTCCTTGCCGACGGCGATGAAGTCAAGGTCGGTCAGCATGGCGGCTCCTTAGAGGCCGAACGGTTTGGAGGTGTGGTATCTGGCGCGCTTGGTGGGTGGCCTAGTGGGTGCGTGAGCGAGCACGAACGCGTCTGCGAGGTCGGGAGAACGCCCGAGACGCTTCTTGATGCGCGCCTTCGGCTCGACGAGGATCTTGCCGCTGCGTATCTCGTACTTCGTCGCGAGCAGTTCGCTCATCAGCGGGTCGCTCTCGGGGACGCGGATCGCTTTGGCACGGACGAGGTTGCGGACGTGCCAGTACATCTCGGCGCGGCGGTTGAAGAAGCGGTCGGAGTCGATCGCGCGCTCGGCGGCACCGATACCGATGACGGGAAGGCCGGCACTCGCGAGGTTGTCCACCACGCCGCCGCCCACGCCGATGTCGTCGACGCGTATCGAGGTGGGCTCCTTCTCGCACGAGTCGAACAGCGCGGCGATGTCATCCGCTGTCTGGCGGGTGTCCTTGCGCTCCCACTGCGCGATACGCCGTCCGAGCGAGGAGTACACGACCGTGGAGTCGTCGCCGAAGCGCGCGACGTCCACGCCCCATGATTCCTCGGCGTCCGGGTCCACGTCGGCGAAGATGCAGGCGCGGAGTTCCGTCGCGTCGAAGATGCTGTCGGTGGTGCCGATGACGCCCCACACGCCATTGATGTACGCCTCGAACAGCTCAGGGGTGTCGGAGTAGGTGTCGCGTATCTGCTCGATGTAGCCCGCAGGCAAGAACAGGTTGTCGGTCGGGAGTGCGGGGACGTACACCTGCCCGTTCTTCGGGTGCTTCACGATCTCCTCGAGCCAACACGGTTCGGGGTTCGTCGCATGGAGCAGGAACGGCTTGCCGTTGTGGTTGCGGTTGCACCGCGATTTCAGCAGCAGCGCGGATTCCTTCTCGACCTCGGACGACTCGTCGATGCACGCGCCTGTGAGGTTCATGCTCTTGATGCGGTCGCGGTCATCGTCGGACGCGAGTGCGCCGTAGAGGATGGTCGAGCCGTTGGAGTGGACGAACTTCGTATCGCTCTTGCGATGCACCCACCCCGGACGCGAGCATATCGAAACCTCGCGGAGCAGGACTTCGAGGGTGGACATCTTGAGGGCTTTGAGCTCCTTGCGGCACAGGTAGAACGACGCGCCGGGATGCTGCTCGGCCTGCTGCGTGAGGAACGCGCAGATGAGGTAGCTCTTCCCGCCGCCCATCGCGCCGCCGTAGAGCACCTCGGGGACCGCGACGGTCTTCCGCAACTCATCCATCGTGTCGATGCACGCTTGCTGTCTGGGAGTCCAGGTGAACTCGTACATCTTGGCGACCTTGTAGGCGGCCACGAGCTCGGTCAGCCGCTTCTGGTCCTCAGGAGGCAGCAAGGGAAGCGCGGCCTCGATCTCTGCGATGTCCACGGCTCCCCTCCCATACTGCAAGCCACGCGGGAAGCGTGGTGTCGATACGGCGCGCCCACTCAAACCCGCGCTCGCCCATCTGACGCCGCGCCTCGGGGTGCTCCATGAGGAACGCGAGGTGCCGCTTCCACTCGGTAGGCGTTGAGGCCAGTAACCCGGCCCCACAGCCCTTGTGCGGCTTGTACGGGCCGACGGGGGACGCTATCCAGGGGACGCCCACCGCCGAATACTCGATGAGCTTGAGGTCGCTCTTGGCGCGGTTGAATCTGGAATCGCACAGAGGTGCGAGGCCGATGTCGAAGCGACTCAGCAACTCGTGATAGCGTTCGATGGGGACGGCCTTGAGCGATACCGCGTGTTCGTGGGTGACGGCGCACCCGCCGGCTGTCTCGAGCCGCACATCGGGCCCGAGGAAACCAGCGACGCTCTCCGCGACCATCTCCAAGTCCTCGGCGTGCGAGGACGACCCCGCCCACCCGATGACCAGCCCGTCGTGAGGACGCGAGGTGCGGGTGAAGTCGGGAGGGAGCGCGTTGGGGACGATGCTCACGTGGTCGTGATGGCGCGAGAGGGTAGATGCGAGCGCAGGCCCCGTCACGGTCACGGCATGACACGCGCGGATCACGCGCTCGGCATCCTCGCGGTGAGCCTTCCAGAAGGCCGCAGAGGAGTTGCGCGGCCCGACCGTCCACAGGTCATCATCGAGGTCGTAGACGACACGCTTGCCGAGTATCCGCGCGTCGGTGACGGCACGCAGCATATTGGGGTGCCACCCGCGCTGCACGACGAACACATCGCACCACGCGAGGTCTGACGCGCTCACGGAGGCTTGCCGCAAGCGCACCTCGCACCCGGCGAGAGAAGCGGCATGGAGCGGGATAGCGAGGCGATACCAGGCGCACGCGGAGAACACGTCGTAGGCCGCTAGGATACGCATTGTGCGCCCCGTGGCGGCTTCACCGTGATAAGCCGATGGGGTGCCTCGCCGAAATGGTTCTCCTTGTCGGCGATGAACCGCCACCCGTTCGGCGCGGTGTACTCGTAGCGATTGTCGTTGGCGTGGACTGGCGGCGCCGTGTTGATGGCGTCGGTGAAGAGTCGGGTGACGGCGTACTTGGCGCGGTCTAGTGGTCGC
>JALOCI010000042.1 GCA_023227835.1 Bacteroidales bacterium
CATGCAGCACGTCCTCGGTGAGATAGAATTTAAAATGAATATAGCACTTACCCACGGGAAAAATGCCATTGAGGCACTCTATCATACAAGTGCCATCATGAATAAGGCTCTGGAGGAGATAGGGCCGCTTCTATTAAATGATACGGCAACGTGTCTACCGGATTTAAAACTTCTAAACCATACAGACAGGATGAGTTTCTATTCAAGAATCATTAATGAAAATCTGAACCGGGGCAAATCGGAATCTCTATATAGGGATGATTTGAACGTAAACCTGGTTACAATCTTCTTTACCTCTGCAATGTCAAAAATTTATTCATGGGATGGGTCTTATCATTTTTTGAAGAATCCGTATATATTTCATTCAGAGCTTGTCAGGTATCATCTGGAGGCTATTGTCAATGATGAGGGGAGAGCTATTTTAAAACAGTATTTAAAAAAATAACTATTTTCGCGGCCTAAATAACTAGAGATGTTTGAAAATTTAATAGACAGACTTGAAAATTCTTTCAAAATCCTGAAAGGAGAGGGAAAAATTACGGAGATTAACGTTGCTGAGACTCTTAAAGATATTCGCAAAGCGCTTCTCGATGCTGACGTAAGTTATAAAATTGCAAAGAATTTCTGTGATGAAGTGAAGCAAAAGGCTCTGGGTCAAGATGTTCTTAAAGCAGTTCGCCCTGGCCAGATGCTGACCAAGATTGTTCATGATGAACTTACAATTCTAATGGGCAAGGAGGCTGTCGACATATCTGTTAAGGGCAATCCAGGTATTGTTCTGGTAGCTGGACTTCAGGGTTCGGGTAAAACTACTTTTTCAGGCAAACTTGCACTGAATTGCAAGAACAAGAGAGGTCTGAAATGCCTCTTGGTGGCTGGTGACATTTACAGACCGGCAGCAATCGAGCAACTAAAAGTATTGGGAGAACAGGTTGGTGTGCCCGTATACTGGGAAGAAGGCAACAACAACCCGGTACAAATTGCCAGAAATGCAATACAAAAAGCAAAACAAGAGGGATTTTCTCTCGTAATCATAGATACTGCCGGACGCCTGGCTGTTGATGAGCAGATGATGACTGAGATTGCTGCTATTAAAAAAGCTGTAACTCCTACCGAGACTCTCTTTGTTGTTGACTCAATGACAGGACAGGATGCTGTAGACACCGCAAAGACTTTCAATGAAAGGATTGATTTTGACGGAGTCGTACTTACAAAACTGGACGGAGACACACGCGGAGGTGCTGCTCTTTCAATCAGGGCTGTAGTAGACAAACCAATCAAGTTCGTATCAGCCGGAGAAAAAATGGAGGCGTTGGATGTATTCCACCCCGAAAGAATTGCTGACCGTATACTTGGTATGGGTGACGTTGTGTCTCTGGTGGAAAAGGCTCAGGAGCAGTTCGATGAGGAGGAGGCCAGGAAGTTACAAAAGAAACTGGCCAAGGATCAGTTCACCCTTTGGGATTTCTACAGTCAGATTCAACAAATAAAGAAGATGGGCAACATAAAGGAGCTTGCCTCAATGATACCGGGTATGGGAAAAGCTCTGAGAGATATTGATATTGACAACTCATCTTTTAAAAGTATCGAAGCAATTATTCAGTCTATGACGCCGCAGGAGAGGGAAGACCCGAACCTTCTTAATGGAAGCAGACGCAAAAGAATTGCGGCAGGGAGCGGAACAACAATTGCCGAGGTTAACAGACTTGTCAAACAATTTGAAGACATGCGGAAAATGATGAAGAGTATGTCCGGCGGTGGAAAAGGGGCTTTAAAAGCCCTGGGATCAATGGGTAGAAGATAAAACTCAATAGAATATGATATTACTGGATGGTAGAACGACTTCGGAACAAATTAAGAAAGAGATAACCGAAAAAGTAGAGGAAATTGTCAGACAAGGTCGCAGGAGACCGCATCTTGCTGCTATTCTCGTTGGTGAGGACGGAGCCTCGCAGACATATGTCAACAACAAAGAGAGAACCTGCGCACAGGTCGGATTCAAGTCAACTATTGTCAGGATGCCGGAAACTACTTCTGAAGAGAGATTGCTTGAAGAGATAGACCGTTTTAATGAGGATAAAGATGTTGACGGATTGATAGTTCAGCTTCCTTTGCCAAAACATATCAATGAACAGAGGGTTATTGAAGCTATTGACCCAAAGAAAGATGTAGACGGATTTCATCCTATTAATGTCGGCAAGATGGTGCTGGGACTACCTTCATACATTTCTGCCACACCGGATGGTATTATGGAATTGCTTGAACGGTATAATATTGAAACTTCCGGGAAACACTGTGTGATTATAGGCAGAAGCAATATTGTCGGAAGACCTATGGCTAATCTTCTTTCTCAGAAGGCTGTGCCCGGAGACTGCACGGTTACTATTTGCCATAGTCATACAAGGAATATCAAGGAGCATACTCTTCAGGCTGATATAATTGTGGCTGCCTTAGGAATACCCGGCTTTTTAAAAGGAGATATGGTAAAAGATGGGGCTGTTATTATTGATGTCGGAATCACCAGGGTTCCTGCAGATAATAAATCCGGATTCCGTCTGGCCGGAGATGTCCAGTTTGATGAAGTAGCGGCGAAAGCTTCCTATATTACACCGGTTCCCGGTGGAGTTGGGCTTATGACCATCACATCACTTCTAAAGAATACTCTGAAAGCTTCGGGAAACTGATAAACTCTGTAAAATCTTAAAGAGGCTGTCTATATGTAGGCAGCCTCTTTCGTTTGCAGAAAATTTTAGTTGACTAGACTAATTATTAACTTTATCACTTTCTGCACGTTTTGCTTCTTCACTCTCTCCGACTTTTCTTATCTTGGCAGCCTTACCTTTACCAAATCGATATGTAAAGCTGAGTGAGATTTTTTGACTCTTCCATTTAGAGATGAAATTATAATCCTTAATCAATCCATTTTCAAGACTGGCTTTACTTCTCATAGTGTTAAATATATCGGTACAGTTAAGAGATAGTGTTCCTTGGTTTTTCATTACACCTTTTTTTATTCCGAAATCCATTTCTCCCATAGGTCTCACCTTAAAGTAGCCATACGGAATTCCACTGTTTACAAATCCTGACAGCTCAATTTTTGTATCTTTAGGAAGTGAGACAGCGGTATTGATGTTCATGGATGTAAAGAATGATTCCTTTTCATAGTCATCAGCCTTATTCTTTACATTTGCCGCAAAAACGCCGGCATTTAATGTCAACCATTTTGTGATACTCAACTCGGTTATGTTGAAGAATCCGCCAAAAAAGTTGAGTTTACCGAAGTTGTCCCACACCAGGAATTTCTCTCCTGTTTCCGGATTGAAGTTTGTATTCTGAATAATAGTATTATTTGTAAACTGACCATGAAGACCTATACTGAAATGTTGCTTATATATAAAAGAGAGGCTTGTCTGATGAGTATACTGAGGTATTAGGTTAGGATTACCTTCAAGAGAGCTGTTTGCATCGACATAAATTCTGAAAGGGTTAAGCTGATTGAAATTCGGCCTCTGGATTCTCATATCATATGTGAGGGCTATCATAAGATTCTTATTAGGATTGTAGCCAATAAATGCCGAAGGGAATATGTCAATATATTTCTTTGTTGTTGTTGTATCAGCACTTATCCACTCTCCGTCAGATATAGTGTATTCTGCTCTAAGCCCGGCCTTTGCACTTAGTTTCGGATTCAGCTGAGTAGCTGCGGAAAGGTATGCTGCAATTATGTTCTCTTTATAATTGAACAGACTGCTTAGGTCGTTATCTTTTACCCAATTGCCTGATACATTGTTCTCTCTCAACAGATTGTTGTCTGTTAGACTCTCTGCAAACTTGGCCCCGGCCTCCATTTTTATTTTTTTGAATATAATTTGTTCATAATCAGCTTTTGCAGAATAAATGTTGAGATATTGCTTTGAATCACTTCTGAAAATCTCGGGAAGAATTTCGATTCCACCTGTACTGTTGAAATAGTAATTTTCCTGATGGCTGAATGATCCGATGTCATAATAACCATAGTCGGCATTAAGCGTAATCTCCTGATTATCTTTGAATGTATGAGTAAAATTGAGATTTGTATATATATTGTCGAAATTGCTTTTGCCATCAATGCTGGTATTGTTTGTCCGTATAAGAGAGCCATTGTTGTATAGTTTGCTGCCGGTCACGTCGTCATTTGTGTTTTCCTTGTCATTCCTTCCCAACCCGCTTACAATTATTCCGACTACATTCTTCTTGTCAATAAAATAATCATGAGACAATCTGTAATTATATCTTTTATTTATAGACTCTGAAAGAGTTTCTCCTTTTAGAATCAATCCTGATCCGAGATCTGTATTAGATGTGAATTTTTCGTAAGATTCCTCGTATTTCGGACTGTACGATATAGTCGTATTTGTTTTGTCACTTCTGTAATTCAGATTTATAGTTCCGCTGAGACCATTGAAAAGATCAGAATTATAAGGAGATGCATCGTAGGTTCCTCTTAATGAGCCACTAACTCCTTTAGCGAAATTTTTCTTGGTCCGGATATTTATTATTCCGCTGCTTCCCTCTGCATCATACTTTGCCGACGGGTGGGCAATTATTTCAATTTTATCAATTGTTGATCCGTCAGTACCTGACAGCAGGGCTTCAAGATCCTGTCCCGAGAGATTGGATGGTCTGTTGTCAATCCAAACCTGGACACTGTTCCCATTCAGCAAAACATTGCCTGAAGGATCGATGCTTATACCCGGAGCCTTTCTAAGGATATCAAGCGCGGTACTGCCCTGAGTGGACACAGCTTCAGAAACGTTCATCACAATTTTATCCAGTTTTTGTTCTATTACGGGAACCTTTGCTGTAACCACGGCACTCTTAAGCGTGGTTGCATCTGGAGAAAGGGCTATCGTGCCGAGATTCACCTCCTGAGAGTTTGTGGCTTTAACGAGAATGGTAGTATCCTTGAATCCGATGAATGAGATTTTTATTTTATACGATTCATTCATTAGTTTCTCAACGGTGAATTTGCCATCTTCATTTGAAATAGCACCTCCCACTACTTTTGAATCCTTGTCTTGTACGCTTATAGTTGCATAAGACAATGCTTTCCCGTTCTCTTTTTCTATTATTTTGCCTGTTATGGTATTATTGTTTCTGGCGGCAAAAGTACTTGTTGAAATAAGTAATATGACCAGAAGATTTGTTAATTTGCGATACATGGTTAATTTAAAATTACAGTACATTGTTTTGCATAATAATTGACATACACCCTTGAAAGAAGACTATTTTTCAATAGTTGCACTCTTCTGTATTTAGTTGTTATTTAGATTATATTAAAACCTCTGAGGGATTGATTCCAAGAAGTGACATCTTTTTTAAGATCTTTGGAAGCTCTTCCTGGATGAATTGATTTCTCTGGACGGCTATTATTGTATCTTTTGCGTTTCTTGATATAAAGTAACCGACCCCTCGCTTGTTGAATATTACCTCTGCTGATTGCAGGTGCTCGTACGTCCTCATTATTGTGTTAGGATTAACTCCCAGAAGTATCCCCAACTCCCTGACTGATGGGATTCTCTCCTCCGGCTGCCATTCACCGCCTAGGATTTTATCACACAGGTTATCGGCAATCTGGAGATATATCGGCTTATGTTCATTGAATTCCATAATCTAGTACTGTTGGTTCTTCATTTTTAAAAATGTTCCGGATAAACTTCCCACAGGAATAATGAAATAGGTTATTGCATATATAGAGTACATTACTAGTCTCATTGCAGGAACCTTTTCCAGTACCGGACTATTAAGCAGATCATCAAGACTGTTTATCTGAACAGAGAAAGATGCCATCTGATTGATCTCTTCTGCATACACAACTTTGACCGTGCTTGCCAGAATCAATCCAAGTACAAGGTATATACCTATGGCTGTAAAAATGCTTTTTGTAACCTTACTCTTTTTAAAGAGGAAATTTCCAAATATGAATCCCCATTGGAGAATAAAAATCTCGTATATGCTGGATATGTCTATCTTGCCAAGGTTGTTTGCATTAAAGGCAAAACCAGGAAATACAGACGGGGTTATCAATGAGAGAAATATATCAGTTAAAACAAGCGACAGAATAATTACCAAGGGGGTAATGATTACCACAATAGTCAGCATGCTGAGATATTTCTCGCATACAGAGGCCGGGAGCAGGGCGAAGTCTATACCTTTTTTAGGGTGGTTATAACTCTTGTACAGATTAAAAGGAGCTATAATCATAGCAACAACAAGAAGAGTGCTCATCATTCCAAATCTGAAAAGAGGTGATATCTCTTTCCCTCCGGTTATCAATATTGATGTTAACCATATACCGAAAATAACCAGGGACATAATTCCTGCCAATTTCAATATGATACTGCTTCTCTCTTTCAACTCTTTGGTTAAAAGCATTTGATATCTTTTAAATGAAAAATTATCTTTCATGATTCGGCTATTTATTTAAGATCTGCTTGATAGTTTTTTTATTAATCAAAACGGCATTGAAAAGTGTCTCAATGTTCACTTTAGATTCAATACCTGATTCATTACGATAAACTGTAAGATATCCGCCAAGAGTAGGTTCACTGTACAATGCCTCTTTGTCAGGTGTGTCCCTGAATTCAAATTTCAGCTTTGAACTGATCTCTTCGATAGAAGCGTTTACCAATACATCATTTGTATCAAGAATGATTATCGGATCTATGAGGTTTTCAAGATCTCTTACCTGGTGGGTGGAAATTATAATACAACTTTCATCAGTAGCTGCCTGTGAAATAATACGTCTGAGTTGGGATTTTGAAGGAATATCCAATCCGTTGCTCGGTTCATCCATCAGTACAAGTTTTGTGTTTGTTGCAAGCGCAAAAGCTATGATTGCCTTTTTTTGCTGTCCAAACGATAGTTTTGTAAATTTTGATCTCCCGTCGACTTCAAAGTCTGTAAGGAGTTTTGAAAATTTAAAACCATCATAGTTTGGGTAGAAGGCTCCGCGCAATGCTGCGTATTTATTAACTTCAATGTCCGGACCCACAAAGTCCTCAGGAATAAAGAACAGTTCCTGCAGAAAACCAGGTTCTCTTTTAAAGGGATTATAACCGAGGATAGTGCAGGCTCCCGATTTTGGTTTTAGAAGACCGCTCATAATTTTTAACAGCGTTGTCTTGCCGACTCCGTTCTGACCCAGAAGGCCATATATTTTACCGCATTCAAGATTGAGGTTAATATCTTTGAGAACCTCATGCTTTGAATAGCTAAAATTAAGATTTTCAATTTTAAACATATAATTTCTTTTATTATTAGTCTCGGTGTATTAGTGAAGTAGTGCACTGCAAATGTAGCTATGATTTTTATTCCACCAAATTTTTTTTTAGTTTTGATATAAATATTTTACACCATAAGAGATAATAAGATGATTAATAGAACTTTAATATTTATATTATTTTTCTTTTTCTCAATAAATATCAATGCTCAGAGAAATTTATCCAAAGAAAAAGCATTGAAAGAAGCAATTTATTTCCTTGCTTCTGATAAAATGCAAGGCAGAGAAGCAGGAGAAGAGAGTGAGAGTGAAGTTATACGATATATAACCGGGAAATTGGACTTATACGGATATAAACCGATATTCAATAATACTTCTCTGATAAGATTCAGGCTCCCGGACGGAAGAACTGCCGGTGGAGAGTCAATGCTTTTATTAAATAACAGAAATTTTAGTATTGGTAAGGACTTTTTTGTCCCGTCATTTTCTAAAGCTGACACCATCTCAGGCACTTTATCTTTAACTTCGGACAGCGGAGCCGTGATGCTATTAAGAATATCTGAAGATTCTTTGAAAATAAAAATTGCAGGATACAGAGATAAGGGAGTTGTGGCTATAATATATAATTCAGGGCAAGAACTTGGCCGTTACAAGCAATTTGAGACAACTGCCACATCAATCCCGGTAATTCAAGTTGACGACAATACATTTATAGCATTATCTGAAAACTGCGGCGAAACAATTAGAATTAAAACAGATGTGATTCCTTGGAAGAGGTTCTCTCACAATGTCTTGATGGGAATCAATGCTAGTCTGGACAAACCTTATATATTAATTGGCGCACACTACGATCACATAGGCTATGGAGAGGAGGGAAGCATGAAAAGAGGATCCCGTGAAGTACATAACGGAGCTGATGACAATGCGAGCGGAGTTTCCGCAATGCTCGAAATAGCCAGGTTATTGGCCGAAAACAGAGATAATCTGAAATATAACATAGTTGTTGCTGCAATTGGTGCAGAGGAAAAGGGGTTGTTGGGATCGGCTTTTCTTGCCGATACACTAAAAAAGGCAGGTATGCAACCCTCCTTGATGATAAACCTGGATATGGTGGGAAGGTTAACTGAAAACAAACTGCAGATAGGAGGTGTGGGTACGTTCTCCCAGGCAGATTCCCTGCTCGAGTATACCAATAAAGGCTTCGGATTTTCACTTGTAAAGACAAAAGACGGGTTTGGCCCTTCAGATCAATCTTCATTTGTACACACAGGGACTCCCGTATTATACTTCACATCCGGAGTTCATAAGGACTACCATACTCCTGAGGATGATTGTGATAAGATAAATTTTGAAGGGCTGAAGAGTATTTCAGATTTCACAACAGCTTTGATCGAAAACATAGATAAGAATCAATCAGAGATCAGATATATAAGTATACCTCCGCCAGTTTCCAACAGAACAACCTTTAAAGTAACTTTGGGTTTGATCCCCGACTTTACTTATGATAACGGAGACGGATTTAAGGTAGGGCCGGTTACTGAAGGTAAGCCGGCATACAGAGCCGGAATGCAACAAGGAGACATAATCACTGCAATAAATTCAAAGAAGGTAAATAATATATATGAATATATGTCCAGATTGTCTGAATTAAAGAGTGGCGATAAAGTTGCTGTAGACATAAGAAGGGGTGGCAAAGAGCTTAAACTTATAATACAACTATAAAAAGATGAGAAAGTTGCTGTATTGGTCAATTGCTGTAATAATAACAGTAGTGTCTGTAGTTTATCAAAGAGTTACCGGTCCTACAAATCCCAAGAAATATGTTTTTTCTTTATGTGGGAGAGAGTATGATATAAAACTTTCAAGGAGTCTTGATACAGATATTACCCTTGAAGAGGCAAAAGGCGATTATGCCCGGTTATGTAAAATGACTCCGATGGAGGTAATTGTTAAAGAGGCCTCGGATTCGTTATCGATGACGCTCTTTTACCGAAGGTATCCTTCAGACGATACTATATCTATTGTAAAAGCAATGCGTGCCGGAGATCTCTTTACAGTTATGTTGCCATCCCAACCTCCTGCTGGTAAGTTAGAATACTTTGTAGAGTTTTCAGACAGTGGTAAATACTGCTCAATCGGATATAGTGACAATCTTACGATTCGTTTTAAAAATCCTGTTCCGGCTGGGGTTTTAATACCGCATATTTTTCTAATGTTCATTGCAATTTTACTTTCAACATACATAGGTGTCATATCTTTTGATAGAAAGCAAAATACAAGAGTTCCTGTTATTCTCCTTCTTATATCTTTGATAGCCGGTGGTTTAATTTTTGGTCCAGTTGTTCAGAGGTACGCCTTTGGTGAATTCTGGACAGGGTGGCCTTTCGGAAATGATATGACTGACAATAAGACTTTAATGGCACTTATTGTATGGCTGACAGCAATCTGGGGAAACAGGAGAAATGATAAAAGATGGTGGTATGCCGTGGCTGCAACCTTTATGTTGTTTATTTACTCCATTCCACACAGCGCTTCCGGATCAGAGTATGATTACTCTAAAAAAAGTGTGGTAACAGGGGAAATAATCAATATTTATGTGAATCCGGAGAATTCAGATCCTCATTGCTAATCTTCTTTCTGGTAAGTGCTCTCCACACATAAGCAATATATGCCACAACTGCAGGTATTATAAGAGAGACATATGCCATTACCTTTAGTGTGAATAAGCTGGAAGAACTATTGTAAAGCGTGAGAGATTCCTGAATATCACAATTAGAGACAAAATAGGCAGTGTTGTTAAATGCCGCACACAACAGAATGCTCCAGACTGCCAGTACAATACCTCCTGCAGTTATGTAAAAGCTATGTTTTCCGCTTGAAAAATAGTTTGTCCCAAGTCCCCATAATACTAATACGGTACCGGTAATCAGCATTATACCCGGCCATACAGTCGCAATCATATTATGTAGATATTTGTACGGGACAGGCGCAATTACTCCGGATTCAGGATTTACCGAGTAGCCGGTTTTAGTAAATAATGCTGCAAGAAGAATTACAAAAAGCAAGACAAATGATACTCCTGTAACCTTTACCTGAGATTTGCATTTGGCTTTCAGAGAGTCTGAATCAATCTGCATTATGACGTATAACAAGCCAAGGGTTCTTGCAGCCAGAAAAACGACAATACCCATAAGTAAATTGAATGGTACTGTTATTGCTTCCAGTCCGTGCCAGCCGTTTGCCCAATATGATATTGTCGGTTTGAAGGTCTCTGTTATGCTCATTTTGTCCATAACGAAGTTGCCTCCGGTGAAGAATGTTCCGACTGCCACTCCAATAAGGATTGAACCGAACATCCCGTTTAAAAACAGAAAAATCTCGTATGTCCTTGATCCTAGTATGTTGCCCTTTTTGCTTCTGTACTCATAAGAGACAGCCTGAATTACAAAAAGAAAGAGAATAACAATCCACAACCAGTATGCGCCTCCGAAACTTGTGGAATAGTATAACGGGAATGATGCAAATACTGCTCCTCCGAAAGTTACAAGCGTGGTAAAGGTTAGTTCCCATTTGTGTCCTAATGCATTTACTAAAAGCATTTTTTCTTCTTTATTGCGTGCAGTGCCAAGCAAAAGGGATTGTCCTCCCTGAACAAACATCAATGCCACAAGTAAAGCTCCTAAGAGAGAGACGATTGTCCACCAATAATGCTGAAGAAAATATATCATGATAGTGATTTTTAATTAGTTTGATGCCGGCCCTTTTTTTATGACTTTTAATAAGATGCTTATTTCAGCTGTCAGCAATACCGAGAAAAGTACGAAGAAAAGGATGACTGTTGTAAGAACTGCAGAGGAACTTACCCCTGAGACTGATGCTTGAACAGGTAAAAGATCCTGAATTGTCCAGGGCTGTCTTCCTACCTCAGCAACGATCCATCCTGCCTGAGAACAAATATATACAAGAGGTATGCTTATAATGGCAAGATTCTGATACCATTTACAACGACCTATTTTTTCCTTCTGTTCCAGCCATAATGTTAAAATAAAAAACAGAAGGAAATACCCACCCAGCAGTACCATTATCCTGAAGGAGTAAAATACCAGAGGGACGTTAGGTACAATATCTTTTGATTCTTTGAGATATCCGTAGCCGAAGTTCTTGAAATTCTCCTGCAAATCTTTTTTTGATGCTGATGCACCATCCTCATCTCCAGCATTTTTTGCTTTGTTATATGAAGCCAGGGCATTTATTGCAATCCGGCCGCTTAATATTTTCTCTTCAAGAGATTGTGCAGTAACATAGTTTCCGGTACTATCCTTGTATTTATAGCCACCTTTTATTATGTCATTTATGCCCGGTACAAAAGCGTTTACATCTCTGTATCCAAGCAGGGATAGAGCTTTTGGAACAGATATCTGAAAAACATAAGGTTTTTCAAGTTCAAAACCAAGAGAGTCGTTATCTCTTAACGCCTTGAATTTTTTATTGTTCAAGATCCCTATTGCAACAAGTTGCGTCCCGTTTTGCCCGTCATACAGGCCTTCCATGGCTGCCAGCTTCATCGGTTGTTTCTGGGCTACATGATATGCTGATCCGTCTCCTGTGTATATAAGCAGCAATATAGATACAAGGCCAAAGATAGCAGCAATCTTTATACTTTTTCTGGAGAACTCCTCCTCCCTCTTTTTCTTAAGATACCATGCTGATATTCCGACTACAACCACAGCTCCCAGAACAAAGGCATTCAATATCGTGTGGAGAAATTTGTTTACGGCAACAGGAGAGGTTGCTACAGCCCAAAAATTCACCATTTCGTTTCTGGCAGTATCCGGATTGAATTCCATACCGGCCGGATATTGCATCCATGCATTGGCTACAAGTATCCAGTATGCTGAAATGGCAGTCCCTAGTGCCACCAGCCATGTGGATGTGAGGTGCGCATTTTTACTTACTTTGTTCCATCCGAAAAACATAATGGCAAAGAAGGTACTCTCCATGAAAAAAGCGATTATTCCTTCTATAGCAAGCGGTGCTCCGAATATGTCACCGACAAACCACGCATAGTTGCTCCAGTTTGTGCCGAACTGAAACTCAAGGATAATACCGGTCGCAATTCCTATTGCAAAATTGACGGCAAAAACATTCATCCAGAATTTAACGGTTCTTTTCCAGAAATCCTTACCGCTCCTAACATAGTAGGTTTCCATTATTGCGATTATAAAGCCAAGGCCAATTGTTAGTGGTACGAATATCCAGTGGAACATAGCCGTTAAGGCGAACTGGAGCCTTGACAGATCAGTCAGGGTAGTTAGAAACATAGTATATATATAAGTTTAAGTTTTATCTCTTTTCCAGTGTCAACTCATGAATAATGTGCTGCTGTTTCTCTTGCTCATTGTCATATACCCTTAACTCATCCCTGAAGAAGAATACTTTTAATATAAAGAACATTATGAACAATTTGATCAGGATTATCACCCATAATGTTTTTCCAAGGGTCATGCTTCTGAAGCCTTCATAATAAAATAACCAAATACGTTTCAACACAATAGTCACAGGTTAATTATTTTTAAAGATAACAAAAAATATTTATTTCATATATTTGTGAACAAATATTCAGAAAATGGAAAGAAGAGGGTTTCTTAAGTTAGCTGCAACAGGAAGTATGTTAGGGTTCCTGGGAATGAAGTCAGGAATTTTAAATGCATCTGAACCTAATGCTTCAAGTGCAAAAAATGATCTTGTTGCTGTCATGGGTGGAGAACCGGAGGCAATGTACGAAAAAGCAATATCTGCAATGGGTGGGATGTCCCGTTTTGTTAAAAAAGGACAAAATGTTGTGGTTAAGCCAAATATAGGATGGAATAAAAAGCCGGAAGAGGCTGCAAACACAAATCCGTTGCTTGTTGCTGCAATAGTGAGGGATTGTCTGAAAGTCGGGGCTTCCGAGGTTGTCGTGTTTGATCATACATGCGATGAATGGATGTCATGTTATAAAAACAGCGGTATAGAGTCGGCGGCAAAATCGGCAGGTGCAAGGATTGCTTTCGGGCATGATGAGAAATATTATAAACCTGTCAATATAACCGAAGGTGTAAGGTTAAAGGAGGCTAAAATTCATGAGGAGATACTCAATTGCGATGTCTGGATTAATGTACCAGTCCTGAAGAACCATGGAGGTGCTAAAATGACAATCAGTATGAAGAATTTTATGGGTATTGTATGGGACAGAAGATACTGGCATGCTAATGATCTGCAACAGTGTATTGCAGATTGCTCTACAATATCAAAGATGCCTGTCCTCAACATTGTTGATGCATACAGGATCATGACCCAAAACGGACCTGTTGGAAAAGGACCGGAGGATGTTCAGCTTGCCAAGGCTCTCTTTATGTCAACAGACATTGTTGCTGTAGATACTGCCGCACTTAAATTCTTCAATCAATTCAGACAGATGAATCTCTCCGATGTGGGGCATATCGGGATAGGTGAAAAAATGAAGATAGGCACTACCAATCTGGATAAATTACAAGTTGCACGAATTAAAATGTAATTAAATGTATAAGACACTTAAATGGACCAGGGTCACCCTGTCTCTTCTCATATTTGTTTTGGTGACTCTTAATTTCCTGTACTTTTCAAATGGGTGGTCAAATGTATTTCCACAAATTCTTAAACTGCAGTTTGTACCATCCTTACTGGGACTTTTTACAGGTTCAGCCCTGTTTTTCCTCATTTTAACAGTTCTGACTCTTCTGTTTGGCAGAGTATACTGTTCAACACTATGCCCTGCAGGAACATTCCAGGATATTGTTTCCAGGACGGCATTCATCTTTAAATCAAAAAAAGCCCGTCGTTACAAGTATTCATCAGGTCATGGCATCTTACGTTATTCTATACTTGCGGTTGTTATGCTTCCGCTAATCGGCGGTATTACATTGCCTCTGGCCTTGCTGGATCCTTATTCAAGCTGGGGCAGAGTCTCCAGTCAGATTATCGGGAAAACAGAACAGTTAATTAATAATATACTTTCTTCATATTTCCCTGAAACAATTTTTGTAAGAAGCTATTTCCATTTTGCGCTTGCGGCGTTTTTGCTGGCAACACTTTTTCTTATTGCTCTTATTGTGTTCAGTGCGTTAAGAGGAAGACTATATTGCAACACGATATGTCCTGTCGGTTCAATCCTTGGAGGTATTTCAAAATACGCTGTTTTTAAACCAGCTATAAACGAGAATTGTAATCAGTGCATGCTCTGTGTGACTAAATGCAAGAGTCAGTGTATAGATATAAAAAATAAAAAGATAGATATAAGCAGATGTGTTGCTTGCCTGGATTGCATGCAAGGCTGTAAAAAGGGGGCTATATCCTATGAATTTTCCTATAAGTCCAAGAAACCCGAGAATGTGACCGATCAGCAGGGCAGGAGAAGGGCATTGATAGCACTTGGGTTATTAGGAGGCGCAATTGCAGCAAGAGCTGCTAAAATAGGACCCTTGGCCTCTTCAAAATCTGAAAAAAAGGCAATTGCGCCTCCGGGAGCGCAGAGCATAGAGAATCTCAAGGCACATTGTACAACTTGCCATGCATGTATCTCTGCATGCCCGAATAGTATAATAAAGCCGGCGACATTGGAATATGGACTTGAGGGATTGATGATGCCGGTTCTGGATTATAAGAATCAATTCTGTGCGTACGAGTGCAATAAATGCTCTCAGGTGTGTCCTAACGGGGCTCTTATTCCTTTAAAAATTGAAGAAAAGAAATTGTCTCAGATTGGTAAAGCTAAATTTACCCTTAGGGATTGCATCGTATACAAAGACGGTACCGATTGCGGTGCATGTGATGAACATTGTCCTACAAATGCCATAACTATGATCCCATACAGGGATACCGGATTATATATTCCTAAATTGGACAGAGACGTATGTATAGGTTGTGGGGCTTGTGAGTACATTTGTCCTGCAGAACCGGTTAAAGCCATGATAGTATACGGGAACGAAACCCACTCAGTGGCAAAGGAGGCACCCAAGGAGGAGAAACAGGATATAAAGGTTGACGAATTCGGATTTTAGTCCTTAAGAAGTTCCGGCCGGAGTTTTCTGGTACGGTCCAATGACTCTTTTTCCTGCCACTCTTTTATCAATTTCGGATTCCCGGACAATAATACATCGGGGACTTTCCAACCATTGAATTCAGCAGGCCTTGTATAGGCAGGTGGTGCGAGAAGATCATCC
This sequence comes from Bacteroidales bacterium, assembly GCA_023227835.1. Lineage (GTDB taxonomy): Bacteria > Bacteroidota > Bacteroidia > Bacteroidales > UBA932 > Bact-08. The sequence continues at coordinate 15,502 of JALOCI010000042.1, forward strand.
TGAAACGAGTCGCTTAATGCGGAAGTCTCATCTGACAGGGCTCCCGGGATTAGCCTTATAACGGCATCACATACTACTGATGCCGGAATCTCTCCCCCGCTTAGCACATAGTTGCCAATGGAGATTTCCCTTGTTATCAGATGCTCTCTTATTCTGTGGTCAACACCCTTATAGTGTCCGCACAGGATGATTATGTTTTTGAGACAGGAAAGTTGATTAGCTATTTTTTGATCTAATAACTCACCATCAGGGCTCATATATATGATTTCATCATATTTTCGTTCGCTTTTCAGTTTTGTAATTAATTTATATACAGGCTCTATCATCATAACCATGCCGGCGTCGCCTCCGAAACAGTAGTCATCTATCTGTCTGTAGTTGCCTTTTCCGTACTCGCGGATATCGTGTATGTAAATCTCGACAAGTTTACTCTCTTTAGCTCTCTTCACTATTGAGTGATTCAACGGACTCTCAAGCAATTCCGGAACCACACTTAATATATCAAATCTAATCATGTTGCAAATTTAGATAAATCACGGCATTAGCAAATTTTTTTTTATATTTGCGAGTTATTAACATATTAGCCTTGCAATAATGGACCAAGAAATTATCCCGACTGCTCCTGAGGAGCAATTCAAGGAAGGTGAGATCCTTGAAAATACGCAGAGTAATGACTCTTTAACTGAGTATCCAGATCATTCAAATAAAAGTCTGAAAGAGATTTTGCAGATTTTTCAGGAATTGATAGAAAGGGGAGACCAGCAAGAGATGTATAAACTTGCAGAAGGCATTAAGGCTGCATTTTATAAAGCACTCAAAAGAGAAAAAATTGCCGCAGGTTTTATAGCACCATCAGAAAGTGTGGACAATGCGGAAGAGGAGCTTCAGGAGACAGTAGTTTCACATAATCCTTTTGCTGAAATTGAGAGAGGCTTTAAGGAGCTCTATGCTCAATACAAATCATTAAGGGGAAACTTCCTGCAAACCATTGAAAAGCAGAAGGAGGAAAATCTGGCTAAGAAAAATGTCATTATTGACGAACTCAAGGATCTGCTTGAAAAACAGGAAGATCTTCATCAGACTTTCCCGGCATTTCGTGAACTTCAGAGTAGGTGGAAGTCGATAGGCCCTGTACCACAGGCAAATAACAAGGATATATGGGATACGTATCAATATTTGGTTGAGAAATTCTATGATTATGTCAAGATAAATAACGAGCTCAGGGACCTTGATCTCAAAAAGAACCTTGAGATTAAAGTTGAACTTTGTGAAAAGGCAGAGGCTCTTATTAATGAACCAAATATCATTCAGGCTTTTAGAAAATTGCAGAAACTTCATGAAGAGTGGCGAGAGCTGGGACCTGTGAATAAGGAGATGAGGGAAGAGATATGGGAAAGGTTTAAAAAGGCAACTTCAAACGTAAACAAAAGACAACAAGAGTTTTTTGAAACTCAGAAGGAGTCTCAGAAAGAGAATCTGGAGCTTAAGGCGTCGCTTTGTGAGAAGGTAGAGGCTATAGTTGCTTTGGAAGGCGAGAAGGATTGGAACGCACTTACAAAAGAGATAGAGAAAATTCAGAATGACTGGAAGGGAATAGGTTTCGCCTCAAAAAAGGAGAACCAGAAAATATATGACCGCTTCAGGGCAGCCTGTGACAAATTTTACGATGCCAAGAGAGAGCATTACTCTCAGTTCAAGAGTGTAATGCAGGAGAATTACGATAAAAAAATTGCTCTGTGTGAGCAGGCGGAAGCGCTAAAGGACAGCGAAGACTGGAAGCGAACAACAGACCAGCTTATAAACCTTCAGAAAAAATGGAAGGAGATTGGACCGGTAGCCCGCAAACAGTCTGATATCGTTTGGAAAAGGTTCAGGGCAGCCTGTGATACATTTTTTGACAATAAATCAAAACATTACAGTTCTGTAGATGATTCTTTTGAACAGAATCTTGCTAAGAAGCTAGAACTCATTCAGGAGATCAATGACTACAAACTTGATTCAAGGCCATTGGAAAATACTGAAGCTATGAAAGATTTCCAGGCAAGGTGGGGAGAAATTGGTTTTGTTCCTATTAAAGATAAAGAGAGAATCCAGGCTGCGTACAGACATGCTATGGAACAAAAATTCGGTGAAATGCGAAATCCTGAACAGGAGAACAGAATTAACCGATACAAAAAGCATCTTAAAGATGTATCATCATCTTCAAAAGGTGGCGGAGTGAGGGCAGAAAGGGAGAAGCTCATTCAGAAATACAGGCAGATGGAACAAGATATTGCAGTGTGGGAGAACAATATGGGATTCTTTACAAAATCAAAAAATGCCGATTCACTTCTCCTCGATATAGAAAAGAAGATTGATGCTGCAAAATTTGAGCTTTCACAGCTTGAAGAGAAGATTAAATTAATAGACAACCAAAACGACGCTCAATAATGAAGAAAAATTCGATCATTGGATTTGTACTTATAGGTGCTATACTTATAGGGTTCAGCTGGTACAATTCAAAGATATACAGAGAACAGGAGAAAGAGAAGATGCAAATGGACTCTGTTGCCAGAGTTCAGGCAAAGGCTGCCATAGAGCAGATGGCACTTGACTCTGCATCTGTTATACTTGGAGCATCTGATAGTACTCATACAAGTGATTCATCCAGACTCAACTCTGTATACAAAGATTCTTCATTGGTAAAAGCCAGTGTGGCACAGGAGGAATTCCTGACTCTGGAAAATGATAAAATTAAGATTGAGTTTACAAACAAGGGGGCACAACCTTATAAGGTTGAAATAAAGAACTACTACACTTTTGATTCTCTTCCGCTTTATATTGTTAAAGAGAAAGCAAGTAAGTTTTCAATGGTTTTGTTTACCAATCAGGAGATTGCTACTGATAGTTTCGTGTTTGAAAAGACTCTGTCAACTGACACATCCGTAGTGTACAGGTTACCTTTTGATGCAGATTCATATATTGAATACAACTACTCTTTGAACAAGGGCAGTTATATGGTCGATCTTGACATTAGATTTGTCGGGATGAAGGAACATATTCAGAAAAAGGTTACCACAATGGACCTGCACTGGGTTTTAGATGTTCCCAGACTGGAAAAGGGCTATGACAATGAAAAGAACTACTCTTCGTTATTGTATAAATATCCTAATTCAAAAGATGTTGAAAGCCTCGGATTGAGGAAGGAAAGTGTAGAGAAGGATGTCAGAACAAAAATTAACTGGGTTGCGTTCCAGCAGCAGTTCTTTTCGGCGATTCTTGTATCTGGAAATAATTTTAATACAGGGTTGCTTAGTTACAATATTTACCCCGAGTCCGATCCGGATAAGAATCTTATGCATTGCGAGGCAAATATGCAGGTTCCGTATTCAGACGAGGAGGTGGTATCCATGCCTTTCCAGTTTTACTATGGACCGAATCATTACAAGACCCTGAAATCTTATGACCAGGGTTTTGAAAAGATAGTTCCGCTTGGAGGATGGCTTATCGGTTGGATAAACAGATATATCGTAATTCTTGTATTTGATCTTCTAAATAAATTTATCGGTAATTACGGACTTATTATTTTGATTCTTACTATTCTTATTAAGATTGTAATATCTCCGCTTACTCTTAAATCATACATGTCATCTGCAAAGATGCGTGTACTTAAACCTGAGGTTGATAAGATAAACGAGAAGTACCCTAAATCGGAAGATGCCATGAAGAAGCAACAGGAGACCATGGCTCTTTACAAGAAGGCTAACGTGAGTATGTTCGGCGGTTGCCTGCCTATGTTGCTTCAGATGCCTATCCTGTTTGCCATGTTCAAATTCTTCCCGGCCTCATTTGAGTTGAGACAGGAAGGTTTTCTTTGGGCAGATGATTTGAGTGCGTATGATTCCATATTGAATTTACCTTTCAGTATTCCTCTTTATGGAGATCACGTGAGTCTTTTTGCTCTGCTTATGGCAATATCGATGTACTTCTACTCAAAGATGAATGCCGATCAGATGGCAACCGGACCACAAATGGCAGGAATGAAATTTATGAGCCTCTATTTTATGCCTGTATTTCTGCTGGTTTTATGTAATAATTTCTCAAGTGGTCTTAGCTATTATTACATGCTGTCAAACCTTCTCACTATGCTTCAGACTTGGGTTATACGAAAGTATTTCGTTGATGAGGATAAGTTATATGCAAAGCTTAAAGAGAAAGCTGCTTCTAATGCACCGGTGAAAAAATCGAAATTCCAGCAGAGACTTGACGAGGCATATAAAATGCAGCAACAACAACTTCAACAGCAAAAGAAGAAAAAATGACAATTTCCGCACGAATAGAGGAGATAAATAAAGAACTGCCGCCAACTACAAGATTGGTGGCAGTTTCTAAATTTAAACCTGCGGAAGATATAATGGAGGCCTATAATTCAGGTGTGCGTGAGTTTGGTGAGAATCGTCCGCAGGAGATGCAAATGAAGGCACAAACCCTGCCCCCGGACATAAAGTGGCATTTTATCGGACATCTTCAGACAAACAAGGTAAAGATGATTGTTGACAAGGCAGACCTTATTCACTCCGTTGATTCAATCAGATTGGCGCAAGAGATAGACAGACAGGCAGAACTGCGTTCAATAACAAAGAATTGTCTGCTTCAGATTCATATTGCAATGGAGGAGACTAAACAGGGTTTTACTCATGAGGAGATAAATGAAGGTATGGGAATTCTGAAATCCTTAAAGAATATAAGGATTTGCGGAGTGATGGGTATGGCTTCGTATATCTCTGAAACAGAGCAGATAAGGAATGAGTTCCGGGCTCTGAAGGCTGAGTTTGATTCTCTCAAAGAAAAGCACTTCAAGGATTCCTGTTATTTTAAGGAGATATCTATGGGGATGTCAGGAGATTACAGGATAGCAATAGAAGAGGGGAGTACTATCGTCAGAATCGGAACTGGGATTTTCGGTGTAAGATAATTTACTACCAATTTATTGGTACTTTTCCCTGTGATTCAAGAATTTTATTAGTCCCGGAAAAATGGCGGCATCCGAAAAATGCGCCTTGTGCAAGCGGAGATGGGTGAGCTGCTTCCAGAACAAAATGCCGGTTAACATCTATCAGATTTTTTTTGCTCTTTGCAAAATTACCCCACAACAAAAAAACAATACCCTCTCTTTTGTCGGAGAGTCTCTTAATCACAGCATCAGTGAATTGTGTCCATCCAATGCTGCTGTGTGAAGCAGGGGATCCTGCCCTGACTGTGAGTACTGCATTGAGAAGAAACACTCCTTGCTTAGCCCATCTTTCCAGAGATCCGCTTTGTGGCGGATCCACACCGATATCTGTTTTTAGTTCCTTAAAAATATTGACCAGAGATGGTGGCGGCTTTATCCCTTCAGGTACAGAAAATGAAAGTCCGTGGGCCTGACCGGGGTTGTGGTATGGATCCTGTCCGATAATTACAACTTTCACTTTGTCAAAAGGGGTTGAATTGAATGCATTAAAGATAAGATTCCCTTTAGGATAGATAACCACATGAGATTCCATCTCTTTTTTCAGAAAATCCACAATCTTCGAGAAATACTCTTTATCAAACTCCTCCTGGAGCTCTCTTCTCCAACTCTCTTCAATTCTTACTTCCATGATAAAAACTTAGAATATAAACTCAAGGACTTCAGGGATGTTTTTTACAAACTTGAAAGTAAGTCCTTTAAGGTAAATCTCTTTAATATCATTGATGTCTTTTCTGTTATCCTCAGATAAAATTATTGTCTCAATCCCGGCTCTTTTGGCTGCAAGAATCTTCTCCTTTATACCTCCGACAGGAAGTACGCGACCACGAAGGGTTATCTCTCCGGTCATTGCTATACCGCTCTTAACCCTCTTTTTAAGGAAAGCTGAGGCCATTGCACTTATCATGGTAATTCCTGCAGAAGGGCCGTCTTTTGGTATAGCTCCCTCAGGGACGTGAATGTGTATGTCTTTTTCCGTAAAGTCTTTATTGTTAAGAGAAAGTAGTTGCGGGTTAGCTTTCAGATACTGGTATGCAATGATGGCTGACTCCTTCATGACATCTCCAAGATTACCCGTAGTTGTAAGTACACCTTTGCCCTTGCTCATTACACACTCTATAAACAGAATTTCACCTCCGTTTTCCGTCCATGCAAGTCCTGTTACAACACCGGCTGCCTCATTTCCTTTCTGAGTGTCATGCTGGTATATTGGAACACCGAGCATCTCTTTGACCTCTTTTGGACCCAGAAGAGGTTTGAATGGTGTTTCAAGTGCAATATTTTTGGCTGTAATCCTTGCCAGCTTGGCTATTTGCTTGTCCAACCCCCTTACACCTGACTCACGTGTGTATTCACCTATTATTGTGTCAATTCCGTCCTGATTAACCCTGAACTGATTTTTTGATAGACCATGAGCCTCTGTCTGTCGTGGTATCAGGTAGCCTTTTGCAATGGCTCTCTTCTCTTCAGCAAGATATCCGCTCACATTAATCATCTCCATTCTGTCCCTCAATGCCGGGTGAATCGTAGATATATTATTGGCTGTTGTTATAAACAGGACCTTTGATAGGTCATAGTCTATATCAAGGTAATTATCGTGAAATGATACATTTTGTTCCGGATCAAGAACTTCAAGAAGAGCGGAGGCCGGATCTCCCCTGAAATCGCTGCTCACTTTGTCAATTTCGTCAAGAACCAGAAGCGGATTAGATGTCCCGGCCTTCTTTATTGAGTTTATTATTCGTCCCGGCATTGCACCAATATATGTTCTTCTGTGTCCGCGAATTTCCGCCTCGTCATGAAGACCTCCCAGAGAAATCCTTTCATAACTTCGCCCTAACGCTTTCGCTATTGATTTTCCCAATGAGGTTTTTCCAACTCCCGGAGGGCCGTACAGGCACAGAATCGGAGACTTCATGTCTCCCTTTAATTTTAGGACAGCCAGATGTTCGATTATTCTCTCTTTTACGGTTTCAAGTCCGAAGTGGTCATTGTCAAGTGTTTTCTGAGCGTGTTTCAGGTCAAGGTTGTCAGAGCTGAGCTCTCCCCATGGCAATTCAAGCAAGAACTTTACATAAGATAACTGAATGTTGAAATCCGGGGAACCGGTGTTTGTACGTTCAAGTTTCTGTAACTCTTTTTCAAATGTCTCAGCAACACTCTTTGACCATTTTTTCTTTGTTGCCTGCTGTCTTAAATCGTTAAATTCCTGGACATTGGTGTTTATTCCAAGCTCTTCCTGGATTGTCTTCAGTTGATTGTTAAGGTAGTACTCTCTCTGTTGCTGGTCTATTTCACTACGTACCTTCTGTTGAATGTCGTCTTTAATCTTTAGAATGTCAATTTGTTTATTTAACAATTCAAGCAGCTTTAATGCCCTTTGTTTCAATCTGCCTTCTCTTAGTAACGCAATTTTGTCAAGCGGGTTGTCAATTTCCATGCTTGATGCTATAAAGTTTACAAGAAAAGAGTGTCCTTCAATATTTTTTATTGCAAAAGCTGCCTCTTGCGGAAGGTGCGGAGATAATTTAATTATATGGAGTGCCGCATCTTTTACAGAACCTGCTATAGCATCCAGTTCTTTTAAATTTCTCTTGTTAATGTCGTCTTCGAGATACTTTACGGAAGCTATAAAATAGGGTTCAGTGGCAATAATGTCCTTTACCTTGAATCTTTTTATTCCTTGAAGTATTATCGTGATCCCACCGTCAGGCATTTCAACGATTTTGATAATCTTTGCCAGTGTCCCGATATCGTACAGATCGGATGGCGAAGGATCCTCTTGCTTTGCATCTTTCTGTGAAACAGCTCCTAAAATCCTCATTTTCCCATATACCTCTCTGACTAATTTTACGGATTTTTCCCGGCCTACCGTTATGGGAATGACAGTCTCAGGGAAAAGTACAGCATTTCTGAGAGCGATGATAGGCAATGTGTCCGGTAGTTCTGAATCATCAATGTGTCTGATACCTTCGATATTCATTACCGGAATTATGTTTACATCTTCTGGGAGTGAGTGCTGCAGATATATATCGTCTAATTTCATACTTATACTTTATTATGTCAATTTGTCACGCTTATCCTGAATGTATCAGGTATTATTGCTTTAAATCATATATGGTCAATGATTATGCCAAACTAAATCAACGGTCCTTTAAACGTAAAAAAGATTCCTCCTTTATTTAACATGTTGAAAGAGTATTCAATAGAGAGGTTGATGTCGTAGTATGTGACAAAATCAAGTCCGAAACCGGAGCTATATAGAAACTTATTAGACAGATTGTTGGATGCAACAGTCCGATACTTATTATATGCATAACCACAGTCTATAAAAGCCTTGCCATACAAGGCGAAGTGTATTTTACTGAATTTTCTTAGAAAAGATAACCATTCAATATTCACGACTTTAGTTGGTATAATATTGTACTTAAGGGTCGGATTTAATACTGAATAGTGCTGTCCGTCTGCAACGTATAATTCCATACCTCTTAGATAAGCAAGCTCATATCCGATTGCTTTGTCGAGAGTGTAGGCATTCCTGTTTTTTGTTGAAATACCTGCTGATAGTATGGCAGAGATATTCCATCTGTCATCTATAGGGTGGCAGTATTGCAGGGTTGTTGCAACCTGAGCATATCTGATATCATTGTCAAATGTTGTATACCCGTTAAATTCCCCGCTGATCAGATATCCCTCCAAGGGATATTGATTATTGTCTCTTTGGTCTGAGGTGTATTTGTAATGAACAAAGAAACCTTTCCGTAGAGTATCTTGAGTTCCCCAATAGTCGGGATTCTCTGTGAGGATTTTTTTTGA
>JALOCI010000105.1 GCA_023227835.1 Bacteroidales bacterium
CCTTGACCTCGGCGAGCGCCCGATCCAGCGGACCCATGAACCCGGTGCCCCCGGCCGACTGGAAAAAGGTCACGGCCTCGGCGATCTTCACCGGGTCCATGTCGCTGGGGCGGTCGAACCGATCGACGCGCAGCACGTCGCTGCCGAAGTGGATCAGGATGAAGGGGCGCTTGGCCCGCGCGGCGCACTCGGCGAACGCGAGCGCCACGGCCGCGGCCCAGGCGATCGGGTCGCCTTCCATGCTGCCGGAACTGTCCATCAGCATGACGATCGGGCCCTCCTCGGGCTGGGGCTTGCGCTTCAGCTCGTGGCACGCCAGCGCCTTCTCGGTGTAGCGCGCGGCGAACACGGCGCGCAGCTTGGGGTGCGCCCACAGCATCTCGGACGGCAGCACGCGGGTGAGGTCGTCGCCGAGGGTGATCCCGGCCAGCTCCTGGGTGCCCTGGGGCAGCTTGTTCGCCTGCTCTAGGCGGGCGATTCGGCGCAGCCGGCCGGCCAGCTGGGCGATCCTGCGCAGCTTGGGGGAGGCCTTCACCGCGTCGGACAGCCGGCGCCCGAGGTCCTGCCGGTCGGCGCCGCGGCTGTGCTGCTCGTTCCCGGCGAGCGGACCGAACGCGGCCACGAGCTGCTCCTCGTCCTGGATCTGCTGGCGCGTCACCTTTGCCGCCGCGCGCATGGCGTTGCGCACGTCGCTGGGGTCCATGAGGGCCGCCTGCTCGGCCGCCTGGGCGAGGTCCTGGGCGTGCTGCTGGTCATGGGCGCACAGGGCGTCGCGTGCCGCCTGGAGGGCGTCCTGGGCGTCCTGGCTGCCGTCCTGGTCCTGCTCGGTGGTGGCGATCATGCGCTCCAGGGCGGCGCGTGTCTCGGCGTCCTGGGCGAGATCGCGCACCTGCTCGGCGGGGGCCTGCACCTTGTCCAGGAGGGTTTCGATCACGGCCTGGGCGCCCATGCCCGCCCACCGCTCCCGGCCCTGGCACTGGGCCCGCAGGTCGGCCAGCTCGGGGACCTGATCGATCGCGTGGTGGAGCTGCTGCCACACGTCCGAACCGTCGGCCGGCGGATCGAGCTGGCGGGGCTCCTCGGCGTAGAGCCGGTGGAACACCTCGGCGGCGAACGTCGCCGCGCCCTGGTAGCGGTCGTCCATCCGGTGCTCGGCCTGCGCGGCCGCCGGCTGCTCCACCGTGTGGAGGCGCCAGCAGCTGCTCTGGTAGTCGGTCACGTCGTACACGTTGCCGGACATGTTAGAACCTCCTCGGGGCTGCCATGCGGTGGGCGTTGTCGCGCTGGTCGGTGACCACGGCCAGGTAGTGGCGGACGGCGAACGCGCGCTCGTCGTCCGAGGTCGCCCGCGCGATCTGGTCGCGCACCGAGTTGATCCGCATGCCGGCGCCCATCTCCCGGAACTGGGGGCCGCGGCCGTCGGTGAGGGCCGCCCAGGAGCAGCCGAGGGCGTCCACGATCGCGTCGGCCTGCTCCAGCGTGTTGATCGCGGTGTCCTCGTGGAGGCGCAGGCGGACGATCTCGGCGTTGGCGTTGTTGATCGCGGCGGCCGTGGCGGCGTTCTTGCGCAGGCCGCGCTCGCGGGCGTCCTCGTGGGCGACCACGTACACGGCGTCCCAGATCTCGGCCTCGCGCTCGGTCACGGTCTCGATTTTCTTGGTGGCGTTTTTCATCTCGGGCTCCTTGTCGTGGGCCGCCGCGCGGCCCGTTTTTTTATCTCACAAGGACAGTATGCGGCCGCGCCTTGCTGGTGTCAACTTCTTTTTTCATGTGTCGGTCGTTTTTTTTCTGGGGGTAGAGCGGGAGGAGCTGGCGGGCTACCGGGCGCGGAACCAGGTCACGTCGTGGTTCAGCTTGTCCACCTGCCGCTGCGCTGCCTCCACGGCCTCCACGGCCTCGCGCAGGGAGTCGGTGTTCCCGGCCTCGGCGATCACCTCGTCCAGCTGGTCGCGCTTGGCCGACACCTGCCCGGACACCTTGGCGATCGCGGCGGTGAGATCGATCTTGGTCTTCTGGCCGGACTTCAGCAGGTCCATGGAGGGCAGCTCCTTCATGGCCGCGCGCACGCCGTCCAGGATGGCCTCGGACCGCGCACCGTAGGGATCCGCGGCGTTGCCCACCACGGTGGCCAGGCGGTCGCGCTCGCCGGCCTCGCGCCAGATCATGTCGGCCAGGATCATGTAGTCGCTGGCCTGCACCTGGGTGCGACCCGCGAGCACCGCGGCGGCCGGGATGATCCAGGAGGCCTTCACCCAGGTGCGCGGCGACGCCTTGAACCCCTCGGCCTCCACCGCCTCCTGGATCGCGGCCAGCTTGTCGGCCTCGCGGTCGCCCCAGGGAACCGCGCGCACGGCCTCGCGCAGGACCTCCAGGTTCTGGGTGGACAGCTTGGCGGTGACCGGGAGGGCGCCGCGGCGGCGGTAGAGCGTGCGGCGGTTGTCGCGGTCGCGCACCTCGTCCACCCAGACGCGCAGGGCGAACCGGTCGTACACCTTGGCCAGGCTGGCGTCCTCGGGGTATTCGTTCGTGGCGGCGCAGATCATGTCCAGGACGAGATCCAGGACCTGCCGGCCGTTCTTGAACTTGCGCTCCTGCATGCAGGTGACCAGGGTGTGCAGGATCGCGGTGCTGGACTGGAACGGCTCGTCCAAGAACCAGATCCGCGCGCTCGGGGCGTAGCCGTCCACGAGCCTGGTGTACGTGTCGGCGTTCAGCAGCTGGGACGCGGACACGGGCCCGAACAGATCCTCGGGCGTGCTGAACTTGTTGAGCGTGATCTCGAAATACGCGCCGGGCTCGGCGTCGTACAGGGCCTCGCACAGCGACCGCAGGATCGCCGACTTGGCCACGCCGGGGGGGCCGAACTGGATCATGTGCTCGCGGGCGAGGAGCGCCACGAGGGCGACGCGGATCGGGTTGCGGCGCTCCACGTAGGACGCCTCCAGGTTGTCGGCGAGGGCGCGCAGCTCGGCCATGGCGCCGGGCAGCTTGGGGTCGGCCAGCGGATCGGGAACGACGGCCAGGGCGGCCGCGGGGGCGGTGGTCTCGGAGGCGGTGTTCGTGTTTTTCATCTCGGGCTCCTTGTCGTGAGGCGCAGCGCGCCCCGGTTGTTACTCGGCGTCCTCGGACTCGCGCCGCGCCCAGGCGGCCTCCATGTCCTCCACGTCCGCGTCGGTCGGGGCCACGCTCGGCGCAACGGCCCAGCGGCGGCGGTTGGCGACGGTGTTGTCCCAGTGCTTGGTGATCTCGGTCGCGGTGTGTTCGGTGTTCGTGTTCATGGTGTCTCCTTTGTCCTTCCCCCTGGTTATAAAGCCGGGCCTGACAGGTGTCAAGGTTTTTTTTCATGTGCCGGTCGTTTTTTTCGTGTGAGGTTTTCGCCCGAAACCTCGCATTGACACCCAGCACCTGGTCGCCACGTGGGGCCCCGCGCGCTCGGGCGGGCGCCCGAGGGCGGGGGCGTAGTCGGTCGGGGTTCCTGGTGGCTCGTGGGGCTCGTGGGGGTGGACTAGGCGGCGGCGGGGAACAGGGCCACGATCTGGGCGCGCAGGGCGGCCAGTTCTTCGGCCACCTCGGGGACCCCCCGCTGAACGGCGAGGCAGCCGGCGGTCTCCATGGCGTCGGCCAGGACGATCGCGCCGGCGCCCTCGGGGGGAATCGGCAGCGTCGTGCCGGCCAGGTAGTCGGGGATGGTCGTCGCGCGGGTCGTGGTGGCGAGCGTCTCGTCCACGTACCGCTCGGCGGCGAGGCGATCCCCCTCGGGCTGCTCGGCGTCGTTCACGACTTGGCGCAGCACCTCCACCACCAGCGACGCGGCAGCGTGGGTGCAGGACAGCGGGGCCGCCTTGGCGCGGGCGCGCTCGGCCTTGCGGGCCACGTTGCGGGCGCTCTGCTTGCGGGCGCGCTCGGCGTCGCGCTCGGCGCGGCGACCGGTCACGGTCTCGGCGAGGGCGCCGGCGGCGGTCTCCAGGCGGCCGCGCAGCTCGTCCATGGTCTGGCCGAGGAGGCGCTCGTACAGCTCCACCGTGTTGCGCATTTCGTCGAATTGGGAAACGCGATCCTCCAGCGTGCCCAGCTTGGTGCGGTCCTTGCTGGTGTAGTCCGCCAGCTCCTCGGTGAGCCGGCGCAGGCGCTCCTCCA
>JALOCI010000063.1 GCA_023227835.1 Bacteroidales bacterium
GTTTTATGACTGCCTACTCGCCCGCTTGGCGAGCATAAGTGGGAGAACCGACGCCCGAAGCGAGAGCAGAGGGAAGCAAGGCTTCACTATGCCGAAGCGAGCAGGAGGAAATGCGAAGCATAACAGACCGACGCCCGAAGCGAGAGCAGAGGGAAGCAAGGCTTCACTATGCCGAAGCGAGCAGGAGGAAATGCGAAGCATAATAGTAGCCGCCATCTTTTAAAGGTCCGATGAGAAATCATCGGACCTTTTTTGTTTTATGGCTGCCTGGTCAATTTATAGAAACCAGCACGGCAAGCAAACTGGTTTATCTTTGTATATTTGTATAATGTAAATTAATAGCCATTATATATGAAAAAAGTTATAAATTTTCTGAATGCCTTGAAAAACAACAATAATCGGGTTTGGTTTGAGGACAATCGAAATGAGTATAAGGAGGTTCAATCTATATTTAACTCATTTATTGAAGAATTAATTTCCGGTATATCTGAGTTTGATCCAACAGTAAGAGATCAGACAATAAAAACTTGTACTTACAGAATATATCGTGACACAAGGTTTTCAAAGGATAAGACTCCATATAAAACACACATGGGAGCATTTATATCTCCTCAAGGAAAATGCGGCGGATTTTCCGGTTATTATTTCCATATCGAGGCTAATGGCTCAGATTATATCGGGAGTCATATCTTAAGTACCGGAATCTATATGCCTCAGCCTGTAGTTTTGAAAAGTATAAGGGAAGAGATATCCCTGAACGGGCAGGATTTTGAATCACTGTTGGAAAGTGCAAAAGGATTTTCTCTCGATAGATCTAATATGTTAAAAAGAGTACCTAATGGCTATCCTGCTGATTCTGTTTTTTCGGATTACTTAAAGTGTAAAAACTTTTTTCTTGTCAAAAGTGTTGATGATAAATATCTTACAGAACAAGGATTGCTTGAACGAGTGGTTACTGATTTTAAAAAAACATATTCATTTAACATCTGGCTGAATAAGGCTGTACAGTATGCATATGAAACTATGAGATGACAGCCCGTAAAGTAATCCTGTCATCAGTAATAGTTTCTGATAAATAGGCAATACCTTTCAATATATTTATACTTATACCGTCTGTATTTTCTACTTGGTTGAGAATTGTGACCAAACTTTTATGAGCGGAGAATTCTACAGATAATTCATTGTTTTTTTCAGAATATGATATACAAATATTCAATCCGCCGTTGTCTTCAATATGATGGTTTCTCTTATCCCTATCCCCTTCAAAAAAACATAATTGTAATAACTCTTCGACAACTAATTGTATTCTTAATGTACTACGGGAATCAAGAAAATGTTTAGTACAGAACCGTTCAATCCCACTTTTAAGATCGAAAAGGTCAAAATTTTTATCATTTATATGATAATTGAAGGACCTGATGCGATATATGAATTCTCTCGTCTTCTCTTTTTGAGGTTTATCAAATATTTCAGAAGGAGTTCCTTCTTCGTATATCCTTCCCTCATCCATATACAAAACCCTTGTTGAAACATCTTTTGCAAAATTCATCTCGTGTGTGACGATAGCCATTGTCATACCATCAGAGGCCAATCTTCTGATTACTCCAAGAACTTCGCTAACCATTGTAGGATCTAATGCAGAAGTAGGTTCATCAAAAAGAATAATCTCCGGATGCATTGACAGACATCTTGCTATTGCCACCCTCTGTTGCTGTCCTCCCGATAATTCCGCAGGAAATGAATTTTCTTTGTAAGCAAGCCCGACCATATTCAGTAAATCCCTTCCCTGAGCTTTCGCCTCTGTTTCTGACATTTTCAGCAGCTTAACAGGCCCGATTGTCAGATTCCCGAGCACAGTCAGATGATCAAACAGGTTAAAGCTTTGAAAAACCATTCCCATTTTTTGTCTCAGTCTGTTCGGATTGTTTTTTTTATCCAGAATATTAACCCCGTCAATTATTATTTTTCCGGATGTGGGTTCCTCTAAAAGATTCAAACATCGCAGAAAAGTGCTCTTTCCACTTCCTGAAGGGCCTATGATTGAAATAATTTCACCTTTATTAATAACTGTATTCAGATTGTTTAAAACAAGATTGTTACCAAAATATTTGGTCAGATTCTCAACTGTTATCATAAATTTCGTTTTGGTGCTGTTTTAATCTCTAAAAAATCCAAAATCAGTGTTAGTCCCCATGCCAATAGGAAATACAACACTGCAACCATAATCAGCGGAAAAAATGCATCAAATGTGCGGCTGCGAATTATATCACTCGCTTTAGTCAGATCCAGCACAGCAATGTATCCTACTATGGCTGTGATTTTAACTAAGGAGATAAATTCCCCTTTGTAAACAGGAAGAACCCTTTGTACAGCCTGAGGGAATATAATATATATGAAGGTACAGAACTTACTAAACCCCATCGCTAGGCTCGCTTCCGTTTGACCTTTTTTTATACTCTCTATAGATGTTCTGAACATTTCCGAAACATAGGCTGAGAAATACATTGCAAAAGAGATGACAGCCACAGTAACGCCATCTGTTTTAAAAGGAGCCATAACAACATAGAACATAAGCATGAGGAAGACTACCTGTGGTATTCCTCTGAAAAAAGCAATGTATCCTTTGCTCATTAACCTTAATATTCTTCTTCTGCTCATTCTCATAGCACAGATAAATCCACCAAGAATAGTCCCGAAAAGAGCAGCAAGGATTGTTATTATAAATGTGACTTTTAAACCGTCCAATATTAAAATATATCGTTTCTCCAGCACAATATTATTCACGAAACTCTCTTTAAACTTGTCTAAAAATGACTTGTTGTCAGTTTTACTTTCTCCCGGATTATAAAGATTGCTTTTTAAAGCCAGCATACCTGAAGTAGTAGTAAAATACCCGTCAGAAAAAAGTATCTGCTTAGCTCTCTCCTCCGTTACCATTATACTGTTTGCCCCCAGGTCTATTTTATTACTTATCAGAGCAGCCAGCATTCCACCAAAATTAAAGATTTTTATATCCAGCTTCATATTCATGTAAGCGGCAAAACGATACAATAATTCAATATCAAATCCGACAATAACGTTATTCTTAACAAACGAAAAAGGGATACTTTCTCCCGTTGTGCCCATGTGGATTATGCCGTTTTCTCCTTTATTATCAATCTCCGGCATTACAGAGGTGTCCGAATTAATAATCCATCTGTCATATATCTTTTCGTAAATTCCGTTATTTCTTATCTCCTTCAGGAATTCGTTGAATTTATTCTGTAAAAACTTTTTATCAGATTGAAAACCAACTGCAAAGGTGTTCTGCGTTACAGAGTCATCAAGATATGCAAAACTTCCATTTTCTTTCATTAAGTATGAACTTGTTACATTGTCAAGCAGGATTGCTTCGCATTGACCTTGTTGAAGGGACATGGCAAGATCTGAAGAGTGGTCAATCCTTATAATATTGGCATTTGGAAAATTCTGCGTCACATACTCATCCTGAAGTGATCCAAGAAGTACCCCGATATTTTTTGTTCTGATGTCATCCAATGTCCGGAGTTTTGTCTCCTGTAATTGTTTCTGTCCTTTATCAGTTTCATCTGAAAAGCATGACGAGATGCTTACTGAAATAGACAAAATGAAGAAATAAAGAACAAGTTTTTTCATAGCTTAATTTTTAAGATGACTTTATGAAATTATATACTCTTGTATAAAACAAGTTTATTCATTCCGTTTTCCCGGGAGTAAGTAATATCGTCCATTATCTGTTTTACAAGAAAAATTCCAAGTCCGCCTATAGGTCTTTCAACTGCCTCTAAAGTTATGTCAGGCTCATCCTTTGTTGTGGGATCAAACGGCTTCCCGGAATCTGATATAATAAATTTTAAATTGTTCCCGGTTTTTATAAATTCTATAAAAATTCTGTTTTCAGGAGATACAACAGAATATGCATATAAAATTACATTTGAAACAATCTCTTCCAGTGCAAGATTCAAATTCAAAGTAAGGGCAGGGGATAGTTTTAACTCTTCACCTATTGAGTCAACAAATTCATGCAGGGAATTTATTTGTTCAATATTATTAGTAAGAATAATACTTCTGATAATTTCAGAAGTTTGTTCCGTTTTTTGTTCATTAACCATAATGTCGTATTGGATAGGATTCTATAAAGTTAGAAAAAATATAATAAAAAAGCAGTTGAGATAATCATAATCTCAACTGCCCTTTAATATTTATCCGGAAATTATAATCAGAGTTCCCAGCCAAGGGCACTTGCTCCAAGAATGGCCGCATCAGATTCCTTTAGTTGAGAGAATACAATCTTCACCTTGTTTTTCCAAAGAGGGAGCAAATTTGCATTCATATGTTCCTCTATTGGCTTTAAAAGAATATCCCCGGATCTGGCTAGCCCCCCAAAAAGAACTATCGCTTCAGGAGAACTGAATGCCACGAAATCTGCGAAAGCTTCACCAAGTTTTTTTCCTGTATACTCAAATACATTGATTGCCAGTTGATCTCCGTTTGCAGCCGCCTCATAAACGTCTTTTGAAGTTATCTGTTCTGCCAGACTTCTTAAAGAGCTTGGCTCATCTGTCATCTCAAGCCATTCTCTCGCAGTTCTGGCAACACCTATTGCTGAAGCATAAGTCTCCAGACATCCGACTCTTCCGCAATTACAAAGTCTCCCGTTATATCTGACAGATGTGGTGTGTCCCAGTTCCCCGGCAAACCCGTCATGTCCGTATACTACATCTCCGTTTATAACTATGCCGCTTCCAACTCCGGTCCCCAGGGTAATCATTATAAAGTTCTTCATTCCACGCGCTGCACCGTATGTCATTTCTCCGACAGCTGCAGCATTAGCATCATTAGTAAGAGCAACAGGTATCCCAATCTTATCTTTCATCAGTTTTGCAAAAGGAATAGCGTTTGATCCGCCCCAGATAAGATTAACTGCATTTTCAATTGTGCCTGTATAGTAATTGCCGTTAGGTGCACCAATGCCTATACCTCTAATCTTATCTATTCCTCCAGTTGCAGAGGCCAATTTTGATATTGCATCACAAAGTTCCTCTATGTATAAATTAACATCTGCATATTTATCGGTGCGGATTGAACTTTGAGTCAATACTGTTCCACGGGCGTCCACAATCCCGATTTTACTTGTCTGACCTCCGATATCAATTCCAACAACATAAAGCTTATCCATATTCTGTATATTTTTATTAAGTAACAATTATTCCACGGAGATATTTTTATTAACATTTTTAGAGCCGATAAGGGCATAAAACAGCATGTAAGCGATACCTGCAAAAACAATCCAGTAACTGTTTATGAATCCGGCAATATCTGCAACCCATCCTTGAATTGCCGGCAGTATACCTCCGCCGCAAACCATCATCATGAAAATCCCGGAAGCAGCCGCAGTATATTTTCCCAATCCGGATGTTGCCAGGTTAAATATACTTCCCCACATTACAGATGTACAGATACCGCACAGAACCAGAAACATTATATTTATCGGTACTAAAGCAAAGCCAAAAGAGATATCTGATTTAAACACCGGCATATTTACCATAGTATCAACAGGAAGTATAATTGCCAGAAGAACAAATACAAGGCCAATAGTCGTCATTGTGGAGAGCATGGTTTTACTTGATATCTTTCCACCCAGAACTCCTCCCAACAGACGTCCGCAAAGCATTAAAAACCAGTATGTGCCAACTACTGTGCCGGCAACAGTGGTGTCAATAGCCAATCCGCCTGCTTCACCATTTGTTGTCATAAATAGGTTTGCAATATTCGGAATACCGACTTCAACACCAACATATATAAATATAGCAACCGCTCCTAATATGAAATGACGGAAAGAAAATGCGCTGTGGCTGTCTTTTGCAGTCTTTTTATCTTTTGATATAAATGGTTGTGGAATATCAACAAAGAACAATACAAGAAATGCAAGTACAAATATTCCCATTGCCAGGAAAAGTGCCGGATTTGCTTTCGCAATAGTTCGAGTAGCTTCATTTGTCCCCATAAGGTAACCAACAAGCACGGGAACTATAGTCGCACCAATTGAATTAATCGATCCCCCGAACTGAAGTAATTGATTGCCTTTTTTCTCGTTTGCTCCCAAACCGTTAAGAAGAGGGTTAACGACAGTATTTAGCATACACATTGAAAGCCCCGATACAAATGCACCTATAATATATACTACAAAACTTGACACCTGACCGGAAAAGAAAGTTATCGCCACACCGACGAAACCTACGACAATTGCTGACAGAGCTGTTTTTTTATACCCGATTTTCTGAAGGAGCATTCCTGCCGGAATACCCATAAAAGCATAGGCAATGAAGTTTGCCAGATTTCCTAATTGGGCAAGAAGGTTGCTTGCCGCAAACTGATTCTTTACGATGACTCCCATCGGATTTTGTAAGCCTGTGACAAATGCTATCATAAAGAATAGCGCGAACATCATTGCAATAGGAAGTGCATAATTCTTTTTCTGAGTGTTGTTCATCTAAGTTAAGTTTAAAATTATTCAATACTTTCGGTGTGGTTTTAATGTATGCAAACATCGTGTATTAGCCACATCGTCACTCCAAAGGTAATAAATTGTCTTTAAAAATATTTATATTTTGTTTCGTAACTATATTGGGTTTCGATTTTTAAATATATTTAGTTTTGAAGATCAAAAATTGTATTTTTGCATTATAATTAATTGTATTTATGAAACAGATAATTTCAAGAATTGACAGAGGTCTATTAGTATTACTGCTTTTTTTCGCCACATTCCAGGTTGCATCAGCTCAGAAATACAGATTTATAGAGGGTTGGTCAAAAGAAACAAACAACAGAATTGAAAAATTTCTTGAATCAACCAAAAAACTTAATGAACGTAAGGTTGCCGTATTTGACGGAGATGGGACAGTTTTCGGACAGGTGCCGCACTATCTGGCAGATGAAGCACTCTATCAGTATGCTGATGAGAATTACAGAGGTAAGACTGATAGTTTGTCTCTTGCAAAAATGAAAATACTTAAAGAGATGGTTGCCGACGGAAATAATGTTGGTAAACCCTATGTTGAGGACAGAGTGCATTTTCTTTCCGGAATGACAACTGAGGAGGTGATGGAGATGGGGTATAAGTGCTATCTTAAGTCATATCAGGGAAAATTTTATCCGGAAATGAAAGCTTTGATTGAAAATCTCAAATCTTTCGGATTTGAAGTCTGGATTCTTACAGCATCTCCTGAGTACCTATATCAGAAATTCATAGCAGTTGAACTTGGCATTCCTGATATTAATATTGTAGGTGTAAAATCCGTGATTGTCGACGACAGACTTACTGATATAATTGTACTGCCTATTCCTCAGGATGACGGAAAGGCGAATACAATTCCTACATTTATCAAGACACGTCCTTTGCTTGTCGGCGGTAACAGCAGGGGAGACATGGATATGATAAATAAATCCAAAGGTCTTAAACTTGTTGTAAATCCTGACGATATCACGGTCAGAGGGACCGATGACGGCCCTATGCATGGATATACTGTAAAACAGTATTGGGAAAAAGAGGGAGCGGTAATTGTAAATTGTAATGATACAAGAGACCCTAAAGTCCGTTTTCATACAGGAGAATGGAAAATAAGGGAGAACATTCCCCACCCAAAGAAAAAATAAAAATTATTCAAAATTATTCTTTGACGAGAGTGACTTCTATGCCCATGTCGTTAAGCTTTTCTACAATGTGCATAGGAGCTTCGCTGTCGGTAATCACCTGATCTATTTCGTCAATGTCACAAATTTTACTGAACCCTCTCAGTCCGAATTTTGAAGAATCGGCCAGTACAATAATTTTTTGAGCAGCTTTCATCATTGTCCTGTTCAAATTCGCCTCCATCAGGTTTGTGGTTGTAAGACCGAACTCTGTGTCAAAACCATCAACACCAATGAATAGTTTGCTACAGGAGAAATCTTCCATCATCTTTTCAGCAAAAGGGCCGACGACAGATACGGCACTGTTTCTTAATACACCGCCAAGTTGTACGATGTCAATGTTTTTGTCTCTTGAAAGGATAGAGGCAACGTTAACAGCCGCGGTGACTACTGTAAGATGGTTTTCTGTTTTGATTTCTCGCGCCAAAGAGAGAACAGTGGTCCCTGATGCAATTATAATAGAATCATTGTCTGTTATAAGTGAGGCAGCCTGAATCCCTATTGCCCTTTTTTTCTCTGTATTTATCTTTTCCTTTTCGTTAACATGTCTGTCATTGATATATGGATTTATCAATATTGCACAGCCATGTGCGCGGTACAAGAGGTTCAGGGATTCAAGAAAACTTAGATCCTTTCTTATTGTAACCTCAGATACATTTAATTGACTGGCAAGAGATGTAACGGGTACTGAGCTTTGTTTTCTCAGTATTTCAAGTATACACTCATGTCGTTCGTTTAGATTATTGGAAGAGCCTGAAGATATCTTTGGCATATATTGAAGTTTTATAGAAAATTATTACGAATATACGAAATGTTTGGTTATAAAAAATTTTATAAAAATGAAACGCAATAAATTTTGAGTCTCTTTTAAAATGAAAGTATAATGGTGTTTTACATAGAAAAATTCATTTATTGAAAGATAATAGATAAAAATATTTTTGAAAATATAAAATAAACTCTCTAAATTTGTTTCGAAACAAAGATTATATTGTTACGAATAGAAATTATATTCAAAAATTACATAGATGAAACGCGAAGAGTTAATTAAAAAAGTATCCGACGAATCAAAAGTATGGGATATGGTTGTTATCGGAGGAGGAGCTACCGGCCTCGGTGTTGCACTTGATGCTGCATTAAGGGGGTTCAGTGTGGCATTGTTTGAAATGGAGGATTTTGCAAAATGTACTTCGAGCAGAAGTACAAAGCTTGTACATGGAGGAGTACGTTATCTGCAAAAAGGAGATGTTCAGCTTGTAAGGGAAGCGCTGCATGAAAGGGGACGGTTGAAACAAAATGCACCTCATCTTGTTAAAGACCAGTCTTTCGTTATTCCTAACTACACCCATTTTGACAACCTGCTTTATACATGCGGACTTACTTTCTATGATATGCTCTCTTGGGGCCTGAGTCTCGGAAGATCTTTATACATATCTAAAAAACGTGTTGCTAAATGCCTCCCGACAATAGTCACAGAAGGACTGAAAGGTGGAGTTATATACCATGATGGTCAATTTGACGATTCCCGTCTTGCAATTAATCTTGCCCAGTCGATAGTTGAAGAGGGAGGGTGCCCTTTAAATAAAATGAAAGTTCAAGGAATTATCCACAATGCGTCAGGTAAGGTTGCCGGAGTTAAAGTTAAAGATATTACTACCGATACAGAATATTCAGTTAAGGCAAAATCCGTAATTAATGCAGCCGGAGTCTTTGTAGATGATATTATACTTATGGATGTTCCTTCTACACACAGAATGGTTAAGCCAAGTCAGGGGATTCACCTGGTGTTTGACAAATCATTTTTGAATACTGACTATGCAATAATGATCCCAAAGACATCTGACGGACGTGTATTGTTCGCTGTTCCATGGCATGATAAGGTTGTTGTAGGAACAACAGATATAGTAAGGGAGCATGCAGAAACAGAACCAATACCATTAGAAGAAGAGATTGATTTTATAATGAGCACAGCATCACTTTATATGGCTAAAAAGCCTACAAGGAGTGATATCCTGTCAGTTTTTGCCGGACAAAGACCTCTCGCAGCCCCGAAGAAAGAGGGCAAAAGCACAAAAGAGATATCCAGAAGTCACAAAATATTTGTCTCAGATAATAATCTGATTACAATAACAGGAGGTAAATGGACTACATACAGAAAAATGGCTGAAGATACTGTTAATAAAACGATATCGTTAAGTCTTCTTCCTGCAAAAAAATGTGCTACCAAGAACTATCGGATTCACGGGTACAGACCTAAACCGGATCTTACTAATCACCTTTATGTTTATGGTTCGGATATGCCGGCAATCGAAAAGCTAATAAAATCCGGTAATGGCATGAACGAAAAAATACATCCGAATTATAATTATACTGTAGCCGAAGTAGTGTGGTCAGTAAGAGAAGAGATGGCGTTGACGCTGGATGATGTTTTGGGACGCAGGGCTCGCCTGCTCTTTATAGATGCAAGAGCTGCAATTGAGGCTGCTCCAAAAGTCGCTCAGGTTATGTCAAAGGAACTTGGAAAAGACCAGGCGTGGATTGACTCACAGACCGAGAGCTTTATTAAGTTAGCAAATAATTATATAGTTAAATAATTGTTGCATTATTTGTATTAATTCGAAAAAGAACACATGGAATTTGTTTATTTTGCGTAAAATTTAAGTTACGTAACTAAACAGCAGTAATAGAAATTATGAATATTTTAAAATTCTTTGATCCACCTGCATCCAAACCTCTTATTCCTCAGGACAAAATAGATTCTGAGTACAAAAAAATGAGATTAAAGGTGTTCCTTGGAGCATTTTTGGGCTATGCAGCGTATTATCTTGTCAGAAAGAATCTTGCCTTAGCAGTCCCGGGCATGATAAAGCCTGTTGCCGAAGGTGGCCTTGGCTATACAAAACTAGAACTAGGTATTGCTTTATCAGCAATCGGTATAGCATATTCTTTCAGTAAATTTATAATGGGAGCGGTATCGGACAGATCTGATGCCCGCAAGTTCCTTGTAATAGGCCTACTTCTCTCCTCAGCTTTGATGATGTCTGTAGGTCTGTTCCCTTTTGCGACAAGTTCTGTGGCTATAATATTTGTATTTATGCTTTTAATTGGATGGCTGTCCGGAATGGGATGGCCTCCTTGCGGAAGAGTTATGGTACATTGGTTTTCGCAAAATGAGCGAAGTTTCAAGATGTCGATTTGGAATACTTCCCATACATTCGGCAGTGGAATGTTAGGTAATCTTGCAACAGCAGGAGTAGCTCTTATAGGTGGATTATTTGTGGCAGATGTTGCCGGAGTGACAGTCGTTCAAAGTTGGAGGGCTGTTTTTGTTTTTCCTGCTGCAGTTGCTATGGTTATAGCGATTTTCTGCTGGTGGGCATTAAGAGACAGGCCTGAGGCACATGGATTACCTTCTGTAGATAAATACAGAAACGATTTTACCGCCGTTAAAGAGGCTAAATCAGGAGAAAAGATTCCGGTTAAGGAACTTTTTGTAAAATATATTTTTACTAATAAGGTATTATGGCTTATAGCACTCGCAAACATTTTTGTTTACCTTGTAAGATATGGTATAGGTGATTGGGCTCCAACATATTGCCAGGAAGCAGGTCTCCTGACTCCTGAACAGAGTAATCTGGCTTTCTCTCTTCATAATTACGCGGGAATACCAGGTACAATACTATGTGGCTTGATTTCATCCAAATTATTCAAAGGAAGATGTGCTCCGGCTAATTTTATTTATATGATTCTGGTAATGCTCTCTGTTTTATTGTACTGGAAAGCAGTTCCTGTGGCTGGTTTTGTGTCAGATTTGTTCGGAACCGGAATCGATGCCACAAGAATTACAATCGTCTATTCAGCATTGATGCTCATTGGGTTCTTTATATACGGACCAGTTGCTCTTATCGGAGTTCAGGCGGTGAATCTTGTGCCTAAGAATGCTGCCGGTACAGCTGCCGGATTTGTTGGACTATTCGGTTATCTGATTGGCGATGCTTTACTTGGCAAAGCCGTTATTGGCGGTGTGGCAAGTAGCAGCTGGGGCTGGAATGGAACTTTCTGGATCTTTATAATAGGAAGTTTATTAGCCGCAATCTTCTCTGCCACAACATGGAAGAAAGAAAAGGCTGCATGTGCCGTTTAACAGTTTTACTTATGATAAAATGAAAAAAATAATAAATAACATTTTTGTAACGCTACTGTTTTCAGTAGGGTTACTTCTCTTTTCCGGTTGTTCAAAGGATAATACCAAAGTAGATAAACCGGACACTTCTTTTAAATTGACGGGCGTTTCAATCCCCGGAACTATCTCGGTTACTTTGAACTCTGACGTAACAATTTCAGCAAATGGGTTTGCTGCTGGAGACATAATAAAATTCGCGTCAAAGAGTGAGACCAGTAAAGTATTCCAGTTCCCGGTATCAAATGTAACGGCTAACAGTGCAACCATTAATATCGGTTCTTCAATAAATTCTGGTGTGTATAACATATCTGCCTTAAGAGGAACAAAAGAACTGTCTCTGGGATCAACCACACTGAGCATTCAAGCTGTATCAACTATTCCAGACATTGCCGGCAAGAATATCAAAGGTATTGTATATTGTAACGGCAAAGGGGTTTCCGGTGTAGTTGTCTCTGATGGTGTAGACGTGACGAAGACAGATGCAACCGGTATCTATTATCTTCAGTCTCAAAAGAAACACGGATATGTGTTTATTTCAGTACCATCTAATTATGAGGTGGCAACTGTAAACAAACTTCCTCAGTTCTACAAGGCAGTTGCCGGGGTATCTTCGGTAAATCAGTGCGATTTTGAACTTTTTGAAGTTAATAATGAAAATCATGTGGTTATTGCTATGGCTGACATGCACCTTGCCAACAGAAACAGTGATGTCTCACAGTTTAAGAGCGGCTTCTACTCGGAGGTAGCGGCTTATGCAACACAGGTAAAAAGCACCGGGAAAAAAATATACGGTCTTACATTAGGAGATATGTCATGGGATGCATATTGGTATTCCAATTCCTATTCACTTCCGAATTATGTGAATGACATAGACGGTATAGGTTTTCAGATATTTAACACTATGGGAAATCATGACAATGACCCGTATAAAGTAGGAGATTTCAATGCTGAAGCTGCCTTTAAGACAGTTCTGGGCCCTACATACTACTCATTCAATCTGGGAAAGGTCCACTATGTCGTTCTTGATGATATCAGCTATATTAATACTGGCGGATCTCAGGGAACTATCGGTGAAAGAAATTATACCGGGACAATAACAGCAGATCAACTATCTTGGCTTACCAAAGATCTTGCTGAGGTGACTGATAAAACAAAACCAGTTGTTGTGGCGTTCCATATACCTCTATATACCGTTACAGGTGTAAATGGAAATAATCAGAATATCTCCCTTAACCTTACAAACAGCGGAAACGCACTTATGAGTGCATTAAGCCAATTCTCAAATGTCAAGATACTCTCAGGTCACACCCATGTTAATAAAAATATGGAGATAAACAGTAATCTCTATGAGTATAATATAGCTTCTGTCTGTGCAACGTGGTGGTGGACCGGAAAAGCTGATTATGGCAATAACCACATTGCTCCTGACGGTTCTACCGGAGGTTATGGTATTATTGAAGTAGAAGGGAGTAATTGGAAATACAAGTATAAAGGTATCGGAACAAACAAGCCTTTCCGTGCTTACGACAGAAATACAATAGAAATAACAAAGGAGAGATATGCGCCAAACGCATCAGGATCGTATGCTGTTGCTGCCTCATCATATCCGGGAGAGTATTCAAGCAAGAGTTCTGCCAATATTGTTTTGATA
>JALOCI010000076.1 GCA_023227835.1 Bacteroidales bacterium
CAGCTGGGACTCTGCATGTACTTTAGAGGTTAAGGAGAATGGAATACCATTGGCCGTGACCAGAAAATTTGCATTAGACCCATTGCATATTATCTCGTATCCTATGAAGAGGTTTAATCTCAATGCAGACCCGTCTTTTGATTCTGCAAAGACAACCCACATGTTTGAAGTAACCGCATCTAGTGCAACTTCTACTCTCGAAATAAAACTGACAGACAGGTTCGGAAATGTCTATACCGAAAGTATGGCTCGTCCTAAGGCTTTTACCTTGTCAATGGAATAAATCATCTTATGAAACAATCAAATACTAACTAATTATTAAAACTATGAATCTTAAAATCTTTTTGAAAAAGTTCTTAGTTTTGGCTTCTGTCACACTGATTTCAATTTCAATGTGGGCACAGGCCACTATTAAAGGAACCGTGTACGAGTCCGATGGTAAGACACCAATATTTGGGTGCGGAGTCGTCGTGAAAGGCACTACACGTGGCGTCGCAACAGAACAGGACGGAACCTATACCATCAAGGCTAATGAGGGTGAAATTCTGGAATTTGTTTCGGTTGGTTACACAACCAAGACAGTCACTGTAGGCAAACAGTCAGTGATAAATGTAATGCTCGATTTTGAATCCCGTCAGCTTGAGGGGCTTGTTGTTACTGCCTTAGGTCTTACCAGAGAGCAGAAATCTCTTGGTTATGCTGTCACCAAAGTTGATAGTGATGTCATCACACAGGCCGCAAACAGCAACTGGTTGAACGGAATGAACGGTAAGGTTGCCGGTTTGACATTCAATACAGCAAGTTCTGGTCCTATCGGGTCTCTCCGTGTCACTCTTCGTGGAGATCAGTCACTTAACTATGGTAGCAATGAGGCTTTGTTTGTTGTTGACGGAATTCCAATCAGGTCAGGTACAACAGCTACTACTTCAAGCAGTAGTTACACAAACTCAGGTGCAGATTTCCCTGTAGACTTCGGTAACGGAGCCAGTGACATCAATCCTGAAGATGTGGAGTCTGTTTCAGTCCTCAAAGGCCCTGCTGCAACGGCTCTTTATGGTTCGCGTGCTGCAAACGGTGCAATTGTCATAACTACAAAATCCGGCAGGAAACAGAAGGGAGTCGGTGTTAGCTTCAGTTCGACTGTTACTGCTGAAAGGGCAGGTTATTGGCCTGCTTTCCAGAAAGAGTACGGCTCAGGCGGCGATATGGGACTCAATGAGTTTTGTTTCTGGACACTGACATCTGCTGAAACCGGTTCTGCAACAAATCCGACAAGAAATCTCTCACGTTATGCATGGGGAGAGAAATTTGACGCAAACAAGATGCGTTATCAATATGATGGCAAGAATTGGGAAACCGGTGAAATTGTCAAGACTCCGTTCGTTTATCAAGATGATTGGTTTACCGGTATCTTCCAGACAGGTATAACTACAACAAATACTCTTGCCATTAACGGAAGCAACGGAGAGGGAACAAACGTACGTTTCTCCATGACAAATACCGATAATGACTGGATTCTTCCTAACACAGGTTACAGAAAACAGGCTTACTCATTCTCTTTTGAGTCACCTTTAAATAAATATGTCAAGTTCAACACCAAGGTAAACTATTATCGTACAGACAGTGACAATATGCCAATGGCAGGTTATCACCAGACAACAGTGATGTATGACTTGATGTGGGGTTACAATAACAGTGCAATGAAAAACTGGAAGGATGAATACTTCCAGGGCAGATTCAATGCAATTAACAGAAATTCCACTTATTCTCAAAACGGAAACAGTCTTGTATTTGCAGGAACAGGTTCTTACAACCCATACAGGATACTTTATGAGGAGCTCAACTCAACAGACCAGGATCGTGTATTTGGTTCTGCAGGTTTCAATGTTAAACTTGCAAAACATTTGACTTTTGATGTAAAGGCTGGTATCGATTTAGGAAATGAGTTCCGTACACAGAGGAAACCCAAACTTACTTCAGGTTGGGAAAATGGTTTCTACAGAGAGCAATCTCTTATCAATTTTGAATCTAACACAGACTTCCTGTTAAAATATCAGAATAACTTCCTTGAAAACAGGCTTTCTGTTACAGGAGCATTTGGTGGTAACAATATGGTTACATCATACAGGAGAAATGATGTAGAACTTGCAGAACTTGATATTGATGGTGTTTACAACACAACAAACGTACCATCAGGTATATATCCAGACCCATATACATACAGAAGCAAGAAGATAATCAACAGCTTATATGGTTTTGCAACTTTAGGCTGGAATGACACATACTATCTGGATATTACAGGACGTAATGACTGGTCAAGTACTCTTGCAAAGGGTAACTGGTCTTACTTCTACCCATCTGTATCAGCGAGCGTACTGCTTGATAAGGTATTTGATTTCTCTACTAACTTACCAGCAGTTACTTTCGCCAAATTGAGACTATCTTGGGCCAATGTTGGTAATGATACATCTCCTTATTCTCTTGACCAATACTATTCTGCTTCTTCAATAAGCGGTGGGTATACTCTTCCGGGGACAATAGTTAATCCTATGATTAAACCAGAGAATGTTGAGAGCTGGGAGATTGGTCTCGAGACAAAATTCCTTCAAAACCGTCTGGGTGTTGATATCGCCCTTTACAACTCTTCAACCACAAATCAGATTGTATCTGTTGATGTAGATCCGATTGTGGGAGCCTCTTCAATGAAGATCAATGCCGGTGAGATAAACAATAAGGGTATAGAGGTTTCTCTTAACGCAACTCCGGTAAAGACTAAAGACTGGACCTGGAATATCAATGCCAACTGGTCACTTAACAAGAATAAGCTTGTATCTCTTCAAGACGGTTGGGATCCTAACAAACCACTCGAGACAGATATGGGAACTACTATTGGTGGAAGACTTCACGTTTACTCATACGTAGGTGGTGAGATGAATAAACTATATGGTTTCGGTCTTAAGAGAGCTCCTAAAGGTTCGTACTATGTAGATGGTGATGGTAACCAGGTTGACTGTTCAGGTCAGGTACTGATAGATACAACAACAGGTCTTCCTTCTTTAACAACTAATGCAGATGTATATCTTGGTAAAGTTAACCCTGACTGGAAGGGTGGCTTCAGTACTTCTTTGAGATATAAGAGACTGACTCTAAACATGTCATTTGCATATCAATGGGGAGGTAACAGATTCTCTGTAACAAACGGTATCCTATCATATCAGGGTAAGTTGCAAAACTCACTTGACGGACGTTATGACGGTAAAGTTGCCTCAGGCGTTAACGTAGTTTCGGCTAATGAGGACGGAACATATGTATGCTCTAAGAATAATACAATTACAAGCAGTATCTATACATACTACCAGGCACTGACTTTAGACCGTTATAATGGTGAAGCCAATACATTTGACACATCATTCCTTAAGTTCAAAGAGGCAAGGCTTGAATATGCATTGCCAGAGACTTTGTGCAAGAAGATAGGATTCCTTCAGGGAGCTTCAATCGCAGTTTTTGCAACAAACATTTTCTCTTGGGATAACTGGCCACAGTTTGATCCGGAAGGAGGTATGTTGCAAGGAACTAACGTATTTAACGGTATTGAGACAGGTGCATTCCCAATGACTCGTACTTATGGTGTTAATCTGAAACTGCAATTTTAATTATAACATAGACAGAATATGAAAAAATTAATGATAATATGTGGGATTGCCCTTGGAATTCTTAGCTCTTGTACAAAAGACTTTAAGGAGACCAATACAAATCCCAACAAGACAATTGTCGGTATGATTCAGGCATCAGGTATGTTTGAACCTCTCCTGTACAATTTTGCAAATAACTGGATAAATGACTCCTGGTATTACAACGATGAACTGGTTCAGTTTACAGCCCATACAGGTGGTGTAACCCGCAGGGAGCACCAGTATTATCTCGAACCGGGAAGGGATTGGAAAGCTTTCTGGGATCTTTACTCAAATTATGGAAAGAACGCAGATCATATGCATGAACTTGCTGTTGAGCAAGGAGATAAGTCTCTCGAGGCTATTTCGCTCACATTTAAGGTTTTGTATTTTGCCAATATGACTGATATGTTTGGAAGTGTACCATACGAAGAGGCATTCTCAGGACGTAAAGTAGGGGGAACGCTAACACCTAAGTACAATACACAGAAAGAGGTATACCAATTCCTTTTTGCAGATCTGGAAGCCGCAAATGATTTATATGCAGCAAACCCGACATTTTTAAATCCTTCAATGGATGGAATGTACAATGGAAATATGGCTAAATGGAGAAAATTCAACAACTCTCTTTATCTTAGATTACTATGTAGGGTGAGTGGACGTTCAGAAATGAATGTTGCAACAAAGATGACAGAAATCATCGGAAATCCTTCAAAGTATCCTGTTTTCACATCTAATGATGATAACGCTACTGTTAAATTTTCAGGAAACGATCCTTACATAAACACATTCGGTACTACTACAGAGAGTGAGTTTACACAAAGTGGCAGGAAGCTAACCAGACAATTGATAAGTATGACAGTAGTAACAGAGAACGGCAATCAGGTATATGTTGATCCTCGCCTTCCTATTATTGGCAAGAAAAACACAGTTGTGGCAGATAATCCATATAATATCTGGATTGGTACCAAATCAGGCTGTACTGACCTTGAAAGAGCAACTGTTGACAAAGGTTCTTCTTGGTTAAACTATAAAGTGTTCTGCAGGAAAGATGCGACATCAACACTTATGGATTACGCAGAAATAAACTTCATTCTTGCTGAGGCTGCTTTAAAAGGCTACATTACTGGAGGCTCTTCTGCTGCTAAGAATTACTATGAGGCTGCTATAAGAGCTTCTATGGAAAAATGGTCGGCACTCGGAGCATTCAGTGCTACTCCAACATCGATTACCACAGCGCAGGTTAACACATTCTTATCATCCAAGCTTGCGTCATGGGATCTTGCAACCAATAAAGAAGAGCTAATTGCAAACCAAAAATATCTTGCTCTTTTCTGGGTAGGAATGGAAGCATACCATGAATATCGCAGAACAGGATATCCTGTCCTCACTATAGGAGAGGGAACAACATATAACGATAATGTGTTCCCATCCAGGTTCGGTTATCCTCCGACAAGTGTATCCACCAACTCGGCAAATGTTGCTGCAGCTTTGGAGCAGATGGGTGGTGAGAACGATATGAAAACACCTGTATGGTGGAGTAAACAAGCAATTCAATCAGGATTGTAGTTGTAAGATTTATTTTGGTTATGAATAGATTTTTAAGCATACTTATTTTACTGTTTTTCTCAGTTATCTTGAATGGAAAACCTCTAGCAGGAGTTATCCAATCAAAGGGTGATTATATAGAAAACGTAGTTGTTACTGATGGGTACTCATTTACAAAAAGTGATCAAAAAGGCCATTTTAAACTAGATGTTAATCCTGAAGCAGAGTTTGTCTATATTTTCACCCCAACTGGTTATACTCCGGTCAGAATCAATGGAATATCTCAGTTTTTCAAGAAGATAGAACAGAGTACAGATGAGGTTGTCTTTGAACTGGAGTCGACAGGTTGTAGGGATTATGCCCTGATAGCTGTAGGAGATCCCCAAACAAAAACATCTGAACAGTTCAATCTTTTTGAAAAGAGAGTACTTCCGGATATTAAGGCAACAGTTGATAATTATGCTAAAATGGGCATTTATACCGTGACTCTCTATCTTGGGGATGTTGTCTGGGATTCTATGTCACTGTTCAATAACCATAAAAAAGCTATCAATGGCCTCAATGCCCCTGTATATGCTGCAATCGGAAATCACGATCATCAAAGGGAGCTAAAGGGAGACAAGCTCACCGGCACTGCCTTTGGTGATTGCTTTGGACCGGCATATTACGGATTCAACCTTGGAAATAATTATATTATTGTACTTGATAACATTATCTATGATACAAATAAACAATATATTGAGGATGTTACTCAGCAACAGGTTGATTGGCTGAAAGGTTACCTTGATTTTATTCCTGAGAATGCTAATGTATATATAGCAATGCATGCACCTGTAGGAAGGTTCTGGATTGAAGGATTCAAACCTTCCTGTGGTCATCAGCAGATACTTGATCTATTCTCTGGACGTAATCTTAGTTTTATTACTGGACACACTCACATCAACTCCAATTTGGAAGTGATTCCGGGAGTTATTGAGCATAATGTGGCATCATCCTGTGGTGCTTTCTGGAAATTGTTCTACACAATGGATGGGACACCTTCGGGATATCAGGTATTTGAACTCAAGGAGAAGAATCCGGAATGGTATTTTAAAACTATAGGCAAATTCAGGGATTTCCAGATGGAACTTTATCCGATTGGTGAGTTTGCCGTTAAACCGGACGCGATTGTTGCAAAAATTTGGAATTGGGATCCTGAATGGTGCGTGGAATGGTTTCAGGATGGAAGATATATGGGGAAAATGGAACAGTTTAAATCTATAGATCCAAAATATCAGACATCCATGCAAGAGTTAGTAAAAGAGGGAAAAGTTTCCCAATCTGACTTTGAAAAAGGAAACTATCTTAAGCCAAGGACAACATTCTTCTTTTTTGCGGCAGAGCCTGATAAAGATGCTAAGGAAATCAAGGTTGTAGCAACGGACCGATTTGGTAGAAAATACAACGATACAATACTATTAATCAAAAGATAATTAATTATTAAAATAAAACTTATGAAAAAAGGTTTCATTTATATACTGCTTCTTATGGTAGTTGCTGTGTTTACCTCTTGTGACAAAGAGAACTCGCAGGATACCGGAGAGCCGTATTTCAACTTTACAGATGCTACAGAATCAACCAGTCCTACCGGTTATAATGTAGCCTATACAGGAAACACTACAGGCCTTAAATTTGTAATCCGTTCAAACAGGCCTTGGAAAATCGTGGCAAATTCTGAAGATACTTGGGCAAAATTCTTCCCAAATGAAGGAGATGACGATGGAATCGTTAAAGTAATTGTTGCTGAGAACAAAACTTTTGTCAGCAGAGAGATGAAGTTTACATTTGTTGTTGACGGAGAAGAACAACCGGTTTTATTCACAGTTACACAAGCTCAGGCAACGCCGTTTATAACAGTCTCTAATATTGCCGGTAAGGATATCAACCAGTTGGAACAGACATTTACAATTAATGTAAAAGCAAATGTTGATTATACTTATGCGTCAGATTCTCCTTGGTTGACAGTTGCATCAGAGAATGTCGGTGCTTCAAGTACAGATATAACTTTTGCCACTACTGCCAATAATGGTGCCAACAAGAGAGTTGGCTACATCAATTTCACTTGTGCGCAATTCCCTAACCTTAATGCATCCCTAAAAGTAACACAAGAGGGTAAAGGCGAAGGTACCATAGTTTTATTTGATGATTTTGCATGGTCTACATACAGCAATACTATATTCCCAACCACTACAGATGCGAAGAGATACGATTCATGGACTGCTGAGGAAGTAGCTAGAGGATGGAGCACCACACCTAACGCATCAACAAATAACGAACCGCTTCTTTATGCATGTTATGGTTTTATGAAGGTTGGAAAAACCAGTTATGGTGGAGACCTGATCTCTCCGAAACTAAGTGCACTGCCTGCAGGAACACACAATGTGCTTGTTAAGTTCAAAGCCGTTCCTTATATGACCGCTGCAGGTACTCAGGATGATAACTATCTTAATATAAGTGTTGTCGGTCCCGGTACAGTAAGCGTTTCTCAGTTTGTTATTGACAACTGGCCTGATTATACTGCAGACCCTACATGTACAGCTATATGGTCACAAATCAATACTGAGCGTTCCTTTACAATAACCGGAGCAACATCTGAGACACAGGTGAGATTCTTGGGTGGAGACTTCAACCTTAAAGGTGTCGGTAAAGGTAAGAATAGGATATTCCTTGATGATATCAAAGTACTTATCCCTAATTAATCCGTTTTGAAACAATAATGAGAGAAGCTGTCTAAGTTTTAGGCAGCTTTTTCTTTTGCATCCAATTTTTTGTAAATTTGATTCATTAAGATCAATTGGTTTATGATGAATACATTTAAATACTTTAGTACTCTGTTACTTCTTATCTTATGCGGAACTGTCTATGGACAGGATGGCAGTCAGAGTCCAAAATGGTCTATAGCACTTCACGGAGGTGCCGGTACACTTTCCTTGGATCTTACAAAGGAGAAAGTTCAGTTTCTTGAAGACGAGATGCTTAAAGCTCTTTCCTTAGGAGAATCAATACTGGCTAGAGGAGGTAAGAGCATTGATGCTGTGCAGGCAGTCGTTATATATCTTGAGGATTGCCCCTTGTTTAATGCCGGAAAGGGTGCTGTAACCAATCTACAGGGTATACATGAACTGGATGCTGCTATTATGGATGGATCAAATCTTAAGGCAGGAGCTGTTGCAGGTCTGAGAGACGTTAAAAATCCTGTCAAGGCAGCCAGGCTGGTTATGGACAGTACAAAGCACGTTTTTCTTATTGCAGAGGGAGCATCTGCTTTCGCAAAGAGTCATGGATTGGATATTGTGAATAATTCATACTTTTCTACAGATGAAAGAACAGCACAAAACGAGAGAATAAACAAAGGAACAGAAGACCCATATCCTGTAGGCACTGTTGGTTGCGTTGCGCTTGACATGAATGGAAATCTTGCAGCTGCAACTTCAACCGGTGGTATGTCCGGAAAAAAATGGGGCAGAGTAGGAGATGTCCCGGTCATTGGTGCAGGAACATACGCAAATAATAGTACGGCAGCCATTTCAGGAACAGGTCACGGAGAACTTTGGATAAGAAGAGTTGTGGCTTTTGATATTTCCGCACTTATGGATTACAAGGGATATACTCTGGAAGAGGCTGCAAATGAGGTAATATTTAATAAAATATCTCCAATGGGAGGATCAGGCGGAGGAATCATAGCTGTTGACAAGAGTGGAAATATATCAATGGTTTTTAATACAGAAACTATGAACAGGGCTTGGTCCAAGTCTGACGGCACCTTTGGCGTGGGTGTAATCAAAGGTGACGATAAGAGCTTCAAAAAATAGATAAATCACATGCAAAAATTTAAATTTGGATTGCTTCCCAAGGTAATAGTTGCCATTATTCTGGGTATTCTGGCTGCATTTATAACACCTACAGAGATAGTCAGAGCTGTAGTAACTTTAACTGACATATTCGGAAAATATCTCTCTTTCATTATTCCTCTGATAATTATCGGTCTTGTTGCTCCAGGAATAGCAGACCTGGGTAAAGGAGCCGGCAGGTTGCTGGCAATCACTGTAATCATAGCTTATGCATCAACACTGTTGGCAGGGTTTTTCTCATATTTTACTACAAGCATCTCTCTCCCTTTTATGATGGAGAGAAGTTCATCCCTGAATTCATCTGTGACTGAAGTTGCAGACAAGATAACGTCTTATTTTTCAATATCAATACCTCCAATTGTTGATGTTATGTCTGCACTGGTGCTTGCCTTCATTTTAGGATTAACTATTTCCGCAATAAAAGGAGGAGTAATCAAAGCAGCTGTAAATGAATTCAAGGATATAATTAACATTGTTATAAATAAATCGATAATTCCGTTGCTCCCTTTCTATATTTTCGGTATTTTTCTCAAATTGACCAAAGAGGGGCAGGTCTCTATCGTCCTCGGGCTCTTTTTTAAAGTTATTTTAATAATTTTTGCCATGCATGTTATATGGCTACTTTTTCAATACATGGTTGCCTGGCTTGTATCAGGGAAGAACCCTTTCAGAGCGTTGTACAACATGTTACCGGCATATATGACAGCATTAGGAACACAATCCTCAGCCGCAACAATCCCCGTAACTAGATCACAGGTTTCGAAAAACGGAGTAAATGAAGATATTGCAGATTTTGTTGTCCCACTTTGTGCTACTATACATCTGGCAGGAAGTACGCTAAAAATAACCGCGTGCGCATATGCTTTGATGTGGATGCTGGGGTTGCCATCGGGACTAGATCTGTTTACCGGATTTATTTTTATGTTGGGAGTGATTAT
>JALOCI010000106.1 GCA_023227835.1 Bacteroidales bacterium
GGCCGGGCGTGGCTCGGCAGGGCAAGGCAAGGAAGATCCTGGGCATGATCGCAAAAGGCCCCTAATTTCCCGGGGTAACAACCCCCAGTAAGGAGCACAGAACATGGCACTCGAACCCCTGCATTTGATCATCGTCGGCAATAGCGCTCTCATTCAGCATAGCGACGTCCTGGTAGACCCGCTGCACCCGCTTACCAGGGCGGTCGCGGAGATCAGCCACAAGCGGCAGAAGACCGAAGCGGACCACGCCGAGCTTGGCTGGCGGGAGTGGCTCGGCGGGCGCTACACGGATGAGGACGGCCGACCGTGTGTCCCCGCGCGGTGTCTGCGCACCTGCCTCATCGAAGGCGCGCGGAAGTTCAAAGCCGGCAAATTGATCGAGTCCGGTGTCTACTTCACCGCAGACAGCTACCCCTTGGCCTATGAGGACCTGCCCGCAACGCCCGAGGCGATGTTCGCCGATAAGCGCTTCGTCGACCGCCGCTCCGTCGGTGTCGGGGACAAGCGCGTCATTCGCACGCGCCCGCGCTTCCCCGTTGGCTGGGTCGTCGGGTTCGGGGTGGAGCTCGACGGCGAGGTCGTTGACGCCGGCACCGTGCGCCAGGCGCTCGCCCTTGCCGGGCGCGTCGTGGGCCTCGGCGACTATCGCCCGCTCTATGGGCGCTTCGAGGTGAGCTCGTGAGCCGCGACAACTTCGGCGCCCCCGAGGCCCCACGGCGCGACCGCAGGCACCCGGCCGCACCAAACCCGCCGCGCGCGGAACCAGAGCTCGGCGCCCTCGTCGAGCCCCCGGACGATCCCGAGGGTAGCCTGCGCGCCGCGCGCGACGTAGCCGCCATGAGGCGACTAGAGCGATCCACGGCCGACGCCAAAAGCGCCGCACGGCGCGCGCACGATGAAATCCTAGAGCTCCGCGAAGCGCTAGCGCGCTACGATTTCGCGGGTCGTGAGCCGACGCCGATCGTTCTGCCCCCGCTCAATAAGAGCCCCCGTAACGCCTGCGCCGTCGCCCTACTGTCGGACGTGCACTTCGACGAACAAGTCCAGCGCACTAGCACGATCCGAAACGAGTATACCGTCGAGATCGCGCGCGCGCGCCTGGCGCGGTTCTTCCGCGGCGTAGAGTGGCTCACGCGAAACCAACGGGGCTTTAAGATCCGCGCCCTAGTGCTGTGGCTCGGGGGGGACTTCATCTCGGGGCAGATTCACGAGGAGCTCGCGGAAACGACCGCGCTTCCCCCGGGGGAGTCAATGCTTGCCGTGCGGGACTGCTTGATCGCCGGGATCCGGCAGCTCGCCCGGATCGAGGCGCTCGATCGAATCGTGATCCCCTGCAGCTACGGTAACCACGGCCGCACGACCGATAAGATGCGCGCAGCCACGGGCCACGGCCATTCGTGGGAATGGGTGATGTATCAATCCCTCGCAGAACACTTCGAGCTACGCGCAGCCACGGACGCGACGGCCCGCAAGATCGGTATTCACGCCCCGCCGGGCGAGCATCAGGTGATCGAGGCAGCCGATCACTATCTCGCGTTTCACCACGGCCACCGGATCCGCTACGCGGGCGGCATCGGGGGAATCACCGTCCCACTTATTAAAAAGGTGGTCGCGTGGGACAAGTGGAGCGACGCCGACTATTACCATTTCGGGCACTTTCACCAGTTGATCGACCTCGGGCGGATCATGGTGAATGGTTCCGTGATCGGTCCGAACGCTTACGCGCAGAGCATCGGGGCTACGCCCGAGCCACCGCGGCAGGGGTACTATGTCCTGGACGCCAAGCGAGGTAAAACGGCCGTGTCGCCCGTATGGGTTTCCGACGACGACGAGGAGGCGCCATGAGAGCCCTAGCCGCCCACGCCTACGAACGCACCGGCGGGGGAGAGCTCTGGACGGAGCTCCCCTGCAGCGTCCAAGACTACTTAACCCGCTTGGTCGCGGAAGCGATCGAGCTACACGAAGGCGAGCTAGCCTGTAGCAACTGCGGCGGACCCATCGAAGCCCCGACCTGTGCAGAGTGCTGGCTCCGCTCGAGCGGCGTCCCCGACGATGTGATCGTGCGCCTCTGTCAGCTCCTAGAGGCGTCGTCGTGAGGTCGCCGTGAGGCCCCCCCGGGCTCCCCGCAAAGGGGACCTAGTTCTAGTCCGCTGGCGTGACGCCTCGGGGGTACTGACTCGCACCGCAGGGCAGCCGGACGCAGCCGACCCCGCGGAGCATCTCGAAGCCGAGACGGTCGGCTGGATCTCGAAGCGCACGCGCGCGAATCTCTATGTCTCGTCCGAACGACTCCCGCCCGGCTACGCTGATCAGTACCGCGGCACAACCCGGATCCCTGTAGGCTGGATCAAAGACACAATAAGGATCGCATGACCCAATTCGTTTCCGCCGCAGTCCCCATCCCTGCCATCGGCCGCGAGCTCGTGATCGACGGCAACTCCAAGATCAGCGGGTGGGAGAACCCCACGCCGAACGCGCTTAGCCTCCCCGCCCCCGCGACGTGCCCGGGGTCAACGGCGACGTGCCGGGCTACCTGCTACGCCTCAACGGCGCGAACAAGCATCCCCGACGCGCTCCGGGACCACTACGAATCGAACCTGGAAACGATCCGGTCGATCCTGGCGCAACCCGACGCGGGCTTCGTCGCGGCCGTTCAGCTCTCACGCTGGATCGCGGAACACTGCAAAAACGTCGGGTTCCGTTGGCACGTTTCTGGGGACGTGTTTTCCGAGCAGTATGCATGGTGGGTCGTCGGCGTGGCCCTGGTTAGCCCCGATGTTCAACATTGGATTTATACCCGGACTTTAAATGCCGTCCCGATCTTGATCAACGCGCCAAACCTCGAGGTAAACGTAAGCGCCGACGTCGACAATTACGGGGCGGCGCTCGCCGTCGCCGACCGCCACGGCGCGCGCCTCTGCTACCTCGCTACCCCGGGACCGGGGATCGTTCCCCCGGACGACGCGCTCCGGGACGACAACGTGATCTTCCCGGACTACGCGCTACGCGGTCGGGACCGGGCCAAGCCTACCGAGGCCCCCTGGTGGGCGATGCTCTCCCCGCGGCAGAGGCGCATGGTCTGTCCTGCCGATTTCTTCGGGCAGTCGGCGCGGTGCCGTTGCGGGGTCTGCACGAAGTGTGGCCCCCCGCGTCACCTGGGCGAAGACTTCGTGCCCGCCGAGGACGACCCCACGCGACCGCCCGAGCAGGGCTAGGCGCGAAGCGCCCTTCGCGCCGTGCGAAGCATACTTCGCGGTTATGCGCGTAGCGCCATTCGCACGCGCCCCGCGCCGCCGGGCTTTCCGGGTGTCCCTCGCTTGGCACGGGGAGTGCATTAGGGGAGAGCATGACGAACCCGACGACCGCCGCGCCCTTCGCCCCGCCGCCCTCGATCAAGGCACAAGCCACCGAACGCGCCGAGCTGATCCGCCGGCTGGGCTGGGCGCCGGAAGCGCGCGGCGTCCGCTACGCCGCGACGACCGGCGAAATGCAGGCGTGGCTGGCCGGCGGCGAGATCCCGAACTACGACCACAGCTAGCCCCCGCAGCACCCGCCCCCGGCCCGCACCCCGAATAGGGGCCGGGCCTTCGGGCGTTAGGAGGACCCCGAATCATGTGTCGTTTCGCCTCATTCATTCTGACCAAAGATCGCGAGTTTTGGGCAACCGGCTCGGACTCGCACGAAGAAATCCTTGCGGAACACGCGCTCGCCGACGGCCCAGCGCGGGTTCAGATCGTTCGGGTGGAGCTCACCCCGCCGGAAGACGCCCCCTGCGCCAGCTTGGACCGTTGGACCTTCTACATCGATCAAGACATTTTGCCGGAGTGGACTTTCCCCGGCGATCCGTCGCTCGAAGCCCGCGCCCGCGCCGCTGCCGCGCGCCGCGCCGCCGCCGAGCTCTGGTTTGCCGTGATCGAGGGCCCCCAAGCCACCGCGGGCTACGCCGGCACGGCCACCGCGGGCCACCTCGGCACGGCCACCGCGGGCGACGCCGGCACGGCCACCGCGGGCCACCGCGGCACGGCCACCGCGGGCCACCGCGGCACGGCCACCGCGGGCGACG
>JALOCI010000043.1 GCA_023227835.1 Bacteroidales bacterium
ACTCTCGAGCTGTGTTCTTACAGTCGAGTCCAGCCTGTAGTCGCCGATTTCAAAGACAAAACCGCCAATGATTTCCGGATCAACCATCTTATTTATAATAACAGGCCCGCGGGTCCTGTATGTTACAATTCTTCTTATTTTCTCCTCAATGTCGTGAGAGACAGGAATTGAGGTAATCAGCTCGCAGATTGTAATGTTATGATGTGTATTGTGCAGCTGTTGGTATATCTGGCATATAGACTTAAGAAGAGCCTCTCTCTCTTTGGCAAGGGTGAGTTTTATAAAATTGATGAATTCGTCAGGTATATCACTACCGGAGGCCGTTAACAGAAGAGTAAGCTTTTCTTTTATTTGAGTTGCCGGAGACAAAAGAGCACTTTCAAGTTCCGGTACTTCACGGAATGATTTTGACAGCCTTAAGACGCTGTCATAGACAGCATCTTCAGTACCTCTTTCAAGCGCATGGTTTAGTAAGGCACGCGCATATCTTGTAGATATGATGCCAATGTTCATCTAAGATTTTATACTAGTTGTTTCCTTGATGTATTTTTCTATCAAATCCATGTGGGCATCATTGCCCTCAAGTTCTTTACGTATGACCTTGCCGGCAATATTCACAGAGAGTTCGGCTACCTGATTGCGAATCATCTTCATTGATTTTTCACGTTCTTGCTCAATCTCCTTTTTTGCATCATCTATCAGCTTT
This sequence comes from Bacteroidales bacterium, assembly GCA_023227835.1. Lineage (GTDB taxonomy): Bacteria > Bacteroidota > Bacteroidia > Bacteroidales > UBA932 > Bact-08. The sequence goes on from JALOCI010000043.1 coordinate 707, forward strand.
GAAGTTAACTTCCCCGCCTCCTCCTTGGCTGAATTGATTATACTGTCACGAAACGTATGTGCTTCATGCAGAATTTTAGTCTGCTCGGCACGGGCAGACGCAATAATAGCATCACTCTCTCTTTTCAGCTCTTCAATCTTGTCATTAGCTGCCTTGGCAGCATCAAGAGATTGCTGTATATATGCGCGTCTCTCCTCAACCATCTTCACAATAACAGGAAATCCGTATTTTGCAAGAAGGAAAAACACAGCTCCGAAAGAGAGCAGCATCCAGAACAGCAACCCTGCGTCAGGAGTCAATAGTGACATCTTATTCTTGTTAAATGGCCAGGAAGCAGACAACTATAGCGAAGAGGCATGCCCCTTCCACCAAAGCCGCTGCAATAATCATCGTCATTCTTATATCACCGGTTGATTCAGGCTGGCGTGCAATTGCGTCCATTGCATTCCCTCCGATTTTACCTATTCCGATGCCTGCGCCTATGGCAGCCAGCCCTGCGCCTATGGCAGCACCCATTGTCCCAATGTGTGTTGCAGTTACTTCAAGTAATGTAAATAGAGCCATATATTTTATTTTAAATTAAATATTTAACATGTTCCGACTTTTTTTCTTCCGACTTGTGAAAGTCCTATAAATATTGCTGACAGCATTGTGAAAACATACGCCTGTATATAGGCAACCAGGAGTTCCAGGCAGTTCATGAAGATGCTTAATATTACAGATATCACTGTCATGCTTGTGTTAACCGCCGGACCCATTGCCACCGTTATGAATATCAGCACTGTTAATGACAAAATTATAGCATGTCCTGCCATAATATTGGCAAACAGACGTATCATAAGGGCAAAAGGTTTCGAAAACACACTGAAGATTTCTATCAAAGGCATTAACGGTAGTGGAACCTTCATCCACAAAGGAACATCCGGCCAGACAGTCTCTTTCCAGTATTGCTTGGTACCGGAAATATTTACAACGAAAAATGTGCACAGAGCCAGTACCATTGTCACGGCAATATTTCCGGTTGTGTTGGCCCCGCCCGGGAACAAAGGAATCAGACCCATGACATTGTTGATGAATATGAAGAAGAATGCCGTAAGAAGATATGGGGCAAATTTTTTATAGTTTTCTCCGATAGATGGTTTTATGACATTATCATTGATATCCATAATGAAAATCTCCATCGCCCCTACAAAGCCGGTCGGCGGTGTCATGGGCTTTCTCCGGTACCATCGGGCAACTATTAGTATTAATATAGTTAGTATAAGACTGTTAATTACAAGAGCTAAAGCGCTTTTAGTCAATGAAATGTCAATCGGCCTTGATATTTCTCCATTTTGCCCTATTTCTACAACTTTGCCCGAAAACTCACCGTTATCTGCAATTTTGAAGTTATTATAGAGAGCACCATTTTCAACCTTAGAAGAGAGAAAAACGTTTAATCTCCACGACTTGTCAATAACTATTATGGGAAGTGGAACTGTTATATGTTTCTGCCCCCAGGTTGTAATGTGCCATTCGTAAGAGTCACTTATATGCGAAAAAATAATTTGCTTCGCATCAATCTCTTTTCCGAAAAGATGGCACGGAAGAACAACAATTGCCGCCAGTAGAAGAATTGCAATATGTCTAACTCTTTTTCTCATTCTTGATTGATAATTCGAATTTGAAATACAGGTATGTCTCAATCGCAAGGTAAAGGAAATAGAAAACGGAAATTATGATAGTGAATTCGTCATCTTTCTCATCAATGTAAAGATTATATAACAAGACACACAAGATTGTAAGTAATAGTTTGATTCCCCTCATCATCATATATGCGTGGATCATCCTTGAGGGATTCTTTTCCCTGAAATGACGCAATGATATGTAGAGGATAACTGCTATTATCGAATAGTATGATGGTATTACAGGATACCAGCTGAAATAGTGCTCTGGTATAAAGTAGTATAAAATCAAACCTACAACTATTCCAAACGCCACATAGCCAATTAGGAGTATTTTCAGATACTTGTGATTCAGATTTTCCATAATACCTATCTTTAATTTATACAAATCGTCACTGAATTTTTCAGGACTTTGACATAGCCGCTTTCAGGTACATCAAAAACTTTCTCAACAGCAACATCGGTAGTTCTGACTGTTATTTTTCCGGGATCAAGTAATGAAATAATAGGAGCATGGTTATCCAGAATAGTGAATAACCCCTTCCTCCCGGGAACAGTAACAGAAGAGACATCGCCTTTAAAAAGGCTTTTATCAGGAGTATATATAGAAAGCTTCATCAATTCTTATACTATACTTGTTTGAGCATGTTTTCGCCTTTCCGGATAGCCTCCTCTATCGTCCCGACATTCAGGAAAGCTTGTTCCGGAAGGTTGTCTACCTCTCCGTCGAGAATCATCTTGAATCCCTTGATAGTATCCTCGATAGGGACCATTTCACCCTTGATTCCGGTATATTGCTCAGCTACGGAGAAAGGTTGTGATAGAAAACGCTGGACTCTCCTTGCCCTGTTTACTATTGTTTTGTCCTCATCAGACAATTCCTCCATGCCAAGGATTGATATAATATCCTGCAACTCCTTGTTTCTTTGCAGTATTTGTTTTACTCTCTGGGCTGTTTCATAATGCTCGTCCCCGACTATAAGAGGGTCAAGAATTCTTGATGTAGATTCAAGGGGATCAACAGCAGGGTATATTCCTAACTCTGCAATCTTTCTGCTGAGGACGGTTGTAGCGTCAAGGTGAGAGAAAGTTGTGGAAGGTGCAGGGTCTGTAAGGTCGTCAGCAGGTACATAAACCGCCTGGATGGAAGTTATGGATCCTTTTTTTGTAGATGCTATCCTCTCCTGCATCGTACCCATCTCGGTTGCAAGAGTCGGTTGGTAGCCCACTGCAGAAGGCATCCTGCCAAGAAGTGCAGAAACTTCTGATCCTGCCTGAGTAAACCTGAATATATTATCGATAAAAAAGAGAATGTCGTTCGCTTCTGTACCGGAGTCCCTGAAAGATTCTGCAACAGAGAGTCCTGATAGAGCGACACTGGAACGGGCTCCAGGAGGTTCGTTCATCTGACCGAAAACTAATGTGGCCTGTGATTTTTCCAGTTCATTCCTGTCAATCTTAGAGAGATCCCAGTTTCCCTCCAGCATGTTTTTGAGAAACTCTTCACCATAACGTATTACGCCGGATTCAATCATCTCCCGGAGCAGATCATTACCCTCCCTTGTCCGTTCGCCGACCCCTGCAAATACCGAGAATCCGTTATGTTTTTTAGCGATGTTGTTGATGAGTTCCATGATTATTACGGTTTTGCCTACTCCGGCCCCCCCGAATAATCCAATCTTACCTCCTTTCAAATATGGTTCAAGAAGATCAATAACCTTTATTCCTGTAAATAGAACCTCCTTACTGGTTACAAGCTCGTCAAATCTCGGAGGTTCCCGGTGAATCGGGTATGAACCCTCCATTTGAAGCTTCCCGAGACCATCTATGGATTCTCCGACGACATTCATCAGTCGACCTTTTATTTGTGTACCGACAGGCATGTGTATTGTCATACCCGAAGCTGTTGCTTTCATGCCTCGTTTAAGACCATCTGTTGAATCCATAGCAACACATCTGACTGTTTTATCTCCGATATGCTGCTGTACTTCAACAGTTAGTATATTGCCTTCAGGTCTTTCAATGCTAATTGCATCATGTATGGAAGGTAGTGTTACAGATTCGTCCGGGTCCTCTTTTTCAAAATTGATGTCCACAACCGGACCTATGACCTGAGAGATTTTCCCCTCTGTTTTTAATGCCATATTGGATGTGATTTAATAACACGCCAAAATTAGGAATAAAAACAATCGGTTATTAGCAAAAGTGTAATTAATTACTTGTCAATTTTGAAAAATAGATGGCGAATGATCTGTATATGAAATGAGTCCATTTGCCGAAAGGAACTATTATCAGAGCCCATTGCGCAAGTATTGTGAGGTGAATCAAATATATCCAGAAATTATCATGTAATATATCTGTGTCAATAGCTATTCTTACAATAAAGGCAGTCAATCCCATCAAAAGCAACCATATAACAAATAGCCAGTCGGAAGGACGTGAGTGCCTGCTTATCTCTTTACTCTTTTTGATTCTTCCTGTCACAAAATCTGCAGTAACAATAAAAACAATAGCACTGACAATATATCCTCCAACTATAACATATAGGCTGTCTGTTCCGAACCAATCCAGAAAGACTGTAGTAAATAGAAGTGTAAGGTAGCCGATCACAAGTATAAAATGTTCAAACCATCTTTTTCGGTTGTCATCACACCCGAGGGCCCTTTTTTGTGTGAACATATGTATGAACAGCTCCTTTAACGCAATAAAATATGCTTTAAAAGAAACTTTATAACCGGGTTTTATGACGGTAAAATACCACATTCTTATAAGATTAGGCAGCAAAATGACGGCAAAAACACCGGATATTGCAGCCATCTCGAAATAATGGCCGTACTTCATGACAGCTTCCGGGTCAAAATTCATGAAAAAAGCAAAAAGAATTACCCCTGCTGCTACTGTGAGTAGAGCAATTACCGTGGCTTTCAAAGAAGTGAAAAGTAGTCCGGATATCCCTGTCCAGTCATAACGGGCAGTAAGCCATCTACGCAGAGACATCATGAGTTCTCCCGGATTGGCACTTCTTGGGCAATTTGTAGAACACTCGCCGCAATAATAACATAACCAAGGCTTGAGTGAGGATAAAATCTCATCCTGGTTTCCGGTTGCACTATATCTTACCATCTCTCTTGGGAACTCTTCATCCTTTTTAGCCAGAGAGCATACTGATGTACAAGTTCCACAATTGTAGCACGCGTCGTAGTCAAATGCTCCGTATCTCTTGAGTTTTTTTCCGAATTTAGGATCTATCCTGGTCATTGCCTCTTAATTTTGTAGTTATAATATTCATCCATGTCATCTATGTTCCCTGTCTCCACAAACCCGAACTTTACAAGAGAGAGAAGATAGTATACAACTTCATCTTTAGGCATCCCGGTCCTATCACATAACTGGGCTACTGTGAGGTCCTCCTTCTCCAGCTCTTGTAGAATTGTTCGTTTAATCCTGTTGAACTCTTTCAGATTGTTCTTCGCCGCATCGGATACTTTCCATTTCTCTCTGCGGATCTTTACCGTTTCTCTTGTAGCTTTTTCCATAATATCAATTAGCAAGTATCTCTATCATGCTCTCAATCTCGTTATTTGTAAATGATGTCAGTTCGATAGAATCTGAATCGCAGACAGGGAGGCACATCCCGCAACCTTTACAAGTCGTTTTATTCACAATTGCGACCACCTTGCCATCCTCTTCGCTCTTGCTTATGGCATTGTATGGACAGGCTTCACTGCATGCCCCGCACCATTCGCAGGTTTTAACATCTGTATATGCAACTATAGGTGAAAGCTCCAGCTCTCCTTTACTTACAAAAGAGTGCGTTTTTACTGCAGCAGAAAGAGCAGAGTTTACCGATTCCATTACACCTTTAGGACCCTGGCATGTGCCTGCAATTGTAATCCCGTCTATTACAGTCTCCACCGGGCGGAGCTTCATGTGAATCTCATTAAAGAAGTTATCACGCCCTCTTGGAAGTTTCAGAAGTGAACCTACCGATTTATCACTGTCAGGGACCATTCCTGTAACCAGAACAACTAAATCAACCGCGGCCTCTATCTCTTTTTTTGCAGAGAGTATATCCTTTGCCTTTATTAAGGTGACTCCCTTTTCAGAACTGACTACAGGTTCATCTTTGTCGGGGAATTGTATGAAAATATCGCCGGAACGGCTTGCTTCGGCATATTTCAGTTCTTGAGAGCCGTATGTTCTGACACCTTTGGTGAAGTGATAAACCTGTACATCTCCGAATCTCTCCTTGATATCCAAAGAACTTTGAATTGCCGCAGAACAACAGTATCTTGAGCAGTACTTGTTCTCACCTTTAATCTGACGGCTTCCGACACAATAGATAAAAGCGATGTCGCGGATTTTTCTGTTTTTGAATACCAGCTCCTTTCCCTCCTTGCCATTTTTGATCAAATCCCTGAATTCAGGGAGAGTTATCACATTATCAATCTCTTTATATCCGTATTCTCCCTCGGATGGGGTATATGATTCAAACCCGGTTGCAACGAGTATTGAACCGACATTGATTTCACGTTCTGAAACAGCCGGTTCTCCCGTTTCTATGTTATCCTGAAGTCTGATTCTGAAATCTCCGATATTACCGCTGCACTCTTTTATTTTTGTACTCGTAAGGAGTGTGATTCTATCTTCGTTTTTGACCTCTTCGTTAAGCCTTGCAATCATATCTTCTCCGGTTATGTTGCCGGGAAAAACTTTCCCCAAAGAGGCTAATTTACCTCCTATCTTGTTCTCCCTTTCAATCAGATAAACATTGTCACCCATATTTGAGAGAGCAATCGAAGCCTTGATTCCGGCAACTCCTGCACCGATAATGGCGACTGATTTCTGAGATTTAATTCTTGTAGGTTCAAGGGATTTGGCGAACCTCGCTTTTGCAATTGCAGCCTTGACAAGGTGAATGGCCTTCTCGGTAGCCCCTTGCTTATTGCCCGAGTGAGCCCAGGATGCCTGCTCCCGTATATTGGCATGAACGTAGTTGTATTTGTTTAATCCGGCCCTTTCACTCACTGAACGGAAAGTGGTAAGGTGCAGCTTTGGAGAACAGGATGCCACAACAATTCCGCTGAGATTGTTCTCTTGTATGTCTTTTTCCATCTCTTTCTGATTGGAATCACCGCATGCAAACATTGTTGTCCGTGCAAGCAGGACGCAGTCCTCGTCCTTGACCGCCTCTCTTACTTTTTCTATGTCGACGTAATCAGAAATATTGCCTCCGCAGGCACATATATAGACTCCTAATTTCTTATCCATTTTGTCAATTACCTTGTTAAATATGAAAGTGCTTCTGCTGCTGCCGATCCGGCTGATAGTATTGAATCAGGTATATCTTTCGGACCAGAGGCTGTGCCGGCAACAAAAATTCCGTCAATAGTTGTCTTTGCAGGACTTAGAATAGGATCACCCTGAAGAATGAAATCCTGTTTATCCACATCTGGACGAATTCCTTTGAAGAGTAATGGTGTCTCTTTATTGGCCAGGGCACCTACTGAGAGGACAACAAGATCATGCTCGGCCTCTTTAATCCGCCCACTCTGTATATCCTCATATCTGAGGCTGAGGTTTCCGTTTGACAGCTCAGATATCCTGCCAATCTTGCCTTTGATAAATTTCACACCCATACCCTTGGCTTGTTCGTAAAACTCGTCATAACCCTTGCCAAATGCTCTGATATCGATATAATATATAGTTATGTCCGCCATAGGAAGTGCTCCCATCAGAAGTTGGGCCTGTTTAATCGAATACATGCAACAGATTTGTGAGCAAATCGGGTTTCCGGCAGAATCGTCTCTTGAACCGGCGCAGAGAACATATGCTATTTTATCAGGAACCTTACCATCACCAGGTCTGAGTATTGTATTAAAAGGTCTTGTCGGAGCAAGTTGCCTCTCCATTTGCATCGAAGTAAGCACATTCTTGTACTGACCTCCTCCGTATCTCGGCAAATTTGCCGGGTCATACAGCTTGAACCCGGTTGCAATAATTGCAGTGCTCGCTTCTATTTCATAAAACCTATCCTCCTGAGTGAAATCTATACAGTTTGACGGGCATGCTTTTTCGCACGCTCCGCAAAGCGTACAGTTTTCCATATCAATTGCAGCAACTTTGGGACTTGCTATACTAAATGGGATAAATGCTGCCTTTCTTCCTACAAGATTATACTGGAACTGATCCTTTGTAATCACCGGACATGCTTTTTCGCATAGCTGACACCCTGTGCAATCCTCTGCAATAACGTATCTGGGACGTCTTTTTACAAAAGCAATAAAATTATGTTCCCCCCTTTTTTCTATGTTCTCAACATCACTTTCTGTGAATATTGTAATTCCAGGGTGTCTTGAGATCTCCGATACTTTCGGAGTTGTGATGCAGGCTGAGCAGTCAAGGGTCGGGAAGACCTTACTAAGAAGAATCATCTTTCCTCCGATAGAGAGTTCTTTCTCAATTATTGCAACCTTGTACCCGTTATTGGCAAGGTTTAGTGCAGCTTCTCCTCCGGCTATTCCACCCCCTACAACGAGAGCGTCAAACTTAAGTTTTGTCCTGATTTGCATCTCAACTGTTTTTTGATTTGAGCAGATATTCGTTGAAGCTTCTTATCTGCTTTACAAATGATTCACTACATACAGAGCACAGAGCTGCCATCTTCAGTCTGGCAGGGTCTATTCCCTTTTCTTTCATTAAATTGTGTGTTTTGCCGACAATGGCTCCTGTCTTTTCAGTGCATGATTCACCATGTGAACAATCACTCCCGTCAGCAGCAATGAATACTCCGTCAAAACCCTTTTCCAGTGCTTTTAAAATCCACCGGGGTTTCACACCTGATGAGCAGGGAATTGCAATAGTATAGACCTGCGGAGGGTAGTGAAGTTTAAGTAATCCTGCCATATCAATGGCAGGATCAGAAATCTTTTCTGTAGAGAAGACGAGAATCTTAGCTTGGCTGACCATCAGTTATTATTTTATTCGTTTTTTCTCATATAAATCTTGTAATAGCCATTTTCCTCGACTGTTCCGAGATAGTCATGGCCTTGTTTTGAACACCACTTTGGTATATCCACCTTTGTGCCTTCGTCAGCAGATAGTATTTCCATAATATCCCCGTCCTCTATTGTCCCGATTGCTTTTTTAGCTTCCAAAAGCGGTCCCGGGCAGGCGGTACCTCTTGCATCTACACTCTTGGCTACGTTTAATGCCTTTAATTCTTCTTGTGTCATGATTTGATGTTTTAATATTTTGTTGAACAATTTTATACAAACAGTTGAGCAGCGCTTTCTCCGGCATCAGTAACAAATGTTGCAGCACCGGCATAACTCAGGTGAGGGTAGTCTATCATCTCTTCCTTCTTGAATCCCATAAGCCCCATTGACATTTCGCATACAATTATCTCTATTCCGAGTTCCCCGGCGGTCTTGAACATCTCTTCAAGCGAGAGTACATTGTTCTTACGCATCAGATATTTAATCATTTTCGGGCCAATTCCTGCCATATTCATCTTAGACAGACTTAGTTTGTCTTTACCGTTTGGCAGCATGAAACCGAACATCTTCGATATTAAATCCTTCCCTTTCGGGTGTTTTTTCGGATCGCGGAGAGCTGACAAAGCCCAAAATGAGAAGAATATCTTCACTTTTGTATCCATTGCCGCAGCAGCCAGAGATATTATCATAGTTGCAAGAATCTTATCGAGATCTCCTGATACGCATGCGATGGAGAGTTGGTCTTTTCTATTATTCTCCAATTTTGTGATTTTCTTCTGCAGTTTATCAATCTGTTGTTGTAACTGCTCGATTGTTTTAAGGTTATTCTCTTCCATTGTCTCTTTTTTTGCAAAGTAAAGCCATTTAGCTTCCGGGATATTGGAGTCGGATATGATCTCTGTTGCCAGAGAATGTGATTTGTATCACAATTTTATATATATTTGCAACAGAAATAAATTTCTCATGGAAAATAAATGCATGCTGTGTAACTATAAATCTGTTGCAGAAACTAAACTGACAGAAGCAGAGTTAGGTGAGCTTTCCTGTAATTGTCTGACAGTTAGCTTTAAAAAGGGAGATTCAATAATCAGGCAAGGGACATACTCAACAAATGTGGCATATCTTAAAAGCGGTTTGGCAAAGATTCATATAGAGGGGCCATATCATGTTCAGGTTGTAAGAATTGTCAAGCCGGCCAATTATCTCGGATTGCCAACAACATTCGGGGACAAGGTCAACCAGTACTCTGTCACGGCTGTCGAAAACTCGGAAGTCTGTTTTATTGATATAACCTATTTCAGGAAACTTTTAACTCTTAATCACGATTTCAGTAATCAGATAATCGTTGAACTGTGTAAAGGTGAGATTGAGTCATACCAAAAGTGTGTTAACCGCACTCAGAAGCAGGTCCGGGGCAAAGTGGCGGATGTCCTTCTGGATTTTTCTGACAATATATACCGTTCGGACAAGTTTGTAGTTCAGATTAACCAGGAAGATCTCGGCAACTTGGTTGACGCATCAAGGGAGAGTGTCAGTCGTGTTTTAAACGATTTCAGCAGGGAGGGCATAATAAGAATTTCCGGTAAAGAGGTTGAAATTCTTAATAAAGAGATGCTTCAAATGATAAGCAAACACGGCTGGTGATTGTCCTTTAGCTAAGAATGTACATTCGTGTCATTTTGTCTTATATCCCTTTTTGGCAGATTATTTGTGACTATCTTTGCGTCACAAAAAGAATTAATTGAAATAATATATAATGAAAGATCAGAAAAAAGAGAAATGTCATGATGAGTCGGAGGTTCAAGAGAAAACTGCTTCTGGAGCAGAACAGGAACAAATTGTAAATGAACCTCGAAACAATGAATCCGAAGAAAAAAAAGATGAACCGGTAACAGAGTTAAAGGATAATCCCGAAGAGAAAATTGCTTCGCTGAATGACAAATATCTTAGACTTGCCGCTGAATTTGACAATTATCGCCGCAGGACAGCCAAGGAGAGACTTGATCTTGTGCTGACAGCAGCAGAAGACACAATAAAAGGGTTGTTGCCAGTGCTGGATGATTGTGAAAGAGCGATTGACGTGCTAAAAAGCGCCGAGGGAGACCATAAGGCTGCAATTGAGGGGACAGAGCTTATTTATAACAAACTTTATACTTATTTGGAGTCAAAAGGACTAAAGAAGATGGAGGTTAAGGGAAAGGAGCTGGATACTGATTTTCATGAAGCCGTGGCTCAATTTCCTGCACCTGACAAAAAGCACAGGAACAAGATTATTGATGTTGCCCAGCATGGATATACACTAAACGGTAAAGTAATTAGGTTTGCCAAGGTGGTAGTTGGCATTTAAGATGTAAGAGATGGCTAAGAGAGACTATTATGAAGTGCTGGGTGTCACAAAGGGGGCCTCGGCAGATGAGATAAAAAAGGCATACAGGAAACTTGCCCTCAAATATCATCCGGATAAAAACCCGGGTGATAAGGATGCCGAGGAGAAGTTTAAAGAGGCTGCTGAGGCTTATGATGTTCTAAGTAATCCGGATAAGAAATCACGATATGATCAGTTCGGCCATGCGGGTATGAGCGGTGCTGCAAGCGGTGGCGGCTTTAGTGGAGCAGGATTCTCAATGGAAGATATCTTCAGTCAATTCGGAGATATTTTCGGTGGTCATTTCGGTGGGGGCTTCGGAGGTTTCGGAAGTTTCGGAGGTTCAGGCAGAGGGGGAAGACGTGTTAACCGAGGCTCTGATATAAGGATAAGAGTGAAACTTGATCTGAAGGAGATTGCCCACGGAACAGAAAAAAAGGTAAAAATCAACAAGCAGGTTGCATGTCCGACATGTAACGGAAGAGGCGCAGCATCTGAGGCTGATATCCATACTTGTGAGACATGTAAGGGAACGGGCCAGGTTACCAGAGTGACTCAGACAATTCTGGGTACAATGCAGACAGCTTCAGTTTGTCCTACATGTCACGGTGAGGGAAAAAGAGTTGTTAAGCCTTGTACCAAGTGTGGCGGAGATGGTCTTGTAAAGGAGATGGAGGAGATATCCTTCAAGATTCCGGCCGGTGTAGCACAAGGAATGCAACTGACAGTTCAGGGAAAGGGAAATGCAGCAAAACTGGGCGGTATAAACGGAGATCTTCTGGTGGTTATAGAGGAAGAGGAGCATCCGGAACTTCAGAGAGACGGAAATGATCTTATCTATTCACTGTTCATCTCTGTTCCCGATGCAATATTGGGTTGTGATGCAGAGATTCCTTCTGTTGACGGTAAGCTCAGAATTAAAATAGAAGCCGGCACACAGTCAGGCAAAATATTGAGACTTAGGTCAAAGGGTTTGCCGGATGTAAACGGATATGGCAGCGGAGACCTTCTTGTCTATATACAGGTTTGGACACCAAAGAAAGTAGACAGGCAAGAGAAGGAGGCGTTGGAGAAGATGAGGTCGTCAGACAATTTTAAACCGGCTCCAAACAAAGATGATAAGAATTTCTTCGACAGAATGAAGAAGATGTTTTCTTAGTTAAAAGTGAAGGGTTAAAAGTGAAGAGTTAAAAGTGAAGAGTTAAAAGTGAAGGGTTAAGAGTGAAGAGTTAAGAGTGAAGAGTGAAGAGTGAAGAGTTAAGAGTGAAGAGTTAAGAGTGAAGAGTTAAAAGTGATAAGTGTAATGTGATGATGAAGATTATTGGGCTCATGTCCGGGACCTCGCTGGATGGACTGGATATATGTTTTGCAGAGTTCGGACACGACAACGGAAAATGGAACTACAAGATTCTGAAAGCCGAATCTCGGGATTATTCACAGGATATAAAGGAAAAGCTGGCGACAGCACAGAACATGTCCGCACTTGATTATGCACTGTTCAATTCTGACTACGGCATCCTTTTGGGTTCTATGGTAAAGGATTTTATGGGCAAAAACGGAGTTGTTCCGGATTATATTGCATCTCACGGCCATACAATATTCCATCAACCCTCTAAAAGATTTACGGCCCAAATCGGTTCAGGAGCAGGAATCGCTGCCGAAACCGGTGTGGACACAATTTGTGACTTCAGGACAACGGATGTTGCTCTTTATGGTCAAGGAGCGCCATTAGTACCGGTAGGGGACAGAAATCTCTTTTCAGAATATAGTTACTGTCTGAATCTCGGTGGCTTTTCGAATATATCCTTTGATGAAGGAGTTGAGAGAAAAGCCTATGACATATCACCTGTCAATTACGTTCTTAATTATTATACAAGGACAATAGGTCTTGAATATGACAAAGACGGAGAGATTGCCGGAACAGGTAGTGTTTGCAAAGAATTGTTGGAGAGGCTCAATAATTTGCCGTTTTATACACAGCAAGGGCCGAAATCTCTCGGAAGAGAGTGGGTTGAAGAGGTTGTAATACCGGAGATAGATTCCTTCAATCTACCATTGAAGGATACTCTGGCAACGTTCTGTGAGCACGTGGCATGTCAGATAACCGGGCATGTCAAAAGCGGCAAGGTGCTCTTGACAGGCGGAGGGGCTTTCAATAAATTTCTTGTTGAGAGGATCCGCTATAGGGCGCCTCAATGCGAAATCATCGTTCCTGATGCCATGACTGTGAATTTTAAAGAGGCACTTATCTTTGCTTTTTTAGGTGCTTTATATGTGTCTGACATTCCAAATTGCCTCTCGTCTGTCACCGGCGCAAAGTATGATTGTGTAGGAGGAGCGATGTATAAAGCAGGAAAACGTAATTAATTTTGTGAAATTAGAATTAATTCATACATTTGCAATCCAAATTTTACAAGCAACCGCTTACAAGAACGCAGGAGTCTGTAATGTTGCGATAACAACACATTGAAGAAATGGATTTAATTAAAATTGCAGAACAGGCGTTTGCTACTGAAGCAAAAGAGTTTCCTTCTTTCAGGGCAGGTGACACAATTACTGTTACTTACAAGATCAAAGAGGAAAACAAAGAGCGTCTCCAAAAGTATCGCGGAGTTGTTATTCAGAGAAAAGGTACCGGTTCTACCGAGACTTTCACAGTCAGGAAGATGTCAAACGGTGTAGGAGTTGAAAGGATATTTCCTATTACTTCACCTTTCATTGAATCAATTGAACTCAACAAACGCGGTAAGGTACGCAGAGCGAGAATCTTCTACATCCGTGAACTAACCGGTAAGAAGGCTCGTATCAAAGAGAGAAAGTATAACGTTGTGAAAGATTTGGATGCTTAATTAAGCATTCATTCCGGCCCCGTAGCTCAACTGAATAGAGTATCTGACTACGGATCAGACGGTTACAGGTTTGAATCCTGTCGGGGTCACGAAGATGGTTTTATTCATCACTTAAACAGCTCATTTTGAGCTGTTTTTGTTTTTTAGACACACATATATATTTGTTTTATTCCAAAAATTAAACCAACTTTGAAACCAACATCAATTTTAGGCCAGTCTAAAACAAGACATAATGAAACCTTACTTCACTCTCGACAACCCCAAAAGGGAGCGTTCCACCATTCGTGGTTGCGTGAATCACGAAGGTGAGAGATATGACTACAAGACCGGGGAAAGTGTCCTTACAATAGAGTGGGATGTCACGAAATGTAAGCCATCCCCGATAAACAACGTGACAAATGATCGGTTGAACGCAATAGAGGCGGCAATGACTAATGCCATCCTCTACTTCAAATCACAATACGTCACCCCCACAAAGCCGGAGTTCCGGCAAAAGGTGTCCGAGCTCCTGCAGGGTAAGACATTTTCTGCGATAAGCCAGCAGGATCGATATCTGGTCACATTCATCCCCCGATACCTCAAGGATTCAACCTTCTCACAAGGCACGAAGAACATATTCAACAACCTGTTGGCCTTACTTGAAGAGTTTGAGAAAAAACAGGGGAAGAAAATCTCCTTTTACGATGTGAACCTCAAGTTTGAGAGGGATTTCAAGAAGTGGCTCAACGGCAAGGAATACACGAAAAACTATGTAGGCACTATAATAAAGAAGCTAAAGAAGGTGATGAAGGATTCCAGGAAGATATACAGGCTGCACGACAATACCGAGCCGGAAGAGTTCGAAGTGGAGAGTGAGACAGCAGACACCATTTTCCTGTCAATGCCAGAGCTGATAAAGATACATCGTCTCAAGTTTCCCGAACCGCACACCATTACGACAAGCCAGATGATAAGGGTTCAGAAAACATTTCTCATAGGAGCCATGTACGCCATGAGGGTGTCAAATTACTCAAGGCTCATAGATATGAATATCACCGGAAACACCGTGACGATAATCCCGGTCAAGGGGTCGAACATAAGAAAGCCAAAGCCCATCACCATGCCCATGCACCCCATTGTAAGGGAGATATTGCAGGGTGGATTCAAGATGGAAGATGCGGCAAACGAGGTTATGATCAACAAGCATATAAAAGTATTATGCCAGATGGCCGGCATCAACGAGCCTGTGACCAAATATCAGACCCGGGGAGGAAAACTGACCTCTGAGATAAAACCAAAATGGGCATGGGTGACAACACACACAGCCCGAAGGTCCGGGGCAACGAACATGAAACTCGCAGGGATGGACAATGCCCTTATAATGGTGTGCGGTGGTTGGAAGTCGGAAGCAATGTTAATGAAGTATCTCAAGCAGACAATAGACACGGACATCATAAAGATGAGGGAGAGCAAGTATTTTTCTCAGAAGTAGCCTTGTTGTACCCCATGTATCTGCTCCCGTAGAGGACCTTCATAACGTCAATATCGAGCACCTCGCAGAAGTAGGCGAACCATTGCAGCTCTATTTTCTTCGTAGATCCTTCTTTCAGGCTTTTCAGAAACGAGGTGTAGGGTATTCCCATCCTTCGGCACAGGTATTTTGCATCCCCGTGCCGTGTTCTCCTCTCGAACTCTGCGACAAACCTCTTCCTTATCTGTTCGTAATCGTAGTTTTTCATTTCAAAAAGTCGTTTGACACATATACTTCCCTGTAATGTGTTCCTGTGTTATACCTTATCCTGCTTCTGAACATACCAGCCTCTACCACCTTTGCGCTTGTTCCGGATGGGAGGATCGTCACCTGTCCCTTCTGCATCATCAACAGAAGACCCTCGCTGTCATCCCTCACCGATATGTCGGTCATTTCCTTGTATAGTTCCTTTGAGGGTGCTGTCAGAGACTCCTGTTTCACCGTCACTTCCTGCCCGTTCTTGAAGGAGGAAGCGCAGGAGCATGAATAGAGGGCAATTATTATCATTAATGATCTTGTAATTTTTTGCATTGGGCTAAAGCTATTTTCTATCGACTAAATGGAGCAATTCATCATCTGTGTATTTTTTAAAATACTCATGTTTCTCTTTAAGCTCGTTTAATGCCTTTATTCGCACATACATAATCTGGTGCTCATTTACAACAATTCTAAGCAATGAGTCCGCTTCGGCCTTTTTATGTTCTGTTTCCTTTTTGGCCTTAAACAACTCTTTTTCAACCCATTTTTTTGCCTTTTGCTCTGGGGTTTCCGTGTTACAGCTACCGACCGCAAAAGCGACCACGACAAATGACAGTAATATTTTTTTCATAGCCTTTATTTTATAGGTAATATATACTCCCTTAGCCCGATTTTGAATGTTTTGCATCGACACATGAGGCAATGTCCTGAGCATCGACCTTTTTTGTCATCTCAATTTGTGTCTGCATTATTGCATTCTCCCTTACCAGTTGCTCTATCTTGGCATCCTTCTCTTTTATTTCCATGTCCCTTATGCGATCCCTCTCTTTTATGTAGCAGATAAGCTCAAAAATCGCATCTGTTTTTTTTGTTCCAACATTTGTATTTACTTTCTCACCAGAGTTCAACATCTCGCCCTCTCCTGTGAGAAGCCAGTGGATATTTAGTTCCGGAAACGCTGCGCTGATCTTGTTAATTATTTTCGTTCCAATCGACTCTTTAACATTGTTGATATATCCATTTGATATGCCGGCCTTCATCTCAAAAGCGTTCTGCCCAACTTCCAGGTAAGCTAAAAATTCCAATAACCTTTTCTTGACCATTTTTATCGAATATAATCTATATTAATTTTAATTTTTTCTTCAAAAACTATTTTTTTTAAAATTTTATTCGCCTGATATGTAATGTCTTATAAATTATATAGAAAATATTCTGTAAAATATTTGTATTATAGAATATATTCTGTATATTTGCATAAACAAACGCGTTAAACTTTGCGCTAATGTACAAAAAAGGCAAACAGCGCACATAATATAAGAAGAATTATTAAAAAAATAACTTGATATGAGTACAAATGCACTAAGAAAATACTACGAAAAGCTACCGAACGCGCAGAAGGATTTCAAGAGAATCCTCCTGGAAAGGACCGGAAGGGATGCAACCACCATTAACAGGTGGATAAACGGGGATGTTCCTCAGGCAAAGCTCGAAAGAGACCTTGTTGCAGAGATGACAGGTCTAACCTTAAAAGAACTTGGGTATGAGAAATAGTGACGAACATAGGTATGAATACTTCGGCACACCCGAAGGTGAGGTTATGATCATCGAAAATGGTGCAGCAAGAACATACATTCAAGAGGATCTCGCTTTCACTACCTACATGCTTGAGAAAATCAAGAGCCTGTACTCCGAGGCTTACAAGGCTCTATGTAGTGTATATCAGAAGAGCGCACTTAATCGCACCTATTATGAGTTTCTTATCGTCAGAAGATTCATTAACTGCAACTTCTCTAAGCTCGATAATGTGTCGGACGTGGACGAGGAAGGTACTTTTCACTTCGAATTCGTCCCTTGCCCTTTGAGAGCAGAGCGCAAGTATTGCAATATCATCTGTAATGCAAAGATAGACACTTCATTGTCAGCCTGCGAGAAAGAGATAATGAAGTTATGCCTTGACGGTAAGAGGTCTGACGAAATAGCCGATATGCTATTCAAGTCTATTCATACGGTAAGGACGCACAAAAGAAATGCCTATCAAAAATTAGGTGTGAACTCTATCCAGGAATTTTTTGCATACGCAAAGAAAAACAACCTTTTCAATAGTAAGTAACATGGACAATCTCGCACTCCTTTCAACAAGTGACCTCAAATCGTTTCTCGGTGAAGTGATAGTAGAGAGGTATGCTCATGTAGAGGTTGACTCTCACACGGTCAGACAGATATTGAAGATTTCGCAATCAACACTCAACCGGTATGTTGACAACAATCTCTTGAAAGTTACCAACAGGGGCGAAGGTGACAGGAAATTCAACCTTGCCGAGATCCTCTACCTGAACAAAGAGGAAATGAAGAGACAGAACCGGACAATCAATCGCACGCAAGTAAAAACCAAATCAAGATAAAACAACGAACATGGAAACAACAACATTGACAGACGAACAGATCAAAGTGTACAAAGAATCACTTACAAAGCTCTTGAAAATCAAGGATTGCAAGATCAACAACCTCCAGTACTTTCCCTTCTCTGGAAAGTTCGCAGCAGTTATTGAAGTAAAGATAGGCAACAAGGTAAGACCTATTGATGCCGTAGGTTCCTCAATATCAAAGGTGGCCAACAGCCTTAATGATAAGTACGCCGGTATGGTATTCTGTATTGGTACGGGCGCAGCCCTGAGGGGGTTCTCTCAAAAAATCGAAAGATATTTTATACAATAAAATAGAAAGCCCTCTCCGCAACGAACAGAGAGGGACAACTAACTAACAACGAACACGGAAACCGTGATTGTTAGAAACAACACTTCAAAGATATGAAAACAATTTCAAAAATCAAACTATCAGACGATCATCTTTCAGCAATAGCTTCATTGACAGCTGAATACATAAAGGACAAACTGGCCGACAAGGTAGATTTTGAAAACGAAATCGAGATAGCCAGTCCGGCAGAAGGATTTCAGTCCGTCATCGTTCAGGTGTCAGCATCAAGGGAAACCATCAAAGAGGGGACGATGGGCTGTTATGGAAGGATGGAAGAACCCGAGGATCCTGAATACTACTATACAATATCCAATATCTCACCTATATTTTGTATCGACGATACAGACGAGGAGTGTGAGGTAGAGACAAATACAACAAAATTCGCAGAGCGAATACAGACAATACTCAACAATTAACAATCAACGAAAATGGAAAATCAAGAGAAATTCAGCGTAAACAAGCTGACACACGAAGAAATCATCAACGATCCTTATGTTAGACAGAAGTTCATCGACATCCTTTCGTCGCTTCACAAGGTTGCGAAGCCGGATGCAGAATCCATCTATGAAAAGGAGAGGCTTTACTTTCTGAAAGCCCTCAACGACCCTAAGACAAAGCTCGCAAGCTGCACTAAAATTTCGATATTCTCAACCTTCGTTGAGATAGCCATTCAAAACCTTTCCATACAGGACGGGGCAAAATCTGAAGCTTATGTAGAGGCAAGAGGGACAAAGAAGGGAACAGACGAACACGGAAAAGACATATGGGAAAACATCGCACGTCTGGTTATCACAACTTACGGCGAATTGAACCTCAGGATGAGAGCCGGGCAGATAGTTCAGATGACAAACCCGATAGTTGTCTATGAAGGCGATATCTTCCAACCAAGGACCAACGAGAAGGGCATTCTGTATGTAGAATATGCTCCCGCAATCCCGAGAAAATCGAATAAGATAATCGGGTCATGGGTTGCCATATATCTGCCCGGGGGTCTAATCGACTTCAAGTTCTTGCTTCAGGAGGACATTGAGAGGCTGAAAAACTACTCTATACCTAAGGGAAAAAACTCATCAGCAGGGCCTAACGCCCTATATACTTCAAGTGGCGGCCAGATTGACCCGGGTTTTCTTGAGACAAAGACCATCAAACACGCCATGAGGTCACGCACAAAGCTAAGGGTCATGGGTAACGCCGAGATCGAGGATGAGGAGTATGAAGAGCAGGCAAAAGTCTTTACACAGCCGGCAAACACAGTGACTGAGAGACAGCAGGAGGCGGCTGTAGTGATGGAAGACAATGACGGAATATTTTAATCAACACTAATTAACAATCAACGAAAATGGAAAATCAAGCATTACAGGTCATGCCGGATATTCAGGCAATAAAAAAGATAATCGGTGATGCTCCTGCAACCCTCGAAGCAAACATAAAGAGCAGGGACAACGCTATCAAGGTAGCAGAAGGTCTCATCAAGGCTTACGCTAATGGGATGAACCCTCAACTCGACACACAGATGGCTGTCTTTGTTGAAAAAGGCAATAAGACCATCAAGGCTATCAACGAGAAGAGAAAGCCCTTCACCCAGATGATGGACGAACTGAAAAAGAGATTTACCGGCTGTGAATCAGATATCAAGTCAAAGGTAGATGAGATACAAGGTTATCGCAATGACTGGGCGGCAGAGATAATGAAAAAGAGGCAGGAAGAGGAGCGTATAGCTGCGGCTAAACTGGCAAGGGAAAAAGAAGAGATCCGTATTAATGCAGAAATAAAAGCGGCAGTAGGCGTAGCGTTCTATGAGCATATCGCGGAAAAGAAAAGAGCTGCACAAGAAAGATTCAACAAGATAACCCTTGCTAATTTCGATGAAGAAGAGGTTATCTTCTCAAAGCCGGTTTCTACATACACCCCTGCCAAGTTCGCAGAACTAAAGGTAACACTTCCGGAAAGTTCCATACTCACAAAAGAGGAGATAGTTCTCATATCTGCAAAAATACTCGCAGACGAATCATTATATGTGCATTACTTCAACGAATATGATTCTACTATGAGCGTGTTTCAGAAGAGCATGCAGGATCTGTTACCTTCAAAGAAAAAGGAATTACAGGATCTCGAGGCGGCAGACGAGGCAAAGAAAGCCGAAATAGAGGCAGAACAGAAGAGAAGGGAAGAGGCAGCGGCGGCGCAGATAGCAGAAGAGGCAGAGCGGTCATCAAAGACTGTTGCGGATAACGCATCAGCAGAGGCAGCAGCTTCTACCGTCAACGCTGCCATGAACTCTCTTTTCATCCCTGTTATGGAAGCCCCGAAGGTAAAGGAGGGTACAGAGATAGTCATAAAGAACAAAGCCGGGTATGCTCTTATTTTTCAGTTCTGGTTTGAGAAAGAGGGAAAATCTCTTGACAATGAGAAGATTGAAAAGAAGAGCATAGCGCAGATGAAGAAGTTCTGCGAGGACTATACCATTAAGACAGGCGAGACAATCGAAAGCCCGTTCGTTGAGTACAAGGACACTTACAAGGCAAAGTAATGATCGAGGTAGCTAATAACATAGATTATTACAGCCGTTCCGAGGTGTCTAATTCGGATCTGTCGTGGTTGAAGCAGCAGCTTTGGCCACGAGAGATGCCGGATCCTACTAATGCGTATCGCTTCGGAAGCCTTATTGATGCCATGCTCACAGAGCCGGAAAGGGTGGATTACTTCAATTACCTTGTAGGGAGCGTTCATTATTCAAAGGATGATTTTGAGCTTGCATTGAGGATGAAGGAAGCCTTCTATCGTGACCCCGTGGCTTACTCATTACTCTCTGTCTCTTCCGGACAGGTAGAAATGGCAAAGAGGGCGGATTTATGTTTCTCAGACATATCTTTCAACCTTCCGGTAAGGTGTAAGTGGGATCTGTGGGCAAAGGCACTCCATCACGGTGGCGACATAAAGAGCACGACAGCCACAAGTCAATCCGAATTTGAGGCAGCAGCCGAATATTTCGACTATGACCGTCAAAGAGCTTGGTACATGGACATAGCGGGGGCAGAGAAAGACATCCTTATAGGTATCTCAAAGAAAAACCAGAAGGTTTTCAAAATTTTCATAACAAAGGAATCAGAATTTTACAAGCGCGGAAGAGAGAAATACCAGGAACTTGCGTTCAGATGGTGGTTGCTTTTCGGTGAGGGGAGGCCAGAAGTATGCTGACAGATATAATGACAATGGACGAGCTTCGTAGTGAGGCTAAGGAAATACAGTCTTTTCTTGACATCACCGTTTCGGAACAGATAGAGGAGGTTCTTGAGAGAGGCGCAATGCTCTCTGCCTACATAGCACGCACGGGTAAGATGAGGGCGGACGCTGAATACCATCGTGACCTTATGCTCGAAAGCCAGATCATTAACATGCTTCGTGATGAGGCAAAATTACAACTTCCGGCCAATACTGTTAACAAACTCGTGGATGCCGCCATAAGGGACTACAATCACCTTTGCACCACCTGTGAGAGACTTAACAGAACCGCCACACACCAACTCGACTGGTGCAGGACCGTTGTGAGCAACGAGAAGAGCATGAGAGAGGCTACAAAAGGCTTTGATGCCACCCCTAAATCAATGAGGGTGAACACCCCTAACGACATTTTTAAAGAGGAGGAGGTATTCTGATGGGAACGATAACAAATGTTGCTGGTGGATATATGATAACCTCTGAATTTAACAGGGCTTTCACCTTTAGAATGAAAAAGGTTGGCGCACAGCCTGCCGGAAAAGGTCAATGGTTTATTGAAGAGGGACAAAAGGCAGAACAGCTTATAAGCGACTTACAGGCCGAGGAGTTTACAAACCTTTCCGAGCTATCACCAGAAACTTACGGCGAGCTCCCAGAAATGCCTAAACTTACCGAGAGTATAAGAATGAAGGTAGAGCCTTACGGATTCCAGAAGGAGGGCATAGCATATAGCATCCAAAATACAAGGACGTTGATAGGCGATGAGCCGGGACTTGGCAAAACGATTCAGGCAATAGCCTCTGTTGTTTCCCTTAACGCTTTTCCCTGCCTTATCATATGCCCTTCGTCTCTTAAACTGAACTGGAAAGAGGAATGGGAAAAATGCTCCTACGAGAAGGCAGAGATCCTCACCGACGGGAT
>JALOCI010000044.1 GCA_023227835.1 Bacteroidales bacterium
ACGCGAAAATCAAAGCGTTCAGAACACAGTTCAGAGGAGTTAATAATATTCCGTATTTCCTTTTTAGACTATCTAAAATTTATGCCTAAATATCAAATCCCCCAACTTTTGTTCGTGATCCTTTTATTCTCCATCGCTTCCAAGCGAGCTTGTCGCGCCGGATCATAAAAACAAAAAGCCAAGCTGTTGCTTGGCTTCTGTTTTTGTGATCCAGCTGGGGCTCGAACCCAGGACCCCAACATTAAAAGTGTTGTGCTCTACCTGCTGAGCTACTGAATCTTGATTGGGAGCGCAAAGATATGGCTTCTGATTTTTATTTCCAAATTTTACTAACCGATATTTTCTAATTTATTGACTTATATTTGCATTAATTATCATTGAGGTCAATTGTAGGGCTATGTACAGCACATTTATCGAAGAGTTTTCGGCATTTCTTCTCTCGTTATCTCTTAAATTCGAAAGGAGCGAGACGCTGTTTATTATAGATAAGGCAGGCGAGGAAATGCAGGGGCAAAAGCTTTACGTCAATCTTGTTTTGTTGGATAACGATTCGGATGACATACTTTCTGATGCCGATATTTCCATTTTTGAAGATGAGTGGATTACAAAGGGAGAACTGGTAAAGAATCGTATTAAAGTAAACCTTGGGCTTCAGAAGACAATTTTTGCCAGAAATTGCCATGTGAAGGCCATTACTCAAAATGATGCAAAGAGATTCCTTGATGCAAATCATATGTTGGGGTACGCTAGATGTCACTTCAGATACGGGTTATATACCCTCAGGGATACCGAATCACTGCGGAGAGGCTCTCTTGTTGCTGTCGCCACTTTTTCGTCTCCCAGATTGATAAAAAGAGGAGAAGTAGTGGTTAACTCATTTGAGTGGATACGCTATGCAGGTCTCTCGGATTACAGGATAACCGGCGGAATGGGCAAGCTTATGAAATGTTTTGTCAGAGATCAGAATCCTCGGGAGATTATGTCATACTCAGACATAGGGTGGGGGAAGGGTGATGCTTATGAAAAACTAGGCTTTACTCTTATCGGAAAAACCGAACCTATTCTCTTTTGCCTAAAAAAAGAGAGCCTTGCAAGAATCCCTGCTAAGGCTCTGAATAATTGTGATTCACTTTTTAAATTAAGAAATAAGGGTAACCTTAAGTTTATCTGGAGTTCCTGACTCTTCTCCCGAATCAGGATCCAACTCCATATGCAACTCGTCTCCCAGTTTGTATTTACCTGCGACAATGGCTTCTGCAAGCGGATCTTCAATGTACTTCTGAATAGCTCTTTTCAGAGGTCTTGCACCCAGTTGCGGGTCGTAACCCATGTCTGCCACAAACATCTTGGCCTTTTCGTCAATCGAAAGCTTGTAACCGGCATTGTCAATCCTGCGGAACAGATCATCTAGTTCTATGTCTATAATCTTACAAATGTCATCCTTGGAAAGGTTGTTGAACAGAATCTGTTCGTCCAGCCTGTTAAGGAATTCCGGAGTGAAGGTCTTTTTCAGGGCTTTCTCAATTATCTGCTTTGTGTTATCGCTGATATTCCTCTTTGTGGTATTTGAAAAGCCGAGACCTGAACCAAAATCTTTTACCTCCCGGCTTCCGATGTTTGATGTCATAATCAGCAGAGTGTTCCGGAAGTCGATATGCCTCCCGTTGCTGTCGGTAAGACGGCCCTCGTCAAGAACCTGAAGCAGCAGGTTGAAAATGTCAGGATGAGCTTTCTCAATCTCATCGAGTAAGATTACTGAATAAGGTTTCCTGCGGACTTTCTCGCTAAGTTGTCCTCCCTCCTCATAGCCGACATAGCCCGGAGGTGCTCCGATTAACCTGCTGAGAGCGAATTTCTCCATATACTCGCTCATGTCGATGCGGATAAGGTTGTCGACGGAATCGAACATGAACTCTGTAAGTATCTTGGCAAGCTGAGTCTTTCCTACACCGGTAGGTCCCAAAAAGAGAAATGTCCCGATAGGTTTGTTTGGATCCTTTAAACCTGCCCTATTTCGCTGAATAGCCCTTACTACTTTGTCCACAGCCTCGTCCTGTCCTATAATTTTTCTTCTGATTGCCTCTCCCATTCTTGCAAGTCTGTCTCCTTCCTTTTCAGCGAGCCTGTGGATAGGAACAGATGTTATCATGGACAAAACCTCTGCAACATCGTTGGAGCTAACCGAAGGCGGATTTTTAGATTGTTCTTCGTTCCATTGATTCTGGGCTGCCTCCAAGGCATCTGACATCTGTTTCTCCAGGATTCTCAATTCGGCTGCCTTTTCAAACTGTTGATTGCTTGCGGCAAGTTTTTTCTCTTTTCTGATAGGATCTATCTCGCTCTCCATCTTTACGATTGACTCTGGGATATTGAGATGCTTCAGGTGCACTCTGGATCCTGCCTCATCCATGGCATCTATTGCCTTGTCAGGCAGACATCTGTCGGTTATGTATCTTTGAGAAAGCCTTATACATGCAATGAGGGCATCGTCAGTATATGTTACATTGTGGTGCTTTTCGTACCTCTCCCTGATATTTCTCAAGATATTGAGCGTCTCTTCATAAGTCGTGGGTTCAACCATAACCTTTTGAAACCGTCTTTCCAGAGCGCCGTCTTTCTCAATATACTCCCTGTACTCGTCGAGTGTAGTCGCGCCGATACATTGAATGTCACCTCTCGCAAGTGCCGGCTTCATCATGTTTGCTGCATCTAGAGATCCCGAGGCTCCGCCTGCTCCGACCAAAGTATGAAGCTCATCTATAAAGAGTATTATATTCGGGTTTTTCGACAACTCATTTAAAATCGCTTTCATCCGCTCCTCGAACTGTCCTCTGTATTTTGTCCCGGCAACAATTGAACCAATATCAAGAGATACTAAGCGTTTGTTAAGCAGAACTCTTGAAACCTTCCTGTGTGCAATTCTGAGAGCAAGACCCTCCGCTATTGCAGATTTGCCTACCCCTGGTTCTCCGATTATAACCGGATTGTTTTTCTTTCTTCTTCCCAGTATCTGGGCCAGACGTTCTATCTCTTTCTCTCTGCCCACAACCGGGTCAAGTCTTCCGTCTATAGCAGCCGCAGTCAGATCGAACCCGAAACTGTCAATTACCGGTGTGTCGCTTGTGAACTTTGTACTTTTTAAATTTTGAGAACCGCTATCCACAGAGGTCTTGGCAACCGGTTCTCCGGCTGTTTCCAGATTTGTCTCAGGTATGACATTCTCTTTACCCTTTAACAGCGATCTGACTCCATCATATGTTATGTTGAACTCTTTAAGGAGAGGGACGGATATACCGTCATCACTACGCATAATGGCCAGAAAAAGATGTATCGGCCCTGGCTGGGTTTCGTTTAAGGATCTTGCTTCAAGGTACATAAGGCGTAAAGAATTGTCTGCACCCTTTGACAGATTAAGTCTGTCAGATTGTTCGAATGGTACTATCTCGCCATTTTGTAACTGGCTTTCAATTCTCTTTTTCAGTTCTTTGTAGTCAGCACCAAGTTTTATAATGATTTCAAAAGCCGAGTTGTCCTGGTGTCTGATAATTCCTAACACAATATGATCATTGTCGATTGTGTAACTCCCGAGCCGCATTGCTTCCTCTTTGCTGTATGAAAGAATTTCATTTAATTCGTTAGAAAGATGTAAGTCCATTTAATGCTAAAATTTATTGCAAATCTAATTAAAGACAACCAGCAATACAATTTGTTCAGAAGATATTTTATTAGTATCTTAGCAAACTTTTTTTAAGTTCAAAAGGTATATTAAATAATGATAGAAGAAGCAGAAAACAATCCGAGAATTATTAAGATAAACATCGAGGATGAGATGAAGAGCGCGTACATAGATTATTCTATGTCGGTGATTGTATCAAGAGCTCTGCCTGATGTTAGGGACGGCCTTAAGCCAGTCCACAGAAGGGTCCTTTATGGAATGTCTGAGTTAGGTCTCACTTCAGGGGGAGGTTATAAAAAATCAGCACGTATAGTCGGTGAAGTGTTAGGTAAATACCATCCTCACGGTGATTCCAGTGTTTATGAGGCTATGGTAAGAATGGCCCAGGATTGGAGTATGAGATATATGCTGGTTGACGGACAGGGTAACTTTGGTTCCATAGACGGAGACTCGGCTGCAGCGATGCGTTATACAGAGGCAAAATTCCGCAAAATAGCGGAAGAGGTGATGGCAGATCTTGACAAGAATACGGTTGATATGAAACCTAACTTTGATGAGTCTCTTCTGGAGCCAACTGTGATGCCTTCAAAGGCTCCGCTTTTACTGTTAAACGGCGCATCCGGTATAGCTGTCGGTATGGCAACAAATATGCCTCCTCACAATCTTGGAGAGACAGTTGATGCAATATGTGCATATATTGACAATAACGATATTACAACTGATGAATTGCTCCAGCATATCAAAGGTCCGGATTTCCCTACCGGAGGTATCATCCAGGGTACGCAGGGAATCAGAGATTATTTTGAGACTGGACGAGGAAGAATTGTTGTCCGTTCAAAGACTGATATTGAGATAAACGAAAACGGGCGTGAGACAATCGTTGTAACAGAGATTCCTTATGTAGTCAACAAACGAGAGATGATTGAGAAAATCGCCGAACTTGTTGAAAATAAGAGAATTGAAGGTATAGCATATATAAATGACGAGAGTGACCGCAAAGGAATGCGTGTTGTCATCAGACTGAAGATGGGGGCTGTGGCGAATGTTGTTCTGAATATGCTGTTCAAGTATTCACAGATGCAGTCAAGCTTCTCTGTAAACAATATTGCACTGGTTGACGGCAGGCCGAGAATTCTGAACATTAAGCAAATTATCAAGTATTATGTACGCCACAGACATGAGGTGATAATGCGTCGTGCGAAGTTTGAACTTGAACAGGCGGAAAAGAGGGCTCATATACTTGAGGGCCTGTTGAAAGCTCTGGATTTTATTGATGAGGTTATAGCAATAATCCGAGCATCAAAGAGAGTTGAGGAAGCACGTAATAACCTGATAGAGAGATTCGGGTTCACTGAGATTCAGGCTACAGCTATTGTTGAGATGAGACTCAGGCAGCTTACAGGCCTTGAAAGAGAGAGGTTACAAGCAGAGTATGACGAACTCCAAAAGCAGATAGCATACCTCAATCATGTACTTTCTGATATCGGTTTACAGATGAGTATCATTAAGGATGAACTTCTCGAGCTTAAAAACAAATATGCCGATCCTAGAAGAACACAGATTGAGCTTTCAGCCGATGAATTCAATCCGGAAGACTTCTATGCAGATGATGATGTGGTTATTACAATATCACATATGGGATATATCAAGAGGACCCCTCTCAATGAATATCGGACTCAGAACAGGGGTGGGGTCGGAGCAAAGGGCAGCACTACCAGAGATGAAGATTTCATTGAGAACATTTATGTGGCTAATATGCACAGTACAATGCTATTCTTTACTAGAAATGGCAAATGTTACTGGCTTAAGGTTTATGACCTTCCAGAAGGCTCCAAAGCATCAAAAGGCCGTGCAATCCAGAATGTACTAAATATTGAACCGGATGACAAAGCCTGTGCGTTTATAAATGTAAATAATCTTACAGATAAGGATTATATAAATAATAACTACATAGTACTTTGTACAAAACGTGGTATAGTAAAGAAAACATCACTCGAAGCCTACTCAAGACCAAGAACAAATGGTGTAAATGCGATTACAATTCATGAAAATGATGAGCTTCTAGAAGCAACATTGACCAATGGTAAAAATGAAATACTTTTAGCTGCCAGAGAGGGTAAATGTGTCCGTTTCAACGAAAGTAACGTAAGAGCAATAGGTAGGACAGGAGCCGGTGTTAGAGGAATTAACATTACTGATGATGATGAAGTTATTGGTATGATTTGTGTTGATCCTGAAGTCAAAGAAGGGCAAGAGGCCAGTCATGTGTTAGTGGTAAGTGAAAATGGATATGGAAAAAGGTCATTATTAGACGATTATAGGGTTGTTAACAGGGGCGGAAAGGGCGTGAAGACATTGAATATTACCGATAAAACGGGAAAACTCATTGCCATAAAGAATGTAACCGACGAAAATGATCTGATGATTATCAATAAGTCCGGTCTGACAATACGATTGGACGTGGCGTCTGTGAGGGTTGCAGGTAGAGCAACACAGGGTGTAAGATTGATAAACATCAAGGATGGTGACAGTATAGCAGCTGTATGCCGTGTAAACAAAAGTGAAGACAAACCAAATTCAGAGGAAGAAACATCCGAAGACTAGAAACTACTTAAAATTTATAATCACACTACAATGAAAAATCTATTATTAGCATTGACATTACTTTTTTCAGTGCAGTTGGCTGCCCAGACTAAGGAGGTGGCAGACGCCGTAAAAAATTATGAGAAGGCAAAAAAAGAGTCTGCTGATCCAAAGAAAGGAGCGAATCCTGCTACTTGGATTAAGTTGGCTGATGCGTATGCAGAGATATACGACTCTCCTGTGAAGTCAATATGGAATGGTGCTTCCAGGAATGAGATAAAACTCCTTCTTAAGGATCAGAGAATAACCGCTACCGAGGACAGAACTGTCCAGGGTATTAAGTATTCTGTAGATGTATACACAGACAAGGAGCTCTATTACAATGAAGACGGAACTCTTGCCTGCTTTGTACAGACAAAGGAGTATGTTCCGGGCAACATTATTGACGAAGGTGTGGCAGCTCTTTTGAAGGCTGCAGAACTTGATGTCAAAAAAGCCAAAAGCAAGGATATAAACGAGAAACTTGTTGCCATGAAAACACGTTACCAGGCTGAGGGAATGGCTGCATATACACTCGGTAACTTCAAAAAAGCATCATCTAACTTTGAAGGCTCTGTTAAAATCAGTTCAAATCCAATAATCAATCAGGTGGATACAGTAATGATGTACTATACAGGACTGACAGCTTTGATGGCTAAGGATTATGACAATGCTGCCAAATATCTTCAGTTGTCAATAGATAATAATTATGATGCGAAAGGTGATATATACTCTTCATTGGCTGAGGCATACAAAGCAAAAGGCGACGTAGCTAAAACAAAAGAGGTTCTTCAGGCCGGTTTTACAAAACATCCTACTAACCAGAGTATTCTTGTGACACTTATCAACAGCTATCTAGAGTCAAATGATGATCCTAATAAGGTTTTAGCTTTGATAACACAGGCGCAAAAGAACGAGCCCATGAATGCAAGCCTTTACTATGCCGAAGGAAATGTATGGAAAAACATGAAAAATGTCGACAAAGCGATTGAGTGCTATAAGAAATCAATGGAAATAGATAAAACCTACTATTTCGGTTCATTTGCCATAGGTGCTGCTTATTATGACAGGGCTGTTGATATTCAGACTGCAGCAGCAGAAGAGGTTGATGATACTAAATATGAGGTACTGGTTAAGCAACTAGAAGAAAACCTTATTGCTGCAATTGAGCCTTTTGAGTCATGTTTTGCAAACACATCCGATAACGAGGTTAAACTTGTTGTTGCAGAATACCTGAAAAACATTTATTTCCGTTTCAGGGACAAAGATGCATCTTACAAAGCAGGTCTTGACAAGTATACAGCATATCTTAACGAGAACAAAAAATAGACATTATACTTGATTAGAAAAAAAAAAGAGGCGGCAGCCTCTTTTTTTTTACGGCGAAACCGCTTATTTCTCTGAGATATATTATTTTAAGTCCATCTCTTTTATAAGCCAATTTGCATTTGCATACTTGTCAATTATAAAAAGCACATATCGTATGTCCAGAGAGATGTTCCTGCACATTTCCGGATCAAATGCCACGTCGCTCATCGTTCCTTCCCAAACTCTGTCGAAATTTATACCAATCAACTCACCCTTTTTGTTAATTACAGGACTACCGGAATTTCCTCCGGATGTGTGATTGTCAGCAAGGAAACATACCGGCACACTTCCATAACTGCCCCATAACCCGTAATTTTTCTTCTTGTATATCTCTCTCAGCTTTTCTGGTATATTATAGTCATAAATTTCCGGGTTATCTTTTTCAATAATACCTTCTAATGTCGATGATGGCTTATAATAAACAGCATCAGCGGGTGAATATCCGCATATTTTACCATAAGCAACTCTTAATGTTGAATTTGCGTCGGGATAAAAAGCCTTGTTTTTGCTGAATTCCATCTGACCTTTCATGTAAAATCTGTAAAGCAAAGCAATTTCATTATTGATTCTGAAATATTCAGGTTTAATGGTGTTAGCATATTTCTCATTAAAGGCAAGGAACATCTTAACTGCGGGGTCATTAAACAATGATGATAAATCCGGTGTGTTTTCCAATATGCTCATTCCGGCAGATTTTGATACAAATAAGGAATTCTTGAATATGTAATCTGCAAAACTCCGGATATTTCCGAATTCAGCAATTTTGGTTTTAAGATAGTCTGGTTGAAAAGAGTCTGGTATATTTTTCCTGTACTCTTCAAGCAGCGTGATGAAACAGGCGTGGTCTATAGAAGGGCTGTAATCTTTATAGAAATCCTCCATTACGATTCTCAATGTATCTTTATCTCTTATCTGAATCTTGCCATTATCCATTTTGAGAAATGATAGTACAGTTCCGGCAAATTTTATTATTTCATTTGAGTTGATAGCTTCATTGTTATAATCATTTGCAAAAGAATAGGGCTCAAGAAGAGTGTACAGAGAATCGAGTTTTGAAACGACCATTCTGTATTCCGGCTTGTTTTCTGCCCAGATGTTGAATAATCTCTCATATTCCCTCTTTTTTTCAACTATTTCAAGTCTCTTGATTCCTTTTGCTTCTCCTTGCCATTTTTTCCATGCGTTTGCTATATTGGCATTTTTTGAAGCGTACATTATCCTCACAGCCTGATCCTTTTCCATATAGTATTTCTGAATCTCCAGTCTTAATGTTCTTAGTTTAATCTTATGTGGATTAGAGATATCCGAAATGTAGCTTACAGCCTTGCTCATAAGGTATTCCTGCGTTTTGCCGGGGAATCCGTACACCATAGTAATGTCGCCCTCTTTTACACCTTTTGTAGATATGGAAAAGTGTTTTTTTGGTTTGTATGGAACATTAGATTTGGAATATTTTGCAGGTCTGTTGTTTATGTCCGAATACACCCTGAAAATGGAAAAATCTCCGGTATGTCTGGGCCACATCCAATTGTCCGTATCACCACCGAATTTGCCTATAGAAGATGGTGGTGCACCGACGAGTCTTACATCATAAAATGTTTCATAAACAAACAAGAAGTATTGGTTTCCGTAATACAATGACTCTACAGTTGCATTAAAAGTTGTGCCATTAGTCGCTTCTCTTATAATTCGGGCAGAGTTTCTTGAAACTATCTCTTTTCTCTCTTTTTCTGTCATGCCGGAATTGTAAGATTTTAATACCTCATCTGTAACATCCTCCATTCTTATTAGAAATTTTACCGAAAGATTATCGTTAGGCAGTTCCTCTTCCATTTTCATTGCCCAGAAACCATCCCTGAGATAGTCGTGTTCAATACTGCTATGAGATTGAATAGACTCAAACCCGCAGTGATGGTTTGTTATAATAAGACCTTTGTCGGAAATTAATTCTCCTGTGCATCCGCTTCCGAAGTGAACAATGGCATCTTTCATCGAGGCTTTGTTAATGCTGTATATATCATCCGCGGAGAGTCTGAATCCTTTCTTCCTTATATCATGAATCCTCTCTTTGATTAATGATGGCAGCCACATCCCCTCATCGGCACTGAGCAATTGAAATGATACAATTGACAAGGTAAAAATCAGTATTACTTTTCTCATATGTTCATATTAATTTGTAAGTATTACAAACTTACAAATTTTTCTTACTTTTGTTAATAATAGCATAACGGATGAATCAACTGGCCAAATATATCGTCGGAATTTCAATAGCTTTAGTTATATGCTTTTTGGCATGGTATTTCAGTAATATCCTTATTTATATTCTTGTATCAGCGGTTTTGTCAGTAATTGGTAAGCCCCTAAAGATGCTATTGTTAAGAATAAAATTCTGGAAATACAAAATGCCCGATAACCTTGCCTCGGGAATTACACTGATAGCACTGGTAGCCGTATTCTTTAGCCTGTTTTTTCTAATAACACCTTTGGTAGGACAGTTAATGTCGAGTATAAGTGCAATTGATTTTCCTGCATTAGGAGATGAACTTTCACTTCCACTAAACCAGTTCAATGCGACGCTTCATAAGTGGTTTCCCGCACTGGATCCAACTTTCAGAGTTGAAGGTGTATTTGTAAGCCAGTTTGAGAATATAGTAAATGTAGGAGTCATAACTGAAGTGTTTAACTCTTTGGCTTCTATTATTATAGAGTTTGGATTGGCTGTGTTTGTAATTATATTCATTACATATTTCTTCATAAAGGAGGAGAATATGTTTAATGATATGGTTCTGGCGCTTTTCCCGGATAAATATGTAAACAATGTTTCCCGAGCGTTGTCTTCGATTAATAAGCTCCTTGCGCGTTATTTCATAGGCATTAGTCTCGAGGCTATATTAATCACGACAATCAATTCTTTGGCATTACACTTTGTGGGTGGTGTAAGCCTCTCTTTGGCTATAGCGGTCTCTTTTCTTGCCGGCGTACTGAATGTCATACCATATATAGGACCATTAACGGGTGGCGCTTTTGGCACAGTGATGGCTTTTGTGGAATATGGTGTCAACACTCCCGGTGCAAGTTCTTTCATTCTTGGAGTGATACTTATATTTGTTATTACACATTTGATTGATGTATTCGTATTTCAGCCATTTATTTATTCAAACAGCGTTAAAGCACATCCTTTGGAAATATTTATAGTAATATTAATTGCCGGCAGTATAGCGGGAATAATAGGAATGCTGGTCGCTATTCCTGCCTATACTGTAATCCGAGTGTTTGCCCGTGAATTTTTATCTCATTTCAAACTTGTTCAGAAGTTGACAGATAATATATAATAAAAAAGGTTGCCCGTTTCTGGACAACCTTTGTTCCGATATACAAAAGCACCTTATTCTGCTTCTGCTCTTACAGGACGGTCATTTGCCAATGCAACGTTGATAGTGCGGCCCATATGCTCAGCTCCGTTAAGTGCTGAGATGGCAGCATTGCCTTCTTGGTCATTAGGCATTTCAACGAAACCATATCCTTTAGAACGACGGGTCTCTCTGTTAAAAATAATCCTGGCAGAAGTAACTTCGCCATAAGGTGTGAATAGTTCGGCTAAATCCTCCTTCTTAGCACGGAAACTTAAGCTTGAAACAAAAATGTTCATGGAAACGGTAGTAAATAATTAATAAGTAAATGTTTAGTTAACATTACAAAGTTAAATAAAAAACTGAATTACGGAAATTTTATCATAATTATTTTTCCAGACATAATGGTTTGATAAATAGGAAGATGGTAAAATGCGCGCTTATTTTTACCGTAAATTTCCTGTACTTAAGTCTCCATTTTTATACTTGATCTTCACTTTTTTGTAAAATACCAGGCATATAAAAGAAAATAACAACAAGAAAAAACAGCACCAGACCGGATTCCAAATCATTCAAAGAACACTTAATCGTAGCATGAGGTAATGATTCTACTCGGTTCATTATCCAGCCAAGAAATTTTATCAGAATCTGAAGGATTTTCATGATAAAATCCTCATGAAAACCAACACTCATTGCAAACGCATGAATAATAGCAATATACAAAATAATACCGCAAAGAGGGATAGCTATTACGTTGGTAAACAGAAAGTATAAAGGAAGGACTTTAAAATTATATATTGTAATTAATGAAGTCCCGATTTGACAGGCAATAGACATGGATAATATATTCCAGATGTATTTTAATAACCAATGACCGGATACCATCATTTTATTAAGGCTTGGGTATATGAAGATAATTGACAATATAGCAGAAAAGGACAATTGAAAACCAAGTTCAAAAAGAGCCTGAGGGTTTATTGTTGCGATTATCAATGCGCTTAAAGACAGGGCGTTTAAGCTGTTGCTGCTTCTTTCTGTGATTAAAGAAAGCTCAAATACTGTAGCCATTATCGAAGCCCTTGTAATTGATGGCGAAAATCCGACCAAGGCAGTATAGCCCCAAATAAAGAACGACAATATTATAAATTTCATTATCCGGCCTTTTCTCCCTTTACCGAAAAAAGAGAACAAGACAGATACGAATGCATAAATAAAACTGACATGCAATCCGGAAACAGCCATTAAATGCATTGTTCCTGCCTTTGAGAAGGCTTCTTTTATTTCTCTGTTTAAATGTGATTTGTCTCCGATTGTGAGAGATACAAGAATGGCACTTTCCTGAGACTTGTTGTCCTTAACAATGCTTTTTATATACCACTCTCTGATCAGTATTATCCTTTCCCTAAAAGTAGGTGTTCTTAATTTTTTTATAATCAGGTCCTTTGATTTTATATATGATGTACAATAAATACCTTTTTTTGCCATAAACCGGGCATAATTAAAACCTGATCCGGGATAATTTTCGATTTTTTGAGGTTTTATCCAGCACTCAAGCGTGTCGCCTATTCCAATAGAGCCAATCCCAATTTTTTTATCAATATATAACAGCATTTTTTCATTATATTCAATTAGAGTAGCCTCAGCCTGGATACTTCGTACTTTTTCTACAATATCTCCTGTTATTTTACATTTTGTCTTAAATAATTCTAGAGATGCAATCTTGGAGTTTTCGGGTATCATTTTGAGAAAACCTGACATACCGACGTTGATCCAGCCTGCAAATAGCAGAGATGAATATAGAAGGACAGGTAAAAGAATTTCAGTCAGAATACCTCTTTTTATATAGAATTTTCTAATTATTAAGAAAGTAATGGGAATGATGAGTACAACAATGTTAAACAGATATTTAAAATCTATTAAATATCTGCTACCGATAAGGATTCCCAAAAGATAAGACATTGTCGGAATGAATAACGGAGATCTCTTGACAATGTCAATGTTAGAAATATTTCCTACCTTTCCTCTTTCCATCGCCTCAACATTTAGTGTAAAAATAGCATATTTTTCACAAAAATTAGACTGAAATGAGCAATTATTAATAACTTTGTACTTTATTTCTTCCAATTTTCATAGAAAATTTAAATTTTTATTACATATATGATTTTATTAGTGCTGAATTGTGGTAGCTCCTCAATCAAGTATCAGGTTCTTGATATGAGTGGTAATTCTGAGTATTCTCTTCTTGCAAAGGGTCTTGTTGAGAGAATCGGACTTGAAAGTGGAATTTTGACACATAAAGTTGACGGAAGGGAAAAATACGAAATTGAAATGCCTATTGAAAACCACACAGTTGGAATTAGGAAAGTGCTTGATATATTGATCGATAAGAAACTGGGAATTATGGACTCCCTTGAGGAGATACAGGCTGTCGGACATAGAGTGGCGCATGGTGGTGAGTTTTTCAGCAGCAGTACTTTAATTAATAAGGAAGTTATAGAAAAAATAGAAAAACTTTGTGAACTTGCTCCGCTCCATAATCCTGCAAACTTACTCGGAATTCATGCTATAGAGACGCTCTTGCCCGGGAAGAAACAGGTTGCCGTTTTTGATACATCCTTCCATCAGACAATGCCTAATTATGCCTATATGTATGCGATACCATACGAATACTATACAACATATAAGATAAGAAGATATGGTTTCCATGGCACAAGTCATCAATTTGTGGCCAAAAAGGCTTGTAAGCTAACAGGTCTAGAGTATGAAAGCTCTAAGATTATCACGTGTCATTTAGGTAACGGAGGATCAATTACTGCTATAAAAAACGGCAAGTCTATTGATACGTCGATGGGATTTACACCACTTGAGGGAGTTATAATGGGTACAAGAAGCGGAGATATAGACGCAGGTATCGTTACATATATTCAAGAGAAAGAGGGGCTTGATGCTGCCGGCATTAATAAGGTTCTCAACAAAAAAAGCGGTTTCCTCGGCATCTTCGGTAAATCATCAGATGCGAGAGATGTAGAGGCTGCAGCTGCTCAGGGTGATGAAAGAGCAATCCTTGCTCTCAATCTCCTGTATTACAGAGTACTTAAATACATAGGAGCCTACACTGCAGCAATGAACGGAGTTGATCTGATTGTATTTACAGGAGGAATCGGAGAGAACGATCCTCATATCAGAGAGATGGTTGGGACACATCTGGAATATATGGGACTAAACTTCGACCTTAGTGCAAACAAAGGTGTAAGGGGCAAAGACGTTATTCTTTCAAAGCCTGAATCAAAAGTAAAGATGGTAACCGTGACAACAAATGAAGAACTGGTTATAGCTCAGGATACAATGAATATAGTCTCAAACGCATAAAACTGAAATAATAAAATAAAGAAGATATGATTAATTCTTTTGAACAAATTTTTGAGAATTTAAGAAGCAGGCCCAAAAAAAGACTTGTAGCAGCCTGGGCCGTTGACGATCACACTATCAATGCCGTAAAACTGGCTGTAGAAGCCGGATTGGTTGAGGCAACCCTGGTAGGGGACGAGAAGAAGATACGCCAGGTTTGTGCACACGAAAAGATTGACCCGTCTCTTTTCAGAATAGTACCTAATGATGATGAGTTGCGCGCTGTATCAATGGCTGTGGATTTGATAAATGCAGGAGAGGGAGATATTCTTATGAAAGGATTGTGCTCAACTGATAAATATATGAGAGCTATTCTCAATAAGGAAAAGGGGTTACTTCCTCCTAAAGCTGTGTTGAGCCACGTTACGGTTCTTGCAAATCCGCAATATCATAAACTTCTTGTTATCGGGGATATCGCAGTTATTCCCGCTCCGGATCTGAACCAGAAGATTGCTATAACAAATTATGTCGTAAGGACAGCAAAAGCCATCGGGATAGCAAAACCAAAGGTTGCAATAATATGTGCTACTGAACAGATGTTGGCACACATGCCGGCTTGCGTTGATGCTGCAATTATTTCAAAGATGGCAGATAGAGGACAAATTGCCGGTTGCATTGTTGACGGACCTTTGGCACTTGATGTTGCTCTATCAAAAGAGGCGGCTGCTGTTAAAAAGCTTGTTAGTCCTGTTGCCGGAGATTCTGATTGTTTGGTTTTCCCTAATCTGGAGTCAGCTAATGTATTCTATAAAACCAATACACAGCTTTGTCCAGGTGCTCAACAAGCTGCTATAGTTGCCGGAGCAAAAGCTCCATGTGTCCTGTCCAGCAGATCTGACAGTATTGATACCAAACTTAACTCAATCGCACTTGCTGCTCTAACTGCCAATTAATTTTTGATATGCCGTACAGAATCCTAGTTATAAATCCGGGCTCAACATCTACAAAAATCGCTGTTTTTGAAGATGCCAGGAACATCTTTACTGAAACACTAAGACATACAAACGAGGAGCTTGCTCCATTCACCAATGTGGCTGATCAGTTTGAATTCAGAAAAAGTGTCATCCTTGACGCACTTGAAAAACATTCCGTGTCTGTAAATTCTCTTTCGGTAGTAGTTGGAAGAGGCGGAATGCTCAAGCCTATAAAATCAGGGACATACGAGGTAAATGAAAAAATGCTTTCAGATCTCAGAAATCCACAGAGAGGAGAACACGCAAGCAATCTTGGAGCAATTATTGCCGCAGATATGGCTAAATCAATTCCTGGCTGCAAGGCATATATAGCAGACCCGATTGTCGTGGATGAAATGATACCTGTTGCGCGAATAGCCGGTCATCCTCTTTTTAAACGCATTTCCATCTTTCATGCTCTTAATCATAAGGCGATAGCAAAGAGATATGCAGCTTCAATTGGAAAATCCTATGTGGATCTTAATCTGATAATTGCACATCTTGGGGGAGGTGTTTCTGTAGGTGCACATGAAAAAGGACAGGTTATAGATGTTAACAATGCTTTAAATGGTGAGGGACCTTTTTCTCCTGAAAGATCCGGTACTTTACCTGCGTATGCTCTTGCGGAGCTATGTTTCTCAGGACAATATACCTTCCCTCAGATTTCAAAAATAATCACCGGTGAGGGAGGACTTGTTGCCCATCTGGGAACAAACTCTTTCAATATTGTTGAAAAAAGGGTTGAGGAGGGAGATGAAAAAGCAATTCTCCTT
Organism: Bacteroidales bacterium; assembly: GCA_023227835.1. GTDB lineage: Bacteria > Bacteroidota > Bacteroidia > Bacteroidales > UBA932 > Bact-08. Next base: position 16,151 of record JALOCI010000044.1, read on the forward strand.
TCAGATGCTTTTGCATTCAATGTTGCTAAGTCAATCGGTTCGTGTGCTGCAGTCCTTAAAGGCAAGGTAGATGCAATACTTATTACCGGAGGAGTGGCGCATAACACTAAACTGATGGAGAAAATAGAAGAAATGGTTAAGTTTATAGCACCAGTCAAGATTTTTCCGGGAGAGGACGAAATGTCAGCCTTAGCTGAAAACGCACTATCCGTTATAACCGGAAAAGACACTCCGTTGGAATATAATTAACACTCTTTAAATCAAAATAATCCGCCTTTAATCTATTTTAAGGGCGGATTGTTTTATTTAGTTAAATTGGTTTTATTTGTATTATGAAAAAAAGAGAGTTGATAGTTATAGGAGCGGGTGCTGCTGGTATGATGGCAGCAGTTGCAGCTGCAAGGAATGGGGTATCTGTCCTGCTTCTTGAAAAAATGGAGAAGTCCGGTCGAAAAATACGTATAACAGGTAAAGGACGTTGTAATATTACAAATACTAAGGACTGGAATGAATTTTCCACTCATATTCACCCGAATGCAAATTTTTTTAAACACTCTTTTTTCTCTTTTTCTAATAAGGATACAATAAATTTTTTTGAAAGTATAGGATTGAAATGTTCAGTAGAAAGGGGAGACAGGGTATATCCGGAGTCCGGTGTTGCCACAGATGTGGTTGACAGGCTTATTGATCACATTAAATCGCTCGGGATTGAAATAAAGTTTAATTCTGTTGTAAGAGATATTGTACAAGAGAAAGGCCAAATAGAAGGGGTTATATATGAAAACGGAGGTAAGATTTATAAAGAAGATGCAGAGGCTGTAATTGTCGCAACAGGCGGTCTCTCTTATCCGTCAACAGGATCAGACGGAGACGGTTATAAATTCGCGGTAAACCTAGGCCTTTCTGTAAAAGATTGTCATCCGTCGCTTACCGCTTTAACGCCTGATTTTGATTTTATTCCTTTAAAATGGCTTATTCTTAAGAATGTCGGTTTATCATTGTTTGTTGGCAAAGATGTCGTACAACAGGAAATGGGAGAACTTGAATTTACAGATAACGGATTAGAGGGGTCAATAGGATACAAGGTAAGCCGTAGAGCCGTAAAAGCACTGATAAATGGAGAAAAAGTCTCGGTTGCAATAGATCTTAAGCCGGCTGTAGATAAGCAGACCCTCTCGTCCAGGTTGCTAAAAGATATGGAAACAGATAAAAGCATGAGAAAACTGTTGAGGCATTATATGCCGGAGCAGCTTGTAGAAACTTTTATCGCTGTATTGCCCAAAAGATTTGCTTCGGTTACTGTTGCTGATGTCGGACCAGCCAATGAAATTGCCACTTTTATGAAGGAGTGGAGAATGGCTATAAAAGGTTATACCTCATATGAAAGAGCGGTGATAACAGCAGGAGGCGTTTCTATGGATGAAATAATATCAAAAAAGATGGTTTCCAGAAAATTCCCAAACCTGTTTTTCGCAGGAGAGGTCGTTGATCTTGACGGAGATACCGGAGGTTATAATCTTCAAATTGCATTTTCAACCGGCTATACTGCCGGAAGAGAAGCCGCCTATCTGATAAGGAAATTAAAAGAAAGTATGTCTGAGTAGAATAACGAAACTTCTTCTCCTTTGTTTATTTCAGACATCTCTGATAGTTCAATAAATATGAGGTCTCCACTTTTAAGGGAGCAATGTCTGGAAACTTTCTCTATTGCTTGATCTGCAATTTCAATATACTCCTTATCAGTGGCAAAACAAAACTCTTTCTTCCCAAAACAGAATGACACATTACCTGAAAGTTCTGTCTTATCAATGAATTTTTCGGTTACATAGGCAGTATGATCTAATGCAAGAGCCAAGCCAGAGGATAGCGGACTGCTTATTTTGAGAAGATTCTTTGGATACAGAATGCATCCGAATGCGACATCATTGTAATACCTTCCCGCAAAACCGGATGAGGTGTATTTTACTGCCTTTTGTATCCTTACCACAAACGCAGCAGAGAGAGACAGAGTCTCTACAATATCCGGGATAAAAAAATCGGAACCATCCTTTACTAGCGTGTTGTCAGGTTTGAAGTAGAAATCTTCTCTCTTTTCAGGAAAGACAACTATGTTCATAAAAGCTTATTGCTGTCAAATTTAATTTTAAGTTCGGTTATAACCTGTTTTGTGTCAAGAGTGAAATCTCCGTTCATCATCCACGAATAGTAGCTGGGATCAGCCTTGAAAACAGATTCTACGCTTTTTCCCCGATATTTTCCAAAGTTAAAAATGGGCTCGTCTTTCTCATTAAGAGCAACTCGTCCTGCATAATCTGCCAATTTGGACTTAGTGGAAAATTCCGATAGAAACTTAATGTCGTTTTGTAATGCTTCAGGGTACTTGTCAAGCTGTGCCTCCAATACTTCAAGAGTGGCAATTGTGTCAGCTTCAGCTGAATGGGCATTATCCAGGTCTTTGTTGCAGTAAAATTTGTATGCAGCACTAAGTGTTCTTTGCTCCATCTTATGAAAAATGGTCTGTACGTCAACCATCTTCCTTTTTCTGAAATCAAATGAAACCCCTGCCCTTAAGAACTCTTCAGCAAGCATGGGTATGTCAAATTTTGTAGAGTTATAACCGGCAAAATCACAACCGGCCATGAAATTGGCAAGACTTTTTGCAACTTCCTTAAATGTCGGTGAGTCAGCTACATCAGCATCGGATATGCCATGAACTTTCTGTGCTTCGGGAGATATGGGAATTGTCGGATTTAGTCTTCTGGTCCTTACCTCACGATCTCCGTTAGGCATAACTTTAAGTACGCTTATTTCTACGATTCTGTCCGTAGCAACATTCAACCCCGTACTTTCAATATCAAAGAATAGTATAGGATTCTTTAGGTTTAATTTCATAACTGGATAAATGTGCTTAAGCACTAACCATCATAGGCATGATCAATGCGAGAATCTCCTCGTTAGGATCTTGCTGACCGGCGGGAAGAATCAAAGCGGCTCTTGTCGGGTCTGACAACTCTAGTGAGATGTCTGTGTATGGAAGGTTACTTAATATTTCTATAAGGAATGTTGATTTAAAACCGATTTCCATTGCATCTCCTTCATACTGACAAGAAATTCTCTCATTCGCTGAAACTGAGAAGTCAAGATCCTGAGCAGAAATGACAAGCTGGTTATATGATAGTTTTAGTTTAACCTGGCTGCTGGCCTGATTGGAACATACGGCAACCCTTCTGGTGCAATTCAGGAAATCCTGACGGTTTATTGCCATTTTATTGACATTATTCTTCGGTATGACAGATTTGTAAGCCGGGTAGTTTCCTTCAACCAAACGACAAACAAGAACAAACGCATCAAATTCAAAATAAGCGTTCTTTGAGTCAAAACGAATCCTGACACTCTCGTCAATTTTGGATAATATATTCTTCAAAATGGAAGCAGGCTTTTTCGGTAAAATAAATGACGACTTCTGCTCTGATTTTATGTCTTTTCTTGTGTAGCAGACAAGCTTGTGTGCATCAGAGGCTACAAGTGTTGTCTCTTCCACATCAATGTCGAAGAAAATTCCATTCATAACCGGCCTTAACTCTTCCTCTGCAGTTGCGTACAGTGTCCTGTTTATTCCCTCCAGTAATGCAGCTGAGGGAATAGTAATCTCTGTATATTCTCCGGATAACTCCGCTATTGTAGGGTAATCATCAGAAGTTGTGCATGGAAGGTTTGAATTACCGCTGGCCCATGTTATCTCAATTGCAGTCGAAGTCGCATTGGTTTTAAACTCAAGAGGTTGATCCGGAAATTCTTTAAGAGAATCAACAAGCAATTTTGCAGGAATAGTAATCTCTCCCTCTTCAGATATATTATCAATATTCATTGAAGCTTTGAGACTTGTTTCCAGGTCCGATGCTGTTATGCTTAGTGAGCCGTCTTTTAATACAAAAAGAAAATTGTCAAGAATAGGAATAGTATTCTTAGACGAAACCACCCTTGATACTGATTGAAGGCGTGCTAATAATTCTGTGCTGGATACTACAAACTTCATGAGATTAGATTTTTTACAAAGATAAAAAAAATAAATTATGGCATATAATTTGAAAAATATATATACCAAAAAATTATATATAGTTATGAGAAAGAACCTGCTTGTTATAATTTTATCAGTATTTCTAAGTGGTATTACATCAGTCTTGGTAATTAATTATCACGAAAAAAACAGTGAGAAGATTCCGTTGGAACTTCCTCAAGCCCAGATTAAAAGAGTCAGCCTGGAACATCAGTCTTATCCGGATTTCACTTACGCTGCCGAAAATTGTGTTAAAGCAGTCGTGCACGTTAAAGTCTTGTCCAAAGGATCCGTTCAGACATACTCTTTATTCGATTTCTTCTTTGGTAACGGGAACCCCCAATCTTTTCAGAGAGAGCAGATGAGCGCAGGCTCAGGTGTCATAATCAGACCAGACGGTTATATTGTGACAAATAGTCATGTCGTTGCCGGGGCTGAAGAGATTTCAGTTACCCTGGAGAATAATAAAAACTATAAAGCGAGGCTTATCGGGGCTGACGAAGTTACTGACATAGCTCTCCTCAAAATTGAAGCATCTGGACTTCCATATCTTGAATTCGGTGATTCGGATGCCTTGAGATTAGGAGAGTGGGTTATTGCTATAGGAAACCCGTATAATCTCACAAATACAATCACAGCCGGCATTGTAAGCGCAAAGAGCAGAAGTATGCCATCATATGACGAAGGCTTCAAAATAGAGTCGTTTATACAGACTGATGCCGCAGTTAATCCGGGTAACAGTGGAGGTGCGTTGGTAAATATTAAAGGGGAGCTTGTTGGTATAAATACAGCTATTGCTTCCAGAACCGGATCTTTTACAGGATACTCCTTTGCTGTTCCGGCTTCGATAGCAAAGAAAATTGTCAACGATTTCGCTGATTTCGGAGAGGTTAAAAGAGCCTTGTTGGGAATATCCATGCAGGATATGTCAAATGACCTTGCACAAAAGGCGGGAATTAAGGATATTAAAGGAGTTTATATAAGTGAAGTTGTCAGAGGCGGGGCTGCCTATAAGGCGGGTATCAGAGCATCAGATGTAATTGTAACTGTAAATGGCAAACCGGTGAATTCATCACCTGAGGTGCAGGAACAGATAAGCAGATACAGGCCGAAAGATCGCATTAAGATAGGAATTCTGAGAGAGGGTAAACAAAAGGAGCTGTCAGTTGTATTAGAGGGGAGCAATGTGGTACAATAGATTATTCGTGAATGATACCTAAATTTTGTTGCTTCAACTATTTTGTTTTACTTTTGCAGGATATTATATTGGAATGAGACAACTTAAGATAACCAAATCAATTACAAACAGAGAGAGTGCCTCTCTGGACAAGTATCTCCAGGAAATAGGAAGAGAAGAATTAATAACAGTTGAAGACGAGGTAGAATTAGCTCAGAGGATAAAGAAAGGAGATCAGGAGGCCCTGGAAAAACTTACCAGGGCAAATCTTAGATTTGTTGTGTCCGTGGCTAAGCAATATCAGAATCAGGGGCTTAGTCTTCCTGACCTTATCAATGAAGGCAATCTGGGTCTTATAAAGGCAGCAGAGAAGTTCGATGAGACAAGGGGATTTAAATTTATCTCCTATGCGGTTTGGTGGATCAGACAGTCGATTCTTCAGGCTCTTGCAGAGCAGTCCAGAATTGTAAGACTCCCTTTAAATCAGGTTGGTTCTCTAAATAAGATAAACAAGGCTCTTTCAAAATTTGAACAAGAGAACGAGAGGATGCCGTCTCCGGAGGAGTTGGCAGATATTCTTGATATTCCAAGAGAAAAAATTGCTGACACTCTAAGAGTTTCCGGGAGACACGTCTCTGTTGATGCACCTTTTGTAGACGGCGAAGACAACAATCTTCTGGATGTACTCGTAAATAATGATTCTCCAAATGCAGACAGAGGACTTGTAAATGAATCCTTAAACAAAGAGATAGAAAGAGCACTCTCTACACTTACAGAGAGAGAAAGGGATATTGTAAAATATTTCTTTGGAATCGGTGCCAGCGAGATGACACTGGAAGAGATTGGCGAGTACTTTGGCCTTACAAGGGAAAGAGTACGTCAAATCAAAGAGAAAGCAATCCGCAGATTGAGACACAGTGCCAGGAGCAAACTTTTGAAATCTTATCTTGGATAATTTTTAATTACATATTTTTATGAAAAAACTACTAATCCCGATGTTAGCAGCCTTTTTTGTCATTACTGCATTTCAGAATAAACCTGAAGATAATCCACTTTTGACAGAATGGAAAACTCCATATAATATACCTCCTTTTGGTAAGATTAAAACAGAACATTTTATGCCAGCTTATTTGGAAGCAATAAAAAGGCATGATGCAGAAATAGAAGCAATTGTCAGTAATAAGGAGAAGCCGACCTTTGAAAATACAATTCTGGCATACGATAATTCAGGAGAACTTCTTGAAAAAGTATCTGCTGTTTTTTCAAATATCCAGGGGACTAAATCTAATGAGAAAATTATGTCTCTTGCAAAGGAACTCTCCCCTCTGGTAAGCAGACATTTTAATGATATAAGTTTGAATGCCGGGTTGTTCAACAGGATAAAGGCTGTTTATGATGCAAAAGATGTATCATCTCTTAATTCTGAACAAAAAAGGCTGGTTGCAGAAATCTATAAAGGTTTTGAACGGGGTGGGGCAAATCTTCCCGAATCAAAAAAAGCTGAACTCAAGATAATTAATGAGGAAATTGCAGCTCTTCATTTAACTTTCGGACAAAATCTCATTTCGGAGACAAATAATTTCAGACTTGTAATAGATAATGAAAGTGATTTGGCAGGAATATCTGCGTCTTTAAAAAGTGCGGCTGCAGAACGGGCGGCTAAATTAAATCTTGCCGGTAAATGGGTTTTCGGTCTCGA
>JALOCI010000045.1 GCA_023227835.1 Bacteroidales bacterium
TTGGTAGAGTGCGGTCATGACGTGGTTATACTTCTTGACTCTATAACAAGGCTTGCAAGAGCTTTCAATACAGTACAGCCGGCTTCTGGAAAAGTACTCAGCGGAGGTGTCGATGCCAACGCACTGCATAAACCTAAAAGATTCTTCGGAGCAGCAAGAAATATAGAGAACGGAGGTTCGCTTACCATTCTTGCTACGGCTCTTACAGACACCGGGTCTAAAATGGATGAGGTTATATTTGAGGAGTTTAAGGGTACCGGCAACATGGAACTCCAACTTGACAGGAAACTTGCCAATAAGAGGATTTTCCCGGCTGTTGATGTTACACTCAGTAGTACAAGAAGAGATGACCTTCTTTTTGACAAGGAGACTCTTAACAGAATATGGATACTCAGGAATTACCTGGCCGATATGAATTCTGTAGAGGCAATGGAATTTATGAAGACAAGACTTATGAGAACAGAGAATAACCAGGAGTTCCTGATCTCTATGAACGGTGAGTAGGTTGTCCTGATAAACTGCTATATACCAAACATGTGTAGCAGTATCCCGAGTGATATGCCGACAACAAAATTAACGGCTTTTGCCTTAAAGAAGCTGCCCTTGCTCTCTGCGAGCAGGGGCAGTGCTGTATGTCCATCCTGCACCATAGAGCTTACAAACAGCACACTGAACGGAATAAGACCTCCCGCAAAGAGTGTTATAAATACCATGTGTGGCCCGGACTCCGGTATTAAACCAATTGTTGCGGCAAGTAATATCATCAGTAATACGTTGTCCTTCACCCAATTTTCAATATGAAGGTACTGCATTCCGAAGTGAATTACAAGTAATGCACCGAATGTCCATAGAAATATGGATTTGAAGTGTTTTAAGATAACATGATTCCACAAATGTTCCTTTATAAAATGCTCTTTTGCCTTTAATGTAAGGAAAAGTGTCAGTACGCTTATCCCGGCGAAAAGCAGGTTAATCCATCGTTCACTGAATATATTGATCGCTCCGTGGAGATGTTCCTCTCCGTGATGTCCAGCCTCTCCAACCTCCATGTGTTCATGTTCAAGAATCCCCATTACTACGGCAATTGCAAATATTGCTATCCCTATTATTATTATAAGCCGCTCTTTGCTGAAGTGTCTTAAATTTTCCCTTATACTTGCACCAAAAACCGATGGTGAGGCTATTGAGTCGCAATCATCATGTATCTTGTACTCTTCAGGGGTAAAAGGGCGTTTACTTTGTTTAAATAGTCTATCTACTGCAAGACCTGTCAAAATTCCTGTAATCAATAGTGCTATAAAAAGAATAACTGCTGTTTTTGGAACGGCTGCCATTAGAACAAAGGCTTCATCTCCGGAGGAGGCAATCATCATTGCTATAAGAGCCCCGAAGCTAATTATATTGTGAGTGTATAGTGAAACTACTGCAAATCCGCCCACGCAGCCGGGAATTAATCCCAGTAAGGCAGCCAGAAGTACCTGCCTTACCGATGACCCCCTTAGTTTACTGAAGGTGGAACCGTGAGTATGTATATTAACATATTCTATCAATAGCATCATTATCATCACAAGACCTGTGATGAGGATGCTGTTTTTAAGAGCCTCTATGACTATATTCATCGCTTATTGTATATTTTTAGTAACTCGGAAGCCGCTGTAAAAGATCCGATCTTTCCATTTGAGACAGACTCCTCATATTCTTTCAACTTTTCCTGTATACCCGGATCTTCAAAGAATCTGTTCTTGAGCTCTTCATTGATTGTCTCATACATCCAGAATCTGGCTTGTTCTTTTCTTTTATGTTGATAATAACCGTTTTCAGTGGTCAATTTGAAATATTCGTGGATTTTATCCAGGATTTCAACCAATCCCTCTTTTGTAACGGCAGAAGATGTAAGTGCTGTTGGCACCCAACCTGATTCTGTCGGGGGAAAAAGATGGAGCGCGTTCGAGTATAGCGCCTTTGCCAAAGTGGCCTTTTCAATGTTGCTTCCATCCGCCTTTGTGATGGCTATAAGGTCGGACATCTCCATAATTCCTCTCTTGATACCTTGTAACTCATCCCCTGCACCTGACAGCATAAGCAGAAGAAAGAAATCACTCATTGAATGTACTGCTGTTTCCGATTGTCCTACGCCTACTGTTTCGATGAAGATAACGTCGAAACCGGCAGCTTCACAAAGGACAATGCTCTCCCGTGTCTTTCTTGCAACACCCCCCAGCGAGCCTCCGCTGGGACTAGGCCTGATAAATGCTTTGGGATCAGAACAAAGTGTCTCCATTCTGGTTTTATCACCAAGAATGCTCCCTTTACTCTTTTCACTGCTTGGGTCTATTGCCAGAACGGCAAGTTTGTGATTGCCGGATGTAATAAGGCCTCCAAAAGCCTCAATAAATGTACTCTTACCTGCTCCTGGAACGCCGGTAATTCCAATTCTCATAGATTTGGCGGCAAATGGCTGACATGTCTCAATCACTTGTTGTGCTATGGCTCGGTGTTCTGGTTTCGAACTCTCTATAAGTGTGATTGCCTGACTGAGTATTGTGGTGTTGCCGGCAAGTATCCCCTCAACATACTCTTTAACGGTAAGAGTCTTTACACGGTTCTTTTTGTAAAAATTAGTTATATAGGGATTTATAACTGGTGGCTGCTCTACGCCATCATTGACAATGAGCGCACTATCCTTTACCAAATTGTCCATAGGTATTATTTTGCAATCTCACCCGATATTATCAGGTTAATGATTGGTCTGGTTGGTGAATTGGTGATAACTGTGATAATAAGGTTTTTTTCTCCTGACATACCCTTTGTGTCGATTGTGGACACAATACTTGCGGCTCCATTCGGGGAGGTGTTGTCATTATAGGTGGCTGAAATCCCTTTTTCGCTGTATTGTAACTGACGGATTATCATGTCGCTTCTTCCCACATTCCTGTAATCAAAGGATGCTTTGACAACTGTCCCGGATTTAACCTTGCCGAAATTATACGAACTCTTGGAAAATATCGGAAGAGGGGCTTTGTCCAGCTCCTCTTTTGACATACGGGTAAAATCCTCAAGAATTGTTGCCTTTACCTGAATGGATTTGTCTGTCTTCTTGCCATTTATTACAGGGGTAGCAGAGAATACTGATGTTCCCCATGTGTGTGCGGCCCTAGTGTCAATAGAGAAAATAAGGTCAGTTTTTCTTCCCGCTCCTATTACTTCAGGATTGGCATTAATATAAAAACCTTTGGATAAATCAGTAAAGGTTACTTTTATAGGGGTGTTACCAAGATTAACAACTTCAATCGCTCCTTTGGAGATTGAACCATAATGGGCTTGTCCGTAATCAATTAAGTTTTTTTTTAGTCCTAAATGGCCAATTTTTACGGGATATTGCTGTTTGACTGATTTTGGTTTTTGAGTGACAACACCCTTAATCCTGAGAACAATCGGCCTGGAACTTCCGGTAACATAGACAGTCAGGGACTTGTCAAAAGGATATGCTCCCTGGTCATTCAGGAATGTGACATCTATTTTTCCCTTATCCCCGGGTTTGATTGGTTCTCTTGTCCATTCAGGTGTAGTACAACCGCATGAGGAAATGACAGTTTGAATAATGACTGTCTGATTGCTTATATTTTTAAAGAAAAACGCATAGCTTCTAGGACCGGAATTGATATCAATATCGCCGAAGTCATGGACGGTCTTGGTGAATTCAATACTCATTTCAGATGCTTGCTGTGCAGATACGTCAGCAAGCGGATATACAGCAAATATGAGTGCAGCACAAAGATTATATATCATATTACGCATGTCAAGAATTTTAAATTGGTTTTATTCTGCAAAGATACAATTACTATTTGTTCTTTTCCACCCAATTTTATACCTTTGCGAGAAATAACCAAATTAAATTTTATTGTAATGGCTTACAAAATTTCAGAAGACTGCACAGCTTGTGGAACATGTATCGATGAGTGCCCAGTTGAGGCTATCTCTCCCGGTGATATCTACAAAATTGACCCGAATATTTGTTCAGACTGCGGCACTTGCGCTGATGTCTGCCCTGTTGGAGCAATCAGCCAGATGTAATTAATATTGCTGTACAGAGTATAAAGAGCCGGAACATGAGTCCGGCTCTCTTTTTTTAGATAACGTAATATATTTTTTTCTACCTTTGAAATTCATTTATTAAGATAAGATGTTAAATATAAAACTACTCCGGGAACAACCTCAATTTGTGGCAGAGAGGCTTGCTGTTAAGAATTTTGATGCAGCAGAGATAATTAAAAGTATTAATGATCTTGATCAACAGAGAAGGGAGACTCAGACAGAACTGGATTCGATGTTAGCCGAACAGAACAGTCTGGCACGAGCTATCGGTTCATTGATGAAGGAGGGTAAAAAAGCGGAGGCTGAAGATGCTAAATCCAAAGTAGCCGAGCTGAAAGAGAGATCCAGACAACTGGATGTTCAGATGCAGTCTTTTACAAATGAGATGAATGAAAAACTGGTTCTTCTTCCTAATTTGCCGCACTCCTCGGTACCTCAGGGCAAAACTGCAGAAGATAATGTAATTGTCAGAGAGGGAGGATCTTTTCCAGAACTTAAGGACGCATTACCTCACTGGGAGCTGACAAAAAAATATGATATTATAGATTTTGATCTTGGTGTAAAGCTTACAGGAGCAGGTTTCCCTGTTTATAAGGGAAAAGGTGCAAGGATTCAGAGGGCTCTGATAGCGTATTTCCTTGATAAAAATACTAAAGCCGGCTATGTTGAGTATCAACCGCCACTCATGGTCAACGAGGCTTCAGGTTTCGGAACAGGACAACTTCCGGACAAAGGAGAGCAGATGTACCATGTTGGTCTTGATAATTTTTATCTTATTCCTACGGCAGAGGTACCTGTAACTAATATTTTCAGGGATGTTATTTTAAACAACAATGAATTACCGGTGAAATGCACTGCCTATACTCCTTGTTTCAGGAGAGAGGCAGGATCATACGGCAAAGATGTAAGGGGTCTCAACAGATTACATCAGTTTGACAAGGTGGAGATTGTTCAGATATCTCACCCTGATACATCATACGATGCACTTGAGGAGATGGTCAAGCATGTAGAGGGAATTGTCCGTTCTCTGGGACTTCCGTACAGAATAGTCAGACTGTGTGGAGGAGACATGAGTTTTACATCCGCCCTTACATATGATTTTGAGGTATATTCAGCAGCCCAGGGCAGATGGCTTGAAGTCAGCTCTGTGTCCAATTTTGAGACTTTCCAGGCAAACAGGCTTAAACTGCGTTTCAAGGATGAAAACGGTAAGACTCAACTTGCACACACTCTCAACGGCAGTTCTTTGGCTCTCCCAAGGATTCTGGCCGCAATTCTTGAGAACAATCAGACAGAGAGAGGCATTGAAGTTCCGTCAGTTCTCAGAGAGTATACAGGTTTCTCTTATATTGACTAAAACCTATGATCTCAGATAAGATCATACTGGGTATTGATCCTGGGACAAGAATTCTTGGGTGGGGTGTAATAAAGGTTACAGGTAATAAGGTGCTTTTTTTAGAGATGGGAGTTATAGATCTGCATCTCTATAAAGATCATTACCAGAAATTAAGGGTTATTTATAACGGTATATCAGAACTTATAGACAGGTTCAGACCTTCGGAAATGGCCGTCGAGGCTCCGTTTTACGGAAAGAACATTCAATCGATGTTTGTACTTGGAAGGGCACAGGGCGCTGCAATAACTGCTGCATTGTCAACAGATATTGTGGTAGCAGAATATGCACCCAGAAAGGTGAAAATGGCTATAACAGGAAGAGGGGCGGCATCAAAAGAGCAGGTTGCCACTCTTCTTTGCAATATACTTAAAATCGAAAACCCCTCAGTTTATCTTGATGCAACAGATGGAGTAGCTGTTGCCTATTGTCACTTCCTTGAATCGGCAAGACCCGATGTCTCAAACGGGTGTAAATCAAGCTGGAAAGAGTTTGTGAAAAACAATCCGGGCAGGGTTAAATAATTTTTCTCATAAACGATTTAACTTTTCAGGTTTTTTGTAGTCAAAGCATGAAATTAAACAAAACAGAGAAAAATCGACCTATATGAAATACATCAATATATGCCTTCTTACACTGTCCCTTATTTTTTTAAGTACGTATAAATCATTTGCCGATACTGATGCAAAGGATTTCAGAATTAAAATTGTGCTTATTGACAGTATAAAACAGAATCCGATTGAATTCGCGACGGTTTCCATAACATTGGATGGCAAAAAGGAGGCCTTGAAATATGCACTAACTGATGCATCCGGATGGGCTGAAATTCTGAAGGTCCCTGAAGGATCGTACACATTGAAGGCGGAATGTATGGGATACGCCCCTTATATAACCAAGTTCAACACAACCGGAAAATCTCTTATTGATTTCGGAAAGGTAAAGATGAAGGAAGAGGTTAACACCCTTTCGTCAATCACTGTCTCAGCTCTTGCCAATCCTATAATAGTCAAAAAAGATACTATAGAGTATAATGCATCCTCATTTAAAGTGACAGATGGCGATATGCTTGAAACCTTGCTTAAGAAATTGCCGGGTATAGAGATTGCAAGTGACGGGTCTATTACTGCGAATGGCAAGACAATCAATAAGATTACAATAGACGGTAAAACCTTCTTTCTTGATGATCCTCAATTAGCCACAAAGAATCTTCCTGCAAAAATAATTGAAAAGGTAAAAGTGCTTGAGAAAAAATCAGAACAAGCCCAGTTCACAGGAATTGACGACGGAAATTCAGAAACTGTAATTGATCTTTCAATAAGACCGGGAATGATGAACGGGTGGTTCGGAAACATGAGCGCGGGATATGGTACGGATGATAAATACCAGGCAGCAGGGATGCTTGGTAATTTCACATCAAGGAGTCAGTTGAGTGTAATAGCCAATGCAAATAATACAAATAACCGTGGTTTTTTCGATGTTGCAGGAGAGGCCATGAGAGGCATGAGAAACTCTTTGGGGGGATCAGGCGGAGTGCGTGTGGGCGGTGCAATAATGAACTTCGGAGGAAGCGGTATAACTTCATCATGGATGGCAGGTGCGAATGCAAATACCGAGAGCAAGAATAAAAAGCTTTCTATAGGCGGTAGCTATCTGTATAGCGGTAATGAGACCGAAAACAATCAGACAATTAATAAGCAGACATTTCTGACAGACAGCAGCTTTGTTTATAACAGTAATCAATATTCACTGTCAAGGTCAAATGCAAACAGAGCCTCGTTAAATCTTGAGTACAAATTCAATGAAATGACCTCTATCCTTTTCCGCCCTAATATAAACGTAGGAAGCGGATCTTTCAACGAGGGAAATCTGTATTCGACAAAAGGTTTGCTGGGAGAGGCATTGATTAATGACGGAAACAGTAAATCTTTCGGAGATAACGATACAAGAACCCTCGGTGGAGATTTCTTGTTCCGTCAGAAATTTAACAAGACAGGCAGGACCTTCTCTGTTAGTATTACATACGGGTATGAGGACAATGACATAAAGGCCTTTAATCAGTCTTTGACCAACAGTTACGGTAGTCAAGCCATGACATCAGAGGTAAAACAAATGTACAAGACCGAGCAGAGTAATTACTCTTTAGGAGCAAGGGCTGCTTACACAGAGCCTTTGGGAAATAATTACTACATGGAACTGGCCTACTCATACAACTATAAAAAGAATAATTCGGATAAAGTTGCCAATAACTTCAATACCGCCACTCAGGAGTACGATTTGTATGACTCTACCTATTCAAACAGTTTTGAAAACACCTTTATAAATCAAAGAGGTGAGATTAATATCAGAAAGGTAGAAGATAAGTATAACTATACCATCGGTATGAATGTGCAACCGGCTTATACTCATAGTCTCACTACTGCAGACGGGGAGACGACAGACCTTGAGAGGAATGTAGTTAATTTTTCTCCGACAGCGATGCTTGAAATTAATTTCAGCGATACAAAGGCTCTAAGACTCAGATACAGGGGCAATACAAGACAGCCTTCAATTTCTCAGATGCAGCCTGTTAAAGATAATTCAAATCCACTCTATGTTTCCGAGGGAAATCCTGACTTGCTGCCGGAGTTTTCCCACAACCTTTCCGTAAGTTACAGAAATACTGACAGGGCTACTTTCAGTACTGTGGATGCCAGATTGGAAGGTACATATACACTTGACAAAATTGTAAACAAAACCTGGTATGAAGAGGGCGGAATTCAGCATACTAAACCGGTCAATGATCAGTCAGTTTACTCAGTTTCTGCCAACATTATGTGGAGTGCACCGGTTGCTAAGTCCAAATTTTACATAATGACCAACACCCGTACCGGTCTGAATAACGGAATAAATTACTCTAGCAGTACTGCTTCAGAGACGGGAGCCGTTAAGAATCTCACAACGTCTTTCTCACTTTCTGAAATGCTGAGGGTTTCATACAGAGGGGAGAAACTAGAAACAGGCATAGGTGGGAGAGTATCATATGCCAAAGCTTGGTACACAGTCGGAAAGACTAAAGATGCGACATGGAACAATGCAATTAATGCAAACATAAACTGGACATTGCCTGCAGGGTTCGCGCTTGCCAGCGATATAGACTATCAATTCTATCTTGGTTATGGGACGGGTTATAATGATCCTGCAACAGTCTGGAATGCAGAGGTCTCAAAACTTTTGCTTAAAAATTCCGCAACTTTGAGATTAAGAGTGTTTGACATACTGGATCAATCTAAAAGCGTAAGAAGAACCACAACTGACAACTATATACAGGATGTCAGCAGTATGACTCTCAAACAATACTTTATGCTTTCATTCACATGGAGATTCGGGAAATTCGGTGATGGTAATGATCGTGGCAGAGACAGAGACAGGGGAATGAGAGGGCATGGAATGTACGGTCCTCCTCATGGCGGCTTCCCCAGGTAATATTTTAGATATTTATTTCGCGTAGTTGGAGTAAACCCGCCATTTTTCTATGACGGCAAGCATATCTGAAGGCACTGGGCATTCAAAGAACAACCTTTTTCCACTCCTGGGATGCTCAAATCCAAGAGTTCTTGCATGAAGTGCCTGACGAGGAAGAAGTTCAAAACAGTTATCTACAAATTGCTTGAACTTGGCATAAAGGGTTCCTTTTAATATTTTATCTCCACCATATCTGTCATCGTTAAAGAGAGGGTGACCAATATAGTCCATGTGGACTCTTATCTGATGAGTCCTTCCTGTTTCCAGCTTACATGAGACCAATGTTGTATAGCCAAATCTCTCAATAACCTTGTAATGAGTAACCGCATGTTTTCCGAGTGAACCATCCGGAAAAACCTTGAACCGCATCCTGTCGTTAGGGTCTCTTGCAATATGTCCGGTGATTGTTCCCTCGTCTTCTTTGAGATTGCCCCAGACTAGTGCAATATATTCCCTGTCAATTGTATGGTCAAAGAATTGTTTTGCCAGAATAAGCTGGGCATCGTCATTTTTTGCCACCAAAAGAAGTCCTGAGGTATTTTTGTCAATCCTGTGCACAAGTATTCCCATTCTTTCATCCGGAGCATCCTCTTCCTGACTTATTCCCAGATGATAAGCCAATGCGTTTACCAAAGTGCCTGAAAAGTGTCCGTGGCCCGGATGGACAACAAGTCCCGGCGGTTTATTGATGAGAAGCAGATCGTCATCTTCATATATTATACTCAAAGGAATTTTTTCGGGTCTTACCTCCATTCCTCTTCTCTGGTATGGTAACTCAATGGTTACCACATCCAGGGGCTTTACAATGTAACTCGCCTTAGCTGTCTTACCGTTGACAAGAACGTAGCCTGCTCCTACTGCCAGTTGAATCCTGTGTCTGGAGGTTTTCTCCATACGGCTTGTGATGAATTTGTCGACCCGCATCGGAGTCTGTCCTTTGTCAGATATGAAACGGTAGTGTTCAAAACTACCGGTCTCTTCATCTTCTTCATCTGACTCAGGTAGATCGATATCTTCTTCGAGCATCGGTCATTCCGTTTTTATAGCTTTTATTTTTTCTTTGTCGTTTGTGAAGTAGAGCTCTACCCTGGTACCAAGAGAGAATGAGGTTGATCTTGAAGGACCTGGAGTTTGTCTTATTACGACACAGGAGATTGAGTCAGAGTAGTTCTTGACGGAGCTGTCATAGTGAACATTGCCGAGATTCAAGGAATTCTCTATAAGTATGTCTTTTGCAAGACTAAGTGTCAAACCGGTAACATCCGGTACAGATGTGTTTGTGTAGCCGTTATCTCCGAGTTCCAGATCAATCTCGCTGCCAGCTTCTATCATTTTGCCGGGAGATATATACTTCCCATTTAGTCTTTGTGAAAGAACATTATCTGTTGCCATATCATACACATAAGTCAGTTTACCTACTGTGAGCTGTTTGGCATCAAGTTCGGCTTTTGCCTGGCGGAGTGAGTACCCTGTCAATGACGGCATACTTACAAGTTTGGGCTGTATTGTGTTTATGGTGAGTAAGACTCTGCGGTTTTTTTTAACCATATTACCGGCTCTCGGGTTTTGCCTGAGAACAAGTCCCCTGCTTACCGTAGGTATGAAAACAGAGTCAGATACTTCCAGTCGCAAATGATGTCTGTGAGCTACTTCGTCTGCCTCTTCCAGATTCATACCCGACAAGTCGGGAACTTCAAATTCCTGGTTGTGTCTTGTAACAATTCTGAGCAACAACGTCAAGACGATAAATAATAGTACCAGACAGCCTGCTGCCTTGTAAAGTTCTCTAAGTACGGGATTCTCCCACCTTACTTTGCTTTTTACCTTTTCTGAGATATCTTTTCCTTTTGCCATGATACAAAAATACTATTTTTTCACTTCATTATAGAAGCTGTCTCTCTCAATTGCCATGAATCCGCACTCCTCAGCCATTCTTTTAAGTTCCAGACTGCTCATTCCTGGGTTTTTCTGAGAGCCGGCCATGCTGTATATCTTTGTGGAATCATTGATTGTTCCGTCAATATCGTCTGCTCCATATAGCAGGGCAAGCTGACTAAGCTCTTTCCCAAGCATAGGCCAATAGGACTTGATATGTGTAATATTGTCCAGAACAATTCTGGAAATAGCAAATGTTTTAAGAATTTCTATAATTCCGACTTCTCCCAGATGGGATAACTGATTGTTTGAGGATCTGAAAAGGAGTGGAATAAATGCGTCAAAACCACCGGTCTCATCTTGTAAATTTCTTAATTGCAACATGTGATCAATCCTCTCCTCACGCGTCTCTATATGACCGAATAGCATGGTGGCATTACTTCTGATGCCCAGTTTGTGTGCAATTCGGTGTATTTCCAGCCATTTTGCACCATCTGTCTTGTCCGGACAAATCTCATTACGTACTCTTGGTGCGAAGATTTCTGCCCCCCCTCCCGGAATTGCCGATAGTCCGGCATCTTTCAGGGTCTTAAGCACATATTCGATACTTTTTCCGGCGCTTTTTGACATATCATCTATTTCAACAGCAGAGTATGCCTTTATTGCCACTTCAGAAGGAAGTTCTCTTTTTAAAATCGATATGATCGAGGTGTAATAATGTAAATCTCTTTCAGGATGAACGCTGCCGACAACATGCACCTCCGTCATCCCTTTTTGATACTTTTCACGACAGTATTCAATTATCTCATCAAGAGTCATTGCCCAAGCTCCAGATTGTGATGAGTCATTTCTCCTGTAGGAGCAGAATTTGCATCTGTGAATACATATGTTGCTGGGTTCAATATGAAAATTGTTATTGTAAAATACCTTATTGCCATTCTTCTTCTCTCTGATCTTCAGGGCAGCAGCGGAGAGTTTGTTCATCTCTGTGGTAGAGTACAATTCAAGTGGATTGAGGTAATTAATAACGTTGTCCATAGAAATCATATTTCAGCTCTAAATATAACAAAAAAGACGCTCAAGGCGTCTTTGTGTCTTATAGTATATCTCTGTTAGTAAAGATCTTCAGATGATACTGTGAGTTTCTTGCGCCCACGACGACGACGGGCTGCCAGTACGCGACGTCCATTGGGAGTTGACATTCTCTCACGGAATCCGTGTTTATTGCGACGCTTGCGTTGTGATGGTTGGAATGTGCGTTTCATGATATATACCTGTTATTTTATTTCTTCAAAAGGGAGTGCAAAGATATGTAAAATGTTTTTAATAGCAAATATTTATCTCATCGTTTGATGTACAAAACCTGTTTTTCTGCAAAAAAAGGCTCTTCAAACCACTTACTGATATACTCTTTTTTTATGTTACCCGGTGAAATTTTTAGTCTGGTACATGCCGCAGAAATCTCATTATCAAGTTCTCCTCCCTTGAGATACAGCACTCCTCTTGTAATCCCTCCACATTTGCCAGGTTCGATGTTTTTCCATATCCAGGGGAGAAATTCCTTAAGTTCAGTAACAGCTCTTGATACCACGAAGTCATATTTAGAGGATACAGACTCGGCTCGGGTCTGTTCTGCCACGATGTTTGATATGCCTGCGGCTTTTGCGACCTCGTTAACAACTAATATCTTTTTCCCGATAGAATCACATAAGTGGAATTTTGTCTCAGGGAACATTATGGCAAGGGGAATTCCGGGAAAGCCGCCACCGGTCCCGACATCCAGAACTCTTGCCCCGGCCGGGAAAGTTATAAATTTTGCAATTGAGAGAGAGTGCAATACATGATGAAGATAAAGATTTTCGGCATCTTTACGGGAAATCACATTTATCCTGGCATTCCACTCCATATAAAGAGGGTAGAGTGCTGCATATTTCATTCTCTGACTCTCTGTAAGTTCCGGGAAATATTTTATAATCAGCTCTTCCATTTATCCGCTAATAGTTTTCTTGCTCTGTTTATGTGTGTTTTTACTGTGTTTACCGGTAGGTTCAACTCCTTTGCAATCTCCTCATATGCATAGTCGTTGATGAATCTCAGCTCGGCAACCTTGCGGTATTTTATGTCCAGTCCCTTAATAGCCTTGATCAACTGTTCAAATGTCTGTTGGGTAATCAGGTTGTCTTCGGGACTTCTTGTCGGTTCAAGAGATTCGTTCTTCTCGGAATACTCGGCTGCAGATTTAGTAACAGAGGTTGATATGTTGGCAATCCTTTTTCTGTAAAAATCGAATGCAGTATTCTGGGCAATTTTATACAGCCATGTCGAGAATGCCCACTCTTCCCGGTATGAGGATATGTTTCTGAAAGCTTTGTCAAAGGTCTCCTGGCATATATCTTCAGCATCCTGCGGTTGCGGAATAATGCCAAGAATGAATGTATATACCTGATCGCTGTATCTTTCGAAGAGTCTGAAAAAAGCTGACTGGTCGTTGTTGACAGCCAGCCTTATAAGTTCTATCTCATCCCTATGTGCAGACATCTTAACCATAATCTTATCTGTTAATGAGCTTCAAGCCAGTTTTTACCTGAATTGCAATCAACAGTGAGAGGTACTGAAAGTTTTACAACATTTTCCATCTCTTCCTTAACTATACAGCTCAATTGTCCCTCTTCTCCGTGAACTACATCAAATACAAGCTCGTCATGCACCTGAAGGACCATTTTGCTCTTTAGCCCCTCTTTTGTAATTCTTCTGTCCACATTTATCATGGCAATCTTTATGATATCTGCCGCACTACCCTGTATAGGTGCGTTCACAGCATTTCTTTCTGCAAGACCTCTAACAACTGCATTTTTTGAATTGATGTCTGGTGTAAACCTTTTTCTCCCATATAGTGTTTCCACATACCCGTTACGGCGTGCCTGCTCAATTGTGTTCGTCATATAAGCATGTACTCCGGGGTATTTGTTGAAATATTCGTCAATAAGACTCTTGGACTCGCTTCTTGAGATATGGAGTCTCTGGGAAAGACCAAATGCGGATATTCCGTATATAATGCCGAAATTTGCAACTTTGGCCCTGCTTCTCTGCTCCTTTGAAAGCATCTCTTCAGGTGTGTCGAAGATTCTGG
This sequence comes from Bacteroidales bacterium, assembly GCA_023227835.1. GTDB lineage: Bacteria > Bacteroidota > Bacteroidia > Bacteroidales > UBA932 > Bact-08. The sequence continues at coordinate 13,995 of JALOCI010000045.1, forward strand.
AAGCTGTTGCGGCATGGATATCCTTGCCGGCCCGGAACGCTTCAATAAAGTTCTCGTCACCGCTTATGTGGGCCATTAATCTTAGCTCTATCTGAGAATAATCTGATGACATAATACACCCCTCAGGGGAAGAGGGGATAAAAGCCTTACGTATCTCCCTTCCTCTTTCTGTTCGTATGGGAATGTTTTGTAAATTCGGCTTTACAGAACTAAGCCGTCCTGTGGATGTAAGGGCCTGGTTGAATGTGGTGTGAAGCTTCCCGCTTTTTCTTGAAATAAGCAATGGCAGAGGGTCGGTATATGTTGATATTAATTTCTTAATATTTCTGAATTCAAGAATTAGCGGAATGACAGGATGTTCTCCTTCAAGTTCTGTAAGAGTCTCCTCATCTGTGGAGAAAGCTTTCTTTCCACTCTTTCCGTTTTTGTGCCCGAGCCTTAGCTTCTCATACAGGAGGACACTAAGTTGTTTGGGGGAGGAGATGTTCAGACTCTGATCACATGCAATATCTCTTATTTTGCTTTCTATCTCGGCAAGTTCGGCAGATAACTTCTCGCTGTATCTCCTGAGCATTAATGTGTCTATTCTGACACCGGTCTGCTCCATGCCTGCCAAAACTCCAATCAACGGCATCTCTATCTCGTTGTATAAATTATATAGTGATTCTCTCCTGAGATCCTCTTCCAGTTTGTGCAGGAGAGGCAGGAGTATGGCAACCTCTTTGAAGTGTGTCTCTTTACTGTTTACGCTATTATTACTCTCCTGAAAAAGATCTGCCTGGATGACCGTTTTTTCTTCGCTTAGTGTTACATCAAGATATGTTGACGCCAGTATGTCAATCTTATGAGCTCTTTCAGGCATAAGAAGGTAATGCATGAGTTCAACGTCAGCCATATACCCCTTCAGTAAAATACCCTCCTCAGCCAGTGAATTTATTGTTGATTTAAGGTCATAGCCGCACTTTAAAATTTCAGCATCTTCAAGAAGATTTTTAAAGTGTAAAATGTTATTTTTTACACAAAAAACCACGGTGTCGTAACATCCCAGAAGGTATCCCCCCTCGGCCTGTTTTATTGCAATCTCTTTTTTTAATAGTGCTTCGGCTATTATTTCATCAGGAGATGAAATCCGGTAACTGACTGTTTTTGTATTGTTCTCAGCCTTTTGCCCGGAAGGCTGGCCTCCGGTTACCTCAAAAACCTCCCCAAGCTTCTGTATTGAGCGGTTCAGGGAACTGAACTCGTATTCCGCAAAAATTCTGCTCAAATCGTTAAAATGAGGAGTGGATAGTCTTAGCGACGCTTCATCCCATGACACATCAACATTTGTGTCAATTGTTATCAGTCGTTTGCTGAGTCCTATGTATTGCTCCGCTTCCCGGAATGCTGCTTGCTGCTTGTCCGGTAATTCGGAAATCCTTTTATAAATGTTCTCTACCGAACCATATTTTTGTACCAGTTTTTTTGATCCGACCTCTCCGACTCCCTTTACTCCGGGGACATTGTCTGAGGCATCACCCCATATAGTAAGGATGTCTATAACCTGCTCGGGTCTGTCAATATTGTAATAGTCACAAACCTCCTTCTCGCCGACAATTTCCATTTCTGTCCCGCTCTTCCCCGGCTTATACTGAAATATTCTGTCGGAGATGAGCTGCCCGTAATCTTTGTCAGGAGTTACCATATATACTTCAAAGTCTTCTTTTTCGGCTCTTTTTGCTATGGTTCCTATAACGTCGTCAGCCTCAAAACCCGGTTTCATTATCACAGGTATAGATATAGCCTCCAGAATCCCGGATAGTGGCTCCAGTGCCTTTTTTATAAGTTCGGGGGTTTCACTTCTGTTGGCTTTATATTCAGGATAGAGCTCATGACGGAATGTTTTTGCGGGAGGATCGAATGCAACAGCAAGGTGTGTAGGACGCTCCTTTATTATGAGATCGATGAGTGTCTTGGTGAAGCCGTATAGGATAGATGTGTCAACTCCCTTGGAGTTAAACATGGGTCTTCTGATGAAAGCGTAGTATGAACGGAAAATCAATGCGTGCCCGTCTATAAGGAATAGTCTCTTCATAATCTGATAACTATTTATCTGTTGTCGTCAGCTATCCATTCAACATAAGAGGTCGGTGTCTCGTACAATCTTATGCTTTGAAGAGCCACCTTGCCAGGAAGCCTGTCCTTAAGAATGCCCTGAATATATATTACCAGATTTTCACAAGTTGGCTGAAAGTCTACTACAACCACATTTTCATACGCTTCTGATATTTCAGATGATAAAACGGCCCCTTTTTTTAGAATCAGCGCATGATCGAAAATCTCTACGATATTATCATTAACAACTTTTTTCAGGTCACTGAAATCGAGAACCATGCCGTTTTTTGGATTGGTTGTGTCCGATATGGGAATACCTTTTACAGTTATATATAATCTGTATGAATGTCCATGGATATGGCGGCACTTTCCATTGTATCCGGTGAGGGCATGTGCCCCTTCAAACCGGAATTCTTTTGTAATGCGAAGTGTTGACATCATTTTTTTACAAAAGTATTAATAATTTTGTAAAATCTGGAATTTGCTCTATTCTATTAAATGTGTGAAAACTAAATATAATTTATTAAAATAATTAATTAAAGTTTTTATTTTTATAACAATTTCTTACTTTTGTAGAAAAATTTATAAGTCATGGCGATAAATATTCAAAACTTTCTGTCTTCCAATGCAAATAATATGAGAAGATCTGCAATCAGAGATCTTCTTAGTGTGGCAAACAGACCTGAGGTAATCTCTTTTGCCGGCGGCTTTCCGAATGCCGCTACATTTCCGATTGAGGACCTTACGGGAATAATGCAAGAGGTTCTGGAGACAGAAGGTACATCAGCTCTTCAGTACGGACCGACAGAGGGGAACCAGAAGCTTAGAGAGCTTATTGCAAAGAGATATTCTGAAAAAGGGTGCAAGGTTACGGCAAGTAATATTCTGATAACAACATCTTCTCAGCAGGCCATAGATTTAACGACAAAAATATTCATAAATCCCGGTGATACCATTGTCTGCGGGCTTCCGTCATATTTAGGAGCTCTTCAGGCTTTCTGGTCATACCAAGCAGAGCCGGTAGGCATAAAATGTGACAATGATCTTGAAGACACTGTCAAGGAGTTGATTGCTAAAGGTAAAAAACCGAAATTTGTCTATGCTATTCCTGATTTTCAAAATCCTTCAGGAGTTACTATGACTCTGGAACAAAGAAAATATGTCCTGGATGTAGTTAAGAGATATGACATACTTCTTATAGAGGACAGCCCATACAGGGAACTGAGGTTTGACGGTGTCGAGCAACCTATGATGTATTCTCTCGATGATGATCAGAGGGTGATTTTGCTTGGTACATTCTCTAAGACTTTCCTTCCTGGATTCCGTATCGGATGGATTATTGCTCCGGAAGAGATAATTGACAGACTGGTTGTTGCAAAACAATCCACTGACCTGTGTACTCCTGTTTTTGACCAGGCAGTTGCTGCAAAATATCTCGAGAAGGGTTTGTTTGAGAAAAACCTTCAGAAGACTATTGCCTTGTATCGTGAGAAGAGAGACCATATGCTGGCTTGTTTTGAAAAATATATGCCGGAAGGAGTTACCTGGACACATCCGGAAGGCGGTCTTTTCCTCTTTGTAAAGATGCCTGAAGGTTACGATTCAAGAGAGCTTTTTGATATAGCAATGAAAGAGGATGTTGCTTTCGTGATAGGTGAGGCATTCCATTGTGACGGTTCAGGAAAGAACACCATGAGGATAAACTTCTCATTCATGAATGCTGAGAGAACCGAAGAGGGTGTTAAAAGACTTGCACGTGCAATTGATAAAATGATAAATAAGTAATAATCAGTATTACTGAAAGATGGGGCCTTTGACAATGTTGTCAAGGGCCCCTTTTTAATTTTAATTTTTATATGATTTTTTTTATTTAGTATTTTTGTCGCCAAAGTTAAATACATAAAATTTTACGATATGAGAAAGAAAATTGTTGCCGGAAACTGGAAAATGAATACTACAATTAAGGAGGCTGAGGTTCTTGTAAAAGATCTCACAATTCTTGCAGATGAGTTAGATACAGATGTCGATATTATAGTTTGTCCTCCTTTCACTCACCTGGACCCGGTTGCCAGAATGCTTGCAAAACAGTATGATGAGAATGAGAAAATATCTCTTGGAGCTCAGAACTGTGCCGATCACGTATCCGGAGCATATACAGGTGAGGTTTCTGTTAGTATGTTGAAATCGGTTAATTGTAAATATGTAATTCTTGGTCACTCTGAGAGAAGGGAGTATTATCATGAAAATAGCGCCTCTTTGTACGAGAAGGTAGAATTAGCGCTTAATGCGGGTATCATTCCTATCTTCTGTGTGGGAGAAAAACTTGAGGAGAGAGAGTCAAACCGACACTTCGAGGTTGTGGCAGAGCAGGTTAAAGATGTATTATACAAGCTTAAAGGAGCAGAAATGAGCAAGATAATAATCGCTTATGAACCTGTTTGGGCTATTGGTACAGGCAAAACTGCCACATCTGAACAAGCTGAAGAGATGCACGCTTTTATAAGAAAGGTTGTTGCAGACAAATTCGGAGACGTAGCAGAGATTGTTCCTATTTTGTACGGAGGAAGTTGTAAACCATCTAATGCCCAGGAGATATTCTCCAAACCAAATGTAGACGGAGGTCTTATAGGAGGGGCATCATTAGTGGCAAAAGATTTTGTTGATATAGTAAAATCCTTCTAATGAATTATGTAGAGGTGATTATTGAGATTGAGCCGTTTTCTGACGATTATGCAGACTTGGTAATAGCTCAGATAGAAGAGCTTCCTTACGAAAGTTTTGCAACAGAGAATGGCTGTCTCAAAGCTTATATTCCTGAGGAGAAGTACTCGTCCGGTGATCTTAGGGCGCTGCTGTCGGCTTTTACCAATTCTCCGGATTTTCGGCTGAAGAGCAGAGCCTCTCTTATTCATGAACAGAACTGGAATATTCTGTGGGAGTCAAATTTTCCTCCTATTTCGATTGGAGGGAAATGTACTATAAAGGCAAGCTTCCATAAGGGGCTCCCAAAAACAAAGTATACCATAACAATTGATCCCAAGATGGCCTTCGGGACAGGGCATCATCAGACAACATCCCTGATGGTCGAGTCTTTGCTGGAGGCAGAGGTGAAGGATAAAAGATTGCTGGATGTAGGGTGCGGAACAGGGATATTGTCCATTTTGGCAGCAAAGATGGGGGCGGTGGCACCTGTTCATGCTATAGATATAGATCCTGTTGCAGTTGCTTCAACTGAGGAGAATGTGAAAAAGAACCGTGTACAAGGAGGGGTTGTCGCGTTTTGCGGAGATGCATCGCTCATACAAACAGGCAGATACGATATATTGCTTGCGAACATCAACAGAAACATAATACTTCAGGATATAGGTACATACAGCGGGGCTCTTACTGCTTCAGGAAGATTATATATAAGCGGTTTTTATAGTGAGGATTTGCCTATGATACTTGAAGAGGCAAAAAAGTGCTCTTTAGAGTTTGTGCGAGAGAGGAGGCGTGATAATTGGATGGCTGCAGAACTGAAAAAAGTTGATTAACGGTTGTTCAGGTGTTGCAAAATTAGAAAATTATCGTACCTTTGCATCCCTCAAAGCGGGCATGGCGTAATTGGTAGCCGCGCCAGACTTAGGATCTGGTGCCGTAAGGCGTGGGGGTTCGAGTCCCTTTGCCCGCACAAAAAAGCAGATAGCCTTTGGGGTATCTGCTTTTTAGCTATTAGGCTGATAGATAATAATAATAGGATATATGAAAGTAACACAAAAAAACATTGATGATCTGAATCTCACAGTTACTCTTAACATTGAGCAGGGAGATTATAGCGATAAGCAGAAGAAAATTCTTAACGACTATCGCAGAAAAGCTGATATCAAAGGATTCCGTAAAGGAATGGCCCCGATGAGTCTTATTGAAAAGATGCATGGCAGGTCTGCTATGCTTGATGCTGTTAATAATCTCATATCTGAAGGTCTTAATAACTATATCGCTGAAAATAAGCTTAACATTCTGGGCGAACCGCTACCTAATGAGACAGAACAAAAGCAGATTGACTGGGATAATGATACAGAATTTGAGTTTGTGTTTGACTTGGCTCTTGCTCCTAAGGTTGAGATGAATCTTGGCAAGGACGATAAAATCCCTTACTATGAAGTGGAGATTTCAAAAGAAGAGAAAGATAAGTACGCCGGTAATATAAAGAAACAGTTCGGTCAACTTGGCGTAGCCGATAAAATTGAGGAGGAGGATTTCATCATCGCAGATCTTGTTCAGGGTGATATGAAAATTGAGGGTACATATATAGCAATGAGATCTATAGAAGATGCAAAGATTAAGAAAACATTTATCGGCAAAAAATCCGGAGATGAGTTTGAAATTGATGTAAATAAGGCTTTTGCTAACGAAACGGACAGGGCTGCTTTGCTTAAAGTGAAAAAAGAAGAGCTGGCTTCCATCGAACCAATTTTCAAGGTAATTGTTAAGGAGGTAAAGAGATTTGTTGATGCAGAAATTAATCAGGATCTTTTTGATAAGGTTTTTGGAGCAGGCGTTATTACAACGCAAGAGGAGTTTGAGGCCAAACTGGTTGAGAGGATGAAGGAAGAGTTTGCTCAGGAGAGCGATTATAGATATATGCTTGATGCGAGGGAGTACCTAATTGAAAAGAGTGACTTGAAATTGCCTGAGGATTTTCTTAAGAGGTGGTTGTTTACTGCAAATGAGGGAAAATTCACAATGGAAGAGATAGAGAAGGATTTTGCTCTCTTCCTTAAAGATTTCCGCTGGCAGATGATACGTCAGACAATAATGAAGGAGCAGAAGCTTGAGGTTACTAAGGAGATACTGATAGAGAATGCAAAGAAGATAGCTAGCTACCAGTTTGCAATGTATGGTCTGACAAATGCACCGGAAGAGCAGGTTGAGAAGTATGCTCAGTCACTTTTGTCAAATGAGAAAGAGGGCAGAAGAATATATGAGAAGGCAGAAGAGGATATGACTATCGGATATGTAAAGAGTGTTACTGCTCTTGATATCAAGTCAATTTCTCTTGATGAGCTTCATAAAATGACCAATTAACAAAAAAAATATGGCTACTGAATTTGAAAAATTTGCCAAATTGCACCAGGGCGTCAGCAGTCTGTCAATGCACAGGTTCCAGTCCCTTTATGGTGCATATATCAACCCTACAATCATCGAGGAGCGACAGTTAAATGTCGCAGCCATGGATGTATTCTCAAGGTTGATGATGGACAGGATCATATTCTTGGGAGTTCCGATTAATGATGATGTCGCCAATATTATACAGGCACAGCTGTTATATCTGGACTCTGTCGATTCAAAGGCTGATATCCAGCTTTATATAAACTCTCCGGGAGGTTCTGTGTATGCCGGTTTGGGAATATATGACACTATGCAGCTTGTAGGATCTGATGTCGCAACCATTTGTACGGGAATGGCAGCTTCGATGTCGGCTATTCTTCTGACAGCCGGGGCTACCGGAAAAAGGTCCGCTCTTCCTCATTCCAGAGTTATGATTCATCAACCTATGGGAGGTGCTGAAGGACAGGCGGTAGATATTGAGATTACAGCAAGAGAGATAATGAAGATTAAGAAAGAGTTGTATGAAATTATCTCACTTCATTCCGGCAAGCCTTTGGAGACAATAGAAAAAGATGCGGACAGGGATTACTGGATGACGGCATCTGAGGCCAAGACTTATGGAATGATTGACGAAATCCTGATTAAATCAAAAAAATAGTTGCATAAGTATGGCATCCAAGTATAACGACTATTGTTCATTTTGCGGAAGGGGAAAGGAAGAGGTTGAAGTTCTCATAGCCGGAGAGATAGCTTGTATTTGTAACGAATGTGCCCAACAAGCTGTTGATTACTCTAAAGAGGCGATGATGGCCAAGAGGTCAAAAGGGCGTAAAAATGAGGATTCTGAGAAGAAACTCATGAAACCTGTTGAGATGACCCGGTTTCTTGACCAGTATGTAATTGGCCAGGATGAGGCAAAGAAGCACCTGGCTGTTGCGGTTTACAACCATTATAAGAGGATTTCAAATCCAGGCAACGATGATCTGGACCTGGAGAAGTCTAATATCATGCTTATCGGCCAGACCGGGACAGGAAAGACTCTTTTGGCAAAGACCATAGCCAAGATGCTGGATGTTCCATTTACAATTGTTGATGCTACTGTACTTACGGAAGCCGGTTACGTGGGGGAGGATGTCGAGAGTATTCTGACAAGATTGCTTCAGGAGGCTGATTATGATGTCGAAAGAGCACAGAGAGGAATTGTTTTCATTGATGAGATTGATAAGATTGCAAGAAAAAGCGATAATCCTTCAATAACCCGGGATGTTTCAGGCGAGGGTGTACAACAGGCTATGCTCAAACTTCTTGAGGGGAGCATTGTTAATGTCCCGCCTCAGGGAGGACGTAAGCACCCGGAACAAAGAATGATAGCTGTTGATACAAAGAATATCCTTTTTATTTGCGGTGGAGCATTTGAGGGGATAGAAAGAAAGATTTCCCAAAGGCTCAATACTCAGGTGGTAGGATATGGGGCTGAGAAGAAACGAAGTAAAATAGACAAGGAAAATCTTATCAGATATGTATCTCCTCAGGATTTACGTTCCTATGGACTTATTCCGGAAATAATAGGCAGATTACCTGTCCTGACATATCTTCATCCGTTGGATAGAAAGGCTTTAAGAACCATATTGACTGAACCTAAAAATGCTCTGGTTAAGCAGTATAATAAGCTTTTTGAGCTGGACGGAGTGAAGTTGAAAATTGATGATGAAGTATTGGATTATATTGTGGATACATTACTAGTGATGCGTTAAGCGACGCATCTGCGCTTGTAACTTATTAATATCATATAATTTATATCAGTTCTTTGACAACTTCGATTTGAAATGAGTTCGTAATTTCGCGGGCTAAACCCCGCTGAT
>JALOCI010000046.1 GCA_023227835.1 Bacteroidales bacterium
ATGAAAACGGAAATCAGAATCCGGACCAAAAACTGATTCCAATATGTAACATAAACGTACTTCCTGAAATTGTCGGATGTGACTATGCAATACGTAAGGGAGAAAATCCGACTGACGGCAATTTCATCATTGTAAGTCTCGGTTATGGTACCTGCGAAGGTGTAGTGAGTACTCCTAACGGATTGCTCAACAGAACACTTTTCAGCACACATGGAATCAGCTATGCTGTTGATATCTTTACGGAAGAACTTAGCAAGAGTTCCTTCTTGGGTCTCAAGACCGGACACCAGATGGATCAGATATTTACAAAAGGCGGCATGTATATTGACAGGAAACGGAAGGATTTCACCGAAGAGAAGAAAAAAGCTCTCAGATTATATTTCAATAACGTAATCATACCTGCCTTCACAAAATACATCAATGACGCTGATTTTGAACTATGCTCAAAAATGGTGATTGTTGGCGGTGGTGCTTACAATCAAGAGCTGATTAACCTCTTTAATGATGAGTTTGGTGAAGTGTGCTCGATCTCTGTATTTCCCACACCTGAAAGATGCGCTTCAATAGGTTATGCTATCTATTCAAGACAAAGTGACAATAACAAGAATAACAATGATTTCGCCTCATCTTATGACGCTGAAGGATGTGTACATGTAGGGATTGACATAGGAAACGCCAACACTTGCGTTTCTGTGTTTGAATAATAATCTCTCTACTGTTGAAATAATAAGAGCCGGACTTTTAAAAAGTCCGGCTCTTATTATCTTTATCAGATCAAGAATTTTTTACAGCTTAAGGTTTCTGCTTGGCTAACTCCTCAAAAATATTATCGTCTATCATCTTGCAAGAACCATTAAAGACAGCACCATCTTCAATGAATATCTTCTGACAAGCGACATTCCCTGAAATTGAGCCATTTTTTCTCAAACCGAAGACCTCTCTGACAATTACCTTCCCCTGGAGTGTTCCCCATATATCACAGCTTTTAGCTATAACATCACCTACCAACTTCCCTGATTCTCCTATCACAAGTTTACCTGTAGTATTTAGTTTTCCTTCAAAAAATCCATCAATCCTGATATCACAAGTTGAAGTCAACACCCCATGAAACTCTGTTCCTCCGGATATTCTGTTAACCTCATTTACTTGAACTACTGATTCTACTTTTGGCATATCTCTTTATTTATTTTATAAATGTATTACCTCTCCGTGCGCTGAAGCTGCAGCCTCCATAATTGCCTCGCTCATTGTGGGGTGCGGATGAATGGAGTGAATAATATCCTTAGCTGTGACTCCGAGCTTTCTCGCAACAACTATTCCGGAAATCATCTCAGTAACATTGGCTCCTATAAAGTGCGCACCTAAAACAACATCCGAATCTGCATCTATAACAAGTTTTACAAATCCGTCCTTCTCTCCCGCAGCAGATGCTTTACCTGAAGCTGTAAATGGAAACTTTCCGATTTTATAATTGATTCCGGCCTCTTTTGCAGCCTTTTCCGTATAGCCTGCCGAGGCTATCTCCGGTGAAGTATAGGTGCATCCCGGAAAATTTGTATAGTCCAACGGAGTCGGGTTCATATTTGCAATCTTCTCGACACAGCATATCGCCTCTGCAGAAGCTATATGGGCCAGCGCAGGTGTAGCTATCACATCTCCGATGGCATAAATTCCCGGTATGTTTGTAGAGTAATAGCTGTCGACCTTGATTTTCCCCCTCTCTGTCTCAACCCCGCATCCTTCCAGTCCGAGATTTTCAATATTTGCAACAACCCCCACCGCAGACAACACCTTCTCCGCCTCAATAAATTCTGTTCCTTTCTTTGTAATAACCTCAACCTTACATCCGTTCTCTGTACTTGTAACGCTGTTAACACGTGCGGAGACCATCACCTTCATTCCCATCTTTCGGAAAGAGCGGCTCAGTTGCGCTGAAACCTCCTCGTCTTCCAGAGGAACAATATTGTCCAGATACTCTACAAGGGTTACCTCTGTACCGAGCGAACGATAGAAATAGGCAAACTCACTCCCTATTGCTCCTGAACCAATCACTACCAAACTTGCAGGGATTTTATCCGGAACAAGAGCCTGACGGTAAGAAATAATACGTTCTCCGTCTATAGGTGCAAACGGGAGGGAATTGGCACGTGAACCTGTAGCAATAATAATATTTTTTGTCTCCAGGAGAGTAATATTACCATCCGGCTGTTTTACCTCAACTTTGCCAGGTTCAGATATTCTGCCTGTTCCGTTTACAACAGTAATCTTATTTTTTTTGAAAAGATACTCAATCCCTTTACTCATACCGGCGGCAACTCCTCTGCTGCGTGCCACTATCTTTGCTATGTCCGGTTTTATCTCACCATCAATATCGAAGCCATAATCAGCCGAATGTTTTGCATAATTGAGAGCCTGGGCGCTTTTTAAAAGAGCCTTGGTAGGGATGCAACCCCAGTTCAAACAAATACCGCCTAACTCAGCTCTCTCCACCACAGCACAATTCATTCCCAATTGGGCAGCTCTGATAGCCGCCACATATCCTCCCGGACCAGCTCCTATTACTATAATATCATACATAAATCAAGATTATTAACTTGCACCATGGCAATTTTTATACTTCTTCCCGCTTCCGCAAGGGCATGGATCATTCCTGCCAACCTTCTTCTCAACATGCACAGGACCTTGAGATTTAGGCTCTCCGCCCGAAGTTGACAGATCCTCCCTTGATGTCCTCATATTACTCAAATCCGTCTTTTTATGACTCTCCTGTCTAACATTCACAGGAGGCTGCTGTGTATTTTCCCTGAGAGGTATGTGTGCCTTTAGCAAGAATGAGAGCACATCTTTGCTTACCTTGTCGAGTACACCTTTAAAGAGTTCAAAGCTTTCAAATTTATAAATCAATAACGGATCCTTCTGTTCGTATGTGGCATTTTGTACAGACTGTTTAAGATCGTCCATGTCACGCAGATGCTCCTTCCAATGCTCGTCAATCATCAGAAGTGTTATTGTCTTGTTGAGGGTCCTTATTATTTCAAGACCTTTTGTATCGTATGCCTTTTTTAGATTAACAACCATCTGCATCATCTTATGACCATCACTTACAGGTATTGCTATATTCTGATAGATTGCATTCTGTGTTTCGTAAATCTGCTTGATAATAGGCCAGGATTGCTGAACAAGAACATCTCCCCTTCTTTTGAGAATTTCCTTTATATTTTTCTGATATGCTTCGACAACTTCTGCCGTTGCGGCCTTTTCGTAGAAATCTCTGTCGATACCGGTTTCTACAGAGAGGCTTCGGATAGAATCAGTTGTAAATTCATCAAAATCGGATGCTCCGTGATGTGATGAGACAAGATTTTCAGCATAATCTGTTATCATGTTCTGGACATCCACATCCACCCTTTCTCCGTACAGAGCATTACGACGTCTTGTATATATTACCTCTCTCTGAGAATTCATCACGTCATCATACTCGAGAAGTCTCTTTCTTATACCGAAGTTGTTCTCTTCAACTTTTCTCTGGGCACGTTCAATTGATTTAGACAACATACTGTGTTGCAAAACCTCACCCTCTTTCATGCCCATCTTGTCAACCATACCGGCTATTCTCTCAGATCCGAAAAGCCTCATAAGGTCATCTTCAAGTGACACGTAGAAGCTAGAGGAACCCGGGTCTCCCTGACGTCCGGCACGACCTCTGAGCTGTCTGTCCACACGCCGTGAATCATGTCTCTCGGTACCTATGATAGCAAGACCCCCTGACTCTTTTACCCCAGGCCCGAGTTTAATATCGGTTCCACGACCAGCCATATTGGTAGCAATTGTCACTGCACCTGGTTGTCCGGCCTCGGCAACAATTTCTGCCTCTTTGGCGTGTTGTTTCGCATTTAGCACATTGTGCTTTATTCCTCTTATCTTAAGCATCCTGCTTAAGAGTTCCGAAACCTCAACGGATGTCGTACCAACAAGAACAGGACGGTTATTCTTTGTCAGATTCACAATCTCTTCAATAACAGCATTGAATTTCTCCCTTTTTGTCTTGAAAATAAGATCATCCATATCTTTCCTGACTATCGGCCTGTTAGTCGGAATAACAACAACATCCAGTTTATAGATAGACCAGAATTCACCTGCCTCTGTCTCTGCTGTACCTGTCATTCCGGACAGCTTATGATACATTCTGAAATAATTCTGCAGGGTTATTGTTGCGAAGGTCTGTGTTGCCGCCTCGACCTTAACACTCTCTTTTGCCTCAATCGCCTGGTGAAGCCCCTCCGAATAGCGCCTTCCTTCCAGAATACGACCTGTCTGTTCGTCAACAATCTTTATTTTATTATCGAGGATAACATACTCGACATCCTTCTCAAACATTGTATATGCCTTGAGCAATTGATTAACAGTATGGACACGCTCACTCTTCAGCGCATAATCTGTAAGAAGGGCATCCTTTGCGGCAACTTTTTCCTCCGGTGTTATATCCTGCTTCTCCATCTCAGAAATCTCTCCTCCTATGTCGGGAAGAATGAAGAATTTAGGATCACTTACACCCTTTGATATAAGCTCATGGCCCACATCTGTAAGATCTACGGATTTCTGCTTCTCCTCAATGACAAAGTAGAGGGGATCTGTGACTATATGCATCTGTTTACTGTTGTCCTGCATATAGTAATTCTCTGTCTTCAGGAGTAGTTGTTTTATTCCCGGCTCACTAAGGTATTTAATAAGAGGGTTGTATCTGGGAAGACCTTTGTGTGCTCTTAAAAGCAGCAGTCCTCCCTCCTCTTCGTTCCCTTCTGATATCTTTTTCTTGGCATCATTAAGAATCTGTGTTACAATTGAGCGTTGAGCTGCGTATAACTTTTCAACTATAGGTTTGAACTCGTTGAATTGCTGATCATCGCCCTTAGGAACAGGACCTGATATAATCAACGGAGTCCTTGCATCGTCTATCAATACAGAGTCAACCTCATCGACGATTGCATAATGGTGTTTCCTTTGAACAAGATCTTCCTGGTTTATTGCCATGTTATCACGCAGATAGTCAAAGCCGAACTCATTATTCGTTCCGAATGTGATATCCGCTCTGTAAGCAGCCTTTCTGGCATCAGAGTTTGGTTCATGTCTGTCAATACAATCCACTTTCAATCCGTGAAATTGATACAGAGGTCCCATCCATTCAGAGTCACGCTTTGACAGATAATCATTTACTGTCACAACATGAACGCCTTTACCCGCAAGAGCGTTAAGGAATACTGGAAGTGTTGCCACCAATGTTTTACCCTCACCGGTAGCCATCTCTGAAATTTTCCCCTGATGCAGTGCAACTCCGCCGACCAACTGAACATCATAATGCACCATATCCCAAACAATCATATTTCCTCCGGCCATCCAGCTGTTATGCCATACTGCAGTCTCCCCGTCTATTGTGACAAAATCACGTTTTGCCGCGAAATCCTTATCATTCTGTGTAGCAGTCACCCTTATCTCACTATTTTCCTTAAAGCGCCTTGCCGTTGACTTCATTATTGCAAACGCATCAGGCAGAACTTCTATAAGAACTTCCTCCAGCTTCTCATCTATCTTCTTTGTTAACTTATCAACCTCAGTAGCCAAAGACTCCTTTTCTGAGATATCAATCGTAAGATCCTCCAGCCTATCTCTGAGAGACTGTTTTTTTGCCTCATCCTCAGCAATATAATCTGCTATCCTTATTTTTATTTTATCACTCTCATCTCTGAGCTGATCATGAGTAAGCTTGTCTATCCTTGCATATGCCTCAAGAGTTTTGTCGACATAAGGTTGGATTAGCTTCATATCCCTGTCTGCCTTGGTTCCGAAGAATCTCTTAAGGATACTGTTTATAACTGCCATTTTTTATAATTTTTGATAATTATTATTCGATGTTAGCTACAAAGATAAGAAAATAGATATAAAAGCTCTAAATTTGCTTTATAATGAATGATTCCAGAGAGATAATAATTAGTGCAGACGGCTCTTCCACATTAAAATTAAATGAGTTCGACGAGTGTTTCCACTCAATCAACGGAGCTTTGTCCGAAAGTTTGCATATATATTTACACTCGGGACTTGAATTCTACATAACATCAGGAAAAGAGCTTACTATTTTTGAGATGGGCTTTGGGACCGGGCTGAATGCGTTCCTTACATTTCTCTATGCTAAATTTCATCCTTACGTAAAAATCACATATATTACTATAGAGAAATTTCCTCTCAGAGAGTTTGAATACAAAGAATTGAATTATCCGGAACGCATTGCCTCTCTTCCTGAATATGCCTGTATGGAGAATTATGACAAAGAGTGTATGGAAAACCATTTCCTTGCCCTTCACAAAGCCTCTTGGGGATCCGTACAAAATCTACTTCCCAACTTTTCTCTGGAAAAGGTTCAGGGAGATCTTCTTGATTTTGAATTAGCCCCCAATAAAATTGATATTATCTATTATGATGCCTTCTCTCCGAATATACAACCCGAACTATGGGACACTCGTCTTTTCGGAAAGTTATTTCACTGGATGATTCCTGGTGGCATACTTGTAACATATTCATCAAAAGGAATTGTTAAACAAGCATTGAGAGATTCTGGATTCATGGTAAAAAGACTACCCGGACCTGCCGGCAAAAAGCATATTGTCCGGGCAATTCGCCCCTGAGAGTTTATTAAAAGCGGATTTTACTTAGTCAGAGATATCCTGAATAATTTCGGCCAATATTTACCGGTTAAATAAACCTGATCATTCTGCGGATTATAAGCGATACCGTTAAGGACATCGGTTTTTTGAGTCCTCATGCTCCCCGGCAGAAGATTCTTACAGTCAACAATTGCTCGGACTACTCCGTTCTTCGGATTTATGATTACGATATAATCTTCCTGATATACATTCGCCCATATCTCACCCTTAATATATTCAAGCTCATTGAGCTGGCCGAGCTTCTTGCCGTTAAGTTTAACGGTAATTCTTCCCTTTTCCACGAAAGTCAGAGGATCCATAAAATAGAGATTAGAAGATCCGTCACTCATAATCAATTGCTTACCATCAGTAGTAAGTCCCCAACCTTCAGCAAAGGGGTTGAAGAATTGTTTGACAGGTTTAAGTGTGTTTATATCATAAACAAATACCACTCTTTCCATCCAAGTGAGTATATAGAGATAATTTCCAAGAACAACCGAGCCTTCTGCGAAATAGTTGTCGGGAAACCGAAAACTCTGTAGAGCTGTACCTTTTTTGATATCCACCTTTCTGAATGATGACTGACGGTATTGTCCGGCACTCTCATATAGCTGACCATTATGAAAAAAAAGACCTTGAGTATAAGAATTCACATCGTGAGGGAATGATTCAACCACCCTGCAGACATACCTCTGAGCCCTGACTGACTGTGCAAATATAAATTCCTGACAACCGGCATTGATGATAAGAACAATTGTCAGGACTTTAATAAAAAATAGAGTATCGATTTTTCTTACAGTCACTTTTTATCTGTTTTGTACTTCAAGGCTGCCTTGACAAAAGAAACAAATATAGGCTGCGGCCTTTCCGGTGTGCTCTTTAACTCAGGATGAAATTGAACTCCGATAAAAAAAGGATGTCCGGGAAGTTCCACAATCTCAACCAGACCTGTGTCAGGGTTCTTGCCACTGGCATGCATACCGCCTTTTTCGAGTGCCTCTATGTAATTATTGTTTACTTCGTATCTATGCCTGTGTCTTTCGTATATCTCCCTGCACCCATATATCGAAGCCGCAAGCGTACCCTCCTCAAGGGTGCATTTGTAAGCACCGAGACGCATTGTTCCTCCCTTTATAGTGAGGCTTTTCTGATCCTCCATAAGATCAATTACGGGATCCTTGGCATGTTGTTTTATCTCAGTAGTCATAGCATCTTCAAGTCCCAGAATATTTCTTGCATATTCTATAACTGCCATTTGCATGCCAAGACAGATTCCGAAAAACGGCACGCCATTCTCTCTTGCATATTTCACAGCTACAATCTTCCCTTCGATACCTCTTTCACCAAAGCCGGGAGCGACAAGGATACCGTGCATTCCGCTGAGTTTTTCAGCTACATTGGCCTCATTCACATATTCACTGTGAACATAGTGAACTTTGACTTTACACTCATTCTCGGCACCGGCGTGAATAAATGACTCCAATATAGACTTATAGGCATCCTGAAGCTCAACATATTTACCGACCAGGGCAATATCCACATTGTTTTTCGGGTTGTGAAGCTTTTCAAGAAACTCTTTCCACTTAACCAGTTCGAGACTTCTTGAAAGATATGTGTCCAGTTTGAACTTTCTGAGTACCAACTCATCAAGTTTCTCCTTGTACATATTCAACGGAACTTCATATATGCTGGATGCATCAATTGACTCTATAACCGCATTTGGCCTGACATTGCAGAATAGTGCAACTTTTCTTCTTATCTCTGCAGGTAAAGGATGCTCTGTCCTGCATATAATTATATCAGGGTGTACTCCGTTCTGTTGCAGCATCCTTACAGAGTGCTGAGTAGGTTTTGTTTTCAACTCCTTGGCAGCACTAAGATATGGCACAAGGGTAAGATGAACCACAAGGCAGTCCTCATCAGGAAGTTCCCATTGAAGCTGACGGACAGCCTCTATGAAAGGGAGTGACTCGATATCACCCACGGTTCCGCCCAACTCTGTGATAATAACGTCAAAATTGCCTGATTTCCCAAGCAGGAGCATTCTTCGTTTAATCTCATCAGTTATGTGAGGGATGATTTGAACAGTCTTGCCAAGGTAGGCTCCCTGCCTCTCTTTGTCGATTACTGTGCGGTAAATTTTTCCGGTAGTTACATTATTGGCCTTTGATGTGAATGTATTAAGAAACCTCTCATAATGACCGAGATCCAAATCTGTCTCAGCACCATCTTCGGTTACATAACACTCACCATGCTCATAAGGATTTAAAGTTCCCGGGTCCACGTTGATATAGGGGTCAAACTTCTGGATAGTAACAGCTAATCCTCTTGATTGCAATAGTTTAGCTAATGAAGATGCTATAATACCTTTTCCTAAGGAAGAGGTAACCCCTCCCATAACAAATACATACTTGGTGCTCATAAAATTTAAATACGGATTGTAATACAGGGATACAAAGTTAATCTAAATTTATTCTTTAGCCAATTTATCTCTATTTTTGCCATACTTTCAACAATTTTCAACATATCTCTGCAATGAATACTTATAGTGAAGATTATTACGTAAAAAGTTACGAGACAGACATCAACGCGAATCTCAAACTTTTTGCATTCATGAATTATGCTCAGGAGTTGGCCGGCCGCCATGCTGACAATCTTGGTTTTGGATATGACAATCTTATCGGAGACAAAGTCGCATGGGTCTTGTCAAGGTTTCATGTAAAGTTTTACCGAATACCCAAATGGCGCGAGAACCTGACTTTGAAAACCTGGCATAAGGGTGGAGACAGACTGTTCTGGTACAGGGATTTTGAAGCTAACGACACATCAGGGGAGGTAATCATAAAGGCCACTTCCTCCTGGGTGGTGATAAATATTGAAACGAGAAAGATGCACCGGATTGACTCTTTGGGTTATTCCGACTCCATAAATCTTCAGGACTCACTTCCGGAACATGCAGAAAAAATAATGCCTCCTGGCGACATGGAGTTCATATACACTAAAAAAGTATCTTTCAGCGATATAGACATAAACAGACACACCAATAATGCCAAATATGTTGAATGGGCCATGGATGCAATTAATCCGGATTTTGCCTCAGAAATGAATGTTACCGATATGTTTCTCAACTTCAATATGGAAAGCAGATTGGAAGATACTGTAGATATCTATCGTGCAATAACCGGTAATACCTTATTCGTCGAGGGAAAGAATGCCGGCAATCCGGTATTCACATTAAAATTGCTTTTAAAATAAAAAAGCTCAATATTACAAATTGAGCTTTCTTGAGGTATAATCAGCATAGCTGATCAGTTTTGGCTTGTAATCGGTGTCAAACAGCGGTGATGAAATAAGGAAGTCTGCTGTTGAACGATTTGTTGCCGTTGGGACATTATATAGACTAGAAATCCTCAACAAAGCCTTTACATCAACATCATGTGGTTGTGGCTGCATAGGATCCCAAAGGAAAAAAAGCATATCAATTTCTCCCTCTGCAATCAGTGCTCCAAGTTGTTGGTCTCCGCCAAGCGGCCCTGATTTAAGCAGCTTTATATCCAGTTTCGGATCCTCTTTTTTCAATCCTTTACTAAGAGCCTCCTCTACCATCCTTCCTGTTGTACCTGTACAAACCAACTTGTGCGTCTTCAGGGTCTCTCTGTTAAATTCAACCCACTCAATCAAATCTTTCTTTCTGTTGTCGTGTGCAACTAATGCAATTGTTTTCATTTGTTAATATTTAGTAAGCCTGAATGTCACCCATTCATCTAAAGGTTCGGCACCCAGACTCTTATAAAACTTAATAGAAGGTTCATTCCATTTCAAAACAGACCAGTCAAACCTTTCGCAACCTCTCTCTTTGGCAATCTCTGTCAATTTCATCAGAAGGTTCTTTCCATATCCTTTGCCCCGGTGCTCAGGAAGGACAAAAAGATCCTCCAGGTATAGACACGCCTTTCCTTTGAAGGTTGAAAAATTGTGAAAATAGACTGCAAAGCCGACAGGTATGCCATCTTCCTCTGCAATCAAAGCTTCCGCCTGTTTCTTGATAAAGAGTGAATCGTAAAGTATCTCCTCCGTAGCCGTCACTTCATCAAGCATCTTTTCATACTCGGCGAGCGCACATATAAATTTGAGGATTATCCCTGTATCATCGGGTTTTGCCTGTCTGATCTGAAAAACCATTGTATTATTATAATTCCTCAAAGATAGTAATCTTTTTTTGTTCTTCATAAATGAGGCGCTGTGACAACATTCTTGATTACTAAGACAATAATTGGTTTTCCAAAAAAAATCACTAATTTTTCAAAAATGAGTCAATATAATCGTCAATCCCCATAACCTGCTTGCTCAGTGTGCCATCTGCGTTGATGTAGAGAAGTGATGGTGTGCCTTGTGTATCATATAAGATCTCCAAAGGTGTGCTGAATTCAAGATCGTCTGCCACATTGATGAATTCCTCCACTCCAAACTCTGCTATCCCTTTCTTCATTTCTTGCAAGTCAGTATTGTACCAATATATGATTAAGACAAAATTATCTGCGCCATATTTCTCTTTAAGCTCTTTGAAATACCTTGCAGGCGCAGAATTATCCATGCCGTGGGTCATACACCCCAAGCCATCTCCGATTATTATTGTTTTTTTACCACTAATGATATTCCAATTGAATTTCTTTCCGTTTACATCAAAGCAAGGAAAAGGCTTGAATTTGTCGCCGGGGAGTACCTTCTTTGTAGTAAGGAATGCTTTTGTTGCTTTTCCTGCCGGGGAGTGCCTGACCTCCTTTGTAGCAGAGTTAAGCATACTCCACAACTCCTCTGTTGTTAGCGAATGCCTTCTATAAAATACACTCTTGAAAGCCTCTCCTGAAACCAACTTATACTTGTCGTAGGCCTCACTTTTCTTCTCTGTTATTAAAGCATATCTTTTTTTTGACTCTTGTCCGGCTGCATCCAATAACACTGTTAAGCTGTCAATATATGGACGCAACTCTTTCTCTTTTTCAGGATGTGACTTCAATTCATTCATAGCCTTAATTCTTGGTTTTCCATATTTAATATAGACCTCGGAGTTGTGCCACTGAAAATATATAGTCGTTTGTTTGTTGAGACTGTCAAGAATTCTGGTGAATTCCTTGTCATAGTCTGCTTTCTGTCCATAACCGGACATAGGAAACAGCAAAAGAATGCTTGCTATAATTGAAAATCCGGTTGAGAAATATTTCATAGCGTTGATTTTTATTAACTATCTAATTGTGATTTATTTGATAAAGATAAATATAATTGCGGATATTTATTTATCCCACTGCTTGAATGTGATTATGCTGCGCTTGCACAACTCCTTACAAATTATAATACTGATAACCACTCTTTAAAGTGTAACTATATTATTCTTAAGAGCAAATTTGACCATCTCAACAGTACTCTTGAAATCAAATTTCTGCATAATATTATTTTTATGCGTCTCTACCGTACGGATGCTTATATTTAGCTTCTGTGCAACCTCCTGATTAGAAAATCCCTCAACGTACAATTTTAATATTTCTTTCTCCCGCAGGGTAAGTGAGTAATTCTTTGATCTGTCCTGCGGATTCAGTCTCTTAATTTTTGAGACATACGATTTCATAATATTTATAGAGATATTTGGAGCATAGTACTCCTCTCCATCATTTATGGTGCGGATAGCCTCCAATAGCATCTCCTTGTTGGTGTCTTGTTTAGGCAAAATCCCCCTGGCACCGGCCTTTATCGCGTTATAGATATAGTCGTCTGTAGTGTACATTGACAAAATCAGCACCTTAACCGGCAATTCCAACTCAATGATTTTTGAAGTGAGTTCAATGCCTGTCATATCCGGCATTGAAATGTCACTAATAACAATATCCGGCGACTTTAATTTAATCATTTCCAACGCTTTAGAACCACTTGAAGCGCAACCTATAAAATCAATACCCTCCTCATCAACAAGCATTGTCTTTACACCGTCCAGGATAATCTGATGATCATCAACCAACAAAATTTTAATTTTTTCCATCCCTACACGATTTTATTTACCTTAAGCCATATTGTTGTCCCTTTTTCTGGACAAGTTTCAACGTCAAATGTACCGTCTAATAAGATACTTCTTTCACGCATATTGAACAATCCCTTTCCCAAACCAAGACCACTTGCATCATAATTGAACCCTTTACCATTATCTTCAATTATCAGTACAACATTTTCTGCCGTTTCAGTAAGTTGAACCTGAATCCTTGCTGCTTCGGAGTGTTTCACCGCATTATTAAGAGCCTCCTGTACTATTCTATATAAATATATTTTTGTCCTCTGTTTAATTTTATCAAAATTACCGAACCAGGAAAAATCGATTATAACACCACTGCTTTTATGTATCTGATTGCATAAATTCTTTATTGCCATCTCGAATCCAAATTCCAAAATACCTGATGGAGCCAGGTCGGTAGAAATTTTTCTCAACTCATCAATGGAATGGTTTATTTGAAAAATCAGGTCTCCCATTTTATCCTTGATAACTGCAACATCTTTATGGGTGAGATTTTCTAAAGTCATTTTTATTGCAATCAGCTCCTGGGCAAGCCCATCATGCAATTCTCGTGAAATACGATGACGCTCAAGCTCCTGGCCATCATATAATGCAGATACTCTATTAGCTTTTTCTTCTAGCAGTTCGGATGTCTTTTTTTGGATACTATCAATCATTTGGTTAAACGTCAGAGCTAACACTCCAAACTCATTCTCGGAGCATATATTTACCTTAGTATCAAAGTTGCCCCGCCCTATTTGTATTGCGGCGTTTTTAAATTTTACAATTGGGCCAATTATGTCTGAACTGATTACTTGCGCTATTGATAAAATTAAAACAAGGATGATTATTGATACGAATATAAGGTCATTTCTAAGATCTTTTATTGGAATCATTGCCTCATTGTAATCAATCTCAGCTACTATTACCCAATTTAAACCTTCCACAGATATCTTATCAAAAGAGCTAAGGCAAAGTACATTTCTGTAATCATTTGAGACCAAAGTTCCGCATCCCGTGTTAAATGCATGCTTAACAGCCTCTGTTTCAACATATATTGGAACAGTTGCATTGTGACGGAATCTGGATTTACTTTTCATAATGAAATCCGGACCAACTAAATATACTTCGCCTGTCTTACCCAAACCATTGGTCTGGTTTGTGTCGAGCATAATCTTGTTTATCTCTTCACGAATTGTATCAGTTATTGATTTGCTATTATTTACATATTTGATCTGAATATTAAAATAGTTCTCAATTTGTTCTTTTTTGAGGGATTTCACAGAATTCAATTGTTCAGTAGCCCTCACTATAAGTGCATTCCTCGCTTTGTAATAAGAGTAAAATCCTATAATCGAGACTGAAGATATCCCTACTATTAAATAGAAGAACATCAATTTTTTTATAATAGATCTCTTGAACATTTTTTTGTTATAGTTCTCTCAAAAATAACAAATAACCGACAATATTATATTACACCTTCATCATATGCTTTCTCCCCATGTAGTGTATTATCCAAACCTTCAATTTCTTGCGCTTCGGAGACCTTTACCGGTGTTATTTTATTTATTATAATCAACATCAGGTAGGTAAATACAAATGCATAGACAGAGGCTGCAACGACTGCTGCAAGTTGCTTCATGAAAAATATGCCTCCACCATAAATGAGACCATCAGCACCAGAGCTATTTATTGCTTTAGAGGCAAAAACTCCCAGAAGCACTGTGCCAAACACCCCACCAATACCGTGGACTCCCCACACATCAAGAGCGTCATCCCATTTCATTTTATTCTTAAATTGAACAGCTATATAACATACCACTCCGGCAGTAGTGCCAATAATAGGAGAAGCCCACAATGGTACAAAACCCGCGCACGGCGTTATTGTTGCCAAACCGGCAATTGATCCTGTGAGTAACCCTACAAATTTTGGTTTACGCTCTCTTATCCACTCAACAACCAACCATGACATTGTTGCAAAAGAGGCAGAAATATCAGTATTTAAAAATGCCAGCGAAGTAATATTGTCGACCTGCGCTTCACTCCCGGCATTAAACCCATACCATCCGAACCAAAGCAGTCCACTCCCAATTGCAACTAATGGGATGCTGTTTGGTGTTGAATTTTTATCAACTCTTGCTCCGACATAGAGCACAGAAGCCAATGCTGCAAAACCTGCCGTAGCGTGAACAACTATTCCACCGGCAAAATCAAGCACGCCCCATTGAGCCAGCAAACCACCACCCCATATCATATGGACAAATGGATAATAGACCAAGATCTGCCATACAGTTAAGAAAATAAAATAAGACTTAAAAGTAACCCTATTTACAAAAGCTCCAGTAATAAGTGCCGGTGTAATGATTGCAAACATCATCTGGTAAGCAATAAATACGATTTCAGGAATTTTCCCGTTACCTGCCCACAAAGTATCGATGGAGATGCCAGACAAGAAGGCTTTGTCAAAATTGCCTATTATCCCGCCATCACCACCACTGAAGCATAATGAGTAGCCGAAAAAGATCCATAAGACGGTAGTCCATCCTAAAGACACAAAGCTTTGTATCATTATGGCAAGAATGTTACGTTTAGAGGCAAGCCCTCCGTAGAAAAAGGCAAGCCCCGGAGTCATAAGCATTACCAGGCTTGTTGCCAGCAACATGAATCCTGTAGAACCCGTGTCAAGAACACCGGCGTTTAAAATCATTGAAAGTGTCATATTTATATTGTTTTATAATTAAAGATATTTCAGTATCAAATGGAAAATCCCAAAATCATATATATCTTGTTCAGATTTGGATTAGCTACAAGTGAACACTGGACAGGAACAGAAAAGTGATCTGTTAATTTTATCTCTTTTGATAGTTTTAAGCCGATATTAGTGACACTTGGCTTAGTATTGAGATAAAATGCGGTCTCACCTGCATTTATGTCAGGCTTGTCTAAGGCTGCACCTATAAAAGCGTTAAAATCCGTCTTATATATCTTTGTTTTGTAACCTATCTCTATGTATTTAGACATAAAAATTTCTCCGTTGCTTCTACGCGAATCGTTGCCAAAAAGATTCATGGAAAAAAGAATGGTAACGGGGATTTTATCCGTTCCGTTAAATGCCACTGTACCTTCAAGGATGTGCCCTGTACTCTCTTTTCCCCATTCAAAGTACTTGTCCTTTGACCCGGTATTCAGACCCGGAAAGAAGTAGTCGGTTAAGGTTGCCGTAAATGTGCTCTTATATGAATATGATAGATATAAATCTGTTTCATCATTTGAGGTCCCGGATAAAGAGAAGGCACTCCACGCCCCAATTGAGACAAGGTGTTTCTCGTTTCCCATGTCCAGTCTCATCCATGGCTGTATACTGGGGCTTTTACCTCCCAAGTCTAGTCCACGCCATACATATCGGTTAAATAAATCTCCCCCGAACGATAATTCCTGCGCATTAATGTTAACGGCAAACAGAATCAACAGAAGGACAATAGTAGCTACTCTTTTCATATTAATTTAATTTTTATTTTGAGTATAAATTTAAGATGAAATAAAACGCCATTAAATAATGGATTTTCTAAATTACATCTAGGTATTTTACTGAGTATTCTTAATGATTTTATTTGATATTAGCACAAATTGTTAGAATAGCCACTTTATCTGAATTACGAGAAATTTTGTGAAATGTTATCTGCTAATAAAAAAGATGTACTCGTATAAACAGAAATAAGTTTAGGATTTATTTGCATAAAAGATTTATTATCAATAACTTTATACGACTACGTAATATTATTTCTTAATATGAAAGCAAAGATTGTAATTTTTATCTCCATCATTGTTTTCTCTTGTAACGGAAACAAGAAATCAGAAAAAAAAATTTGAAGAAACCCTCAGTTAATATTATGAAAAATACTTTCGTGCTAGTACTATACATAGTCATGCTGGCATCTTGCACTTCTTCATCCAAGAGTGATTATGTGGTAATTAATTTTTTTGAAGAAAAGTTTGACGAATTTTTCTCTGAAAAATCTCTAGAAATAAAAGATTATACTACACTTGAAACTACAAAGGAATCAATAATTGGAGAAAATCCGAAGTTGATTATCTATAACGACTATTATTACATTTTTAGCATTTCAACAAAAAAAGTACTCATTTTTGACAAGTCAGGCAAGTTTATAAGACCTGTTGGCATAACAGGAAGAGGCCCTGAAGAATATGCTAATGCAGATGATTTCTGCGTAGACAAAAAGAGTAATAATATAGAAATTCTCTCTTTCCAGGAGCAAAAAATTGTAAAATATGCTTTTGATGGGACTTTCATTTCTTCCATCAAAATTGATGGGCATTCTTTTGCTTTTGCGAAAATGGATGATGGGAAATATCTTTTTTCAAAAGGAGTAGTAGCTGACTCTCAAATAGGTAATGCCCAGATATACAAGACTGACGAGTCCGGGAAATTGATAGACACCTTATTACCTGTCAATAATAATGCTGTAAAAGTCCCTATTAATGAGAATAACTTTCAGTTATCCAATGATAAAGTGTATTTCAAAAGTTGGTTCAATAGTAATATATATTTAGTTACTAAAGATAGTTGCATATTGTCTGCTATCGTAGATTTTAAAGACCATAAGCTTCCTGATAATATTTTGGAAAAAAATCCTAATGATTTTATGCAGCAAATAAATAATATATCTTATTACTCCATTGAAAAGTATCTTGAGAATGATAGATATATATACCTGTTTATTTCCAGCTTTGATTATAAACACTTCTTTCACATACTTTATGACAAAAAAAGCAAAAAATATAGAAAATCATCTTTACCTTCCGATTCAATCTATATGGGACTTGAATATGCAAAAGAGTTAAACTCTGATAATGAACTTGTTTTTATATCAGACATTAATACTTTATATGAAATTTGTTCTATCAAAGGAATAAAATCAATTAATAAGAAAGCAATACCACAACAGACAAGCAACTCCGATAATGCAATTATAAAACTAAAAATAAAAGATTTATAAAGTTATAATCCAAACTGTCAAAATGAAAAAACGCCGACTAATGTCGACGTTTTTTAGTAGCGGAGGAAGGACTCGAACCTCCGACCTTCGGGTTATGAGCCCGACGAGCTACCAACTGCTCCACTCCGCGGTATTGGATTGCAAAGGTAATACAAAATACACAAAGTGCAAATCTATTTTCCTGTTATTCCTTTATTTATTTGATAAAAGCCTGTCAACAAGCTCCTCCGATCCAAAAGAAATTTGTTCTCCAGTAATAAGATCCTTGAGGTTGTACTGGTTCTTCGCAATTTCATCCCTGCCTGCAATCAGCATATATCTTATACCTCGTTTCTCAGCATAGTCAAACTGCTTTTTCAGCTTTTGAGATTCGGCATAGACCTCAGCCACAACCCCGTTAGACCGTAACTGTTTCAATAAAGGCAACAAAAGCTCTACCTCCTCTTCTCCAAAATTTGCAATCAGAACTTTTGTCCCTTCAATCACCTCTTTCGGAAATTTATCCAGTGTCAACAACACGTCATAGATTCTGTCGGCACCGAAGGAGATCCCGACACCCGAGACACCGGGAAGACCGAAAATTCCTGTAAGATCATCGTATCTGCCTCCCCCGCATATACTTCCCATCTCAACATTGTTTGCCTTTACCTCAAATATTGCACCTGTATAGTAATTGAGCCCTCTTGCCAGAGAGAGATCAAGTTCAACTGTCTGCTTCACTCCGGTTAAACTTACAAGTTCAAAAACCTTGGCTATCTCATCAACACCCTTGAGCCCTGTTTCTGACCCCTTCAACAAATTTCTCATCACATCCAGTTTCTGCTCAGTGGTCCCCTTTAAGAGTAAAACCGGCTCAATGGTCTCAATAGCCTTTTCATCAATTCCTCTCTCTCTAAGTTCGTTCTTCACCTCATCAAGCCCTATCTTGTCTATCTTATCTATCGCAACAGTAATATCAGTAAGCTTTTCAGGATATCCGACAATCTCAGAGATACCGGTCAGGATCTTGCGGTTGTTAATCTTAATGGTAACATCAATACCGAGTTTTTCAAAAACATCATCTACTATCTGGACAAGTTCCAGCTCGTTGAGCAGAGACTTGCTTCCGATAACATCTACATCACACTGATAAAACTCCCTGTAACGCCCCTTCTGTGGTCGGTCTGCCCTCCATACCGGTTGTATCTGATAGCGTTTGAAAGGAAATGCCAGTTCATTCTGATGCTGAACTACAAATCTGGCAAACGGGACTGTAAGATCATATCTTAGTCCCTTTTCGCAAACTTTGAGAGACAGCGAATTACTGCTTTCCAGCATCTTTGAATCGACTCCGGCAAATGCCTCACCGGAGTTGAGTATTTTGAAGAGCAACTTATCTCCCTCCTCGCCATACTTCCCTAAAAGTGTAGAGAGGTTCTCCATGGCAGGCGTCTCTATCGGAGAGTAGCCATAGAGTTTGAAAACACTCTTTATATTGTTGAATATATAATCCCTGCGGGACATCTCCACAGGTGAAAAATCTCTAGTTCCTTTCGGGATTGACGGTTTTTGTGCCATTAAAAGCTAGTTTAAATATCGTGCAAAGATATACAAAAAGTACTACTTGGACTTTATATAACTATCAATAGCCTCAGCAGCCTTTCTTCCTGCCCCCATGGCCAGAATGACAGTTGCCGCACCTGTAACTACATCACCCCCGGCAAATACGCCGGCCTTTGAGGTGACTCCATTATCATCTGCAACAACACATTTCCATCTGTTTGTCTCCAGACCTGGCGTTGTTGATGCAATCAGCGGATTTGGAGAGGTTCCCAAAGACATAACAACAACATCTGTTTCTATATCAAACTCAGAATCCGGAACAGGCACTGGAGAACGTCGGCCGCTCTCATCCGGCTCACCCAGCTCCATTTTGATACATTTTAGACCGGTAACCCAACCCTTCTCATTTCCTAAAACCTCTACAGGGTTTGTAAGCATTTTGAAATCGATTCCCTCCTGCTTGGCATGATGAACCTCTTCAACCCTTGCCGGAAGCTCCTTTTCAGTCCTTCTGTATACGATTGTAACCTCCGCTCCCAGTCTGAGAGCTGTTCTCGCCGCATCCATTGCAACATTTCCGCCACCAACTACGGCAACTCTTTTTCCCACATAAATAGGAGTATCATAATCCGGATCATAAGCCCTCATAAGGTTGTTCCTTGTCAGGAATTCATTGGCAGAGACAACCCCATTGAGATTTTCTCCCGGAATACCCATAAACTTAGGAAGACCAGCCCCGGAACCAATAAATACGGCTGAAAAACCCTCATCCTCAATTAGTGAGTCGACAGTAACCGTACGCCCCACAACAACATTTGTCTCAATTTTAACACCGAGTGAGCGGACATTCTCAACCTCTGTTCTGACAACAAGTTCTTTAGGAAGTCTGAATTCTGGGATACCATATTGAAGAACACCTCCCGGTTCGTGAAGCGCCTCAAAGATAGTGACATCATAGCCGTTTTTTGCAAGGTCTGCAGCACAAGCCAAGCCTGCCGGGCCACTTCCTATAATTGCGACTTTATGGCCATTAGCCTCTTTCTTGTCAGAGAAGCGCACACCGTTTTCCCGGGCCCAGTCAGCAACAAACCTCTCAAGTTTTCCTATTGCCACAGGTTCTCCCTTAACTCCCAGGATACATGAGCCCTCGCATTGTGACTCCTGCGGGCAGACGCGGCCGCAAACTGCAGGAAGTGAACTATCTTTTGCAATGATAGCAGCGGCCTCCGTAAAATTACCTTGCTCAACCGCATATATAAACTGAGGTATCTGAATTGACACCGGACATTGCGCTATACATGAAGGCTTTTTACACCCCAGACAACGCGAAGCCTCCATCTGAGCCTCTTCAGCATTGTAACCGTAACAAACCTCTTCAAAATTTTTTGCTCTCACAGCCGGATCCTGCTCTCTGACAGGAACTCTTGGTATTTTATTTCTCATATCAGTGTAATCCGATTTTACATTTATGGTCAGCTTCAACCTCAATATTCTTGTACATCATCTGTCTTCTCATCGCTTCATCGAAATCTACCTGATAAGCATCAAACTCAGGTCCGTCAACACAGGCAAATTTAGTCTTTCCTCCGACAGAAACCCTGCATGCACCGCACATACCGGTTCCGTCCACCATCAAAGTGTTCAGGCTGACTATCAATGGAAGGTTATAAGGTTTTGCGGTAAGGGTGACAAATTTCATCATTATCATCGGGCCGATAGCAACTGCCTGATCATAAGTTTTTCCGGAATCCATAAGCTCTTTCAGCATCTCGGTAACAAGCCCCTTCTTGCCGTAGCTCCCATCATCCGTACAAATGTAAAGATTATCACATATAGACCTCATCTCGTTCTCAAAAATCAAGAGATCCTTGTTTTTTGCCCCTATTATCACATCAACCTTTGCCCCCATCGAGTGAAGAAATTTCACCTGAGGATAGACCGGAGCTGTACCGAGCCCTCCTGCTATAAAGAGAAATTTCATCTCTGAAAGCTCCTTGCTGTTTTTATGAATAAATTCTGATGGTTGGCCAAGTGGACCGGCAAAATCAGTAAAGGAATCACCTTCATTGAGATGGCAGATCTGTCTGCTCGATGCACCCACTACCTGAGTTACGATTGTTACACTACCTTTCTCTCTGTCAAAGTCGCATATTGTAAGAGGAATCCTCTCTCCCTTATCATGCGCCCTCACAATCAGGAACTGCCCTGGTTGGGCTGAATGAGCCATTCTGGGTGCATCTACCTCCATCAGAGTTGTTATTGGAGTAAGATCCGCTTTCTTGATAATCTTATACATATATTAAATTTATTTAAGTCTCTCAAATGTGTAACCCAATCTCTTAAGCTTCTTTATAATTAATCCGAGCTGGTCATACA
This sequence comes from Bacteroidales bacterium, assembly GCA_023227835.1. Classification (GTDB taxonomy): domain Bacteria; phylum Bacteroidota; class Bacteroidia; order Bacteroidales; family UBA932; genus Bact-08. Next base: position 21,669 of record JALOCI010000046.1, read on the forward strand.
ACTTGTCGCTTCTGGATTCCTGGACTCCCGGGTGAATCAATATTATCGCCCCGTTCAGCCCTTTCTCCTTTTCAAAGGTAAAAAGTTTATCAATTAGCTCCTTGCTGCTTTTGTAACTTTTCATGTCCGGCGTAGTGTAGTCTGCCGGAGTAGCAGTTCCAGGAGTATAGTTAATAGTCCTGAGTCCTGCCCTTGCGGCTACCTCTACAGATTCAGCATTATAGTGTTCGTATGGAGGAAGGAACCACAAAGCATCTGATGGTTTGATGCCGAATTTCGACAGCTCCCGATAGTTTCGGTCAAGATCCGTAATAAGACTGTCAGGTGTCACAAGTCTCTCTCTCTTGCTTCCCCATTGTGCATACAATATATGCCTGTCTGAATGACCTCCGACAAAATGGCCTTGTTTCACAATTTTTGCAATTAGCTCTTTCATGCTATCCATTCTCAGGAAGTTACCCGTAAAAAAGAATGATCCTTTTATTTTATTGGTTTCAAGGGCCTTTAGTATTGTCTCTCCGCCCTGAAACATTGAATCAGCAGAGAAAATCAAATAGATAGTCTTTTTGTCGGGATTAATCCTTACAATTGCACCATACGGATCTTTTTCAACTTTTATATCCTTATCATTCTGCTTTTTATAATCATTTCCCTCTGACTCCATAGCAGAGAAATAATATGTCAGGCCGGCAGTACCATCCATGGTAGGCTCATTTGATGAATAATCCCCTATATCATCATGGTAAACAGCCTTGCCATTGTTAAAAAGCACATAACTGTCAGGCTTTCGCAAAGCCCCTCCTGCTCTCTCATGGAAAAGGTCATAATAAATAGGTCCATCCACAAGTCCTCCGACTGTAAGATCTCCATTTACCTGTGTATATGAAGAGTGTGGCGAGTCCGGATAATCTCCTCCTTCCGGGTAACCGACAATCATTGAGGTACCCCATGGATTGCAACCGAATAACCAGTCTCTCAATGCCATCTCCATTTCAAGATAAGTACTATCATTAGTCACTTTCCTGTAAAGATGTGCCTGTGTTATGGCAGCTGAGACCAGATTGTTTGAACACCAGAGGAACGGCACGCCATAAATGAAAGGATCATCTGCCGCTCTTTTTTTCAGGCTTTCAAGACCCGCTTTCATAAATGCAATATATTTATCACTA